>NZ_JAURYU010000045.1 GCF_030653755.1 Methylotenera sp.
GCACCCACACTTATCAGTTGTTATATTGTTAAAGAACTTTTTGTTTCCCCGTTACGCTTTGCGTTAACGAGGTGCGCATTATACAGAGCTTTTAACGCTCGTCAACCTTAATTTCGTAATATTTACTCATTAAAATTAACCTATATAACACACCATTAATACTTGGTTGCGGGAACAGGATTTGAACCTGTGACCTTCGGGTTATGAGCCCGACGAGCTGCCAGACTGCTCCATCCCGCGTCCGGCTCGACATCACTTAATACATGTTGCGTCGAGAGGTGAGACTATAGCAAAGGTAGATTGTTTCTGCAAGGACTATTGAGAGAATTTATGATAAATACCGAGCACTTATTTAGCCAGACTTAGCAAAACTGATACATATGAATGACTTAGCTAAATTAGGCCATTAATGCACGAACACGCATTAAGTCACTTTCAGTATCTACACCTGCAGCAGGCGCATTATCCGAAATAGTGACAGCTATCTTATAGCCTTGATATAGGACACGAAGTTGCTCTAAACATTCATATTGTTCTATTGCTGCTGGTGCAAGATTTGCATATTGCTTCAGGAAGCTTGCACGGTAAGCGTAAATCCCGATATGTCGATAGGCAGGAATGCCATCAACCAACCCCTGATCATTACCAAAGGTATCTCTAGGATATGGAATAGGTGCCCTACTAAAATACATCGCATTTCCATTCACATCCATCACAACTTTAACAACGTTAGGGTTTGTAAAGTCCGACTTATCATGAATAGGGTGGCATGCCGTTGCCATCACCGCCTCATGATTAGTAGACAACGCAGTCGCAACCTCTACAATAAGCTTGGCATCTATCAGCGGCTCGTCACCTTGTACATTCACAACAATTGCATCATCACGCCAACCTTCAACAGATGCAACCTCTGCAATACGATCCGTTCCGCTTACGTGATCTGCTTTTGTCATCAACGCTGCATGACCATGCTGATTCACAACATTAACGATGCGCAAGTCATCCGTAGCAACAATAACTTGTTTCGCCCCACTAACTAGTGCGCGCTCAGCAACCCAGACAACCATAGGTTTACCAGCAATATCCAATAAAGGCTTTCCTGGCAACCTTGTACTGGCGTGACGAGCTGGTATTACCACATAAAATTCAGGTACCACTGTTAAAGGCTTAGGCAATTTCTTCATCGTCCGCTAGTTTACGTGCTTCGTCTTCTAACATAACAGGAATACCATCGCGCACTGGATATGCTAAACGCGCTGATTTAGAAATCAGTTCACTCGTCGCCTTGTTATAAACTAAAGGGCCCTTTGTCACTGGGCAGACCAAAATCTGTAAGAGTTTCACATCCATTTAATTTCTCAATTTATCTAGTTTACTTAATATGTTGGTTAACAACTGTTTATCAATATCCGCATTGACTGGCAATACCCAAAAATTAGGGCGCGCAAATGATGTACATTTAACAGCGTCTTTCTCTGTCATGAGAATAATATCGGTTTCCACATCCTCAAAGTCTTGAGCACTGTATTGATAGTGATCATTATATGCTTTGCATTTAAAATGCAAACCCATCGTGCTTAATTGGCGAAAGAAGCGTTCAGGATTGCCAATGCCAGCAATGGCCGTGATAGATTTTCCTGCAAACGCTGCTGGGCCTAACGCTAACTCACGATTATTAAGGTTATAGAAAGCACTTGCTTTCAATTGCATTTCAATGGGTAACGGTGTGATTATCTGATTTGTATCTGCTTGAGCACCATTTCGCACTAAGAGATCGACCGTGTTGAGTCTACCAATTGGCTCACGCAAAGGTCCTGCTGGTAAAAGAGCGCCGTTGCCAAAACCTTTCATACCGTCAAAAACCACCAACTCTACATCTCTTTGCAAGGCATAGTGTTGAAGACCATCATCACTGATAATAATATCGCACTCTGGATGCATCTTTAAAAGAGCTAAGCCAACTTCCACTCGCTTAGCCCCAACAAACACAGGACATGCCGTGCGCATGGCAATCAAAACTGGCTCGTCACCAACCGTGGACGCCACGCTATCAGGAGATACCGACGCCACGCCAATCAAGCTACTTCCATAGCCGCGACTAATAATTCCAGGTTTATAGCCAGCCTGCTTTAATTGCTCAGCCAACCATATGACCAAGGGGGTTTTACCCGCGCCACCTACATTAATGTTTCCAACGATCACAACAGGAACATTTAAACGATAGCTGCGAAAAAAACCTACTTTATATAAGAGCCTTCTTAAGGTTACAACTATTGAGAACAAGCAAGAAATAGGCAGAAGCAACAGATGCCAGAGTGTGAAAGTGAGCCACTGTTTTTGTAGCCAATTAGCCATTTGTATCAGGCTTACACGCTAAATTGCTTGTGATATAGCTTTGCATAATATCCATCAAGCTTCATTAGTTCATCATGTGAGCCAATCTCAACAATACGGCCATGTTCCATCACCATGATGCGGTCTGCATTTTCGATGGTGCTTAATCTGTGTGCGATGACAATACTCGTACGATTAAGCATCAGCGCATCCATGGCTTGCTGAACATGCTGCTCAGATTCAGTATCTAACGCTGATGTCGCTTCATCTAACAACAATATTGGCGCATTTTTTAGAATGGCACGCGCAATAGCAATACGCTGACGCTGACCACCTGACAGTTTAACGCCACGATCACCGATTTCATTTTGCAAGCCATTGGGCAGTTGCTGGATAAATTCCCAGATGTTAGCGGCTTTAGCTGCAGCAATCACTTCTGCTTCGGTTGCATTACGCAATACACCATATGCAATATTATTGAAAATAGTATCATTGAATAAAATAATATCTTGGCTAACTAACGCAAATTGCTGACGCAAATTTTTAAGTTGTATTGCACGACAATCGACACCATCTAACAATACCGCACCATGCTGCAACTCATAAAACCTAGGGAGTAAATTTACTAGCGAGGTTTTACCACCGCCTGAGCGCCCAACCAAGGCGACTTTTTCCCCAGCCTTAATAGTAAAACTTAAGTTATCCAATGCTGGCTTTGGCGTATCTTCATAGTGCAAAGTAACATTCCTAAACTCAATATCACCTTTTGTTCGATCTAATGTCAACTCTCCTTGATCCATTTCTGGCTGACTATCGATCACATCAAAAATACTTTGTGCAGCGGTTAACCCAACTTGCAAGTCTTCATTGGCAGCAGCGATGTGCTTAATTGGAGAAATAAGCATGAGTAACGCACCAACAAAGGCAGCAAACTCACCTACACTAAAGTTACCCATCGCATAATAAATAACTAAGCCTAAGGCCAGTGCAGCAAATAGCTCGACAACAAAACTACTCAAACCAGCTATGCGCGCTACGCGCAATTCAATTTTCCGGTTATTAGAAACAATTTGAGAAAAACGACTATATTCAAAATCTTGTGCGCCAAAAATCTTAACGATTCTCTGGCCGGCAATCGCCTCCTCAGCAGACTTGGTCATTTCACCCACGCTGTACTGCACCTGCTTTGCATTTTTCTTTAATTTTGGCGTCATTTTTTTCAAATACAACGCTATAAAAGGAAGGACGGCTGCAAAAATTAGCGTCAGTCGCCAATCAAGATAGAGCATATAGCCAATTAAACCTATCACCGTCAACAAATCACGCAACACGTTCATCCATGAACGAGTGGTAGCTGTTGAAAGCCTTTCTACATCATAGGTAAATTTAGAAACAATAGACCCTGCAGATCTTGCATCAAAGTAATGTACTGGTAACAGCATTAATTTAGAAAACATTTCCTTACGAAAGTCTTCAACCACACGGCGCGCAACCACGCGCATACAATAGGATGAAACAAACCCAGTAATACCTCTTGCCACCATCAGCGCAACAATCATCAATGGTAAAAGTATTGCCTTATCCGCTGATTTTTTGACAAAACCTTCATCCGTCACTTGTTTAATGAGCGCAAGAAACGCAGTATTGCTCCCAGCCAATAAAACCAGTGCGAGAATACTCAGCATGAACACATATTTGTAATGCCACGCATAGCGGAACAAACGCAAATATAAAGCTTTTGCGTTTGATATATGCGCGACATCGTGCGTTTTAGATTTAGATTTTTTTAGATTTGAGTTCGACATGAGCTAACGTCGATAAGAATTAATAGGAAACGTGCGGGATTGAGTTTATAAAGCTCAAGACCCAGACTGCACTTGTGTGGCAAATGTAATTCTTGTGTATCCTGCAACACGTGATGCTTCCATCACATTAACCACAGACTGATGCGTAGCATTAGCATCAGCATTAATGACAATAGTTGGCTCTTCATTACTAGCTTTAGCTGCAGCCTGTAGCGCCACACTAATTGCGGAAACCGAGGCATCAGCCAACGGCTTGCCATCAATTAGATATTTGCCCGTTGCATCAACTGCCACTTCTATCATTAACGGTTTATCCTGAGGTGCATTTGCCTCAGCTGTTGGTAGATTGATTTGCAGTTCGTTAGTACGTGAAAATGTTGCACTGACGATTAAGAAAATAATAATCACCAACAATACATCGATCAACGGGATAAAGTTGATTTCAAGTTCTTCGTGTTTTTTCCCACGTTGAAAATCCATTTGGTGGTTCCCTTTATCTATCGCGCTAAATTACTGACGTTCGCCGTGAATGATTTCGACTAACTTAATGGCTTGTTGCTCCATTTCAATGAGCAAAGCATCTACTTTTGTACGGAAATAACGGTAAGCAATCATCGCTGGCACCGCCACTACAATACCTGCGGCAGTGTTATAAAGGGCGATTGAAATGCCACGTGCGAATTGGGCAACATCATGCCCTTGCGTAGTAAATGCACCAAACAACTCAACCATACCAATCACAGTACCGAGCAACCCTAACAATGGTGAGACTGTTGCAATGGTGCCTAGTGTAGAAAGATATTTTTCCATTTGATGTGCAACTGCACGTGCTGTTTCTTCAATAGACTCTTTGGTTACTTCGCGTGAATTTTTAGCATTAGCAAGTGCGGTTGCAAACACACGACCCAACAATGAGTGCTGTTCTAAGCGAGTAATCGTATCTTTTGTGATACCACCTTTAGTAAGCCAAGCTTGCAACTCGGGCAATAGGTTTTGAGGGGACACAATACTTTCGCGCAAAGCAAAACTACGCTCACCTATAATTGCCACAGCAATCACTGACGCAATAACAAGCGGCCAGATAGGCCAACCAGCAGCTATAATGATTTCCCACACAGTGAAATTCCCCTTAAATCAATACCAAATAAAATTCTGTAACAAATGCCTAAAATCAGGCCCAGCGATACTTTAGCTTGTCGTGTGCTTTTGGGCAAGCCTCACCTAAAAATGATTGCTACCTCAACCATCCCTTTACTACACAATTTTAAAATGCATCATGCCAATAACGCTTGCGTTGAGCGCGCCAATTACGCACTGCAATTTCTGGTGTAGTCCCTTGTTTATTGAAGTTCAACTCTATTGCGCCATGATAATCTGATTGATATATGTTACTGTTAATCGTTTTATATCTCGCAATTACTTCGGGGCGAGGATGTTTAAAGCGATTTAAATACCCAACTGTAAAAATAACGACACTAGGAGCAACGGCCTCAACAAAATCTTGAGTAGATGATGTTTTGCTACCATGATGCGGCACGACTAGGACATCACTTTTCAACATAGCAGGCAACGAACTTGAATTTTCTGAAATTAAAGCAGACTCAGCATTGCGCTCAATATCACCAGTGAGCAATAGACTTCCTGACTCACTAGTGATTTTCAACACACAACTTCGGTCATTATCTTTAATTCTAACATTATCATAATCAGTTAGATTCGGGTAAAGCATTTCAAAATCAACACCATCCCAATGCCAACTCTGGCCAGCGTAGCATTTCATACGCTCAACATTTGGAGGAATCGTCACCGTTTGAGGTATCGAACTTGCAAACCAGTCAACTGGCATTAAGGTCAACACAGAGCCCATACCGCCACTATGATCATTATCATCGTGCGTCACAATGAAACCATCAAGCTTTTGAACGCCCTCACCTTGCAGAAATGGCACAACGACACGACTACCAGCATCACTTTGGGCATTGAATTTTGCTCCCGCGTCATAAAGTAAAGTGTGTTTTGATGTTTGCACAACAACACTCAAGCCTTGCCCTACATCCAGAATCGTCGCTTTCATGTCACCTAGCGCTGGTCGACTCGGTGAAATTAAAATCATCGGTAAAAAACCAAAAACACCTAGCCAGCGTAGCGGCACACCTCGTGGCAACAACATCCAAACCACACCTACTACCGCTGGAGCTAATGTCCATCGCGTAGGCGCATGTTGTTGCCACACAGCAACGGGTAACTGATTTAGCCAATCCAGAAAGATAACACAACGCTCTAGCAGGTAATAAGCGAGATGTAATGGCCAGTCAATTGGTAAAAAGCTACCGAGCAAAGCCAGAGGTGTGACAAAGAAGCTGATTAATGGAATTGCAATCGCATTTGCTACGGGTGAGATAATAGAGGCTTGATGAAACATGATTAATAGTAAAGGCAACATACCTATTGTGACAGCCCATTGCGTTTGGACGGCAACTTTTAGCCAGTGCGGTGTAGCGATGCGAGCGCCCATCGCAAAGCTCAGCAGTGCTACAGCACCAAAAGACAACCAAAAGCCTGCTGAAATCACCGACCAAGGATCAATTAAAACCACGATGACCAACGCCAACGCGAGTACTTGCGCAATGACAAATCGCCGACCCGACCATAATGCAACACCAAACACCATTAGCATATAGAGTGTGCGTTGCGTAGGCACTGAAAAGCCAGCCACTAAGGCATAAATAAGCGCAGTGAGAAGCCCTGCAAAAGTTGCGGCTTTTCGCGTTGGGACTTTATTGCTAAGGTTGGGGATGCGTCTCCAAACAAAATTAACCAGAACAAACATCAAGCCCGACAGCATGGTGATATGCAAACCAGAGATACTCATTAAATGTGTAATCCCGGTGCGTAAAAACAATTGCCAATCTTTCACTGAAATCTGACTATCATCCCCCATCACCAAAGCCTGCACTACGCCGCTATATGGCTTATTCATTAAGACTTTCGCAATGCGTTGCTTCACTATCTGACGAGTACGCTCAACTACATATTGTGGGCGCCAGACGAACGCATCAAGTATTACGGGCTTACCATTTACGTTACCAATGGCGCGAATATTTTCAGCCAATGACCATGACTCAAAATCAAAACCATGTGGATTCTGTACGCTATGTGGACGTTTGAGCCGAGCGACCACACGCAAACGCTGGCCTGCTTTAAAGTCTGGAAACTGCATAAGCTCATGCGCTTGTGATTGCTGTTCTCGCTTGCGGTAAATGCTTAATGAAAGATGCTCTGGAACAATAGCATCAGCAGTCAAAATGTGTTCAACAGCAAAATTAAAGCGGGTACCATGCTCGGTCAAGACAGGAACGCTAGCCACAACGCCCACTAACTCGATAGGTTTATTTTGCCAATGAACTGGCAGCGCTTCAGCAAGTCGGTATGTAGCAAAAGCAGCAGACCAAAAGAATCCCAATATCAGTGCAATCAATATCCATAATTGCGCTCGAAACAGACCCACGAATCTAGATTGCGCATGACGAAGACAAACATGGATAAAGAATAAAGGTAAGACTGACAATGACCATATCAGGTCTGGCAAGAATGGCATCTGTTGCAGGATAAAAGCACCCAAAACAAACCCCAGTGCAAAAAGAATCATGCTTTACAACGTCACCAACTTACCATCAACGAGCTTATAGCGTCGCTGCATTTTTGCCGCAAGTTCCAAGTCATGCGTCACAACAACCAAACTCACATTTTGCGTTTGATTCATTTCCAGCAGCAAATCAAACACCGCATGTGCCGTATGGCGGTCAAGATTGCCTGTAGGCTCATCTGCAAGAATACATTGCGGCGAAGTGACCATTGCGCGCGCTAATGCCGCACGCTGCCTCTCCCCTCCAGACAACTCACCTGGCATATGCTCCAAACGATGCTTTAGCCCTACTTTTTCCAACATTTCACCCGCGACTGTAAGTGCTTGCTCACGTGGAGTGCGGCGAATCAACAATGGCATCGCTACATTTTCAAGTGCAGTAAATTCTGGCAATAAATGATGAAATTGGTAAACAAACCCTAAAGACTGATTACGTAAATTACCCTTTTGCGTTTCAGATAATTCTGCAAGATTATGTTCAAGAATATACACATCCCCACTGCTAGGGCTATCTAAACCTCCCAGTAAATGCAACAAGGTACTTTTACCAGAGCCAGAGGCGCCAACAATTGCTACTTGTTCCCCAGTGTTAACACTAAGGTCGATACCATTCAGCACGGCCACATCTAAGCCCTGATACGTTTTATACAGATTCTGACAAGCAATGATTGGCTTTGAAGTTTGGCTACTCATAACGCAAGGCCTCAGCTGGGTTGATTCTACTGGCTTTAAAACTCGGGTAGAGCGTTGCTAGTAAACTTAAAATAAATGAAACCGTAACGATGGTCACTACATCAGACCAAATCAAATCAGAGGGTAAGTCACTAATGTAATAGACATCTTTTGCCAAAAACTGCACATTAAATAGACCTTCTATAAAAGGGATGATAGTGCCTATATTGAGTGCAATCAAAATACCAAAGAGCGCACCTAATGCGGTACCTATCACGCCAATCAATGCCCCCTGTACGATAAATATTTTCATAATACTATTTGGGCTAGCACCGAAAGTTCGCATGATGGCAATATCAGCACGTTTATCTGTCACGGCCATCACTAGCGTTGACACAATATTAAAAGCGGCGACGGCAACAATGAGCGTAAGAATGATAAACATCACGCGCTTTTCCATCTGCACTGCGCGGAAAAAATTAGCGTGCTGCCTAGTCCAATCAGACACATAATAGCTACCACTTTGATTCAGTTGGCTATTTAATTGATCTGAGATATTGGCGGCCACGACTGGTGCATCAAACAAATCATCAAGCTTTAAACGCACGCCAGAAACGTTTTGCCCCATACGGTAAAGTTTTGCCGCATCTTCTATATGAATTAAAGCCAAGCCTGCATCATACTCATACATGCCAATCTGAAAAAGCCCGACCAACGTAAATTGCTTTAAGCGTGGCACGACACCAGTGGGGGTAAACTGACCTTGTGGCGCCATCAACACAACTTTATCTCCAATTTTCGCCCCAAGCGACAATGCCAGATCTACACCTAAAACAATGCCAAACTCGCCCGCGCGTAAATCATCCAGGCGGCCAGCTTTCATATGTTTACCTAAGTCGGCCACTTGGTCTTCCGCGCTAGGAATCACGCCGCGGACAATCGCACCTTGCACACCTTGATCATAACTCAACATGGCTTGCGCACTTATGTATGGCGCACTTGCCTGCACATTTGGCAACTTTGTGGTGAACGCTGCGACCGACTGCCAATCTGCAAGCTGATTACTAGCGCCAGTCACTTCCAGATGTGAAGCCACGCCTAAAATACGCGTACGTAGCTCTTTTTGGAAACCATTCATCACCGAAAGCACGACGATTAATGCAGCCACACCAAGTGCTATGCCAATCATACTAGTTAAGGAGATAAATGAAATAAAGTGATTCTTGCGTTTAGCCCGCGTGTAACGCCAGCCGACAAATAATTCATAGGGTAAATATTTCATAGGCAGATTTTAGCAGGCTTCTAATCGTTATCTAGTGTTATCTGTTAAAATTCTGATTATGTTTACAGGAATCATTCAATCAGTCGGTGCAATCACGCAAACAAATCCAGTTGGCGCCGATATGCAACTTTCAATAGCTAGCGAAGCGCTCAACATGAGCGATGTGAAGTTAGGCGACAGTATCGCAGTCAATGGTGTTTGCCTGACTGTGGTCAACATGTCCTCATCGCATTTTGAAGCGCATGTTTCTCAGGAAACATTATCGGTGACCGTCGGGCTCAACATGTCGCATCCAGTGAATCTAGAAAAAGCGCTACGCTTATCGGACAGACTAGGTGGGCACTTGGTGAGCGGCCACGTAGATGGTGTTGGCAAGGTACTCAAATTTGAGTCATTGGGAGAGTGCTGGCAACTGGATATTCGCGCACCGCACGCGATTTCAAAATACATTTCGATTAAAGGTTCTATTTGTGTCGATGGTGTCAGCCTTACTGTCAACAAGATTGCTGGAGACGATTTCAGCATCAATTTAATTCCGCACACTCTGGAAAACACCACCTTAAAACACTTATGCGAAGGTAGCGCTGTCAACCTAGAGGTTGATCAGATTGCGCGTTACGTAGAGCGCATGGCACAGTGGTACGAAGATGACCGTATTCAAGAAGAAAAAATTAAAAATGATGCTCAAGCATCACCAGAAAAGCAGGGACACTAGCCATGAGTAACACAGAGGTACTGGTCAACAACATCAGCCCAGCCAAAGAGATTATCGAAGAAATTAGGCTCGGACACATGGTGGTGCTAGTCGATGACGAGCATCGAGAAAATGAAGGTGATTTAGTGCTTGCTGCAGAGTTCGCCACGGCAGAACACATTAACTTCATGGCTAAGTATGGGCGAGGCCTGATTTGCTTAACACTCACTGAGGCTCGCTGCAATCAACTCAACTTAAGTAAGATGGTGCAAAAAAACGGTGCACGAATGGGCACCAACTTTACGGTATCCATTGAAGCAGCAGAAGGCGTCACGACTGGTATCTCAGCAGCTGACCGTGCCAGAACTATTCAAGCGGCGGTGGCAAAAACAGCCAAACCGCAAGATATTGTAAGCCCTGGCCACATTTTCCCGCTGACCGCAATGGATGGCGGCGTGCTGGTGCGCGCAGGTCATACAGAGGCAGGCTGTGATTTGGCAGAACTGGCTAACTTAGAACCAGCCAGTGTCATTTGTGAGATTCTAAAAGATGATGGCAGCATGGCGCGCCTGCCAGATTTAATGCAGTTTGCCGCAGAACACAAACTTAAAATTGGCACAATTGCCGATTTAATTCACTACCGCGCTGAAACAGAAAGCCTGATTGAACGCTCTGCAGAACGTATGGTGCAAACACCTTACGGTGAAATGAAGCTGATTGCTTATGAAGATAAAATCGCTAAAGAAACACATCTGGTATTAATCAAAGGCACACCAACACCAGAACAAGAAGTATTGGTGCGAGTTCACGAGCCGCTTTCAATTTTTGATCTATTAGATAGCTCAAGTTGCACTCATAGTTGGAATACGCTGCAAGCGATGAAAGCCATAGCAAGCGCTGAAGCTGGCGTCATGATACTGCTTCATCATCAAGAGTCTGGCGAAACGATTGTTGATCGCATCAAAGGTGCGGACGAACCTATACGTGTGAATCAAGAGCTTCGTACTTATGGTATCGGCTCGCAAATCCTAATTGACTGCAATGTCAGAAAAATGAAGCTGATGGCTAATCCACGGAAAATGCCAAGTATGGCTGGGTTTGGGCTAGAGGTTACAGGCTATTTGGAAGCACCTAAAACTGCTTAAATATTTGTTTTTTTAATATATGTCTTTAGATAATATGAATCTCACAGGCCACTTTTTAATTGCCATGCCAAATCTAACTGACCCTTACTTTGCAAAGTCAGTCACATTCATATGCACGCACAATCAAGATGGCGCAATGGGCATTGTCATTAACCGCCCGACGGATATGACATACGAAACCTTATTCGACAAAATCAACATCGAACTAGCGCACACCAATATCGCAAACAATCCTGTGCTATATGGCGGCCCTGTTCAACCCGAACGTGGGTTTGTATTGCACGAACCTTGTGGTGATTGGGATAGCTCAATTACGATTAACGATAAGACATCACTCACCACGTCAAAAGATATTCTAGAAGCTGTGGCAATAGGCACTGGACCAAAGAATCTAATATTGTCACTAGGTTATGCTGGATGGACACCTAACCAACTAGAGCAAGAAATTGTGCAAAACAATTGGCTTTCCGTGCAAGCCAAAGATACAGATACGCTCAATAAAATCTTATTTGAAACACCGCACGAAGAACAATTTAACGCCGCCATCTCTCTGCTAGGGTTTGATCCTGCAATGCTGTCAGACGTTGCTGGGCACGCTTAATGTCAGCAACGACACACATGCAACTGATTGATAACGAAAAAGTTTACAACAAAGATTATGTGCAATCAGGCACTGTGCTCGCATTTGACTTTGGTGAAAGACGTATTGGCATTGCCGTTGGTGAACACTTACTAGGCAGTGCAACCCCGCTAATGACGATTGATAATGAAAGTAACGAAATACGCTTTCAGATCATTACCAAACTCGTGAGTGAATGGCAGCCTCGGCTTTTAGTGGTTGGCTTACCGCTGAGTTTAGACGGTACAGAGCACGCAGTCACACAGTTATGTAAAAAATTTGCACGCCGCCTTAACGGTAGATTTAACATACCTGTCATGCTTATTGATGAACGCTACAGCTCTGTTGAAGCAAGCCAGCTGTTAAATGAAGCGGGCATTAGAGGCCGTGCGCAAAAAGAAATGTTAGACCAAGTGGCGGCACAAACCATATTACAAAGTTATTTTGATCATGCATCAAAACAAGCTTAAGCTTGAGATAAGCACATCTATATCGCAAATAATTGATCACTAAAACAATGATTTTATAAATGCACAACTTTGATGTGCATTCAATTTTTAGGTACATTCAATTAAGAATTACAAGTAACCAGGAATATTCAGTAAAATAACAAAATGACTGATGCCAACAACACTCTCGATAATAGCCAACTGCCAGATGCAGAACAGCTACTTCATATACTTGCAACCAAGCTCAAGCCATTGCTTAAACCCAATACTGCCCTAGTCGGTATTCACAGCGGTGGCGTCTGGATAATGCAAAGGCTGTTAGTGTTGCTAGACGACGTCATTCAGTTACATCAAATTGAACATGGCACCCTAGACGTTTCTTTTTACAGAGATGATTATACGCAACGCGGTTTAAAAGCAGAAAATCGACCAAGCCAGATTCCGTTCGATGTAGAAAACAAACATATCATTCTGATTGATGATGTGTTTTATACAGGTCGCACTACACGTGCAGCCATGAACGAGCTGTTTGATTACGGCAGGCCTGCCAGCATCACATTAATTGCACTGATTAACCGTGGTGGCCGTGAGTTGCCAATTGCCCCGCAAATCATTGCGGCTGATCTGCCATTGGACATATCACAGCGCCTACAGTTAACGCAGTTAGCTAACGGCAGTTTAGCCTTAGACCTTACCCCTCAACACAATAGTGCGAGACAATAACAGCATGAATAACCCTCAACTTGATACTGACGGTCAACTGCGACACCTGCTTTCGATTGAAGGCCTACCAAAAAGAATATTAAACCAAATTTTAGACACTGCGGAATCGTTTGTAGGGGTTGCTGAACGTGAAGTAAAAAAAGTGCCATTACTACGCGGTAAAACCGTATGTAATCTATTTTTCGAAAACAGCACCCGCACCCGCACCACTTTTGAGATTGCGGCAAAACGCCTCTCTGCGGATGTCATCAGCTTAAACGTAAGCACTTCGTCTCAATCTAAAGGCGAAACTATTTTAGACACGGTGGATAACTTAATCGCCATGCATGCTGATATGTTCGTCGTGCGCCATGCTCAGTCAGGGGCCGCCCATTTAATTGCTAAACATGTGCCACCGCACATACACGTTATTAATGCAGGTGATGGGCGTCACTCTCACCCTACACAAGGCTTACTGGATGTATTTACCATTCGTAAATATAAGCCTGAGCTACACAACTTAAGAGTTGCGATTGTCGGTGACGTTTTACACTCGCGCGTAGCACGTTCAGAGATTCATGCGCTCACCACACTAGGTGTGCCAGAAGTACGTGTGATTGCACCAAAAACACTACTGCCAGCACAAGTAGAAAAACTTGGCGTGCACGTATATCACGATATGGATGCAGGGCTAAAAGATGTTGATGTCATCATGATGCTACGCTTGCAAAATGAGCGTATGAATGGCGCAATGTTACCAAGCTCAGAAGAATACTTTAAAACCTACGGACTCACTCAAGAAAGACTGGCGCTAGCCAAACCTGACGCAATTGTCATGCACCCAGGCCCAATGAATAGGGGCGTGGAGATTGACTCAACGGTAGCCGATGGCAAACAATCCGTG
This sequence comes from Methylotenera sp., assembly GCF_030653755.1. Lineage (GTDB taxonomy): Bacteria > Pseudomonadota > Gammaproteobacteria > Burkholderiales > Methylophilaceae > Methylotenera. The sequence goes on from NZ_JAURYU010000045.1 coordinate 14,253, forward strand.
ATATTACCGCAAGTGACTTATGGCATTGCGATTCGCATGGCGGTCATGGCAATTCTGGGTGGCGGTGCAGGAGCAACACTATGAAAATTCATATTAAAAATGGGCACGTGATTGACCCAAAAAACAACATCAACGACAAACTAGATGTATTTATTGCCGCTGGAAAAATCGTCAGTATCGGTGCGATGCCAAATGGATTTGTTGCGACCAAAATCATTGATGCAACCAACCTGATAGTATGCCCTGGCTTAGTTGACCTATCTGCCAGACTGCGTGAACCTGGCGATGAGTACAAAGCCAGATTAGCGAGTGAACTACAAGCCGCGGTTGCTGGTGGCGTCACTAGCCTAGCCTGCCCTCCTGATACAGACCCAGTGCTAGATGAGCCTGGCTTAGTAGAAATGCTTAAACATCGTGCAAAGCAGCAAGGGTTGGCGCATGTATATCCATTAGGTGCAATGACTAGGCAATTAAAAGGTACTGCACTTTCAGAAATGAACGAACTGCATACCGCAGGCTGTGTCGGCTTTTCTCAAGCCAATGTAGCGGTGACTGATACTCAAGTATTATGGCGAGCGATGGAATATGCTGCTACATTTGGTTTCACACTATTTTTACATGCTGAAGAACCATTTTTAGCTGCAAATGGCGTAGCACATGATGGAGAAGTCGCCACCAGAATGGGGCTAAAGGGCATCCCTAGCGCAGCAGAAGCGCTAGCCTTAGCGAGCATATTACGCATTGCCCAAGAAACAGGTGCAAGCGTACATATTAGTCGCCTATCAACAGCAGAAGGTGTTGCCATGATTCGCACCGCCAAAGCAAAAGGTTTAAAAGTAAGCTGTGATGTCAGTGCAAATCATCTACACCTGACAGAACACGATATTGCTTACTTTGACGCTAACTGCCACCTAAAACCACCACTACGCACGCAACGAGACAAAGCTGAACTTACATTAGGCTTAAAAGACGGCACGATTGATGCCATTTGTTCAGACCACACACCAGTGGACGACGATGCCAAATTAGCCCCTTTTGCTGAAGCAGAAATTGGCGCAACGGGACTAGAGCTTCTTTTGCCGCTGACACTCAAATGGGCGATGCAAGAAAAAGTAAGCTTGTTACACGCTATTGATCGCATTACAACTGCTTCAGCTAATATTTTAGGGATTGCCGCTGGCGACCTAAGCCCAAACAGCAATGCGGATTTGTGTATTTTTGATGCAAATGAGTACTGGAAAGTTAACCCTAAGACACTGAAAAGCCAAGGAAAGAATACGCCATTTACAGGATTAGAGCTCGCAGGTAAGGTGAAATTCACCCTGGTGAATGGACAAGTTGTTTATCATGATTAACTGCAATCACTGCAACCAAGGCTTCGTAATATCCAGTTAAAAAAGAGGGGCTGATTAATCAGCCCCTCTTTTTTTATTACTGAAATTAAACAATGACCTAAGGTTAAACGATACCTAATGCATCTAGTCCTGCAGACAAATCTTTATTATGCGCTCCCTTGCCTTCAAGTTTAATTTTGAGGCGCAAGTCATTCACTGAGTCAGCATTGCGTAAAGCATCCTCATAGGTAATTGCATCAGCCTCATACAAATCAAACAATGATTGGTCAAAGGTTTGCATCCCTAACTCACGTGATCTAGAAATAATCTCTTTAATTTCATGCACTTCACCTTTAAAAATTAAATCTGAGATTAATGGTGAGTTAAGCATCACTTCCATCGCTGCAGTTCTACCCTTGCCTTCTTTTTTAGGAATCAGTCGCTGTGAAATAAATGCACGCACATTTAACGACAAGTCCATCAATAACTGATGCCGACGCTCTTCTGGGAAAAAGTTAATAATACGGTCTAGTGCTTGATTGGTACTATTTGCATGTAAAGTCGCCATACAGAGATGGCCTGTTTCAGCAAAAGCAATCGCATAATCCATTGTTTCGCGATCTCGTATTTCCCCAATCAAAATCACATCAGGTGCCTGGCGTAAGGTATTTTTTAAGGCGATATGCCAATTATCCGTATCTACACCTACCTCACGCTGGGTAATAATGCAGTTCTTGTGCTCATGTACGAACTCAACAGGGTCTTCAATCGTAATAATATGTCCGTAGCTGTTTTGATTACGATAACCAACCATTGCCGCTAAAGAGGTTGATTTACCCGAACCTGTGCCGCCTACAAAAATAACTAAACCACGTTTAGTCATGGCAACATCTTTAAGTACAGAAGGTAAACCTAAGTCTTCGAACTCAGGAATTTTAGTAGTAATCGTTCTAAACACTAACCCAACAGAACCTCTTTGAATGAAAGCATTTACGCGGAAGCGTGCAACACTTGGTATCCCAATGGCAAAGTTACATTCATTGGTAGCATCAAACTCTGCAGTTTGCTTATCATTCATAATCGCGCGTGAAATTTCACGCGCCTGCTGAGCAGATAGCACCTGACTGCTGAGTGGCGTTACTTTACCATCCACCTTAATTGCAGGTGGAAAACCAACTGTAATGAACAAATCAGAAGCATTTTTAGCTAACATTAGCCTTAATAAGTCGAACACAAACTTTTCAGCTTGTCCTTTTTCCATTTGTCCTTGCACGATGACTCCCTTTACTAAACCCGATATTAATGCGATTACCTAAGATAAATACAAAATTACCTAGCCCATAATTGCATCTTTGTTTGCCGCTTTGGAGCGTGCTTCACTTGCAGAGACTACGCCACGTTTTACTAAATCCTGTAAGTTTTGATCTAAAGTCTGCATACCTACATTTTGGCCTGTTTGAATCGCTGAGTACATTTGTGGAATCTTATTTTCGCGAATCAAGTTACGAATCGCAGGTGTACCAATCATAATTTCATGTGCAGCAACACGCCCTTGCTCATCTTTTGTTTTTAACAAGGTCTGAGAAATCACTGCGCGCAAAGACTCAGACAACATTGAGCGTACCATTTCTTTTTCGGCTGCGGGAAACACGTCAATAATACGGTCTACCGTTTTAGCCGCAGAGCTTGTATGTAAGGTACCAAACACCATGTGCCCAGTTTCTGCTGCGGTCAACGCCAAACGAATAGTCTCCAGATCACGCAACTCACCAACCAAAATCACATCAGGGTCTTCACGCAATGCTGAGCGTAACGCATTGTTAAATGACAATGTATGCGGACCAACCTCACGCTGGTTAATTAAACACTTCTTAGATTGATGCACAAACTCAATAGGATCTTCTACGGTCAGAATATGTCCAAACTCTTTATCGTTGATGTAATCAATCATCGCGGCCAAAGTAGTGGATTTACCAGAACCAGTAGGGCCAGTGACCAAACAAATACCGCGAGGTGTGTCTGCAATATCTTTAAAAATAGCTGGGCAATTTAGTTGCTCTAAGGTTAGTATTTTTGAAGGAATCGTACGGAATACCGCACCAGAACCACGGTTATGATTGAATGCGTTGACACGAAAGCGGGCCAAATTAGGGATCTCAAATGAGAAGTCACACTCCAGCGTTTCTTCATAAACCTTACGCTGACCATCGTTCATAATATCGTAGACCATATCATGCACTTCACTATGATCCATCGCTGGTACATTAATTTTTCTAATATCTCCGTGAACACGAATCATTGGAGGCAGGCCTGCAGATAAGTGTAAATCTGAGGCTTTATTTTTAACTGAAAATGCGAGTAAATCTGAAATATCCACAACCTGCTCCTGATATAATTCTGATGATTAGTTCTTAATTATTACATGCTCGAAACTCTAGGCTTAGTGAATTATGACCACAATTAGCAATCGCTTGCAAGATATTCTAGCAACAATTCAATCAGCAGAAGCAAACAGCGCTTATCAGCAACGTGTGCAACTACTCGCTGTGAGTAAAGCACAACCAGCATCTGCGATTCGAGAAGCTTATGCAGCAGGGCAAACTATTTTTGGCGAAAACTACAGCCAAGAGGCACTGGAAAAACAAAAACAGCTCATGGACTTAGTCATAGAATGGCATTTTATCGGGCCAATACAAAGCAACAAAACCCAAATCATTGCGCAAAATTTTAGCTGGGTTCACAGTGTAGATCGCCTAAAAATCGCCCAACGCTTGAATGAAGCAAGAGCATCAATCAAAACGCCACTAAATGTCTGCATACAAGTGAATGTAAGCAACGAAGATACTAAAAGCGGTGTTTTGCCAGAGCAACTAGAAGCGTTAGCAGAAGCCATCGAGCCATTACCCAATTTAAAACTGCGCGGCTTGATGGCGATTCCCGCCCCTACGGCAGACACAACCCAACAAATTGCTCAATTTAAACAAGTAAGAGAATGCTATGATGCGCTTATTAGTAGAGGGTTTGCTCTAGATACACTATCCATCGGCATGTCTAACGATTATGAAACTGCAATCAGCCAAGGGGCAACGATTGTGCGGATAGGCTCTGCTTTATTCGGCGCAAGAGCACCCGCAAAAAACACAGCGCTATCAACGAGTAACAATATTTAACTTAATCCCCTAACAAATTATCGATAGTTTTAGATAATGATCATTAGGATAAATTAAATGCGAAAATTTAAGGACATAAATGAAAATTAACTTTATTGGCGGCGGCAATATGGCACGCGCAATCATCGGTGGCTTAAAGCAAAATGGTTTTGATATGTCTGGCATTACTGTGTTAGAACTCGATGCTCAAAAACGTATTGAATTAGCACAAGACCTAAATGTTCAAGTTACCGACACTTATGCTGAGTTTCGCAACACAGATGTGATTGTGTTAGCCATTAAACCTCAGCAGCTTAAAGAGGTCTGCCATCAATTACATCCAGTATTAACCTCTCAACTGATTGTGTCTATTGCGGCAGGCGTAAGAAGCAAAGACATCTCCACTTGGTTAGATGAGTACAAAGGCATTGTGCGTGTCATGCCTAATACGCCAGCACAAATTCAAGCTGGTGTTTCCGCACTTTATGCAATGCCAGATGTAAATCAAACACAGCGAGAACAAGCCAATACAGTGCTTGCAGCTGTCGGCAAAACACTATGGCTTGATGATGAGACTAAAATGGACGCTGTGACCGCGATATCTGGTAGCGGGCCTGCTTATGTGTTTTACTTTATAGAGGCGCTACAAGAAGCTGGTATAGCACTAGGGCTTGAGGATACGGAAGCAGAGATGCTTGCACTACAGACATTTGCTGGCGCTAGTTTACTAGCCTCACAGAGCGCTAGTGACGTTAAAACGTTGCGCGCGCAAGTCACGTCTAAAGGTGGCACCACTGAACAAGGTATATTAAGTTTAGAATCTGCCAACATTAAGCAAACTATTGCTAAAGCCGCCAAAGCTGCAGCTGATAAATCAGTGACACTAGGAGACATACTAGGCAAATAATTTATTTATATTATTTACCTAAAAAATACTTATGTTAATAAACGCTATTTTATTTTTAATACAAGCTGTACTCACTATGTTAAGTTTTGCATTCTTATTGAGGTTTTATTTACAGCTCACAAAAGCGCCATTCCAAAATCAATTTGCTCAATTGATTGTGACCGTTACTAACTTTGCTGTAAAACCTGTACGCCGCTTTTTACCTAGCATTGGTAAGATAGATTTATCAACGTTATTGCTTGCCTATTTAACTCAAGTCATCCTTAGCTTTTGTACTTTATGGCTAAAAGGCTTTCCTATTCTAGTAGCGGGCAATACCGTCTGGCTCGTTATTTTTGGTGTAGCACTGATTGGTATTATCAACATCAGCCTATCTATTTTCCTTTATGCTGTTTTAATTCAAGCAATTTTAAGTTGGATTAATCCGCATACGCCAATCGCACCGATTTTAAATAGTCTTACCTATCCAATATTACGTACATTAAGAAAATACATCCCGCCTGCAGGTAATTTTGACCTCAGTCCACTCGTGTTTATTATTACGGCACAATTATTGCTAACTACTGTACTGATTCCATTAGAAAACAACTTACTTTCCACATTGTAAGTTAAGATAACATCATGAGCGTACCGATATCTACCACTGGACAAGATCAAGCGATTACTGCTGTTTCGAACTTAACTTCGAAAATTACAGAGTACAGTCAATGGCGAGAAAGTCTTATTGCCACGATTGATGAGTATATTGATTGGCCTGGTCATGCTGAATCACTCAATGCCATACAAGAGTTACGACTATATGACCTTAAGGAAATCCTAAAAAAAGATCAGTTAGTACTAGCATTATTGGCCGAGTTTTCACGTGGAAAAACCGAGACGATTAACGCATTGTTTTTTTCAGATTTTAATCAAAGACTACTCCCTAGCGAACCTGGTCGGACGACCATGTGCCCGACAGAGATTTTCTGGAGTGATAAAGAAGAACCCTGTATTAAGCTCTTACCGATTGAAACCAGACAATCTGACGACACGCTCAGCTATCTGAAAACAACACAAGACGTATGGCATAAAATAAGGCTAGATATTCATTCTGCCGATGCGATGAAACAAACCTTACGGGCGTTGGTTCAAAAAAGAGAAGTTGATATTGAAACAGCTAAAAAACTAGGGTTTTGGAATGAAAACGATCCCAGCATGCAAAGACAACTTGCTGAAAGTGGGAAAGTTGAAATTCCAGTTTGGCGTCATGCACTAATCAACTACCCCCACCCATTACTAAAAAATGGTTTAGTCGTCTTAGACACTCCAGGTCTAAATACCATGGGGGCAGAGCCTGAACTAACATTGAGCATTTTACCTAATGCTCAAGCGATTCTATTTTTAACCGCCACAGATACAGGCATTACCAAATCGGACATGCAGATTTGGACAAACTACGTGCAAAAGCGCGCAGCGCATAAATTGGTTGTACTCAATAAAATAGACATTCTTTGGGACGGACTAGAATCCGATGCTGAAGTTGAACTGTTAATTCAGAAGCAAATTAGAAACACAGCGCATGAGCTTGGGCTAGACTCAAAAAGTATTTTTGCCATTTCAGCGCAAAAAGCACTGGTAGCAAAAATTAGAAAAGACGAGGCATTACTTAAACGAAGTAAAATCAATGAGCTAGAGAACTCCCTTGCTGAGCAGATGGTGCAATCAAAGCATGAAGTGCTAGGTAGGGCGGTCGTCACCGAATGTTCAAATATGATTAGAGCATCTCGGAAACTCGCTCAAATTCGAGTAAATAGCATCAAAAATCAACTCACTGAACTGCATGACCTGCAACATAAAAGCCATGACGCCTCTAAAGAAATTCTCGCCAAAGTTGTTGCTGAGCGAAAACGCTACGAAGCCTCAATTCTGACCTTTAACCAAGGTAGTGAAAAAATAAAAAGACTAAGTAGTAAACTATTACGCCACTTAAGTCTAGGCTATTTAGATACAACACTGGCTCAAACCAAACAAGATATGGGTGACAGCTGGACAACAGTAGGACTTAATCGAAACATTCGTGAAATTACAAGGCTAGCAATTAACCTCGCTGAAGAAATCAGCACTGAAGGTCAGATTATTAAAAAACATGCAGATGATTTATATCAACTATTTTCGAGTAAGCATGGTTTTGAAAAAACGGAGGCGATTGAGCTCGATATGCGTCGCTTTATTGAAAACATTCAAGCCTTAGAGAAAGTAACCGAAGAGTTTTGCACTAGTCCAGTTAACCTACTGACAGAAAAAAACTTTTTAATTCGTAAATTCTTTTTAGGCTTAGGTGTGCAAATTCAGGCCATTTTTGAGCAGTCACATTTAGACTGTACTCACTGGCTCAACCAAGTAATTGGGGAATTAAAAAATCAAATCAGTGTACACAAAAATGCGCTGGATCAACGCGCTGAATCACTGATGGAGTCACACAACAATGCAGACAAAGTGGTTAAAAACATAGCCCTTGCTGAAAAAAACCTGATCAAATATCAAGATCAATCCAACCAACTAGACGCTACTTTACTCAAGCTTATGCGTAGTGTTAAATTCAATACCGATTTATCCGCAGATGGAAAGGTAGTGCAATTAAATATCGGCACTGCGAATATTACTACTACTAGTGGCGACACTAATACGACAGCAAAGTTTGATGCGCCGTTTATCTAAGTAATTACAATTGTACGTAATTAAAGCGCTAAGTAATTTAAGTCTACAGCCTAATGTAAGCTAAATAATAGATACGATTAAATTAAGTGTAAATCTAGCACTAAACCAACAGACTACATCAAAATAATATCAAACGATTCTTGCCCATAGCTAGATTCAACCTGTAATGAAATAGGCTTAGCGATAAAATCTGATAAGTTTGCCAAGCTCTGCGACTCTTCATCAAGCAACATCTCAATCACTTTAGGTGCAGCAAGTACACGTAGTTCACGTGCACTAAACTGACGAGCCTCTCGTAGCAGTTCACGTAAAATTTCATAACATACTGTTTGCGCAGTTTTCAACTCGCCACGGCCTTTGCATGTGGAACAAGGCTCACAAAGAATATGCGCTAAACTCTCACGCGTTCTTTTACGTGTCATCTCCACCAAGCCTAAGGGTGTAAATCCATTAATGCCAGTGCGCGCACGGTCACGTGCAACAGCCTTTTGCAGCTCTTCCAGCACGGCCGCACGCTGAACATCTTCATCCATATCAATAAAATCAATAATGATGATGCCACCTAAATTGCGTAGTCGCAGTTGACGTGCAATTGATTGTGCGGCCTCAAGATTAGTTTTAAAGATGGTGTCGGAGAGATTTTTGCCACTGACGAAACTACCAGTGTTGACATCGACAGTGGTTAAAGCCTCAGTCTGGTCAAAAATCAAATAGCCGCCAGACTTTAGCTCAACTTTACGCGACATCGCTTTTTCAATTTCTTGCTCAATACTGTACAAATCAAATAGTGGTCGCTCACCTTGATAATGCACTAATTTATCTAAAGCTGAAATTGCATATAAATTAGAAAAATCTACTAATTTTTGATAGGTTTCACTCGAATCAACACGCACGACTTCAGTATCCGCACATAGCACGTCACGTAGTACACGCATCGGCAAATTCAAGTCTTGAAATATCAAAGTTCGTTCAGGTACGGTAATACTCTTGCCTTTAATATGCGTCCAGGTTTTATTCAAATAATCAATATCCGCTAACAACTCCTCATCGGTTGCTGCCTCTGACATGGTACGGATGATGTAACCACCTACTCGCTCCTCAGGTAACAGGCCTAGCAAGCGCGCTTTTAAAGACTCTCGCTCAGCCTCAACTTCAATACGTTGTGAAACACCAATACGCTCTTGCTGAGGCAAGTACACCAAAAATCGCCCGGCAATACTAATTTGCGTTGTCAATCGTGCACCTTTGGTACCAATCGGCTCCTTAATCACCTGTACCATCACAGACTGACCTTCGTGTAGCACTTCTTGTATGGGTCGTTTCAGTTCAGAGTCACCACACTCCAAAATATCGCCTGCATGTAAAAAGGCCGCTCGTTGCAAACCAATTTCTACAAAAGCCGACTGCATACCTGGCAACACTCGGCATACCACGCCTCTGTAGATATTCCCAACCAAGCCCAATGATGAACTACGTTCAATTTGCAGCTCTTGCACTACACCATTTTCCATCATGGCAATGCGAGTTTCTTGCGGCGTTACATTAATTAGTACTTCTTCGCTCAATTTATACTCACTTCATTCATTAATCGTTTAAATCGTAATAATGCGATGTTTTCTTAACAAAGCTGCTGTTTCATATACAGGCAATCCCATCACGCCAGTATAGCTTCCTTCTATTCTTTTGATCCAAGCACCTGCTAAGCCCTGTATGCCATAGCTACCTGCCTTGTCACAGTGATCGCCTGTAGCAATATACTGTTCAATTTGCTCGGCTGATAAGGTCATCATTTCAACATTAGTCGAGCTTAACAAGACCTCTACTTCACCATTAAAATTTAACGCCACTGCCGTATGCACTTGATGCACTCCTCCAGATAGCTTGCTTAGCATATCACGCGCATCATCGTCATCTGTAGGCTTACCTAATACAAGCTCAGCTAAAGCCACTGTGGTATCTGCTGCCAAAATAGGATAATCGAGATACTCTGTTGTTAGCATAGATGCGCAAGCCACCGCTTTTTCTTGCGCCAATCTGAGTACATATTGCACTGGCGACTCTTCAGGGAACTGAGACTCATCAATATCTGCTGGGTAGATTTCGCAATCTAAGCCAATCTGCTTGAGCAACTCTACGCGGCGAGGGCTACGTGAGGCAAGAATAATGGTTAAGTTTTTATGATTATTTTTCCACATATACTCACTTTAATTTACTATCTAAGAATTAACAACGCGTTAATGACATTAGATTGCATGAAATGGGAATGAATATGATCGATTGGCCAAGTTTATTTAAAATCAGCCTAGGCTTGTTTGCTATTGTGAACCCTATTGGTAGCGTGCCTATTTTCATTAGCGCGACCAGTGGCTGGAGCAACGAAGAGAGGGCAAAAACGGCAAAAACAGTGGCTTTTTCAGTATTTATCATCCTGACGATATCATCGCTCATGGGCGATCAAATCTTAGATTTCTTTGGCGTCTCCATCCCATCGTTTCAGGTAGGTGGTGGCATTCTACTCATGCTTATCGCCATTTCAATGATGCATGGCAAACAAAGTGGTGCCCGTCAAACACCAGAAGAAGCACAAACAATGGCAGAGCGAGAAGTAATCGCGATTGTGCCACTGAGCATTCCATTACTGGCAGGGCCTGGAGCCATCAGCAACATGATTATTACCGCTCAAAAAAACGCCAGTCTGCTAGGCCATCTTTCCCTTATCATTCCAATCCTCCTAGTCTGCATCACCATTTGGCTGGTATTAAAATTATCAGTCAGAATTTCATACAAGCTAGGCACCATCGGCATTAACGTTGTCACTAGATTAATGGGCTTAATATTAGCCGCGATGGCCGTTGAGTTTATTGCGCATGGCTTGACTGGGCTTTTCCCCGCGTTGGCATGATGACTATTTATTCCTAAAGAGATATTTCAGTAAATGGCATGCTTCAGAGTAAAATAGCGTTAAATTAATTGAAGATATGATTATGCAATGGAAGCCACACGCCACAGTCGCGGCAATTATCGAAGAAAACGGTAAATTTCTGCTCGTAGAAGAAACAACCGATCGCGGAAACCGTTTCAACCAACCAGCTGGGCATCTTGAAGATAACGAAACCTTGCTAGAAGCGGTGATACGCGAGACTTTGGAAGAAACCACCTACACCTTTCATCCAACCAGCTTGCTTGGCGTTTATCATTGGAAACATGAACACAATGACACCACTTATTTAAGGTTCGCATACATAGGCAATGTGAGTAATCACCAACCAGCGCTAGGCCTTGATGATGGCATCATTCGCACCGTCTGGATGACGGCTGAAGAAATCCGCAATAACGCCATGCTGATGCGTAGCCCGCAAGTCATTACTTGTATTGAAGACTACCTGAGTGGACAACACTTCCCACTATCAGTCATTACGCACTTATAATCCAAAATCGATGAATTTGAATCATGAATTTAAATAAAGCTCAAAAAAAGAAAATAGTAGTCGGCCTTTCTGGCGGCGTAGACTCGTCAGTCACTGCCCTGCTACTTAAGCAACAAGGCTATGAAGTCACTGGTCTCTTCATGAAAAACTGGGAAGATGACGATACTGATGAATACTGTTCAAGCAAACAAGATTTAATCGATGCAGTATCAGTGGCTGACAAAATTGGCATTGATATTGAAGCAGTGAACTTCAGCAAAGAGTACAAAGACCGTGTGTTTGCCAACTTCTTAAGCGAGTATCAAGCTGGCCGCACGCCTAACCCAGACATTCTTTGCAATGCTGAAATCAAATTCAAAGCGTTTCTAGATCATGCAATGAGCATGGGGGCAGACTTAATCGCCACTGGGCACTATGCACAAGTGCGAGAAAATCCACTCAAGCCAGGCCTATTTCAACTCATGAAAGCAGATGACGGTAGCAAAGACCAAAGCTACTTTCTCTACCGCCTCAATCAAGCGCAACTCTCTAAAACACTATTTCCGCTTGGGCAACACTTAAAACGCGAAGTACGTGAAATTGCACGTAATGCTGGGCTTATAAATGCAGAAAAAAAAGACTCTACTGGCATTTGCTTTATTGGTGAGCGTCCGTTTCAAGAGTTCTTAAGCAAATACTTACCGCGCGAACCAGGTGACATGAAAACCCCAGAAGGCAAACTGGTAGGCCGTCACGAAGGCTTAATGTATTACACACTTGGACAGCGCCAAGGCTTGAAAATCGGCGGTAGCCGCGAGAGCAATGGTGAGCCGTGGTTTGTAGCTGCAAAAGATATGGAAAAGAACGAACTCATCGTGGTACAAGGTCATGAACACCCTTTACTACTTAACGATGGCCTAAAAGCAAGCCAACTTCACTGGATTAGTGATGAAAACCCAATCACCAACTGGGTCTATGCAGCAAAAACTCGCTACCGCCAACCCGATGCACCATGTGAAATTGATAGCATTAGTAGCAATGAAGTAGAAATTAAATTTGGACAAAAACAATGGGCCATCACGCCAGGCCAATCAGCTGTCGTTTACGAAAGCAATGTGTGCTTAGGCGGCGGCATCATTACTGGTGCAGTTTAAATAAAGGGTGACATCATGGCTTATGTACTAAAAAACTCACAAGGTGAAATTATCGCGACCAGTGCTACGGAGAAACTCAATGATGATTGGGTGGAAGTTGATGCTAAAGATAAAGGCTACATTAGCTTTTTAGAGACATCACTGGCGGAAAGCGATCCATTTCGCGAAAGTGATATCCATCTAGCACGGGTGTTGGAAGATTTAATTTCCTTACTGGTAGAGCGTAATACAATACGCTTTACTGACCTACCAGAACATGCGCAAAAACGACTAAATCAAAGGCAGTCTATGCGAAGCAAATCACAACTTTCTGGCATTCTTGATGATAGCAACGAGCTGTTTTAATATTTTTACTGCCTGAGCATTTACTGTACCTAAACAACCGCGCATTTCATCAGCAAATATCTCACAAAATACTTGCTGATGAGAAACGTAGCTACTCCAAATTAAACTGACACTCCGCGTTAGACGGTCACTATAAAATAGACCGCCCTAAAAATTAGTTAGCAACAGGCAAGGTATCTTTAAATGACTGGCGCTGCAGTAAAGTTGACTGCAATCGCTCGAGATTTGCATAATCCTCGGCCAAATTAATTACATTGCTAAATCTAAGACCAAGATAACCCAAGGTACAACCTACCGCAATATCAGCCAAGCTAAAAGTGTCATCTACACACCATTTATTTTGACCCAAATCATTATTTAACACAGTCAGTCCACGTGTGACTTTATCCATCTGCTTTGCAATAAATGTCTGGTCTTGCATCTGTTCAGATTTTCTTTGTTCCAACATCACAGCAACAGCCGCATCGCAAACACCATCGGCCAAAGCCTCCCATCTACGCACAGCAGATTTCGCACCATTATCTTTAGGAATCAAATGCGCCAATGGCGTGCGATTATCTAAATACTCAGCAATCACCCGAGAATCGTACAAGCTATCACCATCACTCAAAATCAGCACTGGCACTTTGCCTAATGGGTTATATTCTTTCACAGGACAATCAGGCGCTGACAACACCACCTCCTGCAAATGAACCTCAATGTGCTTCTCTGCCGCAACAATGCGAACTTTGCGTGCATATGGACTATTTACCGTGTATAAAAGCTTCATAATATTGACTAATCACAATGTTGATGTTTATAGATTGTTTGTTAGCATTATAATTCAATCACAAGCCCCTTTTACGATAACTTATATGATGCAAACGAATAAAAACCACCCAATCGGTCTAAAAGGTTTCAATACGGCCGACTTCAGTGCAATGGTGCAGGCGCAAGTTAAAAATGCGCTAGATGAAGATGTTGGGAGTGGCGACCTCACAGCAATGTTGGTGCCCGCAATACAAACAGCGACTGCAAAGGTAATTGTGCGTGAGCATGCTGTTATTTGTGGCATTGATTGGTTTAATGCATGCTTCAAACAGATTGACACTCATGTACAGATTGATTGGCTAGTCACAGAGGGTGAACATGTGCAGCCGAACCAAACATTGTGCCAAATAACAGGCTTAGCTCGCTCCTTACTAACAGCGGAGCGCTGTGCACTTAATTTCCTGCAAACACTATCTGCTACCGCTACCGAATCTGGAAAATATGTAGATGCTATTGCTGGGACATCTGCGCAAATTCTTGATACTCGAAAAACCATACCTAATCTGCGGCTAGCTCAAAAGTATGCGGTCACTATCGGCGGAGGCCACAACCAGCGGCTTGCGCTCTATGATGGCATCCTTATTAAAGAAAACCACATTGCCGCTGCAGGAAGCATTAACAAGGTAATGCAACAGGCTTTTGCACTCAATTGTGGTAAAAGCATACAAATTGAAGTAGAAAACCTAGAACAACTACAAGAGGCATTAGATGCTGGTGCCACGAGCATTCTTTTAGATAACTTTAACATCGCTCTGCTGTGCGAAGCTGTAAAAATTAACAACAACGTGACTAAAAAAGCCATATTAGAAGCATCTGGAGGCATTACTCTACACAACGTTCGCGAAGTTGCACAAACAGGAGTTGATCGCATTTCAATCGGCGCAATCACCAAAGACATTAAAGCTATTGATTTGTCGATGCAAATCACACCCAATAGCTAAATCATCAATTGCAATCATAAAAGCGCATACTTCATAATCTAAATGCTTACTAACAGACTTCTATCAGAAAAATTAGTCCATGTTAAACTACAAAATAGTTCCATAGATTGCATTTAGTTTATTAGTTTAAAAGGCAAAAAATGAGCAAAGCTACACTACCCATCAAACCATCGGGCCGCCTAACACTTGGTGATGCGCTCCGCATCCTTGTCAACGATGGGATATTAGATAAAGTACAAGCTGAAAAACTATACAAAGACCGGAAACTAGACAGTTCTAACCTGCATCCACTGGTAGTGATTGGTGAACAAAAATGGAAAAACCTTAATACACCTCACAATGCGATTACAGTTGAATGGCTTTCATCATGGCTAGCCGCCCACGCAGGCTTAGATTACTATCACATTGATCCACTCAAACTAGATTTCGGTTCTGCTGCACAAATTGTATCAAAAGGCTATGCAGAACGCCTGAAAATCATGCCAATTGCTATTAAAGATGGCATGGCAACAATCGCTACAACTGAACCTTTTAGTACCGACTGGATTGAAGACCTAGAGCGCGTACTTAAGATGAAGGTGAAACTGGTTTTTGCGAACCCACTAGAGGTTAATCGCTACCTGCCTGAAATGTACAAATTAGCCAGTTCAATGAATGCAGCCAATTTGGCAAAAGCTGGGCAAATTGTAGGCGTACAAAATTTCGAGCAATTAGTTGAACTGGGTAAAGATAAAAATCTAGACGCCAATGAGCAACACGTAGTCAATATCGTTGACTGGCTGTTTAAATATGCATTTGAACAACGTGCCAGCGATATTCATTTAGAACCTAGACGCAATATGGGCATGATGCGCTTTCGAATCGACGGCGTTCTGCATCAAGTCTACCAGCTCCCCCCTAACATCATGAATGCCATTACCAGTCGGATTAAGCTGCTGGGGCGGATGGATATGGTTGAAAAACGCCGCCCGCAAGATGGGCGCATCAAAACCCTATCGGCTGAAGGCCAGGAAGTCGAGTTGCGTTTATCTACCATGCCCACTGCGTTTGGTGAAAAGCTCGTGATGCGTATATTTTCACCTGACATTTCAGGCAAAGACTTTTTATCACTGGGCTTTTCAAAAGACCAAGCAGATAAGTGGAGCGCTTGGACAAAAGCGCCTAACGGCATTATTCTAGTCACAGGCCCTACAGGTTCAGGAAAAACAACCACCCTGTATTCCACCTTAAAATTACTAGCCACATCAGAAGTCAACGTATGTACAGTGGAAGAACCAATTGAAATGGTTGAACCTGCGTTCAATCAAATGCAGGTTCAACAAAACATCGGACTTGGCTTTGCAGATGGCATACGTACCCTAATGCGGCAAGATCCTGACATTATCATGGTGGGTGAAATTCGCGACCTTGAAACTGCGGACATGGCAATTCAGGCTGCGTTAACAGGGCATTTAGTCCTATCAACTTTACATACTAACGACTCACCGTCGGCTATTACACGTTTACTAGACTTGGGTGTACCATCTTACCTCATCCACTCTACCGTACTCGGCATCATGGCACAGCGGCTAGTGCGTACACTTTGCCCAAGTTGCAAGACAAAAGAGCCCATTGAACAAAGTAAATGGGATGCACTTGTTGGCACCTTCAACCTGCCAAAACCAGCACATATTTACAAAGCTGTTGGCTGCCTAGAATGTCGCAACACAGGCTTTAGAGGGCGTAGCGGCATTTATGAAATGCTTACCATTACCCCTGCATTACGAAAACTGATTACACCAGAAACAAACTTAGTAAAACTGACTAAATTAGCACAACAAGAAGGTATGCAACCACTAATAATCAATGGTGCTGAAAAAGTAGCAGCAGGACTCACCACTATTGAAGAACTACTAAAAGTAGCGCCGCCACTAGAGTTCGAGTAAAAGCCTTGTTTTTATGATGGTTTTCTAAAATCATCCACAAAGCAAAACAAGGCTGCCTCTGTTGATATTTAGTCAATTAAATATGCATGCTTAACACTTTCGTCCTTGACCAAACACACTCAAACCGTTATCGTGTAGGGTTACAAATAAATTATTAAAATCAAAAAGATTTATGGCAGAGACTACTCATCCGCAGCACATCACAGGCGCAGAAATTGTTATCCGTTGCCTAGAGCAAGAAAATGTAAAATTTGTGTTCGGCTACCCAGGTGGTGCCGTTCTGCATATTTACGACGCGATTTACAAACAAGGCCACTTTAAACATATTCTTGTGCGCCACGAACAAGCTGCCGTACATGCCGCAGATGCATTTTCACGCGCAACAGGTGAAGTTGGTGTTGCGCTCGTTACATCAGGCCCAGGTGCAACTAATGCCATTACTGGTATTGCAACCGCCTACATGGATTCAATCCCACTTGTTGTTATTAGTGGCCAAGTGCCAGTGCCAGCCATTGGCTTAGATGCATTCCAAGAAGTAGACATGGTTGGCGTTACTCGTCCATGTGTTAAACACAACTTTTTGGTTAAAGATGTAAAAGACATTGCGACAACACTGAAAAAAGCATTCTATATCGCAAAAACTGGCCGACCAGGTCCAGTAGTTGTCGATATTCCAAAAGACATTACGGCACACTTTGCCGATTTTGTTTACCCAGAATCAGTTGAAATGCGCTCATACAACCCAGTGACCAAGGGTCACAGTGGCCAAATCAAAAAGGCAGTTAAATTACTGCTTGAGGCTAAACGCCCGATGGTATACACAGGTGGCGGCTTAGTATTGGGTGATGCATCAGAGTTACTAGTTAAACTGGTCAAAGCGCTTGGTGTGCCAGTCACCAACACATTAATGGGTTTAGGTGGCTACCCTAGCACTGACAAGCAGTTTCTAGGCATGCTTGGTATGCACGGCACGTATGAAGCAAACATGGCGATGCAAGACTGTGATGTGCTGTTAGCGGTAGGCGCTCGTTTTGATGATCGAGTAATCGGCAATACTGATCACTTCTACAGCAAAGATCGCACGATTATTCATGTAGATATCGACCCATCATCCATTTCTAAGCGCGTCAAAGTACACGTACCTATCGTGGGCGATGTTAAATCAGTGCTAGCTGAAATGAACGAACTCGTTGCACTTGAAAAGCCGACGCAATCACCAGCATTAAAAGCGTGGTGGACACAGATTGAAAGCTGGCGCGGTAAGCTATGTTTAGACTACAGCAATAACAACGGCCTCATCAAACCACAATATGTGATTGAAAAACTTTGGGAAGTCACCAAGGGTGACGCCTATGTCACATCCGACGTTGGTCAACATCAGATGTGGGCAGCGCAATACTACAAATTTGACAAACCACGCCGCTGGATTAACTCTGGCGGCCTTGGCACAATGGGGGTTGGCTTACCTTATGCAATGGGCTGTCAATTTGCAGACCCAACTGCACAAGTGGCATGCGTGACAGGTGAAGGCAGTATTCAAATGAATATTCAAGAGCTTTCGACCTGTAAGCAATACAGCCTACCAATTAAAGTGATTCTATTAAACAATCGCTACTTGGGCATGGTACGTCAGTGGCAAGAGTTCTTTTATGAAAATCGCTATTCAGAGTCATACATGGACAGCTTGCCTGACTTTGTAAAACTTGCTGAGTCTTACGGCCACGTTGGCATGCAAATTACGAAACCAGAAGATGTTGAAGGCGCACTAAAAGAAGCTTTCGACATGAAATCTCGCTTTGTGTTTATGGACTTCATTACAGACCAAAAAGAAAATGTATTCCCTATGATTCCAAACGGCAAAGGGTTATCTGAAATGATTCTGGCGGAGGACTTATAATGCGTCATATTGTTTCACTATTGATGGAAAATGAAGCTGGTGCATTATCTCGCGTCGCAGGGCTTTTCTCAGCTCGTGGCTACAACATCGAGTCTTTAACCGTAGCGCCAACTGAAGACCCAACATTATCACGCATGACCATTGTTACCTCTGGCTCTGATGACGTGATTGAACAAATCATTAAACAGCTTAACAAGCTGGTAGATGTAGTTAAAGTACTTGATTTGAACGATGGAAAATTCATTGAACGTGAACTGATGCTGGTGAAAGTTAAAGCAACAGGTGCGTTCCGTGAGGAAATGAAGCGTATGTGCGACATTTTCCGCGGTCGAATTATTGACGTAGCAGATGGCACATTCACCATTGAGCTAACTGGTTCTGGCCACAAGCTAGACGCGTTTATTGAAGGGTTAGACAACGCAGCGATTTTAGAAACAGTGCGCACAGGTGCATCTGGTATCGGTCGTGGCGATAGAATCTTAAAAGTATAAATTAGCACCACTAGAAACACCCTCTACTCCACGCATAGGGTACAAAAATGCGTTGTTTAGCGATAGTTTAGATATTGTTCTAAATTTTAAGTGTTTTCAAAGTAAGTGTTTTTATAGCCGAATTTATAACCAAATTGTAGTTTTCTTAAACAATGTAGTTTGTAGTGTCAAAGCAACAGGTGCAACGAAAGTATCTCAGATGATTTTTCTCTGTGATTGCAACGTTCTCTGTAGCAAATATTTTTAGAGGAAAAGAAATGTAAGTTTATTACGACAAAGACTCTGATTTTGGATTTATAAAAGGCAATAAAGTAACAATCGTTGGTTATGGCTCAAAAGGTCACGCTCATTCTGCAAACTTAAAAGATAGCGGCGCAAACGTAACTATCGGTTTACGTAAAGGCGGTAGCTCATGGGCTAAAGCAGTAGCAGCTGGTCACAACGTACTAGAAATCGCAGAAGCAACAAAACAAGCTGATGTTGTTATGTTGTTATTGCCTGACGAAACAATGCCAGAAATTTTCCACGCTGAAGTTGCTGCCAACCTAAAGCAAGGTGCTGCATTAGCTTTCGCACACGGCTTCAACATTCACTACAACCAAATCACACCACGTGCTGATTTGGACGTGATCATGATCGCTCCTAAAGGTCCAGGCCACACAGTGCGTTCAGAGTACCTTAAAGGCGGCGGCGTACCTTCATTGATCGCTGTTTACCAAGATAAATCAGGTAAAGCGAAAGACATCGCACTTTCATACGCAGCTGCAAACGGCGGCACTAAAGGTGGCGTGATTGAAACTGACTTCCGTGAAGAAACAGAAACTGACTTGTTCGGTGAGCAAGCTGTGCTATGTGGCGGTGCGGTTGAGTTAGTTAAAGCTGGCTTCGAAACTTTGGTTGACGCAGGTTACGCACCTGAAATGGCATACTTTGAATGCTTGCACGAATTGAAATTGATTGTAGACTTGATGTACGAAGGTGGTATCGCGAACATGAACTACTCAATCTCAAACAATGCTGAGTACGGTGAGTATGTTACTGGTCCTAAAGTGATTAACGATGAATCACGTTACGCAATGCAAGAAGCTTTAGCTAACATCCAAAACGGTAACTACGCTAAACAATTCATTTTAGAGGGTCGTACTAACTACCCTGAAATGACAGCACGTCGTCGTTTGAACGCAGCACACCCGATTGAACAAGTTGGTGGCCAATTACGTGCGATGATGCCTTGGATTGCTAAAAACAAATTAGTTGATCAATCTAAAAACTAAGCTTAGTCTAACATCTAGGTTGCGTTTAAATAGTTTTCATTTTAAAAATTTAAACTAGCTTAAATAGAAAGGGCAAAACGTTTAACGATTTGCCCTTTTTTATTAGCGATTTATACTTGCTAGTACCATTCACACTAAAGTCGCGCACACTATATTGAGTTTTATAATAAAAATAACGATTATTGGAACTATCGTGCAAACTAACATCACAGTACTCACACAATACTTATTACCTAAACAAGCAATCACCGCGATTGCAGGAAAACTTGCCCATCTAAAGGGAGGTAATACAACCACTGCCGTTATACGCTGGTTTGTTAAGCGATATAACGTCAATATGAACGAAGCTGCTAACCCTGACATTAGCTCATACAAAAGCTTTAATGAGTTCTTTACTCGCCCATTAAAAGCTGATGCAAGGCCGCTCGCACAAGCTGATTTTATTTGCCCAGTCGATGGCGCAATTAGCCAATTTGGTCATATCGAGCAAGACCAGATTTTCCAAGCAAAAGGTCATCAATACACAACAACAGCACTCATTGGCGGTGATACTGAAGCTGCCAAAAAGTACGAAAACGGTCACTTTGCCTGCCTGTATTTAAGCCCTAAAGACTATCATCGCATCCATATGCCATGTGATGGGCGCTTACTAAAGATGACTTATGTACCAGGTGATTTATTCTCTGTTAACCCCACCACAGCGCAAGGTCTCCCAGGCTTATTTGCACGCAATGAGCGAGTAGTCTGCGAATTCTCTTCAGTGCAGTATGGAAACTTTGTCATGGTGTTAGTTGGTGCAACCATTGTTGGTAGCATGGCAACAATTTGGCACGATGCAAAAGATGGCATTATCAACCCACCTCGCCTGCCTAGTATTAAAACTTGGTCTTACACAGACAAAAACATCAGTTTAAAACAAGGTGAAGAAATGGGGCGCTTCTTGCTAGGTTCTACTGTAGTGATGCTATTTCAAAAAGATACACTGCAATTTAATGCCAACTGGCAACCCGCACGCGCGGTTAAATTGGGTGAGATGATGGGTATTAAACTAAACCTATAAATCTATTGTAGCCTTGGCGCAGTGCATCAAGGCTACAACAGATTATTTCTTACTTAATAACTTTGTGATGCAAATTTGGCGCCAACTCGTTCAATGCTGCCTCATAGACACCGCGCTTAAATTCGATTACATCCTCTAAAGGAACCCAATAATCATTCCAACGCCAAGCATCAAACTCTGGATGGCTAGTAGCTCTCAGTGAAACATCACTGTCTCGTCCCATTAAACGCAACAAATACCAAATTTGTTTTTGCCCACGATAGCTACCACGCCACTCACGCTTTACCCAGCTCGTTGGCACTTCATAGCGCAGCCAATCTTTAGTTCGGCCCAAAATCTTAACATGCTCAGGCTTTAAGCCAACCTCTTCCATCAGCTCACGATACATCGCCTGCTCTGGACTCTCGCCAAAGTTAATACCACCTTGTGGGAACTGCCAAGCATGCTCACGGATACGCTTACCCCAAAATACCTGATTGTTAGCATTGCATAAAATAATGCCAACATTCGGGCGAAACCCATCACGATCTAACATAGCATATACTGCCTAAATAATACTGTTATAAAATATGATGCAATTTTTTCATATTTCCAGCATTATTGAAAGCAACCATTTGCTTCATACCGAATTAATATTAAATCTAATGAATCCTAAAATAAGCATTTTCACAAAAATCGGCAGATACATTGCAATTATCAGCATTAATCTAACCATGATGTCATGTTCGGCAAACACTAGCTCAAACTCACATCAAGCCTACATCACCAACCAAGGCGAACATACTGTATCGGTAATTGATACTAGCAAAAATCAAGTGATACACACCATTAGTGTTGGCAAAGGCCCTGTTGGTGTCGCTATCGCATCGGGATTAAGTCGGGTTTATATTTCCAATGTTGAAAGCCAAGATATTTCAGTCATCAATACTCAAAACAATACATTGGTTAATACGATCAAAATTAATGGCTCACCAGTCGGCCTAGCCACCTCACCAGATGAAAAAACACTATACGCCACAGACTGGTTCAATAACCGAGTAGTATCCATTGACACAGATAGCAAGCACACAATGCGCGAGTTATCTATTGGTGATGCACCCGCGGGGCTAGCCATTAGCCCAGATAGCCAAACACTATATGTCACTAATCGTGATAGCAACGACATCGCAATCATAGACACCAACACACTCGCAATTAAACAGCGGATATCAGTTGGGAAACATCCTTTTGGAATAGCCTTAAGCAACACAGGGAAACTGCTCGCAAGTGTTAACGTGCAAGACGATACCGTTAGCATCATCAATACAGAAACAATGACCAAAGAAACAATGAAGGTAGGCTACCACCCATATTGCGCAGCATTCAGCCTTGATGAAAAAACGCTTTACGTCACCAATACACAAGATGACAGTGTCACCGTACTAGATATTGTAAATAAAAAGGTCATAACAACTATTAATGTAGGCAGCACCCCTGAAGGTATTAGCATAGACCACGCAAACCATCGTGCTTATGTGGCTAATTGGGGTAGTAACAATGTGAGCGTGATAGATACGAAAAAAAATAAACTTACCACCTCCATCAAAACGGGTGAAAAAAGCCGTGCATTCGGTCAATTTATTTTAAACCTACATCCTTAGGCTCGTCGTCTATCGCTAATCTTTAAACCATCATATCAGCCTATCACTTGTACCACAGGCACTCAGATTTTCTAACCGTAAGCCAGTCATTGGCTTCCCCAATTTGCTAAGCCAGCAAACTGGCAAGCAAAGTGTGAAAGGGCATCACCACCAATCTAAGCAGCTAAAGCTACAAGATTGGTGCGATAAGAGGTAAACCTCTTGAAAAGTCGTATGTAGTAGCGGCTACTAGCCGCGAACAAAGCCTCTCAAATTGATGCATGGTTAGACGATTGAATTGTCAGGTGAAATTTCACCATTGCTTTCGCGGTCAATGACCGCTCCTACTGATAGCTGACTTTGCACCCTTGTACCACGGGTACTCCGATTTGCTAAGAGATCAATCTCTTGCAAAGTCGTATGTAGGAGCGGCTAGTAGCCGCGAACAAAGCCTCTCAAATTGATGCATGGTTGGACGATTGAATTGTCAGGTGAAGTTTCACCATTGCTTTCGCGGTCGGTGACCGCTCCTACAAAATTCTGTATTTATTTTGGGAGACTAGCAAAGCCCAGTAGGTTAAATATTTACTAACACTCATGACTAAATCACCCTCAACAATATTAAGCATGTCAACCAAGCTTAATTATCCACGTTAAATAAACCACAAACAGCCTACAAGTGAATATTCGAGTTCTCATAAGTTCTGTTTCTACTTTATAATGTAACGTTGTTTTTGAACAGTTCCTCTCATTACTGAGATTTTTGGAGAAAAGTGTATGAAAAAAATTCTAGCGTTAATCGCACTTAGCTTAACTACAAGCTTGGTTTCTGTATCCGCATCAGCACATGGCCCATCACCACTTAAAGTGGATAAATCCATCACAATCAAAGCTGAGCCAGCTAAAGTTTGGGCATTGGTAAAAGACTTTGGCAATATGCAAAAATGGCACCCAGCGATCACTAACACCAAGTTAGAGAAAAAAGGCGAAGACACATTCAGAACGCTAACCCTTAAAGATGGCGGTACAATTCTTGAGAAATTACGTAGTGCAGATGATGCAGACATGAAAATCCGCTACGAAATTGTTTCAAGTGGTTTGCCATTAACAGACTACAACGCTTACATGGTGGTTAAAAAAGGTGCAAACGATAGTGAAACAACAGTGCAATGGGTTGGTCGCTTTTACCGCCTATACAAATTGAACCCACCTATTCCGGCTGGTCAAGATGATGAAACTGCATTAAATACAATCAACAGTATTTTTGATACAGGTTTAGCAGGTTTAAAAAAGGCTGCTGAAGCGTCAAAGTAGATAACCGCGAAGGCTCTCAAAATAAAGCCTCTACAAATTGGTCACTGATGCAATGGTTACGTGACCTTTTTTGACAGTTTGAGCGGTAGAAAATACAAAAAATTGTCACTTTAATAAAAAAGCGGAACCTAATGTTCCGCTTTTTTATTGCCAATTGATTAGCATTGATACTGCTATCCAATTAAATATATTGAGCTTGTTAAAACCAGCATATTGATTGTTATCAACTTAAAATAAATCTAAGTACGTATAAAATTAATTTAAATACATATAGTTACAATACATAACATTTTGAAAAAAATCCTTAAACTCCTTTACACTTCAGCTTAAACCACTCCAAATACTGCAATGAAATACATCAATAATTAAAAACTGGCACAGCAGTTGCTTGTTAATAATCGAGCATTACCATTTAAGACATAGTGTAGAAACACTTACTTTTACCAAAGGAAACTAAAATGAAACAAGTACAAAAAGGTTTTACGTTAATTGAGTTGATGATTGTTGTTGCAATTATCGGCATCTTGGCAGCAGTTGCTTTACCACAGTATAGAGCATACACAGAAAGATCTGCTGACGCAGCCTGTTTAGCTGAAGCAACAGGTGTAGCACGCGGTGTTGCAGCTGCAGTTGCTAATCAGGACGGTGCTTTAGTTCCAGTTGTAGTTCCTTCATCTTGCGGTGATGCAGGCGGCGTTGCAGCGGGCGTAGTACCTGCAGCAGGAACTGTATTGACATTTGCAGCTAGCCCTCGCGGCACTAGAGCTGTGACGTGTCAAGTGGATACAGGCGTTTGCACATTCTAGACTGCTAAATTAAGCACGTTTAGCCTCGATGACGTGTAGTGAGATATAGAGTGAAAGCAACAAACCCCTAATTCTTGCTACACACCATCATAGCTAAAAAAATGCCCATCCATTGATGGGCATTTTAACATCTATGCATAATCTTTCATCGACTTCACTTCATGGTATCGAGGCTAAAAGTGCTGCTGCCTAGCGCCCCCATCCAGCACCACTGCATCAAACCCATTTTGCACCAAAATAAACGCGGCGGCAGAACTACGCCGCCCAGTTTGGCAATACACTAAATAAGTTTTACTGTGATCTAAGGTTGATGTCAGTTGCCTGATCTCGTTTAAAGGTAAGTTAATTGCACCTTCAATATGCTCATATTGATACTCTGAAGGTAGTCTGGCATCTACCCATACAGCACCATTGGCAACTTTAGCCTCTGCAACTTCTCTGCTGATATGCGTGAGCATCGGCTCTTTAAGTAGCTCAACAAAATCATGTTTATTAAGCCGCAATAGTTGTCCATCTGTTTTCATGGTGACAGTTGCATTACGTTTGTTATCAGAGACTAGCGCCTCTTCACCAAAAGCATCGCCCATTTTTAACTCTGCAACTAAAATTGATGGCGCATTAACACCATCAGCACGGCTGACCAGAAGCGAGCCATGCTCAATGAGGTAATAGTAATCACCCTCTGCACCTTGTTGAATAATCACTTGCCCTGCAACCGTGTTTATTCGCTCCATACGTTTAAACATGGCTTCAATATTAGCAACAGGCACTTTACTAAATACGCCAGATTGTAATTTAGCCACACTAAAAACGCCTGTGTCACGCATCCACTCAACTGGAGTTCTATTAGCCTTGCCATCACTTGCCTTGTGATGCAGATTGTTAAGAACGCCCTCACCAGTAGATAACTGATCCCACGTCATCATGATATCTAACAGGTCGTTGTCTATACGCAGTATTTCAATATCGGTAAGGGCTATACTCTCCACTAGGTTTTGATCACAATTAACAGGATGTTTTGCCGCAGGCGTATCACAACGCAAGAGCAGTTTGCCATTTTTAACGAACCTTAACTCAAGATCTCCCTTAATTAAATAGACCGCCTGTTTTACATGCGTTACATTCATGCGAAGGGGGTTAACACCTTTGCTTACCTTTTCTACAAAACACAAATCAGCAAGCTCCTGCTTACGGCCTGCTGATAGTTTAGCAATAGGTTCTATCTTATTTAATAAGGCAAGTGCAGGAGCTGTCATGTTTTGCATCAATATATAAATAGTTAGAGTGATATTTTTTAGCCATTATTTTTTATCCACTCAGATCATCAATAACGCTTGGCCTATAGTGGCTGCTGTTAACTTAATAAAGTTGAAACCTTTGCAAGAAACGGAATATGGCTAAAATTCCAACAAAGATAATAATATAGTGTTAAATCCTCAGGTTATAGCTCAAAAGTCTGTTGCCGACTAAGCGCTTTAATAGGCAAGCCCATATCCCACTCAGCTATTTCGTTCATAATATGCACGTCCTCACCTGGTTTTAAGTGGGTAATGTACACTTCAAGCTCACTTGCTAGATGCGCTGCATTCAACTTGGCCAACTCTTGCAAAAGCAATGATGGACATAGATGCTTAGATATCGTTGCCAGCTCAAACTCGTCATTGCTAAAAGCTGTTTCTATAATCAAATACTTAAGGCGGCTTATCTTGTTCACTTCATGCCATAAAGCATCGCAAGTTGTAGTGTCCCCAGTATAAACCAAACTCTGACGCGCACCTTCTATATGATACCCAACTGCAGGCACCACATGATGAGCAGGCAATGGTGTGATTTTTCTTTTACCAAGCATTACTTTTTGTCCAAGTTTTATTTCTTGGTAGCGCAAAAATGGTATATCACTATTGGGTATGGCATTAAAATCTGGCCATATTTTCCAATTAAAAATATGTTCTTTCAGAATAGATAGTGTTTCTTTTGTCGCGTACACGGTAATTGGTTCGGTATGAATCCCCATCACGGTATCTAACAACAGAGGAATAAATGCAATATGATCTAAGTGCGAATGTGTCACAAATATATGGCTAATGTTAAGCAACTCATTCATCGATAAATCACTAACACCCGAGCCAGCATCAATCAGCACATCCTGATCTAGCAACAGTGATGTTGTGCGGTATTCTCCACCTATTCCACCACTACAGCCAAGCACTTTGAGTTGTGTCATTTCGACATTCACCTTATTAACGATAATGATCTATATCACTTATGAAGCCATGTACGGGCTATTTTGAGTACAATGTTATGATTACCTCAACATTTAAAATCGCCACCATCACTATGACTTATCAGCAACCACTTGAGCTTAGCCTTTCCACATCAGATAACAGCAAAATCGATGCCAGCGTCATCTGGCTACATGGGCTTGGTGCTGATGGATATGATTTTGAACCGATTGTTGAGCGCTTTTTAGAAAACCCATTATTTAGCACAGTACGATTTATATTGCCACATGCTCCCGAAATGCCTGTGACCAGAAATAATGGATATATCATGCCAGCTTGGTATGATATCTATGGAAACATCCCTGTTACACAAGAGGATGAGGCTGGGATCAAAGCAAGCCAAGAATACATCAACACATTGATTAATAATGAAATTAACAGAGGAATCGCATCTGAGAGAATTTTACTTGCCGGGTTTTCACAAGGCGGCGCAATTGCGTTGCATACTGCAGTGCGGTACCCGCAAAAGTTGGCTGGCGTACTGGCGCTTTCCACTTACTTACCATTGCATGCGCTACTAAATAAAGAAGCAAACACAGCCAATACTAATACGCCAATTCTAATGGCTCACGGCATTTATGATGATGTCATTTCGTTAGAAATGGCAGCAAAGTCGCGCGATTTACTACAAAACTGTCAATATTCCGTCAATTGGCGTGAATACAACATGGCACATTCACTTTGCGATCAAGAAATAATCGATATTCAAGCCTTTTTAAAACAAGTTTTGTCCTTAGATTTGCCTTAAGATTTGGTAGAATAGCGGATTGATTAATCATAGCCACTGAGACGCGATGTCTGCATCCAAAACAAAAAATACTGCTACTAGCGACAAAGACGCGCTTGAATCTACGCTAAGCTTTGAGCAAGCGTTTAGCGAGCTAGAAAGCATCGTAGCGCAAATGGAGTCAGGACAAATGGCGCTAGAAGCTTCACTTGCGGCGTATAAACGTGGCAACTTACTACTCACGTTTTGTCAACAATCACTGGCTGATGTTGAACAGCAAGTAAAAGTACTGAATGAGCGCCAACAACTTGTACCGTTCACTGATAATAATGACTAACACCAACATGACAGACAAGTCAGAAACTGATTTTTTAATATGGGTAAAAGAGAAGCAAGCCCATATTGAAATGGTACTCGACGAAGCATTGCCTAGTGAAACAACCGCTCCAGAATCATTACATGAGGCAATGCGCTACAGCCTATTAGGTGGTGGTAAGCGTGTAAGAGCCCTACTTTGTTACGCAGCCGCAGAACTATGTGCGACAAATACTGAGGTCACGGATGCTGCGGCCTGTGCCGTAGAAATGATTCATGCATACTCATTAGTCCATGATGACATGCCCTGTATGGATAATGATGATTTACGCCGCGGCAAACCTAGCTGTCACAAACAATATGATGACGCTACAGCACTATTAGTGGGCGATGCTCTGCAAAGCTTAGCCTTTGACATACTCTCCACACCTACACTTTGTGAAAATGCTAATCAGCAAGTATCCATGCTCAATATTTTGGCAAAGGCATCTGGCTCATTAGGCATGGCTGGAGGGCAAGCCATTGATTTAGCAGCAATTGGCAAACCACTCACGCAAAATGAATTAGAAACCATGCACAAGCTAAAAACTGGCGCACTGATTCAGGCAGCGGCATTGTTGGGTGCATCAGGTGGCACGCATGAGCAAATGTCTGCCATGATTTCATATGCAGAACATATAGGGCTGGCATTTCAAGTGGTTGACGACATTCTTGACGTTGAAGCAGACACTAGCACGTTAGGAAAGACTGCTGGCAAGGATGCCGATAGTAGCAAGCCTACGTATGTCACCATTTTAGGGTTAGATCTCGCAAAAAAATTGGCTGACCAACTATATGAAGCTGCCATTTTGGCATTAGCGCCATTTGGTGAAGATGCAAAACGCCTGCGCGAGCTAGCTGGATTTATTCTACACCGCAGCTTTTAACCCAATCCACTATTAAATAAATGACAATCTGCTCGTGACCCCACTATTAAACACTATTAACTACCCCGAACAATTGCGGTTACTTGAACGTAGGGAATTAACGCAACTTGCACAAGAGTTACGCTTATTTTTGGTAGACAGTGTCGCTAAAACTGGTGGGCATCTTGCCTCTAACCTTGGCGTAGTAGAACTCACCATTGCATTGCATTATGTATTTAATACACCAGACGATAAACTAGTTTGGGATGTTGGGCATCAAACCTACCCCCATAAAATATTGACTGGCCGCCGTGAAGCCATGCAAAACCTGCGGAAGCCACAAGGTATTGCGGGCTTTCCTAGACGCAATGAAAGCGCATATGACACTTTTGGTACTGGTCACTCTAGCACCTCAATCTCCGCTGCATTAGGCATGGCTGTCGCCGCGCAAAAGGCTGGGAGCGAGAGACGCGCTGTGGCGATTATCGGTGATGGCGCCATGACCGCCGGCATGGCTTTTGAGGCGCTGAATAATGCAGGCAATATGGATGCAAATCTGCTAGTTGTACTCAACGACAACGACATGAGTATTTCTAATAATGTCGGCGCACTCAATAACTATTTAGCAAAGTTACTCTCTAGTCGCTTCTACGGTACCGTTAGAAAGTCGGGTAAGAAAGTGTTATCAGCATTACCGCCCATGATGGAATTTGCTAAACGTGCAGAAGAACATGTTAAAGGCATGGTCACTCCAGGTACTTTGTTTGAAGAATTTGGCTTCAACTATATCGGGCCTATCGATGGCCACGACCTAGATGCCCTTATTGATACCCTGCACAATATTAAACAACTCAGCGGCCCTCAGTTTTTACACATCGTCACGCAAAAAGGTAAAGGCTTTGAACCTGCTGAAGAAAACCCTAATAAGTATCATGGTGTAGGTAAATTTGACCCATTCAACGGCAACGCCATCAGTGCAAAATCAGCTAAGTCATATACCGAGATTTTTGGTGATTGGCTTGTTGATATGGCAGGTGCTGACGATAGGCTCATCGGCATAACACCCGCGATGTGCGATGGTTCTGGCTTAAATGCTTTTGCCAGCAAATATCCAGATCGCTATTACGATGTTGGCATCGCAGAGCAACATGCGCTTACGTTTGCCGCAGGCATGGCTTGCGATGGATTAAAACCAGTGGTGGCTATTTACAGTACGTTTTTACAACGTGCTTATGACCAACTGATTCATGACATTGCTTTACAAAACCTACCTGTTCTACTCGCCATTGACCGCGCAGGCTTAGTTGGGGCAGATGGCCCGACGCATGCTGGTAGTTTTGATTTAACCTACATGCGCTGCATTCCTAACATGGTGATCATGACCCCTAGTGATGAACATGAATGCCGCCAAATGCTCACTACTGGATTCCTGTACGATGGCGTAGCTGCCGTGCGCTACCCTAGAGGCAGTGGTACTGGCGCTAACGTGAGTAGTAAACTCGAACCGATAGAAATCGGTAAGGGTATGATAGCGCGTAAAGGTGAAAAAGTTGCGATTCTGGCATTTGGCTCAATGCTGGCACCAGCACTGGAGGCCGCTGATACACTCAATGCTACAGTGGCTAATATGCGCTTTGTTAAACCAATTGACCATGCACTCATCGCACAAATTGCACAAGAACATACGGTCATTGTCACCATAGAAGAAAATTGCATTATGGGGGGAGCAGGCTCTGCCGCGATGGAAGCGCTGCAATCTATACAGCCCAATATCCCGCATACGATTAAAACACTAAGTCTAGGATTACCAGACAGATTTATAGAACACGGCGTTCATGAAACTATGCTCGCAGATTGCGGTCTAGATGCTGATGGGATAGTTTCTGCAATTGCGAAGCTAATAACCTAGTGATATACTCAACTAATATTTGTAAAATTTAAGAAAATATACATGGATCAGACTACGCAAAAAACCCCGATTGAAGACGTACAAAACACGGTAGATACACGCCATTTGGCTATTGATAAAGTTGGTATTAAGGCGATTCGCCATCCAGTTGTTGTAAAAGACAAAACTGGTGGTGAACAACATACTGTTGCCATGTTTAACATGTACGTCCATCTACCGCAGCAATTCAAGGGCACACACATGTCTCGTTTTGTTGAAATTCTCAACATGAATGAGCACGCAATTTCTGTAGAGTCTTTTGAAACGATTCTACGTGAAATGGTAAAACGACTTGAAGCGGAATCTGGTCATATTGAAATGACATTCCCTTACTTTGTGAACAAAGCAGCACCTATTTCTGGTGTAAAAAGCTTATTAGACTATGAAGTCACTTTTATTGGTGAGATTCATCATGGAAAATTTGAAATCACGGTAAAAGTATTGGTGCCAGTCACTAGCTTATGCCCATGCAGTAAAAAAATCTCTAACTATGGTGCACATAACCAGCGCTCACATGTCACAGTAACAGCCCTGATTAATGACTTCATCTGGATAGAAGATATTATTGACTTAGTAGAGAAACAAGCATCATGCGAGCTTTACGGCTTACTGAAGCGTCCAGATGAGAAATTTGTCACGGAACGCGCTTACGACAATCCAAAATTTGTTGAAGACATGGTGCGCGATGTTGCCGCGCAACTAAACGCAGAGAAACGTATTATTGCCTATACCGTTGAATCTGAAAATTTTGAATCCATTCATAACCACTCAGCCTATGCGTTAATAGAAAAAGATAAGCGCTAGCATTAAGAAATAAAAAAGCCACTTAAATTAAGTGGCTTTTTTTATACACGTCAGCTTGTTTCTAGCAAAAATATTACATAAAAAAGATTATGCTTTCATGCTTATTGGATTGTTAATACTTTTTAGTTAACGTCATGGTAACACTCTGATGCTTTATATCCATCCGACTTAAAGCACTCATTCCCATCAAAACAATTGAAGGTGACCCACCTTCTAACACATTACCCTCTACTTGATGTAGCGTTATACCGCCAATTTTCAAGTTCGCAATGGTCACTTTATATGCCGTCACAACACCATTGGCTGTGCCTACTAAAACAGGCTCACCCTTTTTATAGTCAATTTTAGCAAATTTAGCATCGCCACTGTTCAATGCAACGGTAGTTGCCCCTGTATCAATTAAAAACTTGAGCGCAGCACCATTAATCTTACATTCAGAAACAAAGTGTCCTTGGGCATTTGCATACAAAGTCACACTGGGGATGCTGTTAGTTGATGCATCAGCCACAGAGGCAGCTTGCCCCATACCTAGCTTCTTTGTTTCACCTTCTATGACCAATGTCGCTGAGCTACTATCCGCAGCAATCAATTTAACCCCATCAACAGTTTGCCCAACACTCAAGGTTCTGGGCTTTCCATTATTAATGATAACAACTGCCTTATTGCTATATAAACCCACAATATTTACTCGCGTATTTGCCAAGGCTGTTGCTGGTAATAATGACGCAAAAACTGATAGTGTAATCAGCATCCATTGGCGTAAATTGCTATATACCATTATTTAAACATTCCTTGCTGAGTTGGAAGCTGATGACTAAGATTCAACCCAAAGGCTATCACAGCCAAACCTATTAATGGGAAAACTGCCGCGAGCACAAAAGTTTGCTGACCACCCAAATACTGCAAAGCATAGCCGCCAGCCACACCACCCACTGTACCACCAACACCGTAAGCGACACTGTTATAAATCGCCTGACCTTTTGCTTGGTGACGTCCATTAAAAAACTGGGTAATCACATCAATTGATGCCGCATGAAAGCTGCCAAATGTAGCCGCATGTAAAGTTTGTGCCAATATGAGCAACCATAGGCTATCCACTGCTACACCAATAAGCCCAAAACGAACCACAGCTAATACTAAACTCACCAGTAAAATCGTTTTTAACGTAAATCTTGCCAAAATCCTAGGCATCATCATGAAAATACCAATTTCACAAACTACGCCTATCGCCCAAAGCAAGCCAATGGTGGTTTTACTGTATCCATGCTCGCTCAAATAAATAGAGTAAAAGTTATAAAGTACGCCATGTGCAGTCACCATCAGGGAACAACCCACCAATAATGCAATCACATTAGGCTGACGAATCACTTGCCAAATTGAAAAATGATCATGTGGATGTGCTGCAAGCTTTGGCTCGGGCAACGAAAACGTGAGTGCAAACAACAGCACTTGCACCGCAAGCAAGAACCACAATAAACTTGAAATGCCCGCTGAATCTATCAAAAAACCTAACACAACAGCCGCCACAATAAACCCTGATGAACCCCACATACGAATACGGCTGTAATGCCCATTGGTAGTAGCAAGATGCGCCAAAGTAAGCGACTCTGCTAATGGCAAAGTAGAGCTGGTAAATAAGCTCAATGCTGCCATCACAAAGAACATCCAGAAAAAACCATGCGCCCAGAATACGGCTACAAAGCCACACAAGCCTAAAAAAGCAGTCAGTTTAATCCAAGGTGTGCGTTTACCTGTATGGTCTGCAAGCCAACCCCAAAAATTAGGTGCAAAAATACGGCTAATTTGGAATAAAGACATCAATATCCCAATATCAGCGGCAGAAAATGACTCAGACTTTAAATACAAACCCCAATATGGAACAAAAGCACCGACAAAGAAGTAATAGATAAAATAGAATCGAGATAAACGGTAATGTAACGCTGTATGCATATCGATATGATACCGATAAAAAAAGTCGGCAGATGCCGACTTGAAAATTAATGTTTAATCCAGAGTGTTTGCGAAATATTTATACGATTTTTGGTGTATTACACAACACGTCTGCATTTTGCCCACGATTACGCAACGCATGGTCCATCAACACCATTGCTAACATTGCTTCTGCAATCGGGGTTGCTCGCACGCCAACACATGGATCATGACGACCAGTAGTTTGCATGGTCACTGCATTTCCACTTTGATCAATTGAACGGCGCTCTTGTGGGATGCTAGAGGTTGGTTTTAACGCAACATTCACGCGAATTTCTTGGCCAGTAGAAATGCCACCTAAAATGCCGCCAGCATGATTGGTAACAAAGCCTTGCGGCGTCATTTCATCAGAATGTACGCTACCACGTTGTGCTACGCTAGAAAAACCAGCACCGATTTCAACCCCTTTGACTGCATTAATGCTCATCATGGCATAGGCAATTTCAGCGTCTAATCGGTCAAAAATCGGCTCACCTAAACCCACAGGTACATTTTCCGCAACCACTGTAATGCGCGCGCCTACGGAATCACGTTCGGCACGAATATTATCTAAATACGCCTCAAGTGTGGGTAAGATAGTAGTATTAGGTGAGAAAAATGGATTACTATTTACCACATCCCAACTTTCAAATGGAATGTCAATTTCACCCAGTTGGCTCATATAGCCACGCACGACAACGCCATAACGCTCTTTTAGCCATTTTTTCGCAATTGCGCCAGCCGCCACACGCACAGCAGTTTCACGCGCACTAGAGCGGCCACCTCCACGATAATCGCGCACACCGTATTTTTGCGTATATGTATAGTCCGCATGGCCTGGACGAAATGTATCCATGATTTTGCTGTAATCTTGGCTACGCTGGTCAGTATTGCGGATTAGTAATCCAATGGGTGCACCTGTGGTTTTTCCCTCAAAAATACCAGAGAGGATTTCAACAGAATCAGCTTCTTGGCGTTGTGTCACATGGCGAGATGTTCCTGGCTTGCGACGATCTAAATCAATTTGCAAATCTTCAGCACATAATGCTAGCCCTGGTGGGCACCCATCGACGACACCGCCAATTGCAGCACCATGCGACTCACCGAATGATGTAAAGGTAAAAAGCTTGCCAAGTGTATTGCCAGACATGATACGACCTCAATTAAAGTTGGGTAATTTTAGCATACCCAAGCAACATGTTAAGGACGCCTCTAAAAATTCAAATGCCTGACCCAGACAAGGTGCGAACAAAAAATTGCGACAACGCATATGCCTGATATGTAAGGAGTAATTTTTTGTGAGCAACGCCGCATGGCAACGGAGGTTGGATTTTTAGAGATGTCCTTAATTAACCAAGCCTTTAATCCATTGTTGATACACTTGATTAGCCACTTTATTGAGAAAAAAACAATGCAATGGCAGTGTTTGCTGAATAATCTCGGGCGGTTGAACCGCAGGACTATCTAAAGCAGACGAGATTTCATCTACCCCAATAACACACCACTCGTTTACCATGTCTGCCGTCATTTCTATATGACATTGCAACGCTAAATGTTTGCCGATGGCATACGCTTGGTTCTCACAATATGGACTAGCTAGCAAATGTTCTGCACCTGACGGCAGACTAAATGTTTCACCGTGCCAATGAAAAGCATTGAAACTTTCCAACTCCCCAAACCAATATTGAGCAGTACTATTTCCACTGACTTTAACTTCTCCCCAGCCTATCTCTTTAATGGCATTTTTAGTGACCTCAGCACCCAATGCTTTGCTCATTAATTGAGCACCTAAACAATGTCCCAACACGGGCACATCGGCATCTACAGCCTGCCTAATTAAATCAAGCACTGGTGCAATCCAAGGCAAGTCATCATTCACACTCATCGGGCCGCCCATCAACACCATGCCACTGTAGGCATTAATTGAAGCTGGGACGACATCCCCTTCATCAATCTTAATTAAACACCAAGGAATCCCTTGCTCATCCAAAAATTCAGAGAAATAGCCTGGTCCTTCACAGCTAAAATGACGAAATATAACGACTGGCTTCATGTTTCTAATACCTTATATTGTCCAATATCAATACCATCTATTGTATAGCGTCCGATTGCGTATCTGATTAACCGCAATGTTGGAAAGCCAATTTTTGCAGTCATACGTCTTACTTGACGATTTTTACCTTCAGAGATTTTTATTTGCAACCATGTCGTCGGTATCGCCTTACGCTCCCGAATCGGTGGATTACGCAACCACAGACCTGCTGGTTCATCTATTACCTCTACATCTGCTGGCAATGTCATAAAATCACCTAAATCTACTCCGCGTCGCAGTGGCTGCAAATCCTCGTCAGACGGCGCCCCTTCAACCTGTACCCAATAAGTTTTAATTTCTTTATGTTTTGGATGACTTAAACGATGTTGCAATGCCCCATCATCGGTTAAAATAAGCAAACCTTCACTATCAGTATCTAAACGCCCAGCAGCATAAACATCGGGGATCGGGATAAAGTCTTTTAACGTGGCGTGCCTATTATCAGGATTAGGTGAATCATGCGGGCTAAATTGGCACACGACGTTAAACGGTTTATTAAATAAAATTATCATCTTAGGAAATTGTGAATGACTTCGAAAATTATCAAGCCTAGCGCTGGCGAAAAAATTTCTGTTAACGCAGACAATACGCTAAACGTACCCAACAACCCGATTATCCCATTTATTGAGGGTGATGGCATAGGTATCGATATTACTCCGCCTATGATTAAAGTTGTAGATGCCGCAGTGAATAAAGCTTATGCGGGCACTCGCAAAATTTCATGGATGGAAGTGTTCGCTGGCGAAAAAGCTGTCAACTTGTACGGCAAAGACAAAGAAGGTAAAGATACATGGTTACCAAGTGAAACCATGCAAACTGTGCGTGACTATGTTGTGTCGATTAAGGGCCCATTAACTACGCCAGTTGGTGGGGGCATTCGCTCACTCAATGTATCCCTACGCCAAGAGCTTGACCTTTATGTATGCTTGCGTCCAGTGCAATACTTCACTGGCGTACCTAGCCCTGTAAAACACCCTGAAAAAACCGACATGGTGATTTTCCGCGAGAACACTGAAGATATCTATGCAGGCATTGAATGGGCGGCAGGCACAGATGAGGTAGAAAAAGTCATTACCTTCTTAAGTGACATGGGCATGCGTAAAAAAATTCGCTTTCCTGAATCATCTGCCATTGGCATCAAACCAGTTTCAATCGACGGTAGCA
Organism: Methylotenera sp.; assembly: GCF_030653755.1. GTDB lineage: Bacteria > Pseudomonadota > Gammaproteobacteria > Burkholderiales > Methylophilaceae > Methylotenera. The sequence continues at coordinate 51,588 of NZ_JAURYU010000045.1, forward strand.
AACGTCTAGTACGCAAAGCGATTCAATACGCCATTGATAACAACCGCAAATCAGTGACCATTGCCCACAAAGGCAACATCATGAAGTTTACAGAGGGCGGCTTTAGAGACTGGGGTTATGAAGTTGCGAAAGAAGAGTTTGGCGCAGTTGAAATTGATGGTGGTCCATGGTGCAAATTGCCTAATGGCATCATCATTAAAGACTGTATTGCTGATGCTTTCTTACAAGAAATTTTATTACACCCACAAGATTACGACGTAGTTGCCACGCTTAACCTAAACGGTGACTACATGAGCGATGCACTAGCAGCACAAGTAGGCGGTATTGGGATTGCACCAGGCGCTAACCTCAGTGATACAGTTGCAATGTTTGAAGCAACCCACGGTACTGCACCAAAAATTGCTGGGAAAAACATTGCTAACCCAAGCTCATTGATACTCTCTGCTGAGATGATGCTTCGTCATTTAGGTTGGACAGAAGCCGCAGACTTAGTGCTTAAGGGTGTTGCAAATGCAATTATCAGCAAACGTGTGACTAGCGACTTCTCAAGCCAAATGGAAGGCGCCACACAAGTGGGTACCGCTGAATTTGGTGACGAAATTATTGCAAATATGCAATAACAGGTTTTACATCTGAAAATGAAAAAAGGCTCTGTTTGCATTAAAGCATACAGAGCCTTTTGAGTATTGGGGACCAGATGTAGGCTAGCCCAAATTTAGTTTAGATAAAACTTAAGCTTTCTGAATATTTGAAGCTTGTTTACCTTTTGGGCCTTCAGTTAAATCAAAACTTACACGTTGGCCTTCTTTTAGGCTTTTATAACCTGATTCTACAATCGCTGAGAAGTGTGCGAATAAATCATCACCACCATCATCAGGTGTAATAAAACCAAAACCTTTAGAATCATTAAACCATTTTACGGTACCTGTTGCCATTTCATACATCCTTACATATTACAAAGGGGGGCGCCCCAAAAAGTTTGCCTCAAGAACAGAAGTCGCAGTAACTAAATTAAAGCAGGCTGCAAAAAACTCGAATTCAAACACCTAAGCATATTTATATGTTGCTTTTTCTGAGATGTCAAGAAGTTTTTGTCTTCATAGAAGCTATGTCTTGCGCTAAGCTCGTCACGCTTGATTACTTTGTCTTAAAAGTTAATATAATTAGCTAATTTTCATGATAAAAGACGTAAAGTCTTTACAAAAAAAAACGTAAAGTGCATTATTGGACTGAATAAATTAATTGGAATTGTTTGTAAGCTCATTCAACCACGACAATCAATATGGCAACTGCAACCTCACAAACAAAACTAAGTGGTCTCGCTAGAACATTAATTCAAGAAAAGCTACTTTCTGAAGATGAAGCAAGAACAGTTGAAGCGCAGGCTTCAACTATCAATGCATCGTTTATTTCACAACTGATTCAAAGTAAAAAACTGAGCGCATTAAGCATTGCAGAAGCCTCAGCAAAGGCCTTTGGCTTTCCCTACTTTAATTTGGATGCATTCAACCCAGACTACTTACCTGCCAAACAAATTGATAGCAAACTAGCTATCAGCAACCGCGTAATAGCTCTTCAAGCGCGTAACAATGTGCTGTATGTTGCAATTTCCGACCCCACCAATATCCTCGCATTAGATAGCGTTCAATTCCAAATGGGAATGAACATTTCACCAATTGTGGTTGAAGATGACAAGCTCGGCCGCTGGATAGATAAAGTCATTCAATCTAAAGATACTAGCCTCAAATCGCTTGACGTTGGGCACGATGATGACTTTGGCTTTAATGATGACAGCGCGCACATTGTTGAAGATGAGCAAGTAGAAACCGAAGTTGATGATGCCCCTGTTGTTCGTTTTCTTAATAAAATGTTGCTAGATGCCATTAACATGGGGGCATCTGATTTACACTTTGAGCCATATGAGAAATTTTATCGTGTACGTTATCGGGTTGATGGTGCACTTCGGGAGATTAGCCAACCACCTCTTGCGATTAAGGAAAAATTAGCCTCACGCATCAAAGTTATCTCAAGTATGGATATATCAGAAAAGCGTATCCCGCAAGATGGTCGCATGAAGTTAGTGTTATCCAAAACACGCACGATTGATTTCCGTGTTAGCACATTACCCTTAATTCATGGTGAAAAGATTGTGATGCGGATTCTGGATCCTGCCAGTGCATCACTTGGTATTGAAGCGTTAGGATATGAACCTATCCAAAAAGAGCGCTTACTCAATGCAGTAAGTCGGCCTTATGGCTTAGTGTTAGTCACTGGCCCAACAGGCTCAGGTAAAACAGTTTCACTTTACACATGTTTAAATATCCTCAATAAACCAGATGTTAATATTTCAACCGCTGAGGATCCATGTGAGATTCCCCTTGCAGGTATTAATCAAGTTAATGTAAATGATAAACAAGGACTTACTTTTGCAGCCGCATTAAAGTCGTTCTTAAGGCAAGATCCAGACATCATCATGATTGGTGAAATTCGTGATTTAGAAACCGCTGATATGGCTATCAAAGCGGCGTCCACGGGCCATATGGTGCTTTCTACCCTACACACCAATGATGCGCCATCTACATTAACTCGTTTGTTGAATATGGGCGTTGCGCCGTTCAATATTGCGTCAGCAGTTTCTCTTATTACTGCGCAACGATTGGCTAGACGCTTATGCAAGCACTGCAAAACCCCTATCAATATTCCTAAAGAAGCGCTTTTAAGCGTTGGATTTATTGAAGAAGACTTCAATGAACCTTGGCAACTTTATGCTCACAACCCAGAGGGCTGTGAGTTATGTAACGGTGGCTATAAAGGGCGAGTAGGTATTTACCAAGTCATGCCAGTGACAGATGCAATTAGTCGAATTATTATGAAAAATGGTACAGCACATGACATTGCTGACCAAGCAAGACTAGATGGCGTGAACGATTTACGTCGCTCAGGCATACTTAAAGTAATGCAAGGCTTAACTTCGATAGAGGAAGTAGAGGCATGCACCAATGAATAACGCTTTAAAATACCTCCATACAACAGCAAGAAACTCAGGAAATAATTATGGCAGCTAATCCTAAGGCCACAAAAGAAGTTATTTACTCTTGGGTAGGTAAAGACAAAAAAGGCAAAATTATTAAAGGTGAAATGAAGGCCTCAGGTGAGTCTTTTGTAAGCGCTACATTACGTCGCCAAGGCGTTACCGTCACCAAAATCAAAAAACAAAGCAGCTTTACAAGTGCGGGTAAAGTTTCAGATAAAGATGTGACATTATTTACCCGCCAACTTGCTACCATGATGAAATCTGGGGTGCCGTTGTTACAGACTTTTGATATTGTAGGCAAAGGCCACAGCAACCCTGCCGTATCAAAACTATTAAGTGATATTAAATCTGATGTGGAGACTGGTAGCAGCCTTAGTGCTGCATTTCGTAAGTATCCATTGTACTTTGATGCACTATTTTGTAATTTAATTAGTGCGGGGGAGCAAGCAGGTATTTTAGATACACTACTTGATAGACTCGCTACCTATAAAGAAAAAATTCTCGCGATTAAATCTAAAATTAAATCAGCACTCTTTTATCCAGTTTCAATTTTGGTGGTTGCATTTATCATCACCGCTGTAATTATGATTTTTGTGATACCTGCATTTAAAGAGTTATTTAGTAGCTTTGGCGCCGACCTTCCAACACCAACACTCGTCGTGATGGCTATTTCTGATATTTTTGTAGAATGGTGGTGGGCTATTTTTGGCTCTATAGGATTCGGGCTCTGGTTCTTTTTCTACACATGGAAACGCTCTGTTTCTTTCCAAGCGACTATGGATAGATTGTTATTAAAACTTCCAGTGTTTGGTGAGTTGGTTCGCAAAGCAACAATTGCCAGATTTGCACGTACGATGGCTACCATGTTTGCTGCTGGCGTTCCATTAGTAGAAGCCCTAGATTCAGTTGCTGGTGCAGCTGGCAATCGAGTGTATTACGATGCCACAAAAAGAATTCAAAGCGAAATCAGCACAGGGACGAGTTTAACGGTTGCGATGCAAAATACAGACGTTTTCCCTAACATGGTGCTACAAATGACTGCGATTGGTGAGGAGTCAGGCGCATTGGATTCTATGTTGAGTAAAGTAGCCGACTTCTACGAAGGTGAAGTGGATGATGCAGTAGAAGGCCTCTCCAGTTTGATGGAGCCTATTATTATGGTCGTATTGGGGGTATTAATCGGTGGTTTGGTTATTGCGATGTACTTGCCTATCTTCAAACTTGGTCAGGTAGTAGGCTAATACAGATGAACCACTCAACTCTACCGAATTAAATTGAAGAACTTGTAAACTGAAGAACCTGTCTGCGGTTTTAAAAGCAAACACTTTTAAAACCGCATAGATATCAATATTATTTCTTAGCTGCTGACAACATACGCTCAATTTCTTTATAAGGCTGCGCTCCCAGCATGCGCTTACCATCAGAAAATATTAAGGTCGGCGTGCTCGTAACACCGATTTTTCTTGCAAGCTCCCCAACCCTCTCTAACGGTACATCACAACTGCCAGCACTGCTTGCTAGTTGATCTCTTAGTATCCAATCTTCCCATGCTTTTACACGGTCTTTAGCGCACCAAATTGATTTTGATTTGTTTGCAGCATCAGGATGCAACTGTTCGATTGGGTACAAGAATGTATAAATGGTAACGTCAGTAATATTGCTCAGTTCGTTACGCTCTAGCCTTTTGCAATAAGGGCAGTCAACGTCAGAGAAAACGACCAACTTACGACTACCATCTCCCTTAACAACCTTGATTGCCTGACTTAAAGGCAGGGTAGAGAAATCAATTTTAGTCAACTCTTCCAACCGCTCACCAGTGATATCTTTTTTAGTTTTTGGATCAACTAAACGCCCTTCTGCGATTAAGAATGAGAGTTTTTCATCTGTATAAATAATCTGGCCACCCATGAATACTTCATAAAGCCCAGCATAAGGCGTCTTTGTCACTTTTTCTACTTTAAACTTAGGGTAAGCAGCTTCAACCGCTTTTTTCACACTAGCTTCGTCCGCCACAGCAAACGTTGCAAACGCGCTTAACAATGCAACACTAACGATCTTTTTTAACATCTAATTTCCTTTAAGTAATAGTAGGTAACGCATAATAGGATAACGCTTCAAACAAATATAAAGAATACAACTGAGCTAAGTAGATATCTCACTAAAGTGAAATGGCATTTGCAATTAACATTTTTTTGATTGCCTGCTGGTTTGTCGCAGACAATCCCCAGTTCCTTACATGCTTAACTACAGAATGGGAGCTTTCAAACAAATGATAGAGACCGTTTGTTAAAGAGACCATGTTTAGCAAGTCAACTTTTCTTATTCTAGCGTATTGTTTAAGTAAGGCTTTGTCGTTAATAGGCTGATAAGTGTGTTTACTCTCTAACAGATCAAGAAAATCAATCACATCTCTAAAACCTAAATTAACACCCTGACCAGCCATTGGATGAACACGATGGGCTGCATCACCTATCAATATAACTGACGAGGTAACGATCTGATTAGCTTGTTTGAGCATTAAGGGAAAGCTTGCAGGCTTACCTATGGGTGACATAGCACCTAAGCTGCTACTCCCTGCCCGCATTACTTCATTGGCAAATACATCAAGAGGCAACTTCATGAGTGCCTCAGCATGTGCTGTAGGTGCGGACCACACAATTGATATCTTATTTTCTGGTAAGGGCAACCAAGCTAGTACGCCACCCCTACCCGTTGCGTCATGCGTAAACCACTGTCTTGCTATGTGCTCATGTGATTTTTCTGTTAAGAAATTTGCAACAATTGCTGTTTGCTCATAATCTTTATGTTGCACCCCAACATCAAGCTGTTGCCGAACCCATGAGTTAGCGCCATCTGCGGCCAGTAATAAAGTACTTTCTATTGTTTGCTGATTATCCAAGGTCAACAAAGTGTGCTGTGGGGAGGATTTAATCGCTAAACACTCATGCCCTGTTAACATGCGGACATCGCTAGCCTCTATCCATTGCAGCAGCGCATCTTTTAGCAATCGTTCCTCTATGATATAACCTAAGCCATCTGCGTTTACATCTTCAGCATGCAGACTTAACGGTTGCGAGGTTGTATCGCCCCATATCTCCATCGCCTGCATCTCAGTGATACGATTTGTATCCATTAGGGGCCAAATATCTAACTGACTTAGCCATTGCATATTGTTAGGACTAATTGCATAGATGCGCTGATCCCAATCATCTGCTGGATAACGCAAACGTTGCTGCGTTTGACTATCGACCAACACAACCTGATACCCAGCTTGAACCAAAGCAACGGTTGCAGCCAACCCCACAAGCCCTGCACCTACAATCGTTACATCTGTTTTTAATTGAGTGGCTGTCATTTCCCAAAACTCATTTTACGCACCAAGTGACGTTTAACAGGCTTAACGATATCAAACAAGCCTAAGCCTGCGCTTCTTAATTTGGCGAAGCCTAAAATGTCATTTGAGAAAATATTGACAAGAAAATCTGTAAATAACAGACCATTTTTAGTGTCAGTTTTTCGGCTTGCACGATATGCAGCTAACATCTCTTTAGTGCCAATGTCTCCTGCCGCCGTGTTCATTATTTGTTGCGCTAATACTTCAGCATCACGCAGCCCAACATTAAAGCCTTGTCCAGCAACAGGGTGCATTGTTTGCGCAGCATTGCCAATCACGACAAGATGTGGCGTGTCCACCGTTTGTAATTGTGATAGCTTCAATGGAAAGGTCATGCGTTTTTCTACGGTTAAAAAACGTCCAACACGATCTCCAAATTGCGCATGGAATTGTGTTAGAAACTCAGCGTCACTTAAATCCAGCAATGGCGATATCAATGCTTGCTTGCCTGTCCACACCAATGAAAAATCTCGTTCACCGTTAGGTAGTAACGCCATGGGGCCATCAGAGGTAAATCGTTCAAAAGCTATATTATGATGAGGCAACTCAGCACTAACCTTAGTGATTAAGGCATCATGCCCATACTCTTTAGTCTCACGCTTTAAACCTGCGGCTTCTTCCAAACTACGCCCACCATCTGCCAGCACTGCTAGCGGGCTATTTAGCTGGACAATTTCGCCGTGACGGCGATAACGGATAGTCGCTTGGTTCACATCATAGGTAATCGCCTCAGCCTGCGCTTCATCAACAAACTCAACGATGGGGAATCGTTGCAATTCAGCATTGAGCACGGTACATAAGGCACCGTAAGATAATACATAACCAAGCGCTTCTTGCTGATAATCCGATGCTTGCAGGATGCTACGACCTAGACTACCTTTTTGCGACACATGAATCGTATTAATGGGGGTAGCATAAGCAGATAAAGACTGCCAGATACCTAGTTTTTCAAGAATCTGTCTAGTGCCATAAGACAAAGCAAGCGCGCGCGTATCTTGATTTGCTGCGCCTTGTTTACGCACTTCAAGCACAGTACTGGCAATATTATGTTTAGCCAACAGTAACGATAGCACCATACCAACTGGCCCACCGCCTACAATCGCAATATTTCCTGATGTTGATATCATTGGTTAACCACGCATCAGCGCCTCAATATCAGCCACAGATTTTGGCGCATCTAGTGTTAAAACTTCACATACACCATCTGTCACCAACACATCATCTTCTATGCGAATACCGATATTCCAAAAATGTTCTGGCACATTATCTGCTGGCCTAATGTAACAACCAGGCTCCACTGTGAGTGTCATACCTGCCTCTAACTTACGCCAATCACCCACTTTATTTTTATACTCACCAGCATCATGCACATCTAAACCTAGCCAGTGCCCAGTTCGGTGCATATAGAACTGACGATAAGCGCCACTTTCCAATACAGCATCTTTACTACCTTGACACAGCTTCATGTCAATAAAGCCTTGCACCAAAACATCTAACGCGGCCTCATGTGGTGAGTTCCAATGATTTCTTACTGTGACTTGTGCAATTGCCGCGGTTTGTGCAGCTAAGACTAAATCATATACATCTCTTTGCGCTGCGCTAAACTTACCATTCACAGGAAAAGTGCGTGTTATGTCCGAAGCATATCCATCTAACTCACATCCAGCGTCAATCAGCAACAGATCGCCATCTTTCAATACACTATTATTGGCGTTGTAGTGCAAAGTGCAGGCATTCGCCCCTCCTGCCACGATGCTGGTATAAGCTGGGGCCTGCGCACCTGACCGATAAAATTCATGGAGAAACTCCGCCTCCACCTCATACTCCATTTGACCCGCACGCACATACTGCATGGCGCGCGCATGAGCACATGAAGCGATTTTGGCAGACTGTCGCATCAGGTCTAATTCGTAGCTAGATTTATAAAGCCGCATCTCATCGACCAACTTACGCACATCCACGACGCCATCAGGGGCGCTCATACCGCTTCTGGCTTGCGCTTTCACTTGATTTAACCAGCTAGTGACACGAGCATCCCAAGCCACATCGGCGCCTAAGCTATAAAACAATTTTGGTTGATTTGCCAATAACTTAGGCATCAACTCATCTAAGGTATTAAAACTGTATGCTTGATCAAAACCAAATTCATGCTTTGTGGCGTCTGGCCCATAGCGGAAACCATCCCAAATCTCACGCTCAATATCTTTATCGCGACAGAAAAGTATACTTTTACTATCTTCTCCTGCAACCAATACCAACAAAGCTTCTGGCTCTTTAAAACCTGTTAGATAGTAAAAATAGCTATCAAACCGATATGGATAATGGCTATCACGGTTTCGAATCAGCTCGGGCGAAGTTGGGACAATGGCAATACCATCACCCATCGCTTTGATAAGCTGATGACGGCGCGCTTTAAATTCATTTAAATTAAACATGTTAGGTTAGTTTCTCTTCTAAGCTTTAAACTCTGACCAAGGCTTTCAACTCTGACCAAGTAACTGCTGATTTAGTGCCATTAAACGTTCAGGCGTGCCTATATCGTGCCAAACACCTTTAAAATGTTCGGCTGTCGCTTTATTGTTAGCGATCGCTTGCCTTAACAAGGGCGCAAGTTTTGCGGGTTCTCCGCGCTTAATCTCAGCAAATAAGGCTGGGTGATAAACGCCAACACCAGAGAAGGTGAGCTTAATATCGCCTTCTAGCTTAATTGTCTCATTTTCAAAAAAAAAGTCGCCTTGACTGTGCTGTGGGGGGTTATCAATTAATACTAAATGCATTAATTTATTTGGTGCCAATACAAGATGTTCAAACGGGATGTCTGTAAACACATCTCCATTAATCACAAGAAATGGCTCACTACCCAATAGCTCAAGCGCATTGGCAATGCCGCCAGCAGTCTCTAGTGCCACATGCTCTGGGGAGTATTGAATATGCAAGCCCCATGTAGCACCATCCCCCAAAGCCGCCTCTATCTGGCTGCCTAGGTGCGCATGATTAATCACTACCTCTTTAAAGCCAGCTTGAGCCAAGTGTTCTAAATGCCAGACAATCAAAGGCTTTTCACCTACGGGCAACAACGGCTTAGGGGTGTGGTCAGTCAGTGGTCGCATCCGCTCTCCACGCCCTGCCGCCAATATCATCGCTTTCAAATTAGCACCTTTGGTCAAAAAACTGTTCTGTCATTATCTGGTTTTACTGCAGATGGCTAACTAAAAGGTATAACCGACTTGTGGTGTTGTACCTTCAAAACTCTCTAATAAGCGCAGCATTGGTTTTAACTCAATATAGCGCTCGCACACCTTACGCAAATACGTCATGACAAGCGGCATATCTTTTAAATAACCATCTTTACCATCACGATGGTAAAGCCTTGCAAAAATACCCAACACTTTAATATGACGCTGCGCACCCATATACTCAAAATCACGATAAAACTCGCTAAAGTCGTCAGGCACAGGAAGGTTTGCTTTTCGTGCAGCCTGCCAATAGCGCACACACCAATCAATGATCTGCTCCTCTTCCCAGCCGACATAGGCATCTTTCAACAAAGACACTAAGTCATAGGTAATCGGACCATATACCGCGTCCTGAAAATCCAACACGCCGGGATTATCTGCACAAACCATCAAGTTGCGCGCATGGTAGTCCCGATGCACATATACCTTACCTTGAGCCAAAATGTTTTGATTCAGTATCTCAAACGTTTTATGTAGGACAGCTTGCCATTTTTCATCTAAGGTAACATTGAGGTGTTTGCTAACATACCAATCTGGAAAAAGCTGCATTTCACGCGTGAGTAGTGCGGCATCATAATCAGGTAGCACATCTGGCTTACTCGCTAACTGTAATTTAATCAGCGCCATATTGGCATCATGATATAAATTCGGTGCGCTTTCTTTATTTAACTGACTTAAATAAGTGACATCTCCCAAATCACTCAGCAATAAAAAGCCATTTGCTAAATCCTGAGCAATCACTGTTGGCACATGCATACCAGCCCCGCCAAACAGCGCTGCAATTCTCACAAACGGCTCACAGTTTTCTTGTGGCGGTGGCGCATCCATTGCGATGAAGGTCTCTTCATCCCCATTGTCTGCAACCAGATGCACTCTGAAATAACGCCTAAAGCTTGCATCCGCAGAAGCGGTGCTTAGCCTAAATTCAGTAGATTTTAATACAGTGACTAACCACTCACTTAACTGCTGCTGCCTAACATCTTGTTGACCGTGATTCACATCTATCTTTCTAAATATTGATATATCTTGAGACCATGTATCGTTAACACTTCTATCCAAGTATAATTTGCCTTTAATTACAAATTAATACTGAAAAACTTAAAATCTTTTGTCTAAATTTAAGGTACTTACCGCAAGCTTAGCCAATTGCAAGAGCAATTTTTTGATTGCCAAAAATTGCAATATATGAGATTTTAACATCGATAAAATAAAAACAGTTTACCTATATACAGTGCTTCTAATTTCAACGTTAAACTCTACACATCGCCAGATGGTTTATTCATGCTAAAAAGTCGTTTTTTAGCTGCGATCTCCCCTATTGTATTTGCATACGCATTGCAATCGCACGCCAATGAAACTGCTCTTCCAGAGGTTGCACAATCAGAGAGCTTACCTATTAACGAGCAAGAGGCTGGTAGCATCGTCATCGATGGCGACAAACTAGAACTTCATCTTGATAGAAAAATGAGGGCCATCGGCAATGCATCCATCCATCAAGACGAGCAGAGCGCCTATGGCGATACTATCGAATATAACGTACAAAACGATGAGTTACATGTAACAGGTAATGCACGCATTGAAGTTGGCAATGCCACAATAACAGGGCCTGAGCTACGCATGCGTCTTTCAGAAAGCATTGGTGAAATGCGTGAAGCGTCGATCATCATGGAAAAGCAAGCCATTACACCCAAGCTAATGGATGACCAGACGTCAACTTCAAGAATCAGTAGTAAGAAAAATCCATACATTGGGAGTCAAAACGCAGCAAATGCATTCTTAGAGGACGATACAGGGACTAATAATTTCAGTGGGAATCAATTATCTTCAAGACCATCCAATGTTCGTGGCAATGCGGAAGCCATTTATTTTGATGGTGAAAACAGAAAGCGCTTAGTAGACGCACGTTACACAACCTGCCCAGTTGGCACGGATGACTGGTACATCAAAGCAAGTGAAATAACGCTAAATAACTACACCAATTCTGGCAGTGCTAAAAATGCATACATTGAATTTAAAGGTGTACCCCTTTTATACACACCATGGATAGATTTTTCATTTAACAATCAACGTAAAAGCGGATTGCTTGCACCTACCATCGGCAGTACAAGTCGTAGCGGCTTTGAGGTGTTAACACCGTTTTATTGGAATATCTCGCCCAATATGGATGCGACCCTTGCAGTACGCGCGCTTAGTAAGCGCGGCGTACAATTGCAGGGGGAGTTCAGGTACTTAGAAGAAAACTTCTCTGGTACCAACAGTGTAGAATATTTACCTAGCGACAGCCTAAGTAATGAAACTCGCTATTTCGCCAATCTAAAACACAGGCACCAACTGGGTAATGGATGGTCTGCTGGTTATAGCCTTGAGAAAGTATCAGATAATGAATACTTTTCAGAGCTATCTACACGAATTGTCACGACGAGCCGTATTAACTTACCGCAACAGTTTAACGTTGATTATGCAGATGACACTTGGCGCTTCAACGCGATTGCCCAAAAGTTTCAAACCTTAGACGACCTATCATACCCATATGAGCGCCTGCCACAAATGACACTAGTAGGTGACAAGCAATATGGTCATATTAATTTAAATCTATATAGCCAACTAGTTGCTTTCGACAGCAATAAAAACAGCCCTATCAGACCAACTGGCACTCGCGCCACGCTTTACCCCAGCGTTACCGTACCATTTACCCAACCTTTTGGTTACGTCACGCCCAAATTCGGCATTCATCACACGAGTTACAATCTAGACAATGTTCCAGCAAACCAAAGCTCACAACAGCGAACACTTCCAATATTTAGTCTAGACAGCGGATTGTTTTTTGATAGAGATTTTAAGATTGCTAACCGAGGTTATTCGCAAACCATTGAACCACGGTTGTTTTACGTTTACATACCTGGTAATAAGCAATCAGAAATTCCAATCTTTGATACCAGCTTAGCTGACTTAAACTTTTCCTCACTGTTTAATGAAAATCAATTCACAGGCAATGATCGCATCAATGACGCGAACCAGTTGAGCTTTGCACTGACTACGCGCTTTATTGAAAGCAGTAGTGGCACCGAACGTTTATCAGCTTCGATTGGTCAGCGCTATTACTTTTCAGACCAAGAGGTTGCGCTGGACTACAACAACCTCTCATCATTTCGCAAAAGCAACAGTTCAGACATCATCGCAGGTGTGACTGGTCAATTAAAAAACAGCTGGAGAATCGACACATTCTGGCAATACAATACTGATGACTCATCTGCAGTAAGAACAACCATGACAGGGCGATACAACCCTGAGCCTGGCAAAACGCTAAATTTAAGCTATAGCTATCGAAAAGATTTATTGGACCAATTCAACATTTCAAGCCAATGGCCTCTGAGTAAAGGCTGGTATGGTATTGGCCGAGTCAACTACTCGCTTCGTGAGAAAAGTATCATCGAAACGCTGGCAGGTTTAGAGTATGATGCAGGTTGCTGGCAAGCGCGTGGCGTGGTTCAACGCGTTAGTACGGCAACGGCAGATGCAAACTATGCATTATTTTTCCAACTTGAACTCGGCGGACTCGCTTCCATTGGCGCAAACCCATTATCAGTGATTAAACGAAATGTTCCAGGCTATGTCAGCTCTGGCTTCATTCCTGAAAATCCTCAACAATCATATTACGAGTAACTATGTTGCGTAACTTTATTAAAATTTCATTCTTAATTGCATTTAGTTTTAACCAATACAGTGCCTTAGCTGCTGACGTGGTCAAAATGGACCGCATTGTTGCAGTTGTCGACCAAACTGTCATTACTGAACAAGAGCTAGAAAGCCGCATTACCTCGTTGAGCGCTCAGTTGAGTAAACAAGGCACTGAGCTCCCAGAAGAGAGTATTCTGCGTAAGCAAATTCTGGAGCGTCTGATTTCTGATGCGCTTCAACTACAATATGCTGCACAAACAGGTATTAAAGTGGATGACACTCAGCTCGATAAAACCATTGAGCGTATCGCCGAACAGAACAAAATGACGACTCGTGAGTTTCACGATGCACTTAACCAAGATGGCATTAGCATCCGTAAGTTTAGAGCAGACATCCGCAACGAAATCATCATCGCTAGATTGCGTGAACGTGAAGTAGAAAGCCGAGTCAATGTTAGCGAATCAGAAATTGACAACTACTTAACGACGCAAGCTTCAAGCAATCAAAATCAAGATGAATATGAAATCTCTCATATTCTTATTCGCGTGCCTGAAGATGCAGCCCCAGAAGATGTACAGAAAGCAAAAGCAAAAGTAGATGAAGCATTAGCAGCCCTAGAAGCTGGTACCAGTTTTGCAAAAGTATCTGCTAGCCTCTCTGATGCGCCAAATGCACTAGAAGGTGGTAGTATCGGCTGGAAATCAAGCGCACAAGTACCAACCTTATTTTTAGATGCCTTAAAAACCATGCAAGCGGGCGACATTTCAGCAGCATTACGTAGCCCTAATGGGTTTCATATTCTAAAAGTGAACGACAAGCGCGGCGGCAGCTCCCCTCTGATTATTGAACAAACGCATGCGCGTCATATCCTGATTAAGCTTTCTGAAATTATGTCTGAAAAAGATGCAAAACAGAAAATGGACGGTATTAAAGAGCGCCTTGATAATGGTGAAAAATTTGAGGTGCTAGCACGTCAATTTTCAGAAGATGGTACAGCATCGAATGGGGGGGACTTAGGCTGGGTTAATCCAGGTGATACCGTACCCCAGTTTGAAAAAGCAATGAATATGCTTAAACAGGATGAAATCAGCGAACCTGTACTCAGCCCCTTTGGTTGGCATGTGATTCAGGTGATAGAACGTCGCAAACAAGATATGAGTAAAGAGGCTGCTCGTTTAAAAGCGCGTCAGGAAATTCGCACAAGGAAAGCGGATGAAGCTTATCAAGATTGGGTACGTGAGCTTCGAGATCGTGCATTCGTAGAACTTAGGCTTGAAGATAAGTTTTAATAGTACTAAATAACAGTACTCATTTAACTGCGCTAAACCAACACTATACTAAAGTGACAAAACCATTAACACGTATTGCTGTAACTGCAGGCGAGCCTGCCGGCATTGGCCCTGACCTGTGCATCATGTTGGCACATCAACCACTTGATGCGCAGTTAGTGGTAATTGCTAACGCAGAGATGCTGCGGGTTCGTGCAAAATCCCTCAATCTTGCACTTAACATCACGGCATATGACGCTAATACGCATCACACACACACAGGTACTGGGTCACTCACCGTTTTAGATTTATCAACAGAAAGCCCCGTGATTGCAGGCCAACTCAATACTAGCAACAGTGATTACGTACTAGAAACCTTAAAAAAAGCGGCTTTAGGCTGTATCAAAGGTGAGTTTGACGCCATGGTCACGGCACCTGTTCATAAAGGCATTATTAATGATGCCGGTATCGCTTTCAGCGGCCATACTGAGTTCTTGGCAGAATTAACCAATACAGCACAAGTAGTGATGATGCTGGTCGCGGGCAATCAATCAAACAGTATGCGCGTTGCGCTTGCCACCACGCATCTAGCGTTAAAAGATGTACCGCAGGCCATCACCAGAAAAAGCCTAGAAACGACTATTCGTATTTTGCATCATGATTTGGTCAATAAATTTGGTATTCAGAACCCTCGTATTTTAGTGGCGGGACTCAATCCTCATGCTGGAGAGGAAGGCTATCTAGGCCGTGAAGAAATAGAAGTGATTAACCCCATGCTAATCAACCTGCGCGAAGAAGGAATGAACCTGATTGGCGCATTGCCAGCTGACACCTTATTTGCAAAACACCATTTAAAAGATGCAGATGCCGTATTAGCGATGTATCACGACCAAGGACTACCTGTGTTAAAACATGCAAGCTTTGGTGAAGGGGTTAACGTCACATTAGGCTTACCGATTATTCGCACCTCAGTTGACCATGGCACCGCATTAAACCTTGCGGGCACAGGCAATATTGAAATTGGCAGTTTATTAGCAGCGATTCAATTAGCTATTCAACTTTCCAACAACAAGCCATTGCTTGCTTTGTAAACTTCCACAAGCACTTATCTATTATCGACTGACGCTATGAAACACATTGCAAAAAAACGCTTCGGACAAAACTTTCTGACTGACCAAGGTGTTATTTCTAGTTTGGTTGAATCCATCTCGCCAAAGAAAGATGACCTGATGGTAGAGATTGGGCCGGGCTTAGGCGCATTAACCAAACCGTTGATGCAACAACTAGAAATGCTACATGTAGTGGAAGTAGATCGTGACATTATTGCTTGGATGGAAAAAACCTATGTGCATAACAAAATCACTATCCACAATTCAGATGCGCTCAAATTTGATTTTTCAAGCCTGGGTAACGCAATTAGAGTGGTGGGCAATCTGCCGTATAACATTTCCACCCCTATCTTGTTTCACCTACTCGATAACGTAGCTGTAATCATTGATATGCACTTTATGCTACAAAAAGAAGTCGTAGAGCGCATGGTGGCAGCTCCTTCTACCGCCGCTTATGGAAGACTCAGCGTCATGTTGCAATACCGCTTGCAAATGGAGTATTTATTCACCGTACCTCCTGAAGCCTTTGACCCTGCACCCAAGGTCGAGTCAGCATTTGTACGCTGTGTACCTCATGCATCTTTACCATATACGGCAAAAGATGAAGCTTTATTTGCACAAATAGTCACGGCTGCATTTGGCCAACGCAGAAAAACGCTGCGCAACACACTCAAAGGCTTACTAAATGACGAAGGATTTGAGGCCGTAGGTATCGACTCACAACTTCGCGCTGAAAACCTAAGCGTTGCAGCGTTTGTGAACATCAGTAACTACCTAAGCCAGAAAAATTAAGTGTTACATCATCAATATCAACAAGAAATTGAGCCGATTAATCGCCTTAGCATCAATAATTTTAATTGGCTAGATTTAAGTAATGTCCACAGAGTACTCTGTGGTTAACGCTATTTTTAAGATAAAATCTACACTCAAACTTACAATTAAGGACTTCCAAACAATGCGAATCATTCTTTTAGGCGCTCCAGGTGCAGGCAAAGGCACTCAAGCTACTCACTTACGTGAGAAATTTAATATTCCACAAATTTCTACAGGCGATATGCTACGTGCAGCAGTAAAAGCTGGTACGCCGCTTGGCTTAGAAGCCAAGGCATTTATGGACAGCGGTGGATTAGTGCCTGATGCTGTGATTATCGGTCTAGTAAGTGAACGTATTAAAGAAGCTGATTGCGCCAATGGCTTTTTATTCGATGGTTTCCCACGCACCATTCCACAAGCAGAGGCGATGAAGAATGCAGGCGTAGGTATCGATTATGTGGTTGAAATTGACGTACCAGACGAAGCAATCATTGAACGCATGAGTGGTCGTCGTAGCCACCCAGCAAGCGGCCGCACTTACCACGTTAAATTTAATCCGCCAAAAGTAGAGGGTAAAGATGATGTGACTGGTGAAGATCTAGTACAACGCCCTGATGATGCAGCAGAAACAGTGAAAACACGTTTAGATGTTTACCACAGCCAAACCAAACCATTAGTGAAATACTACTCAGACTGGGCAAGCAGTGGCAACGCTGGCGCACCTAAACACATATTTGTGAACGGATTAGGTGATATGAACGTGATTCGTGACAATATTTTTGCAGCTTTAGTATAAAATCTAACTTAACAATCGTAATAAATGATTTTAAAATAGATCAGTAAACTAGCTATAGGAGAGGTCTTTATGCTCAAAAAAACATTTGATGATGAAATGCTCGAACGCATTATTGAGGCCTCTCTTATTTATATGTGCGCATGCCCGGCACAAGTCGCAAAAGAACTGTTAGACATGCGGCAACTTTATGCCTACCAACAAAACTGCCTGAGTAATAATCCATTAAACACTAAGGTACATGAACTGATTGCCGAGACAGTAACCGTCAATCATGAGCGCATGGAAGCAACACTAGATTCAATCCTTACCCTCGAGAACTGGGATCGTGAAACCCTGCAAATGCCAGAAGGCTTAAGAAAATTAAGAGATAAAATAATAGAAGAATCGTAGCAGCAGTCCTGACATCTCAATCAAGTCTAAAGATGAAAACTTTTTTAACGCTTTAGACTAGCCTTCATATTACTTTCCTGAGTAATTAGTACAAAACTCCAAAGTTGACTAATTTACTGACAAGCCTACATCTGTCAATATTCCCCCTCAATGATGTGTGTTTTGACACTTCGCTTATTCATACCCTACAAGGTATAATTCGATAATCTAAAAAT
Source organism: Methylotenera sp. (assembly GCF_030653755.1). Lineage (GTDB taxonomy): Bacteria > Pseudomonadota > Gammaproteobacteria > Burkholderiales > Methylophilaceae > Methylotenera. The sequence goes on from NZ_JAURYU010000045.1 coordinate 69,521, forward strand.
TAACTCTTAAGCTACCTTCATGCAACAGCAATATCCTTTCAAAGACATTGAACAATCAGCACAAGCCTATTGGGAAACCAATCAAACCTTTGCGGCAAATGAACACTCTGACAAACCTAAATACTATTGTTTATCTATGTTCCCATACCCGAGCGGGCGTTTGCACATGGGGCATGTACGTAACTACACGATTGGTGATGTATTAAGCCGTTTTCATAAAATGAAAGGCTTCAATGTCATGCAGCCGATGGGCTGGGATGCATTTGGCCTGCCTGCTGAAAATGCAGCCATCAAAAACGAAACTGCGCCAGCCGCTTGGACTTATAGCAACATTGAGCACATGAAAGCTCAACTTAAACAACTGGGCTTGGGTGTAGACTGGAATCGTGAAATTGCGACCTGCAAGCCTGAGTATTACAAATGGGAGCAATGGCTGTTTACCGAGCTATTCAAAAAAGGCCTGATTTACAAAAAAACCTCAACAGTAAACTGGGACCCAGTGGATGGCACCGTACTTGCTAATGAACAGGTGATTGATGGTCGTGGCTGGCGCAGTGGTGCTTTAGTAGAAAAACGTGATATTCCACAGTACTTTATGAAAATCACGGCGTACGCCGAAGAGCTGCTTAACGACTTAGATCAGCTAGAGGGCTGGCCTGAACAAGTAAAAACCATGCAGCGCAACTGGATAGGTAAAAGCTACGGTTGCGAAGTGGAGTTCCCTATCGTTGGCCAAAACGACAATCTCAAGGTATATACCACACGCCCAGATACATTAATGGGGGCAACTTACGTTGCCGTTGCCGCAGAGCATGCACTAGCCACACAAGCCGCCCAAAACAACCCTGCATTGGCTGACTTTATTGCTGAATGCAAACGTGGTAGCGTAGCTGAAGCTGACGTTGCAACTGCCGAGAAAAAAGGCATGGCAACTGGCTTATTTGTCACGCACCCATTGAACGGCGAGCAGTTGCCAGTATGGGTGGCTAATTATGTATTGGCTAGCTACGGTGAAGGTGCAGTAATGGCTGTGCCTGCACATGACGAACGCGATTTCGAATTTGCTGGCAAATATAATTTACCAGTGAAAGCGGTTATTAAACATAGCGATACCGACACATTGCCAATGACTGAGCATGGCATCTTATTTGATTCAAAAGAGTTTGATGGCTTAGATTTTGATGGTGCAAGCACTGCCATTGCAACCGCCTTGTCATCTAAAAACTTAGGCAAGCGCCGCACACAGTACCGCCTGCGTGATTGGGGTGTTTCACGTCAACGTTACTGGGGCTGCCCAATTCCTATTGTTCATTGCCAAAGTTGCGGTGAAGTCCCTGTTCCAGGAGAACAACTACCAGTGGTATTGCCTGAAGATGTAGTGATGGATGGCGTTGGCTCCCCAATTAAAAAAGACCCAAGCTTTTATGAAACAACTTGTCCAACTTGTGGTGGCAATGCAACACGCGAAACAGATACCTTAGATACATTTTTTGAATCATCATGGTACTTTGCACGTTACGCTAGCTTTGATAGCACAACGGCGATGGCAGATGAGCGCGCTAACTACTGGCTACCTGTTGACCAATATGTAGGTGGTATTGAGCATGCGATTTTGCATCTATTATACGCACGCTTCTTTAACAAACTCATGCGTGATGTAGGGCTGATTAAAAACGATGAGCCATTTACAAACTTGCTTACACAAGGCATGGTACTTAAAGAAGGCACCAAAATGAGTAAATCTAAGGGCAACACAGTTGACCCGCAAGAGCTCATTGATACTTACGGTGCTGATACTGCGCGTTTATTCATGATGTTTGCCGCCCCACCAGAGCAAAGCTTAGAATGGGCAGACAGTGGCGTGCAAGGTGCACATCGCTTTTTACGCAGACTCTGGCAAGCCACTTATGACCACGTTGCGCTCGGTACTGTGGCAGCCTATACAGCTGGTGACTTAAATGCCGAACTTAAAACATTAAGACGCCAACTACATCTGACTATTGAAAAAGTAGCTGATGACTACGGCCGTCGTCATAGTTTTAACACAGCGATTTCATCAGTGATGGAGCTGATGAACGCGCTTGCAAAAGTCGAAGGTGTTGATGATGCCTCGCGTCAAGTACGCCAAGAGGTGTTACAGAACGCAGCGCTGTTACTATCACCAATTGTGCCGCACATTTGTCAGGCTTTATGGGCTGAGCTATGTCCAAACAGCCATATTCTTGATGCTGGCTGGCCAGTTGCAGATTTATCAGCGACAGTACAAGATAGTATCGAATATGTAATTCAGGTTAACGGAAAACTACGTGGCAGTATCACCGTTGCAAAATCTGAAAATAAAGAAAATTTAGAGAAGCTGGCTTTAGAGCAACCTTGCGTACAAAAATATATTGAAGAAAATATGAGTGTGCGCAAAGTAATTGTCGTACCAAATAAACTTATTAACGTCGTTGTGGGGTAAACCATGCAATACCTGAACTTAACATTTACACGTCATTTAAGTTGGGTCATTTTAGCCACCATGCTAATTTCAGCATGTGGCTTTCAATTGCGTGGCACAGCACCTTTAGCATTTACAAAACTGCACATACAAGGAGCAGGACTTAGCATAAAGAAAGATCTAAAGCGAGCCATTGAAACCAATGGCGTTAAGGTCGCTGAGCAAGCGGAAGATGCAGAAATGTTGGTTGATTTACTCAATGAAGCAAGTGAAAAACGCATTCTTTCTTTAAGTGGTCGTGGCTTGGTGAGAGAGTTTGAAGTTTACTATACAGTTAATTTCAGAACGCGTTATGCAAGCAATCCATTATGGGGAACAGCGCAAACCATTCAAATTCGTCGCGACTTCTCATATAACGATGACTCATTATTAGGTAAATTAGAAGAAGAAGCCAGATTAAATACCGACATGCGAAAAGAAGCGATCAGTGCAATATTGCGTCATCTTTCTGCTAAAACGCCTTATGTACAAGAAGCAACTCAATAAAGCAAGCTAATGCGTTTAACCCAAGCACAACTGGAGCCTCATTTAAAACAAGGCTTACAGCCAATCTATGTATTGGTAGGTGATGAGCCTTTAGCGCAACGCGAGTGTCTGGATGCGATTCGTGTTGCAGCCACCAACCAAGGCTTTGATGAGCGCACTAGCTTAATCGTTGAGCGTAGTTTTAGCTGGCAACAAATCCAGAATTTTGGTCAGTCGATTTCATTATTCTCCAGCCGCCGATTATTAGAATTAAATATTCCCAATGGAAAACCTGGCGTCGAAGGTGCCAAAGCATTACAAGCGTTAGCTGTTAAAGTATTACCAGATACCACGGTGATTATCATTTTGCCAACGCTTGAGCGGGATGCAAAAAATAGCGCATGGTTCTCAACGTTAGAAGCACATGCGCAAGTCATTACCCTCAATGAAGTAGAAGCTGCAAACCTACCAAAATGGATTGCTAACCGCCTCGCACAACAAGGACAGCATACCAGTATTCAAACATTAGAGTTTCTTGCACATCAAGTTGAAGGTAATCTGCTTGCAGCAAACCAAGAAGTACAAAAACTAAGCCTGCTCTACCCACAAGGTGAACTATCAGATGAAATCGTACGCGAAGCTGTCCTTAACGTATCACGTTACGATGCGTTCCAACTCGGTGAAGCTGTGCTTGCTGGTGATGCAGAGCGCACCGCAAGAATTCTGCAAGGCCTGCAAGATGAAGGTGAAACTGCCGTGGCCGTGATGAATCCGCTTATGTGGGTGTTACGTCCATTAGTACGCATCAAACAAGCGGAAATGCGTGGTAGTAATCTTACTACTGCGATGACTAATGCGCGCATTTATGGTGACAAACAAGCACTAGTAAAACGCGCACTAACGCGCTTAAGTCTGCGTCAGTTAGATGCTGCGCTACAAAAACTAGTGGACATTGATAAAATGGCCAAAGGCGTAATGCTGGGTGATGCTTGGCTAGAAATATCTAGGTTATGTTTTGGTTTGGCGAAGGTGCGTAGCCGCTAGCTTTTCAAACGCCCATTTATCTAACGCATATCATTTAACAATTATCAACTACACCTCATTGCCGTATCGCAAAAATGTTTTTTTATTAGCTGTAATAAAAAGTATAATTAATCATGAACATACAACAATACATGCAAAATATTGGCATAGAAGCACGCAAAGCCTCTCGCTTAATGGCAAGTGCCGAGACCAATCAAAAAAACACCGCACTCAAAGCCATTGCGGCAGCAATTCTACGTGAGAAGACAGCCTTACTTACAGCCAATCAATTGGACTTAGACGCAGCAAAAGCCAATGGCCTAGATGCTGCCATGCTAGATAGACTGGCCATTACTGAAAAATCCATCAACGGCATGGCTGAAGGCTTAATACAAATTGCGAGTCTTGCTGACCCAATCGGTGAAATGAGTAATTTTAAATATCGTCCAAGCGGTATTCAAATTGGTCAAATGCGCGTTCCATTAGGGGTGATCGGCATTATTTATGAGGCGCGTCCTAATGTGACTGTAGATGCTGCAGGCCTGTGCATCAAATCAGGCAATGCAGCTATTTTGCGTGGAGGCAGTGAGGCGATTCATTGCAATCAAGCCCTTGCAAAACTGGTACATGAAGGTCTTGCCGCAGCAGGTTTACCAACGAGCGCCGTACAAATTGTAGAAACTACAGATCGTGCAGCGGTAGGTGAATTAATCACCATGAAACAATACGTGGATGTCATTGTGCCACGTGGCGGAAAAGGCTTAATCGAGCGTATCTCCAATGATGCGCGTATCCCAGTGATTAAACATTTAGATGGCAACTGCCATGTGTATGTTGATGATGATGCAGACTTTGATAAAGCGTTGCGTATTCTAGAAAATAGCAAAACCCAACGACTTGGCACCTGCAACACCACAGAGTCATTGTTAATCGCACGTTCAGTTGCAAAAGAAATGTTGCCAAAACTAGCGGAAATGCTGACATCGCATGGGATTGAAATTCGCGGCTGCGCAGAAACTTGTGCGCTCGTCAATGAAGCAAAACCAGCCACAGAGCAAGACTACTATACGGAATATCTTGCAGCCATTATCTCGTGTAAGGTCGTGAGTGGTCTGGATGAAGCCATTGCACATATTAATCAGCATTCCTCTCAGCATACTGAAGCTATCGTCACTGAGAACTACACTAAAGCACGCAGGTTCTTACGTGAGGTGGATTCAAGTAGTGTAATGGTCAATGCATCTACGCGTTTTGCAGATGGTTTTGAGTACGGATTCGGTGCCGAAATTGGTATTTCAACGGATAAGCTACACGCACGTGGCCCAGTTGGCTTGGAAGGCCTCACTTCACTTAAATACATTGTGTTAGGTGATGGACACGTCCGTGCCTAATGCTAAAAACTCGTAGGATGACAGCCAAAAGTAGCCACCCTCCTCTTGCTTAAATGTAAACTAAATGAAAACCATCGGCATTCTTGGCGGCACGTTTAACCCTATCCACTATGGGCACTTACGCATGGCACAAGAGCTTGCCGAGGGTTTAGCCATTGATGCCATACGCTTTATCCCTGCCGCCAACCCACCACATAAAAGCACACATAACATTAGCGCATCGCATCGTGCTGCGATGGTAGATTTAGCCATTGCCAACAATCCATTATTCCACCTAGATGAGCAAGAGCTAAAAAGAACTGGTCACTCATACACCATGGATACACTGCTTAACTTGCGTGAGGAGTTGGGGCATGAAACAAGTATTATATTATTCATGGGTAGCGACGCCTTTACACAGTTTGACACTTGGCATCGCTGGCAAGAAATCATGACACAATGCCACATCGCCCTAGTGCAACGTCCTCAAGCCAGCAAAATTGAGCCTAATCATCAATTATCATCAACACTAGAAAACTTTCTGCACAGTCATTACACAGAAATAAGCGATGATTTACACGCAAGCCCAGCAGGCCATATCACAATGCAACAAATTACAGCCTTAGATATTTCATCCACAGCCATTCGTGATGGATTTCAGCATGGCAACTCTATACGCTACTTAATGCCAGATAGCGTCATAGATTACATTCAAACACATCAACTTTACAAATAACTAGCTACTCAAGCGATGATGATTAGCATAGAATAAACAATGCTTTATCATACAGCCGAATAGTGCATCCAAACAATGCGGCCGACCCATGCGAGTTTAACACCATGAAATACTATCTACAGAACATTGACCGAAAATTACCGTTTATTTTTCTATTAGCGCTGTCACTCATCGTGAGCGCCTGTGGGGTAAATCCTGTTACAAAAAAGCGTGAGTTTCAATTTGTCTCGGAAGCACAGGAAATCTCAATTGGCGCACAAAACTACTCACCTACTCGCCAATCTCAGGGCGGTGATTATGTGCTGGATCCAGAGCTGACAGCATATATACAAAGTGTTGGCAATAAATTAGCAGCAGTATCAGACCGCAAACTCCCTTATGAGTTTAATTTACTAAACGATTCAGTGCCCAACGCATGGGCGATGCCTGGTGGAAAAATCGCATTTAACCGCGGCCTGCTCTACGAGCTTAATAGCGAGGCAGAGTTAGCCGCCGTGATGGGGCATGAACTCGTACACGCAGCCGCTAGACATGGCGCGCAAGGTATGGAGCGTGGCGTATTGTTACAAGGCGCCATGATTGCTGTTGGCATTGGTGCACAAAACACAGACTATGCAAACCTCATTGTAGGCGGAGCACAAGCTGGCGCGCAGTTGGTGAATAGTAAATATGGTCGTGATGCCGAAAGCGAATCCGACTTATACGGCATGCAATATATGAAAAAAGCGGGTTACGACCCAGCCGCCGCCGTCACGTTGCAGGAAACATTTATACGATTAAGTGCCGACAGAAAAAGTAACTTTATCGAAGGCTTGTTTGCAAGCCACCCGCCGTCACAAGCCCGTGTAGATGCAAATAAAGAAACGCTTAAACTGATTGGCGCTGGCGGTGAATGGGGTAAAGAAATTTATGCCAAGAAAACAGCTAAATTAAGAGCAACCCAAGGTGCGTACAAAGCCTATGATGATGCAGTCAAAGCGCTCAGCGAAAAGAACCTAGATAAAGCAAAATCTTTAATTAACCAAGCAATCAAAGGCGAGCCACGAGAGGCTCGCTTTCAAGAGCTGTTAGGTGACATTGCACTGACAGAAAAAAAACCAGAAGAGGCATTAAAGTTATACGCAAAAGCCATCAATATGCAGCCTGATTACTTTAAGCCGCACATTCAAAGTGGCATTGCCTTATTTAATATGGGTAAAAAAACAGAAGCAGAACCATTCTTAAAACGTGCCAATGAGTTATTGCCAACAGCACCAGGACACGCACTATTAGGCCAAATTGCTGAAGGCCGCGGCCAAACAGATGTTGCATTACAGCACTACCAAGTAGCAGCCAGCTCTAACTCAGATATCGGTAAAGATGCGGTTGCCAGAGCTGTACGCATCGATTTGCCACGCAACCCTGCCAAGTACATTAAATCAGGCATACAAAGTGATCATTCAGGCAATTTATTTGCAGTCGTTCAAAACGACACGCCAGTAGTATTAAGCAGAGTGCAAGTCCGTGTCATTCAATACAATGCAAATGGACGCGCGATTGGGCAAAGTCAGCCATTACTGATTCATGGTGTAGCGTCAGGCAAACGTAATCAGGTTGCTGTAGGTACGCGAATTACAGACCCAAAAGCAATTAATTTTTACAAAGTGGTGGTCGAAAATGCGAGTATCTCAGAATAAAATTTGGAACGAAGCGTATTGCTTTGCTATCAAAAATCGGTGCTAAAACTCACTTCATTTTGCCAGCCAACCACACTAATACATGGCGCAGCGATACGTTGCTGTAAGCTTGCTAAGTTCTCATCAAAAACAGGCATATCCGCATCTACTTGATTAGCTACCCAGCCAACGAGTGTTAATCCTCGCGCTTGGATAGCCTCTACCGTAAGCAAGGCATGATTAATACAGCCTAAACGCATGCCTACTACCAAAATGAGGGGAATATTCAGTGTAACAGCCAAATCAGCTAAGGTTTCATGCTTATTCAATGGCACAAGAAAACCGCCAGCACCTTCTACGATTACCACATCCGCTAACTCAGTTAAATGATGATATGCCTGCTTAATTTTCTCACAGTCAACAATCTCTCCCACTTGCTCTGCGGCAATATGAGGCGCAATGGCAGGCGCAAAACGATAAAGATTAATGAGGTCTAACGGCGCAGCAACATTACTCGCTGTAGATAATGCAAGCACGTCATCATTGAGCAAATCGCCATCAGGGGTCTGCACGCAACCTGAAGCGATCGGCTTCATGCCTATTGTTTGATGCCCTTTATTAGCAAAGTGCCGTACCAAAGCACTGGCAACATAGGTTTTGCCTACGTTGGTATCGGTGCCAATAATAAAATAAGACTGTTTCATACGGGTTAGTTAGGTTGCGACAGAAATAGCACGATTACTTCTTACGTGTAAAATTGATTGGTACAGCACCATCAGGTAACACTTCTTTATCTTTAGCACGCCATGCATGCCCATAGACCACTTCAAATGTTGCAGGCAATTTTCCATCTTGTCTAAATCGCTCGTATTCAGCCTCTAGTTTCGTAAAGAAACCACGACCTAACAAACCTCTGGCACGGCCATCTGTTGCGTTGTGTGCGCCGATACTTTTGAGATCACGCATGACACTTTTCACATCATCATACGTTAGCGTAAACCGCTCTACATCTAATACTGGTGCGCTAAATCCAGCCCGCACTAAAGCATCGCCAATATCATGCATATCAATAAATCGACTTACACTCGTGTACTCACTATCACTCGCCGCACTGGTCGCTACTCGTAATTCACGCAAAGTATCTGGCCCAAAAGTGCTAAACATCAGCAAACCCTCTGGCTGCAATACACGATGAAACTGTTGTAAAGCCGCGTCCAAATCATTACACCACTGTATTGCCAGATTGGACCACACCAAGCTGACACTTGAATTGCTAATGGGTAAAGCCTCAATATCCGCACAAACTAAATTTTGCTTGGTTAGCCCGACAAAAGACTTGAGTAAATGTAACGCACCGATACTTGAGTACGTCTTACGGGTCTGTTGCAACATAGGATATGCAAAATCCAGTGACACCACTTGTGATGCTGGGTATTTTCTTTGTAGCGCGTGACTACCAAGCCCCGTGCCACAACCCGCGTCTAAAACCACCTGTGGATTTAATTTTACTAAATCTAGGCGGCCTAGCATTTCCTCACGCACCTGCTTTTGCAAAATAGCAGCTGCATCGTAAGTTTCAGCAGCACGACCAAAAGAGGCACGCGCACGCACTTTGTCTATGCGATAAATATCGTCTGTCATGTTGTTACTGCGCTTGGGGTTCTAAAAATTGGACAATCGCATCAATAAACTGCTCTTGATGTGATAAGAATGGCGCATGGGATGCACCCGCCATCACACGTAAGAAACCTACAGGCAGCGTTTTCATCATCCAATGGGCTGCTTGCACTGGTGCCAAAGTATCACGGTCTCCGTGTACTAGTAATGTAGGTTTTCTTAAATGTTCGATTTCTGCACGTAAATCTGTTTCTAATAATATATTCAATGCGCGATATAAAGTTTGCGATGTTGGCGTTGGGCGCTCAGCAAATTTATTACGTAATAATTTAACGGTACTTCTTGCGTCATTCGAGCCCATACACTGCAAGGTCAAAAACTGTGTCATGGTTTTGTGATAATCTTCATTGACACTATCTGCAAAGTTACCAAATACCTCTGGCTCAATGCCGATATCCCATGTGGATTTATACTCCACGCTATCTTGGTCAAAACTCTTATTCACAAAACAAGGTGTAGCACCTACTAGTACTAATCTACGCACTAGGTCTGGATAATCCAGTGCAATACGCATCGCGACCTGCGCGCCTAAAGACCAGCCGACAACATCCGCATGTGCGGGTAGCACTTCAGCCACCTTTTCTGCGGTAGCGTGTAGGTGAAATGGCTCTATCGGGCGGCTTAAGCCCATGCCTGGCAAATCTATAATATGCAGTGTGAATAATTTGCTCAGTTTTTTAACCAAAGGCTGCCATACAGCACCATTCATGCCCCATCCATGCAGCAATACAAGGTTCGGCCCCGTGCCTACTATTTCAACGTGGAGATGATTGGCAATCATGCACCAAGCTCACTTTCTGCCCGATGAATCGCGTCAACGAGCTTTTGCATATCATCCAATGTATGTGATGCTGATAGTGATATGCGCAACCTTGCAGTGCCAACAGGCACCGTAGGCGGACGAATTGCTGGTACTAAAATACCACAGGTTTGTAAATACTCACTTAGTGCTAATGCCTCTTTATTGCCACCTACCACCAACGGCTGAATTGAGGTATCTGAATCCATTAACTGCCATTGATTGAGCTTAAGGTTATTTTTCAAATAAGCGATTGAGCGGTTGAGATTTGCACGTAAATCATCACCTTGCTCAATCAACTTAACAGATGCCGAAAGCGTGGCTGACAAAGCTGGCGGTGCAGGTGTTGAATACACATAACTTTTAGCTTTTTGAATCAGATAGTCAATCACCACTTGCTCACCCGCCACAAAAGCACCTGCAACACCAGCGGCTTTACCTAAAGTAGCCATCATGATAATACGTGGTGATTTAATATTGAAGTGACTCAACGAGCCTTTGCCATGTTCGCCTAACACACCAAAACCATGCGCGTCATCTAAGTACAGGTAAGCGTCATATTTTTCGCAAAGTGCTAGATATTCAGGGATGGGTGCAATGTCTCCATCCATGCTAAACACTGCATCAGCAGCAATCAATTTATGTTTGGCGGTACTGGCCTGTAACAACTTTTCTAGCGCAGCCACATCATTGTGCGGGTAGCGTTGAAACTCTGCATGTGAGAAATAAGCACCGTCATTTAAACATGCATGATTTAACTTATCCGCGAATATTGCATCGCCTCGGCCTGTCAGTGCGCCAAGCACGCCAATATTTGCCATATATCCAGTAGAAAACAGAAGCGCAGCAGGTAAGTCAACAAATGTTGCAAGTTGCTTTTCTAAGGCATCATGATAGCGATGATGTCCAGTAATCAGGTTAGAAGCACCACTACCCACGCCAGAATCCCCAGCGGCTTTTTGCATGGCTACAATTAAATCAGGATGGTTCGCTAAGCCTAAGTAATCATTACTGCAAAAAGAAAGATACGGATGCTGATTCGCAACAATATGCTCAGCCTGGGGTGAGTCTAATAAACGACGCTGGCGCAACAAACCATCGGTTTTGCGCTGATCAAGTTCACGTTGTAAAGAAGCTAACATTGCGATGATTAAATCTTGTTAATGCCAAGTTTGGCAAATAATTGCTTGTCAGTTTCCGCTTCTGGGTTACCTGTCGTTAACAATTTTTCACCGTAGAAAATACTGTTTGCACCTGCCAAAAAGCACAAAGCCTGTATGCCTTCATGCATCGTCTGGCGCCCAGCAGACAAGCGTACAAAACTATTTGGCATGGTAATACGAGCGGCAGCGATGGTACGCACAAACTCTAATGGGTCTAACTCTTCAGTTCCGTGTAAAGGTGTACCTTCCACTTGGGTCAATAAGTTAATTGGCACGCTTTCTGGTGGGCGCTCCATATTAGCCAACTGTGCCAACAAACCAGCACGTTGATTACGTGACTCGCCCATCCCGATAATGCCGCCACTGCACACGTTGATATCAACGCTACGTACACGGTCTAATGTTTCCAATCGGTCTTGGTAAGTACGCGTAGTAATCACTTCACCGTAGAACTCTGGTGCTGTATCCAAGTTATGATTGTAATAATCTAAACCCGCGTCTTTTAACTGCTCAGCTTGTCCTTCTTTTAACATACCCAAAGTTGCGCAAGTTTCTAGGCCCATCGCTTTCACTTCTGCAATCATTTTAAGCACAGGGTCTAAATCGCGCTGTTTTGGGCCGCGCCAAGCAGCACCCATACAAAAACGGCTCGCGCCATTGTCTTTTGCCTCTTGTGCGGCAGCAATCACATCATCCAAAGCCATGAGTGGCTCACTTTCAACATCCGTATGATAACGAGCCGCTTGTGGACAATACCCACAGTCTTCAGAGCAACCGCCAGTTTTAATAGATAGCAGGGTACTCACTTGCACTGCATTCGGGTCGAAATTGGCACGATGTACATTTTGCGCTCGGTGCATCAAATCACTGAAAGGCATTTCAAACAAGTCAACAATCTCCGCCACACTCCAGCGATTCACGGTATTTTCTTCATGTGCATGTGTGCTACATGATTTATTTAAACCTGCCTTTAGGCTATCAGTATTGATAACCGCTTCATTAGTAGGTGTTGTTGCTTCTGAGTGAGTTGATGATTCAAGCATTGTATTTCCTTGTATATTTACTAAGGTATATTCACAAAAGTGGTGATTAAGTGAAATTGAGATAGAATTTAAGCGTGATTATACATTGTCAATAAAACTGGCTGCAAACTTTGAACAATAGATTAAAATTTAATCAAATACTGCCAAACTTGCAGCAAACATGCGTACTTTGTGCAAGCCACAAGGGTGGAAATCTCGGCCTATGTCAGCCATGCCTAAAAGACCTTCCTTGGCACAACGCGACACAATGTCCTCAATGTGCGCTTATTACAAACGGTACAATATGTGGCAGTTGCTTAAGCACATCACCCAGCTTTGATGCAACAGCAGCACTACTCACCTACGATTACCCCATAGACGGCTTATTACAACATTACAAATACAACGCAAGTTTAAATTTAGCCCACACTTTTGCATCGTTATTTGTAGAGAAAAAACACACGCAACTGACCATGCAAAATTCAATCAACCTCATCATCCCAATGCCCATGCATCAGAATCGCTTAAAAGAACGAGGCTTTAATCAAGCACTTGAAATAGCAAAGCTATTGAGCAAGGCTTTAACCATACCACTAGACTACACTGCCTGCCAGCGCACTAAACATACACCCCCACAAGCGAGCCTTAATCTGAAAGAACGTATCAAAAACATCAAAGGTGCGTTTAGTTGCCAACAGAATCTGCAACATTTAAACATTGCGATTATTGATGATGTAATGACAACTGGCGCCAGTTTGAATGAACTCGCTAAAACATTAAAACAAGCAGGCGCTGCCCATGTAGAATGCTGGGTGATGGCAAGAACGTTACCGAAATAAAGGCCCTATCGCATGCTAAACAGCAATAATTAGCGTGACACAAATCTAACTTAACGAAAAACTGATTTTACTTATGTTCCATATTGTTTTATTTGAGCCTGAAATCCCACCAAACACAGGCAACATCATACGGCTATGTGCCAACACCGGCGCGCAATTACACTTAGTGAAACCACTAGGGTTCAGCTTAGAAGACAAACAACTAAAACGCGCAGGCTTGGACTATCACGAATATGCCAACTTAAAGGTGCATGAAAACTGGGAGGCCTGCAAAGCAGCACTTGCAGGCAAGCGACTATTTGCAATTACCACCAAAGGCAGCACTACACATAGTGATATTGCATTTAAAGCTGACGATGTATTTGTATTTGGGCCTGAAACACGTGGCCTATCAGAGGATGTACGCAATGAATTCGCGGCTGAACAACGCGTACGTTTACCAATGCTACCCAATAGCCGTAGCTTGAATTTATCAAACTCTGCTGCGGTATTGCTTTATGAAGCTTGGCGACAAATTGGGTTTGAAGGCGGTAGCTAAGTCCGACTATTCAACCAGGCTATTGCTAAAAACATCATCAACGATGTTATACGCCTTCTGGCTTTTGCTCACGACCTAACAAATCCATCACGGCATCCTGAGCACTTTTACCATGTGATAATGCTTGATTTACCTCACGAGTAATCGGCATATCAACGCCTAATGTTTCAGCGCGACGCATCACCTCGCGTGCGGTGTTCACGCCTTCTGCCACATGACCAAGCCCTTGCAAAATATCTGCTAAGCCTTTACCGCTGGCAAGCTGCAAACCCACTTCTCTATTTCTAGAGTACTGACCAGTACAAGTCAGTATTAAATCGCCAACACCTGCCAAACCCATAAAAGTTTCCGCTTTAGCACCAAGTGCTAAGCCAAAACGCGTCATCTCAGTTAAACCACGAGTAATCATTGCAGCACGTGCATTATTACCAAAACCCATACCATCAGAAATACCAGCGGCAATCGCCATCACATTTTTAACCGCACCACCAACTGACACACCAATCACATCAGTCGTATCGTACACACGTAAATTTGCCCCATGAATCAATAACGCAGCTTCTTTAGCAAAAGCCTCATCATTCGCAGCCAAGGTAACCGCGGTAGGTAAACCACGTACCAGTTCAGCAGCAAAACTAGGCCCAGATAAAGCGCCCCACTTTTGCTCACTGCTCAACTCTTCAAGCGCCACTTCATAGGGCAATTTAGCGGTTTGTGGCTCTAGGCCTTTATGGGCCCAGATAATAGGCAGCGTACACTCTAGTTGCTTAATGTCTTTTAAAATATTTCTAAAGCCAGCAGTCGGTACCACTGATAAAATCAAATCAGCACCATCAAGTGCTATTTGCAAATTATCCTCAATCTGCAACTGGTCATTAAATTTAAAATCACCTAAATACAAAGGGTTTGCTCGCGCTTTACGCATACCAGAAACATGACCAGCATTACGTGCCCACAGTGAAACCTGGTGACGTTGACTGATATTCATCGCCAGCGCCGTTCCCCATGCGCCAGCACCTAATACTGCAATTTTTGCCATTTAATCAAAACCCTAGTTAATCAAAACCCCAAGTAGATGAAACTAAAACATATCCAGTAACACCATCTCGATGCTTTACCCTCAGCCATCCGTTATTAGAGTTAGCCTCTACCAACTCCAGCACAACATCTTTTTCTAATGTTGCAACGACATCGGCACCAACATCTGGATGAGCTCTCATTTCGGTCAGACTTTTAGTGACCAGTACCGAACGCTTAACAGACAAATGTTTAGCTTCTACCCAATTCATACTCCCCTGTGCATCACGAACCTTTAGCCAATCGCCAAGGTTTACCACAACTTCTACAGGATAAAGATGGCTGAGCAATAATACTTTTTTTGCTGAGCTTGATGGCGCATCATACAAGATGGCTTTGGAGACGGCGACAGACCTAAAATCTAATGCAGATGCCGTGATTGGCATCCACATCAGTGCGAAAATTAAAGCAACTTTCGAAAGTCGAGACATTACACTTATTGCACAGAACCTGCTTGTTCAGCTTCTTGTTGCTTTTGTTGTGCAAACAAAGCTTCAAAGTTAATTGGGTTCAACAATACAGGTTGGAAACCAGCACGTACCACTAAATCAGAAACACTTTCGCGTAGGTACGGGAACAGAATATTAGGGCAAGTGATGCCAACAATCATTTCCATATTTTCTGCAGGCACGTTACGAATTTGGAAAATACCCGCTTGTGTTACTTCTACCAAAAATACTGTTTTATCAGCAATTTTAGAGGTAACAGTCACTTTAATTGCCACTTCAAATACGTTTTCTTCAACTTGCTGCGCTAGGTTACTTAGCTCAATGCTTACCTGAGGTTGCGTACGATCTGTAAAAATTTGTGGTGCATGAGGGATTTCTAATGAAACATCTTTCACATAAATTTTTTCAATACTGAAACCAGGTTGTTGCGCTTGCTCTTGTGCTACGTTATTTTCTTCTTGTGCCATAATTTTCTACTTAAAAAATATTAATTAAAATGGGTACTCCGTGACAGAGTGATTTGATACTTATGAAGCTTATTAGAACTTAAGCGCCTATTTTAGCAGAGTTTAATTTCCGACTCTGCTGTAAATCATAGTGAATATACCCTTAACCATCAAAAACGAGTACTTAAGCCAACAATGGATCCAGCCCGCCAGCTAAATCTAAAGCCCGCAAATCATCAAAACCACCAATGTGGCGATCATCAATATAAATTTGTGGCACCGTACGACGCCCCGTCTTTTGCATCATTTCATCGCGTCTTTCTGGCTGCAGATCAATACGGATTTTGTTAATCTCTTTCACACCTTTGCTAGTTAACAAGCGCTCTGCATTGATGCAATAAGGGCAAACCGCTGAGGTGTACATCAAAATATTAGCCATACGATTACGCTTTCACGATGGGGAGTTTTGCTTCAACCCATGCATTAAGACCACCTTTAAGATTATGCACTTGCTTAAACTCAGCCTTACGTAAAATATCGCACGCTTTTGCTGAGCGCGCACCACGCTGACAATTAACTAACACTGGCTTATCTTTATATTTAGCCAATTCATTCAAACGACTAGCCAATTGATCTAGGGGGATATGTTTTGCATCAACAATGTGCCCATTTGCAAACTCGACATCATCACGCACGTCAATCACCAATGCATGGTTGCGGTTAATAAGCGTGACCGCTTCGGTCGTACCTAAGTTAGGCACACCACCCGCGCCTCTTCCAAAACTAGGCAACAACAACATGATGCCAGAGCCAAAGGCCAAGCCAATTAATAAGGCATTATCTTTTATAAATTCCACTGATTACCTTTCAAAGTTTTACGCATTTAATTGTAAGAACTGATATAGCGCTTAGCTAGTACACCTTACATATTTATAATCAGATTTTACGTGTAAATGCGCTAAAATGCTCGTATTGATATCACAATTTATGCAAAAGATTGAGGCGAAATATGTCCCCTAATAAAAATATCACACCAGTTTGTCTATTGATTCTAGATGGTTTCGGTTATCGTGAAGAAATCACCGATAACGCTATTGCACAAGCGAACAAACCAAACTGGGATGCGCTGTGGAAAAACTTCCCACACACATTAATTAACGCCTCTGAACACTATGTAGGATTACCTGATGGGCAAATGGGAAACTCAGAAGTTGGTCATTTGAATATTGGTGCTGGACGCATTGTGTTTCAAGACTATGAGCGCATTAACAATAGCATTACAACGGGCGAGCTTTTTGAACACCCTGTGTTAGCACCCGCTTTGGTAAACATCAAGAACAATGATAAAGCGCTACATATTTTTGGTTTGCTTTCAGATGGAGGCGTACACAGCCATCAAGACCACATTCATGCCATGATTAAAATGGCTGGGATTCACGGCGTGAATAAAGTGTACATACATGCATTCTTAGATGGCCGAGATACGCCCCCAATCAGTGCCGCACCTTATATTGATGCATTGGAGCAGCAATGCAAAAGCGTCGGAGTTGGTAAGATTGCATCAATCAGTGGACGTTTTTATGGCATGGACAGAGACAAACGCTGGCCACGTGTAGAAGCTGCATACAAGTTATTTACAGAGGGCATTGGTGAATTTACGGCCGAAACTGCCCTAGCAGGTTTACAAGATGCATACGCACGCGGAGAAAATGATGAGTTTGTGAAAACCACAGCGATTCATCAGGCCAATGAAGCACCAATCAAGATGGAAGACGGTGACTTGGCTGTGTTTATGAACTTCCGCTCAGACCGTGCACGTCAATTAACACACGCCATACTTGCAGAAGAGTTTGATGGTTTTCACCGTCGCCATGTGCCAAAACTAGCAGGGTTCTTTACATTGACCATGTACGACAAAAAAGAAACCAAAGCGACCGTGATGTTTCCACCTCAGGAAGTGAAGAATACGCTCGGTGAATACATATCAGCACAAGGACTCACCCAACTTAGAATTGCAGAAACTGAGAAATACCCACACGTCACCTTTTTCTTTAATGGGGGTGAAGAAAAGGTGTTTGCTGGTGAAGATAGAATTCTCGTACCATCTCCCAAAGTTGAAACTTACGACCTGCAACCAGAAATGAGTGCAAATGAAGTCACTGAAAAATTAGAAGAAGCGATTTTAAGCAAAAAATACAATACGATTATTTGCAACTATGCTAATTGCGACATGGTTGGTCACTCAGGTAACCTCAAGGCGGCTATTGCTGCTGTAGAGGCATTGGATATCTGTATCGGCCGTGTTGTAAACGCCATGCAGAGTATTGGCGGTGAAGTACTGATTACAGCAGACCATGGCAACGTGGAACAAATGTTTGACACTCAGAACCAACAACCACACACACAGCACACCACTAATCTAGTACCGCTCATTTACATTGGCAGAAAAGGCCAACTAAACGACAATGGCGCACTCTCTGACCTAGCGCCGACTATCCTCAATTTGATGGGTGTTGACCAACCCCATGAAATGACCGGTAAAAACCTAGTTCAATTTAACGCTTAAAGCTAAACACCTCAACACCATGATGCGCCACCGTATTTTGCAAACGACATCAGTGCTGACACTGATGCTCTCGCTACTGCTTCACGCATCATGGTGTTTTGCCGAAAAAAAATCAGAACAACCCAAACAAGCACTAAGTGAATTACAGAAGCAATTAAAAGCACTAAAAAAAGAACTAGACCAAGCACAGGAAGAACACAAAGATGCTACGGACGCACTTAAAGAGAGTGAAGTTGCCATTAGCGGCGCAAATAAAAAACTGCATGAAATCAGCAAGCAACAGACTGATAATAAAAAAGAATTAGCCAAATTAGAAGCCGAATCAAAATCAACCAACCTTGCACTTAGCAAGCAACAAAAACTATTAAGCGGGCAGCTTTATCAGCAATACATCCATGGCCAAGAAAGTTATGTACAAATGATTCTGCAAAGCCAGCGCCCAAGTGAAGTCGCTCGCGATTTGCATTATTACTCCTACGTCGCAAAAGCACGCGCAGACTTCATCAGCAAAATGCAAATGAACTTAAATAAAATTACAAAACTTAACGAGCTAACTACATCTAAGCTGCAAGAAATCACAGCACTCAAACAAAAACAAATGGATGAAAAGCGCATACTTGAGCTTCAAAAGACAAAGAAATCTAAAGTTGTAAAATCACTTTCACAACAGATTGCTGAACAACGTGGGCAAATTAAAAAACTGAGTCGTGACGAAAAGAGACTATCTGAGCTGGTAAGTCGCCTAGCCAAGATTATTCCAAAAAAGAAAAAAGTAGCGAAACCATCACCACAAACTATTCAAACAACACCCCAGGCTAAAGTTGCGATTAGTAATGAAAAGTTACCGAGTGATCATTTTACTGGTGCCAACTTCTCCGCCTTAAAAGGCAAGCTTCGCTTGCCTGTTCGCGGGGAGGTCAGTAACCGCTTTGGTTCCATAAGGCAGGATAGCGGCATCTCATGGAAAGGCTTATTCATAAAAGCCAACGAAGGGGCAGAAGTAAAAGCAGTAGCATCTGGTCGTGTCGTATTTGCCGACTGGTTGAGGGGCTTTGGCAACCTGATTATTCTTGACCATGGCGATGGATACATGAGCCTATATGGAAATAATCAGTCCGTTTTAAGGCAAGAAGGCGAGATGGTCAAAGGCGGAGACACGATTGCCTCAGTTGGCAACACTGGCGGCAATGAATCTAACGGGCTTTATTACGAGCTCAGAAACCAAAGCCGACCATTTGACCCAATGGCATGGAGTAGCTTGAATTAATCAGACTAAAGTAGTTTGTGAAAATAAAGCCACTTTATGAACACTCATAGTTGACTCCTAATCACGGCTGAATCACCAGGCCCAATAAAAAAGCACGCAGATAGCGTGCTTTTTTATTGATAATATCAGCGGTGTACCCGCTGATATTAATGGGGTTATTGCGGTTCTGAATCTGCAAAGCTTGCAACTTCACCAGCTGACGCCGTAGCTGCCGCTTCTGTTTCAGCAGCAATTTGTGCTGGGTCTAAAGTAATGCCAGGAACGCGTTCATCCGCAGATGGCTCATATCCGCCAGATACTGGCGCTACTGGTGCTGGCGCTTCTACTGATTCTGCAACAGGTGCTTCCTCAACTGGCGCAGCTTCCTCTTTCTCGCCACAACCTACTACCAACAAACTTGTCATTCCCAATACCAATAATGAGCGCAATAGCATAGACATAAAATCTCCTTTTATATTTAGATAGTTTAAACAGATGCTCATTGTTTTATATTCAATGATTTAAGCTGTTTTTTTTAAACCAGAGCTTATTCTAACGCATTCAAGATTCTCTGCAACCTTAATGCAAGATGTGCCTGCAATCAATAGTCATAAATCTCACATTTCTTACCGTAACTTAGCTTCAGCCACTTAAAAAGTTATCCATTAAGCACTTTTCAATGATAGAAACGATTAATCACCGATTAAATGAAAAATAACCCGTCGATGACTAGCCACATGTCGATGTTCATATAAGAAAATACCTTGCCACTGACCTAACGCAAGTTTACCTTCTAATAGCGGAATGGATAAATGAGTTTGTGTAAGCGCAGAGCGAACATGGGCAGGCATGTCATCAGGCCCCTCAACTGTATGTATAAATAGAGGATCACCATCAGGTACCAACCGATTAAAGAACGACTCCATATCCACCAATACATCGTGATCGTAATTCTCATTGATCAACAGACTCGCGGAGGTGTGTTGTATATAAAGCGTGACCATGCCTGTGCGTAATCCACTTGATTCCGCCCAATCAATGACTTGCGGCGTAATATCGTAAAGTTTACGTCCATGTGTGTGAATGTTAATTTGTCCTGTTTTTTGTTGCATTGACTACTCCAAACTCAACCATTAATTGCTTATGGAAACGCGAAATAAGTCGCCGAGCGAGATTAAAGTGCACCCGCAAGGGGCGTGCTCGTTAAGTGAAGCAGCTCGGCTTAACGCCAAAGGCGCACGGAACGCAGAAGCCAAGACAGTATGCGATATACAGCGAGGTTGCGACAACCTTTGGTTGCGGTGTAGGCTAACTCGCAAGGCGATGTTAAGTCACTGATAGTGGCGGCTAATCCAAAAAACCGCGCAACGCAACAATTTGCTCGCACAGGCACTTATTCCGCATTTCCTTAGCGTATATCTAAAAACTTAAGCAACACTCAATCCAAACTTACCAACAACCCCATGGCGAGAAATATCCTGCTCCCATTCCAAAGCGCGGACCAAATCTAGACCCATATGCACCAAACCCATAAGGGCTAAAACCAAAACGCTGGTATCGACAAAATGGATCGTCGAAACGCTGACGATTAATCATCTGTTGCTTAAGCTTTGCTAACTCAGCACGTTTATCTTGCTCGCGTTTGTTGATTTCTTCTGCAAGCTTATTTCTTAAGGCAAGCTCACGACTGGTATGAATGTAATCCAGTACTTTTTTATCTACACCACGGTTACTTAAATCTACACTTTGACTAGGCGTAAGCGCATAACTTGAATCTGTCTCTTTTATTTTTTGAATAATCTGCTCGTGGCTGAGCCCTTGTTTAGACAAAGTGACAATTTCATCCAAACTCAATACAGGGTGAGGCTGGGGCATCATTTTCTCTAAGGCCTCGGCAGAAACTCTATCAATTTGAGGATGTGCGCCTGCTTGCCTACCATCGGTTGCGCAACCAGTAGCCAAACTCACAAGCATAAGCAATGCAAAATAAGTATGCTTTTTACTATTGAGCATGATTATCCCCTTCGTTTAAAAATAGGAGACGGCTCAGTAATGGTGCCGTCAAAACTATGATTCTTAATTGGGTAACGAGCCTGTACTTTTTTCACATACTGACGCGTCTCAGGGAACGGCGGAATGCCATTGTATTTATTGACAGCCCCTTCACCAGCATTATATGCGGCCACAGCCAAGGCAACATCGCCTTTAAAGTAAGCGAGCAACCAACGCAAATAAGCCACGCCACCCTTGATATTCTGGCTTGCATTAAATGCATTTTTTACGTTAAATCGCTCGGCAGTGTCAGGAATCAATTGCATCAAACCTTGTGCATGTTGATTGGATTTTGCACCTGTTACAAAGTTTGATTCCACAGAAATAATCGATAACACTAACTTCGCATCTACTTTATACCAAGCTGAAATCGTATCGACCAAATGCAAAATCCAGCGTTTATCCTTTGGTAATCCAGCAATGTACTGGTCAATCACCTCGGCGTTCACATGTGCAGGCGGTGCTTTCTCTGGATCAATCTCAGCAAGCACACAAGATGGCAACTCAACCATGCTTAGCTCTATAGTCTCCAACATTTTTTGCGACTCATAATGCCCTTGCAAAGATGCCGTTGCAAACATCGCAGCGGCTAAGTCCCGATTGGCGGGAACGCCTTTACCAGAGGCATACAACATACCCAGCCTAAACTGCGCCTCTGCACTACCTAGGCGCGATGCCTGGCAATACAACCTCGCAGCCTGCCAATCGCTATCCACATTTTTCACATCCTGCTCCGCCTCTACTGCACGTAAGAGCAAAGACTGAACCACTTCTGGCTCATGATTAAATGCTTCCTGTTCATGTTGGCTGAGTTCTGCGTACGCCACATTTGCCACCGCAACTAGCATGGCAAACACGGCGCTCAATTTACGCATCAATAGAATACTAATCAATCCTCTCCTTTAGCTAAAGGCACTTCATCGTACGACTTTAGGTATTTACTTTTGTGAACACTAACTTTCCTGACTTCACATCAATTTTGACAATATCTTTGGCAATAAAATTCCCTGCCAATATTTCACGTGCTAATGGATTTTCAATTTCGCTCTGTATAGCACGCTTAAGTGGTCTTGCACCATAAACAGGGTCAAATCCTGCATTGGCAATCTCTGTCACTGCTGCATCTGTCAATTCCAACTGCATATCCATTGCCGCTAAGCGCTTAGCAAGGTACTGCAACTGAATTGCTGCGATCGATTTGATATTGGCTTCACCCAGCGCGTGGAATACCACGACCTCATCAATCCGGTTCACAAATTCAGGTCTAAAGTGTGTTTTCACTTCACCCATTACTGCCAGCTTAACCAACTGATAGTCTTGATCATTCATGCTCTGTATCATCTGACTACCAAGGTTAGAAGTCATAATAATCACGGTATTCTTAAAGTCTACAGTACGACCTTGCCCATCGGTTAAGCGACCATCATCTAATACTTGCAACAATACGTTAAATACATCTGGATGTGCTTTTTCTACCTCATCAAGCAAGATAACACTATATGGTTTACGACGCACAGCTTCAGTTAATGTACCGCCCTCTTCATAACCAACATAGCCAGGAGGCGCACCTATCATCCGAGCAACAGAGTGCTTCTCCATAAACTCACTCATGTCGATGCGAATCAGATGATCTTCTGAATCAAACAAAAAGTTAGCGAGTGATTTACATAACTCAGTTTTACCCACGCCTGTTGGCCCTAAAAACAAGAAACTACCATAAGGTCGGTTTGGATCTCCCAAGCCTGAACGTGAACGGCGGATTGCATCTGAAACCAAACGTACAGCTTCATCTTGCCCGACCACGCGCTCATGCAGTTTTGCCTCCATCGTCAGTAATTTTTCACGTTCGCCTGTCATCATTTTGCTCACTGGGATCCCAGTTGCGCGACTCACTACTTCTGCAATTTCATCCGCACCCACTTCAGTGCGCAACATTCTGTGTTTAGTTAAGTCCACACTCACTTCAGCATTGGATGCTTGTTTTAATTGTGCTTCAAGCTGAGGTAACTTTCCATATTGCAGTTCTGAGACTTTCTGCCAGTCGCCTTTACGCGTGGCTTCTTCCATCTCAAATTTTACTTTTTCAATCGCTTCTTTAATATGCGCAGAACCTTGCACCTGTGCTTTTTCTGATTTCCAGATTTCTTCTAAATCAGCGTACTCTTTTTCAAGTTTGCTAATCTCCTCTTCAATCAATTCAAAGCGTTTTTTACTACCCTCATCTTTTTCACGACGGACAGCTTCACGCTCAATTTTAAGCTGAATTAGGCGACGCTCCAACTTATCCATCACTTCTGGTTTTGAGTCGATTTCCATTTTAATGCGACTGGCCGCCTCATCAATCAAATCAATCGCTTTATCTGGTAAAAAACGGTCTGTAATGTACCGATGTGAAAGTTCGGCTGCGGCCACAATGGCAGGGTCAGTAATTTCTACGCCATGGTGCAACTCATACTTCTCTTGCAGGCCTCGCAAAATCGCAATGGTTGCTTCTACACTAGGCTCATCAACTAACACTTTTTGGAAGCGGCGCTCTAACGCGGCATCTTTTTCAATGTATTTTCGATACTCATCTAGTGTCGTTGCACCCACACAATGCAATTCACCACGCGCCAATGCTGGCTTTAGCATATTGCCAGCATCCATTGCGCCCTCTGCTTTACCTGCACCCACCATGGTGTGAATTTCATCAATAAACACAATGGTTTGGCCTTCATCTTGTGCAAGCTCTTTCAACACAGACTTCAAACGCTCTTCAAATTCACCACGGTATTTAGCACCAGCAAGTAATGCTGCCATATCGAGTGACAGTACTTTTTTACCTTTCAGAGACTCAGGCACTTCACCATTAACAATACGCTGTGCCAAGCCTTCTACAATCGCAGTTTTACCTACGCCAGGCTCACCAATTAGCACAGGGTTGTTTTTAGTACGGCGCTGTAACACTTGTATTGCACGACGGATTTCATCATCTCGCCCAATCACAGGATCTAGCTTGCCAAGACGCGCCCGCTCGGTTAAATCAATGGTGAATTTCTTAAGCGACTCACGCTGGCCTTCTGCCTCTTGGCTATCTACATTTTCGTTACCACGTACAGCCTGCACAGCAGCTTCTAAAGCCGTCTTAGTTAAACCGTTTTGCTTGAGCAACTTACCAGCATCGCCTTTATCATCCGCTAAAGCTAATAAAAACATCTCACTAGCAATATAAGCATCTCCGCGCTTTTGCGAAAGTTTATCAGTGACATTCAACAAATTATTCAAATCACGTGAAATAGCCACTTCACCACTGGCATCCGCTGATTTAGGTAGGTTTGCAATGGCTGCAGTTAAGCCTATTTTAAGCTGATTAAGTTGTACGCCTGCGCGCGCTAATAGCGATGCCGTACCTCCGTCGTCTTGCTGCAACAATGCTTGTAGTAAATGTTGCGGTTCAATTGCAGTATTATCAGCGCCCAAAGCAAGGCTTTGCGCATCGTTAATCGCCTGTTGAAATTTAGTGGTTAATTTATCAAAGCGCACAGGTTTCTCCTTATGATTACGCTAATGTTTAAATACTTATATGCAAGCTAGGTGGGGCTGAATGTTTGTTTTTCAATATATAATACAAAGTATTAATTCGTTATTTAAATGGCAATGGAATTAATCGTCTTTTTGACGACGCCATTGCATGGAGTGGATTTTTGCTAACCGATACTTTAAGTGCTGAAGACACACTACCTAATCCAGCTTGGGCGATTTTAGATACCGAAGACCAATGGCAAGCGTTTAGCCAAGCTGTTGACCAAGGTGCGCAGTCTACGTCTGAAACCTTAATAAAATCAGACTTATTACTAGACGGACTTCGTTGCGCGGCCTGCTCAGGCATTATTGAACAAGGCTTACAAGCAACACCAGGCGTCATCAGCGCTCGTGTCAGCATGTCAAAAAAACGCGCCGTGGTTGTATGGTCGCCAAGTGTAACCTTACCCTCCAAAATATTGACGGCGATTCATGATCTTGGTTATAGCGGCTTTCCTGCAACCCAACATGAAGATGACTTAGTCTCCCTGCAAAAACAAAGAGCAGCATTCTGGCGCTGGATGGTGGCTGGCTTCTGCATGATGCAAGTCATGATGTATGCTAGCCCAACTTACTTTACCGCTCCAGATGAAATTTCTAGCGACATTTTGCATCTACTGAACTGGGCATCATGGTTACTGAGCTTACCAGTCCTTTTATTTTCAAGCAGATCTTTCTTTAGTAATGCATTGCGCGACCTAAAACAAAAACAAATCAGCATGGACCTCCCCGTTGCCCTCGGTATTATCATCACATTTATTGTGAGTTCAGCCGCAACGTTTGAACCCAATAGCTGGTGGGGCAATACTGTCTATTTTGATTCGCTCACAATGTTCGTATTTTTCTTACTTTCTGCACGCCTGATTGAAGTAAAAATGCATCGTAAAACGTTAGGTGCACTTGAAAGCTTAGCAAGCCGAATTCCAGAAAATACTGAACGACAAAATCCAGACGGCACATTTACACGGGTGCTGAATACAAAGCTTAAGATTGGCGACATTGTGCGCGTGCAAATTGGCGAGGCATTTCCCGCTGACGGAAAAATCATGTCGGGCAACACCAGTGTCGATGAGTCTCTACTCACTGGTGAATCTACCCCTATCCAAAAAAATGTTAATGATGATGTGATTGCCGGCAGTTACAACCTACGTCAGCCAGTGTGCATCACACTCAATACCATTGGTGAGTCTACAAAGTACGGCCAAATTGTTAACCTTATCAACAATGCGGCAGTAGAGAAACCTCGCCTATCAAAACTCGCAGACCGTGTTGCACGGCCATTCTTAATTTTTGTTATCTTAAGTGCAGCAATTGCAGCAGCACTATTATGGGACGTTGACCGTGGGCGCGCACTGATGACTGCGGCCGCTGTGCTAATCGTTACCTGCCCGTGCGCACTATCTTTGGCAACACCTGCGGCAATGCTTGCTAGCGCCAGTGCTTTTGTGAAACGAGGCATTTTAATCAAGCGCTTGCAAGCCATTGAAAATATTGCAGATATTGATACTGTGATTTTCGACAAGACAGGCACGCTCACTGAAGACCATATTCAGATTAAAGCGATAGAACCCAAAGCAGGGTTTACTCAATTCGATGTATTAGCACTTGCTGCTACCATTGCTCAACATTCGATGCATCCTATTTCTCGCGCACTTTTTAACGCCAATAAAGCAGGCAATTTGAACACGCTAAACTTTGAGTCAAATAATGCCGAATTAAGTAATAGCGAGTTAAATAATACCAAGCTAAGTAATATTGAATTAGATAATATACAAGAAACAGCTGGTGCAGGTATCAGCGCAACCCTCAAGACAGGCACACTTGATACGCCATTATCTGACTTTAATCTTGCAGGTAGCGAGCTAAAACTTGGCTCAGCAACATTTTGTGGCATCTCTGAGCGCAACACAAATTTACAACAAGTCTACTTAGCTAATCACCAAGGCTGGCTAGCGACATTTACCTTACAAGAAGCGATCAAACACAACGCCGCCATTGCAATAAAGTCATTAAAAGACGTTCAGCTAAGTATCGAACTACTCTCTGGCGACCGCTCAATCGCAGTAGAAAATACGGCAAAACAGATTGGTATTACACAATTCCAATCTGCCTGTAGTCCAGAAGATAAACTTTTACGCTTAAAAATACTCAAACAACAAGGTAAGAAAGTATTAATGGTAGGTGACGGCTTGAATGATGGTCCTATTTTAGCCAGCGCTCATGTCTCTATCGCTATGGGTAAAGGAGTGCCACTCACATTAGCACATGCGGATTATGTATTCTTAAATGGTGACATTAGCCAGATTCCGCACCTAATTCGCCATGCCAAGCAAACGATGAGGATTATTAAAGAAAATATCGCTTGGGCGATTGTTTATAATTTAATCAGCATCCCACTCGCTTTCTTCGGCATACTGTCTGCATGGCTGGCTGGTTTAGGTATGGCAGTTAGCTCACTGATTGTGGTGGCTAACGCATTACGTTTAACTAAATTTACATCATCAGAAACTGACACCAACAGTCATCAATAAAGGCTCTCATCATGGACATATTATTTGTACTTATTCCACTCTCAGTCATCATGGCACTCGTTGTACTTGGTGGATTATGGTGGGCAGTTTATCGTGGTCAATTTGAAGATATTGAAGATGAAGGCAAGCGTATTTTAGAAGATGATGACTAAAATAATTTTGTAGTTAAAAGAAATAACTGTTGCACACACATAGATTTGTTTGCAACGCACTGCCAGCATAATCCCAGCCTCAAACTGTGCTTTTCCCCAGTAGCACATGCGCTGAAAAAATCTTTCATAAATATTTCCATTTGTTTCAAATCTGTAACAAATTCTCTTGAGTAATTAATTTTTTTATGCTAGTTTCTGACATGCGTCAAATTGACGCATATGGAATTATGTTAGCAAATCATCAATTGAAACGTAAGGCTTGGATGATGCATGACGGTTTCTGGCTCAAACGGCAACATACTGATTGCAAAGCCAAATAACTCACTATCCCCAACAGGATTTGTCTGGTTGTTTGTGGGTGTTTTCACCATCACCTCGACAATTACTGTGGGGTTTGTTTTAGCAGGTGCTTGGTTGGTGCTGCCGTTTGCTGGGCTTGAGATTCTAGTACTAGCCTACGTGTTAATGAACGCTTATTTGCACTACGGTGACTATGAAAGCATTTCGTTAATTAATGATGATGTAGTGGTTGAGCAATACAGTTACAAAAGTTTTAAGAAATACACTTTTCAACGTTACTGGGTTAGGGTGACATTACGTGAGACCCTAGACGGTACGGTCGCGATTTTCATTGGCTCTCATGGCAAGGAAATCGAGTTTGGCAGTCGTTATATCAACAAAGAAGAGCGAGAGTCCATCGCCAAGCAACTGAAGCAAGATTTAAAAATCGTTTAATGGTTTTTGTTTTGGGAGAAGGTATGTTGAAGCAGGCTATGAAAAAGATTGGTTTCGGTTTATTTTTGTTACTTACAGCGCCCCTAGCGCTTGCTGAGTATCGCTGGAACTTTCCTGAACCAGTAACACCGATGGCGCTTGATACGCTACATGTTCACAATAAATTCATGCTGATTGTTGCCGTGATTTTTGTTGTAGTACTCGCCATCATGATTTACTCATTGATCAAACACCGCAAAAGTGTTGGTCATCAAGCGGTGGCAGACAAAGCACCGTCAACCGCTACAGAAATTTTCTGGACACTCATCCCATTCGTTATTTTACTCGTCATTGACTTTGTCATCATGGGCATTCCTGCATATCACAGCGTGGTTATGATGGAAGACACCAGAAACGAGTCTGACATGGTGCTCAAAGTCACGGGTTCACAATGGCGCTGGCAATATGAGTACATGGGCAATACCGACAAAGGAAGCCAAGATGGTTTGGTCGATGCAAAAGGTATTAAGTTTGTCAGCAACCTTTCCACTCCTCAAAACCAAGTGGATGGCACCGTACCTCCTGTAGACACCCCCGACAGCCCTTATCTATTAGATGTAGACAACCGACTTGTGCTACCAGTCGGTGCAAAGGTCCGCATATTAATGACATCGACCGATGTATTGCACAACTGGTGGGTACCGCAATTCGGCTCCTCCCGTCTGGCAGTGCCAGGGTTTATTCGTGAAACCTGGGTACAAGTGGATAAAGCAGGTACTTATCGCGGTCAATGTAAAGAGTTGTGTGGCAAAGGCCACGGTTATATGCCTGTGGTGGTAGACGCACTGCCTAAAGAAGAATACGCCGCATGGGTCGCGCTTAAAAAGAATGAGATTAACGAGCAAGCGGCAGGTGCAGATAAAGAGTGGTCTAAAGACGAGTTAATGGAGCAAGGGAAAGTCGTCTACGAGAAAAACTGTGCAGTGTGCCATATGGCATCAGGTGCAGGGTTACCTCCAGCCTTCCCTGCGCTTACTGGCAGTAAAATTACAACCTCACCAATATTTGATGCTGATGGCAAATATCTACCAGATAGCCATATGGATCGAGTACTAAACGGTGTGCGTGTCATGCCAGCATGGAAAGCACTATTAAATGATACGGAAATTGCCGCTGTCATTACTTACGAACGTAACGCGCTGGGTAACAGCGTAGGCGATGTTGTTCAGCCTTCGCAAGTTAAAGCTGCGCGTCAATAAATATAGGTACAGGAGATAATTATGAGCACTACAACAGTCGCACATCATGATGAGCACACTGACCATCCCACTGGGATTATGCGTTGGCTCACCACGACCAACCATAAAGACATTGGCACCATGTACCTGACATTTTCACTTATTATGTTCTTGGTAGGTGGCTCAATGATTTTGGGCATTCGTGCAGAGCTATTTCAGCCTGGTCTACAATTGATGAACCCCGATTTCTTTAATCAGCTCATCGGCGTGCATGCCCTTATTATGATTTTTGCTGCATTAATGCCCGCTGCTACAGGCTTTGCTAACTGGATGATTCCGCTACAAATTGGCGCTCCAGATATGGCTTTGCCGCGTTTAAATAACTGGGGTTTCTGGCTACTGCCACCTTCAGCAATTTTACTCACACTTCCATTTACCTTAGCACTATTTGGGATTGGTGATGGCGCGTTAGCTACTGGCTGGACATTCTACCCACCACTCTCCATTCAAGGTGGCATTGGTGTCGACTTCGCAATTTTTGCAGTTCACTTACTCGGCATTTCATCTGTATTAGGTTCTATTAACATCATTGTTACATTATTTAATATGCGTGCACCTGGCATGACATTTATGAAAATGCCGATGTTTGCATGGGGCTGGTTGATTACCGCATTCTTGTTGATTGCAACCATTCCAGTACTCGCTGGTGCCGTGACGATGCTACTCACAGACCGTCATTTTGGCACGCACTTTTTTGACGCGGCTGGTGGCGGTGACCCTATCATGTTCCAGCACTTATTTTGGTTCTTTGGTCACCCTGAGGTTTATATCTTATTGTTACCAGTATGGGGTTTCATTCCACAAATTTTACAAACATTCTCACGCAAACCAATGTATGGCTACAAAGCACAAGTTTATTCATTAATAGCCATTGGCGCGATGTCTATCATTGTGTGGGCACACCATTTCTTTACTGCGGGGATGCCTGTCCCAGCTTTGCTCTACTTTATGTATAGCACAATGGCGATTTCACTACCGCTTGCAGTGCTGTTTTTCTGTTGGATTAAAACCATGTGGCGCGGCTCTATGAGCTTTGAAACACCCATGTTATTTACTGTCGGCTGGATTATTCTATTTGGTATTGGCGGCCTAACTGGCTTAGTGCTAGCAGACGTTGCAGCAGATGCGCAATATCACAATAGTTACTTTGTAGTGGCGCATTTCCACTACACACTATTTGCTGGCGGCATCATGGGCATTATGGCTGGCGTTTATTACTGGCTACCAAAAATGACTGGACATATGTATAACGAAAAGCTTGGCCAATTGCACTTCTGGTTAACCGCAATTTCGTTTAATCTAACATTCATTCCACAGTTCTTCTTAGGCTTAGCTGGCATGCCACGTCGCATACCAGACTATGCATTACAGTTTGCTGAGTTCAATATGATCTCTTCAATTGCTGCGTTTGTACTCGGGTTATCACAACTCATCTTCGTGTATAACATTATCAGCACCGTCAGAGGTGGCAAAAAAGCTACTGACCAAGTGTGGGAAGGTGCTGAAGGGCTGGAGTGGACATTATCATCCCCCCCTCCTTACCATAGCTTTTCAGAGCAACCGACAGTTAAATAAGACACGGTTAAATAAGATAAGTTAAATAGGATAAAAGTGATTGCAGCGATATGAAAAACCAAGAAACTACTAGACGCAATAAAAACAAAAAAGTGGCAATCGTTTTGGCTGTGATTGCATTTATTTGGTATTTGGCATCAATGTTTACCGTATGGAAATAGATGCCGACAAAAGAGAACCCAGCTCAACTGAGCTAAGATCGATAGCCAATAAGAAGTTAGGCTACAAAATGGTGTGGATTGTAGCTGGGTCTCTTTTGTTTGCGTTTGCGCTAGTGCCACTTTATGACGTGTTATGTACGATTACAGGACTAAATGGCAAAACAAAAAGTACAGCAAGTGAGTTAAGCAACACAAAAGTTGATGAAACCAGATGGGTAACAGTGCAGTTTACGTCCAGCACGATGCCAGGGTTAGGCTGGAACTTTTATCCTAAACAATCCAGTATAAAAGTGCGCCCAGGTAAAGTTGAAACAGTATTGTTTGAAGCCAAGAACATTACAAGTAGAGTAGTTGCAGGCAGGGCTGTACCGAGCGTTACACCAGGCGCAGCTGCCGCCCATTTAAAAAAACTGGAATGCTTTTGTTTTGAAAGGCAGGCCTTAAATCCAGGAGAAACAAAAGTAATGCCTTTACGTTTTTTTGTTAGTCCAGATATACCCGCAGACGTAAAAGAGATGACCTTATCCTATGCGTTTTTTAGTATAGATTAAACAATCATCAAAATAAGTAATACCAAAACAGATAATAAATAGATAAGCAGTTGATAGTTATAGATAATAAATCTGAGAAATAACGAAAATTAAACCTCGAGATAAATCAATTAAGCATCATTATTGATTTTATTTTAGCTACAAGTAAGTTAAATAATGTAATGGGGAGCTTATGCATGACAACACATTCAAATAATCATTACTATGTCCCACATGGTGCTTTGTATCCTGTGACGATATCAGCAGGGTTACTGGCGCTCGCGTCAGGCTTTATTTTTAGTGTCGCTACTGATACCAACAAAGACCTTGCTTACCTGCAAACACCAGGAAAGTGGATGATGTATATAGGCGCAGCAATCATCATTCTCATGACTTTTAAATGGCTCAGCGCAGTGGTGATTGAAAGCATTACTGGTCAATATAAACAATGGGAAGATAAATCTTTTCGCATCGGGATGATTGCGTTTATTTGCTCTGAACTTGCCTTCTTTGCAGCATTTTTCGGCGCATTATTTTACATGCGCATCATTTCAGTACCCGACCTTGCTGCATTCGACCCCTTGTTCACACCCTATAAAGACTTTCTAGGTACGTGGCCATCAGCAGGCCCTGGCGGCGTAGTATTAGGCACAGAGTACACACCAGGCAAACTCACCCCGATGGGCGCATGGGGCTTGCCAGCAATCAATACCGCATTACTGCTAACCTCTGGCGCCACGATTACCTGGGCACATTGGGGTTTGCTTAAAGACAACCGTAAACAGTTAATATTAGGTCTATTTCTGACCGTTGCATTAGGTACTGCATTCTTAATCTGCCAAGCATTTGAATATTATGAAGCATACACCCACATGGGCTTAACAATGGGTAGTGGTGCTTATGGGGCAACATTCTTCATGCTGACAGGCTTTCACGGCTTTCATGTCACATTAGGTACCATCATGCTAATTGTCATTTTATTACGCTCAATGAAAGGCCACTTCTCTGCCAAAAATCACTTTGGATTTGAAGGCGTTGCATGGTACTGGCATTTTGTAGACGTAGTCTGGCTAGGTCTATTCATTTTTGTGTATTGGCTATAACGTAATAAAAAATAAGCGGTGCATTTGCACCGCTTATTTAACCTATCACTACTGCATTAAAACTTGAGCATTAAACGTTTGCTCAATAATAAACTACACAGAAGCGTGTGGGATCCAATTGAAGTAATATCCTATTAACAAGAAAGCAAATAATACGATTGAAAGACCAATACGTAAGGTCAATGCTTTTGCAGTGCGAACGCCAGCATCTTTGTCTTTAGCTAGAAAATATAACGCTGAGAACAAGCTGGCAATAATAACGAACAGTACCAACACAATAACAACTTTGAATATCATAATTATGTCCTATCAGTTTAGTTGAGTCATTATGCGATGCACGTCACACAAATGCAATTTAGATTAGGAAATTACTTATTTTGCCCATCTTGGCTAGGGTTCATCATCCTCATGATTTGCATTCCATTATTCATCAAACTTGGCTTGTGGCAATACAACAAAGCGGAGCTAAGAAAAGAAATACAATCTAGCTACAATGCCTCTCTAGATCACGATGCATTAACTTTACCTAACAACATCAATCACCTAGATGCTTGGAAATACAAAAAAGTAAAAATAAAAGGTCATTACGAAACAAAATATCAAATCCTGCTCGACAATCAAGTTGAAGAAAACGTTGCAGGTTTCCACGTCATTACGCCATTAAAATTGGATGGTAGCAATGATTATGTATTGATCAATAGAGGTTGGGTGGCTGGCGGGGCTAATCATACAGATATTCCAGCAATCAGCACCCCCAATGAACCACTTGAAATTATTGGATTAGTTTGGGTTCCAAGCAAAAAGATTTTCACGCTAGAAAGTGATGCGGAAAAAAATCACTGGAATACAGTCTGGCAACACATGGATATGGATCGCTACCAAAAGAATGTGCCTATTCACATCTTGCCGCTGGTGATTAAATTAGATGTTAAAAGTGATGCTGGCGGCTTTGTGCGCAACTGGCAACTACCAGCGAGTAAAATTGCTACCAATATAGGCTACGCTTATCAATGGTTTGGGTTCACGATTGCAAGCATTCTTATCTTT
Source organism: Methylotenera sp. (assembly GCF_030653755.1). Lineage (GTDB taxonomy): Bacteria > Pseudomonadota > Gammaproteobacteria > Burkholderiales > Methylophilaceae > Methylotenera. The sequence goes on from NZ_JAURYU010000045.1 coordinate 103,816, forward strand.
TTATTCACCAGCATTAAAAAAGCCAACAATACAAAAACATAGGCAAAGTGACATGATAAATACTGACACAAGCAATATTGAGCACATTGATCAACAACGCAGAGGACGGCTAATCCTTCTTTGTATGTTGATTTTTTTCATCACCCCTGTCATTGCAGTCATTGCGATGTACAAACTGGACTGGCGCCCCAAAGGTGAAAGCATAGGCGAGCTGGTAACACCAGCAAAAGCGCTTACCATGAATCAGTCACTTATTGATAGCAATGGCACGGTAGTCACCATCGATCTTTTGAAAGAAAAATGGAGCATGGTTTACATCACTGCCGACTGCGATACGCAATGTAAAGACAAACTGCATCAAATGCGCCAACTGCATGTATCTTTATACAAAGAAATTCCACGCATGCAACGTGTACTATTCACCACCGCATCAGAAATTACGGAGATCAAACAAAACTACCCAGACCTCTTGATTGTGAATCAACCTAGAACCGATGTTATTTCATTCGGCGAGCAATTCAACATTCACGATGAATCATCCATAAGCGCAGGCAGAATCTATCTCATTGATCCACTAGGCCATCTTATCATGAGCTATAGCCCATCAACATCACCAGCGCTAGTTCGCAAAGACATTACGCGGCTAATGAAATACTCTTGGACAGGCTAACCATGAGCTACAAGCTATTCAAGAGCCTGTCATTTTTTGGCGCAATACTCGCACTCTGTGTTGTGGTGCTAGGGGCATACGTGCGGCTATCTGATGCGGGGCTTGGCTGTCCTGATTGGCCAGGATGCTATGGAACACTCACAGTTCCCCAAAGCGAGGCCGCCATCCAGCAGGCACAAGCTCTGCACCCAGACAGCCCAATTGAAACAGCTAAAGCATGGAAAGAAATGGCGCATCGCTACTTAGCTGGCACATTAGGATTATTAGTATTGGCAATATTTGTGTTGGGATGGCACAATAAAAACCAATTAAAAGTAGCACCTAGCCTCACTACCGCATTGCTCATCATCATCGTTTTTCAAGCACTATTGGGAATGTGGACGGTGACCATGCTATTAAAACCAGTGATAGTCAGCGCACATCTCATTGGCGGACTCACCACGCTAGGCCTGCTTACATGGATAGCGCATCGGCACAGCACTACACATCACCATCAATCATTACCTCCACTACTAAAACTAATGGTGCGTGGTGCAATATTCGTCCTGCTAGCACAAGTGCTACTAGGAGGATGGACTAGCACCAACTACGCAGCCCTGGCATGCACCGACTTTCCAACATGCCATGGTCGCTGGATGCCTGATATGGACTTCAACGATGCATTTCATCTAATCCGCGAGCTTGGGCAAAGTGCGAATGGTGGAAACTTAACGCTAAGCGCACTTACCGCCATCCAATGGACTCATCGAGTTGGTGCGCTCGTGACTTTTATTTATATTGCAACTCTTGTTTTCTTACTTTTTAAAGTAGTAACCTTCAGAAAAATAGCATTAGTGCTACTCACCCTATTAGTCGCGCAAATCGCAATCGGCATCGCTAATCTAATTCTGCAATTACCGTTAGTATTAGCCGTTTCTCATAACCTAGGTGCGGCATTACTGGTCATCACTATTATCGTTCTTAATTCCAAAATCACGGAGCATCAAAATGAGCACTCAAAAACTTAAAAGTGAGCTACACATGCACGTTAACCTCATGAACCAAATCAAAGTACTAGCTCCGCGATTAAAAAACTTCTTTCCGCTGTGCAAGCCTCGCGTCACTTCTCTGATTGTTTTCACCGCACTGATTGGTATGTTTTTAGCAACACCAAACATGGTACCGCTTCCATTACTGTTAGCCACCACACTTGGCATTGCATTTGCATCAGGCGCTGCTGCTGCATTTAACTGTTTAATCGAACACAAAATTGATGCCAACATGGCACGTACACGCGCACGCCCACTACCCACTGGCCAAGTATCTTCAAATGAAACTATGATATTCGCCACATTACTCGGCGGCACTGGCCTTGCAATTCTATATTTCTACGTGAACCCGCTTACTATGTGGCTAACCCTTGCTACGTTTGTAGGTTACGCCGTGATTTATACCATTTTCCTTAAACCTGCCACGCCAATGAACATCGTGATTGGCGGTGCATCGGGCGCTATGCCCCCGATCTTGGGTTGGGCAGCTGTCACCAACACAGTCTCACCTGAATCACTGATTATGTTTTTAATCATTTTTGCATGGACGCCTCCCCATTTTTGGGCGCTCGCATTGTATCGCCGAGAGGAGTATGCCAAAGTCGGCATGCCGATGCTACCTGTGACACACGGCGAGGCATTCACCTTACTGCACATCCTGCTTTACACTGTAATTTTGGTGGCAGTTTCACTGATGCCTTACGGTTTGGGCATGAGTGGCATGTTTTATTTAGTATCCGTCACTATATTAAATGCAATCTTCATGGCTTATGTCATCAAACTTTACTTACATTACTCAGATGATTTAGCAAAGCGCACTTTTAGGTACTCAATTATTTACTTAACACTATTATTTGCAGCTTTATTAATCGACCATTACTTACCACTTTGATTTCAAATACATGTACTGTAAAAATAATCTCTAAAATAATATTTAGATTGATTCTGAACCATATAAAAAGTCAGGTTTCAAATGTAAAATTAAAGATTACGTTGTATAATCCCGCGGTTAAAGCACGTGCATTATTGTTTAGAATTGAAACAGATGCTGGTATGACTGAGGCGCAACAATAAACCTCTACTCATCAATATGATTTAGTTTTATTTAAGGATGAAAGTAATGAGCACTAATAATGTAGAAACGTTTTACGACGACTACGTCATACGCAGATTTAGCGTAATGGCAGTAGTCTGGGGTGTGGTAGGGATGTTGCTGGGTGTTATTGTTGCAGCGCAACTTGCCTTCCCAGAATTAAACCTTGGTTTACCTTGGACAAGCTTTGGTCGCTTGCGTCCGTTGCATACAAATGCAGTGATTTTTGCATTCGGAGGCTGTGCATTATTTGCAACATCCTATTACGTAGTTCAACGTACCAGCCAAACTAAACTAGCGTTTCCATTGCTAGCACGCTACACCTTCTGGGGCTATCAAGCAGTGATTATTGCTGCAATAATTTCGCTTCCATTAGGCTACACGCAAGGTAAAGAATATGCAGAGCTAGAATGGCCTATAGACTTATTATTACTAGTCGTTTGGATCATGTACGCACTGGTTTTCTTTGGTACGATTGCTCAAAGAAAAATTAAACATATTTATGTTGCTAACTGGTTTTATGGCGCGTTCATCATCGTTGTGGCAATTTTGCATATTGTTAACAGTGCTGCAATTCCTGCAGAATGGATGAAATCATATTCAGCATACGCTGGTGTACAAGATGCAATGGTGCAATGGTGGTATGGTCACAATGCAGTTGGTTTCTTCTTAACAGCTGGTTTCTTAGGCATGATGTATTACTTCGTCCCTAAACAAGCAGAGCGTCCAATATATTCATATCGTCTATCGATTGTGCATTTCTGGGGTTTGATTTTCACTTACATGTGGGCAGGTTCACATCACTTGCACTACACAGCGCTACCAGACTGGACACAATCAGTAGGCATGGTGCTATCTTTAATACTATTAGCGCCAAGCTGGGGCGGTATGATTAATGGCATGATGACCATGTCAGGTGCATGGCATAAACTACGTGATGACCCTATCTTACGCTTCCTGATCGTTTCATTATCTTTCTACGGCATGAGTACGTTTGAAGGCCCAATGATGGCAATTAAAACGGTAAATGCGCTATCGCACTACACAGACTGGACAGTTGGTCACGTTCACTCAGGTGCTTTAGGTTGGGTTGGCTTCATTTCAATGGGTTCACTATACTTCTTAGTGCCTCGCTTATGGGGCGTAAAACAAATGTATAGCAAAAAAGCTATTGAGCTGCACTTCTGGTTAGCCACAATTGGTGTAGTGCTTTACATTACCGCAATGTGGATTTCAGGCGTTACGGCTGGTTTGATGTGGCGCGCGATGAACGATGATGGCACACTCACTTACACATTCGTTGAATCTGTTAAAGCAATGCACCCATTCTATGTAATCCGTATGATTGGTGGCTTGATGTATGTGAGCGGCATGATCATCATGTTGTGGAACGTCATCAAAACAGTGCAAATGGGGCAAGCAACTCGCGCCAGAATCCCTTCAACAGTTGTTCATGCTTAAGAGATCAAAAAATGTCAGATAAAGAACAAAAAGGCTTTACCCACGAAAAAATTGAAACCAACAGTTTTCTGATGGTAATTTTGATTCTAGTCGTGGTCTCATTTGGTGGCTTAGTTGAAATCGTGCCACTTTTCTTCCAAAAATCTACGACACAGCCTGTGGAAGGTTTAAAACCTTACACTGCGCTAGAGTTGGCTGGTCGAGACATTTATACACGTGAAGGTTGCTACAACTGTCACTCACAAATGATTCGTCCTTTTAAAGCTGAAACATTACGATACGGTCACTACTCTGTGGCTGGGGAGTTTGTTTACGACCGTCCATTCCAATGGGGTAGTAAACGTACTGGTCCAGATTTACACCGCGTAGGTGGCCGCTACAGTGATGAATGGCACCGTATTCACTTGATTAATCCACGTGACTTGGTACCAGAGTCTGTTATGCCAGCTTACCCATGGTTAGAAAAAAACCTTGTAGATGCTAAAAACATGCCAGCTCATATGCGTGCTTTAAAAATTGCTGGTGTTCCATATACTGATGAAGAAATCAAAAGTGCAGCAAATGACGTATACGGAAAAACAGAAATGGAAGCAATGATTGCCTACTTGCAAGTGCTGGGTACAGCACTTAAACAATAAGTAATTAATCATGGACATTATAGATTTACGCAGCATAGCCACAGTCGCAGCCCTAGTTACCTTTGTAGGCATCTGGGTCTGGGCTTGGTCTGGGCGGCATAAAAAAGACTTTGACGAAGCGGCAAAATTGCCGCTTGAGGGAGATGAAGAATGAGTGATTTTACAAGCGATTTCTGGCCGTACTTTATTTCGGCAATCGTGATTGGCGGTATCGTATTCTGTTTAACGATACTATTTATGACTAGCAAGTCACATGACCCAGCGCACACTGGTGAATCAACTGGCCATGTATATGACGAAGACATCGTCGAAATGAACAACCCAATGCCAAGATGGTGGATGTGGATGTTTATCATCACCTGTGTATTTGGTGTAGTCTACCTATTTCTTTATCCAGGCTTAGGTACTTACGCTGGTAAATTGGGCTGGACTCAAGTAAAGCAGTATGAGCAGGAAGTTAAAGAAACGAACGATCGCATCGCACCTATTTATGCAAAGTTTTCATCTATGTCAGGTGAAGAAGTTGCACAAGACCCTAAAGCGATGGCAATTGGCGAGCGTTTGTTTATGAACAACTGTTCACAATGTCACGGTTCTGATGCACACGGCAGCAGAGGCTTTCCAAACCTAACGGATAATGATTGGTTATATGGTGGTGCACATGAAACCATTAAAGAAACGATCACTAACGGCAGAAACGGTATGATGCCTCCAATGGCTGCAGCAGTAGGTAGCCCTGAAGATGTTAAAAACGTAGCGCACTACGTACTCAGCTTATCAAACAGCGAGCATGAGGCAAGTCGTGCCGCGTTAGGTAAAGAGAAGTTTGTAGCATGTGCAGCGTGCCATGGTCCAGACGGTAAAGGTAACCAAGCAATTGGTGCACCAAACTTAACTGACGACATATGGCTTCATGGCGCTGGTGAAGCAGCGATTATTCACCGCATCAATAACGGCTTAAACAACAAAATGCCAGCACAAGGTTCACGCCTGACACCTGAGCAAATTCATGTGCTAGCCGCTTACGTATGGCGCTTCTCTAATGTTAAATAGTCTAATGCTAAATAGTTTCATTTAGCGCTAAATATCTAACTTAACGCTACTGAACAAAAAGCATCTTAACGCCCACTATTTAGCTTATGCTAAAATAGTGGGCGTTTTTATTTTAGTCACAATTTTTAATCAAGTCTGAATAAAGTGTCCATCCAGAAAAGTAAATCAAAAAAAACGATTCCGATCGTCAATGATCCTGCGCAGCCTGTCACTAGATCACTTTACGAACCACATCAAAAAATCTACCCTCGCAACACTGCTGGTCTTTATAAAAACTGGCGCTGGGCTATGATTTGGATTACACAAATTGTGTTTTACGGTGTGCCTTGGTTACAATGGGGTGAGCGACAAGCTGTATTATTGGACATTAGTACCCACCGGTTTTATATTTTTGGTTTAGTACTATATCCGCAAGATCTCATTTACTTGGTGGTGATTTTAATCATCGCCGCGTTAGCTCTTTTCTTATTTACTGCTGTAGCAGGTCGACTTTGGTGCGGCTTTGCCTGCCCACAATCAGTCTACACAAAAATATTTTTATGGATTGAAAGACAAGTTGAAGGCGACCGCGCAGCGCGCCTTCGCTTAGACGCAAGTAAACTTAACCGGAACAAAGTATTCAAAAAAACACTGAAACACAGCCTTTGGATTAGCTTCTCCGTATGGACTGGCTTTACTTTCTTAGGATACTTCGCACCGATACGCGACCTGATGCAGAGCATTTTACAATTCCATTTAAGCCCTTGGGAAACCTTTTGGATTTGTTTTTATGGTTTTGCCACTTACGGTAACGCAGGGTTCCTGCGCGAACAAATCTGTAAACATATGTGCCCGTATGCGCGCTTTCAAAGTGCCATGTTTGACAATGACACGCTCATTGTGACTTACGATGAAGAGCGTGGTGAACCACGTAGTGGACGCTCACGCAAGGTAGATGCCAAACAAAGTGGCTTGGGAGACTGTATTGATTGCAACTTCTGTGTACAAGTATGTCCAACTGGTATTGATATCCGCAATGGATTGCAATATGAATGTATTAGCTGCGGCTTATGTGTGGATGCATGTAATAGCATTATGGACAAAATGGAATATCCTCGTGGCTTAATTCGTTTTTCTACTCAAAATGCGCTAACTAATCACTGGACACAAGAGCAAGTCGTGAAGAAAATTTTACGTCCTCGTGTGCTCATTTACACAGGTTTGCTCCTGCTCATGAGTGCAGGCTTGGTGTATTCACTAGTGACACGCATACCATTCAAGGTAGATATCATCCGTGATCGTGGTGTTATGTCACGACTAGTGTCAGGTGGAAAAGTTGAAAATGTCTATCAAATGCAAATCACCAACGCGTCTGAACAAGTTGAAACTTTCAAGATTTCAGTCTCTGGAATTGAGGGTTTATCACTAGCTTCGAGCAAAGAGTTTACAGTGAATGCGGCTGAATCCAGAATGGTGGCAGTCAGCTTACAAATTGCAGATGGCTCTATCAAAAGTGGCTCACATCCAGTAATCTTTGAAATTGTTGCAAATGATTCAAACGAACGTCTATTTGAGAAGTCTATTTTTTACATGTCACGCTAAAAGGTCAAGTAATGTCAATAAAGCAAACCAACTATCAAAAAGCTAAATGGTGGAAATCAGGTTATGCATGGCTAGTATTTGGCGGCCCAGCGATTGTGGTAGTCGCTAGCCTAACCACCGTTTATATAGCTGTAAATGGACAAGATCCATTATTAACACGTGATGAAAATGTAGGCACAAAAACTCAATCACTAACGGCTGAAGAGAAGAATGCGCTTGAACCAGCTATTCGTGCACGCAATCATGCCGCTACTGGCGTGAATAATCCATAAACCATGCAAACAGCGCTCATTTATAGCTCATTACTCATGGGCATTGCAGGTGGTCCACACTGTGTTGCCATGTGTGGCGCCGCATGTACTGCGCTGACGCAATCACCTCAAACACCTTACGCGATTTACCACTATCACATTGGTCGGCTCTGTGGCTATGCCTTGCTGGGGGCAATTGCAACTTTTGCCATCCAAAGTATTGCTTGGCTATCGAGCTATAGCAGTGTACTTCACCCGCTATGGACTTTTTTCCATGTGCTAATATTTTTCTGGGGTGTGCTATTGATTATTTATGCGCGCCAGCCAATTTGGGTGGATCGTGCAGGACGTAATATTTGGGGGCACGTAAAGAAACTGAGCACCAAACAAGGTGGCCATTTTTACATAGGCATGCTTTGGGCACTGATGCCGTGCGGCTTATTATATTCAGCGCTGATTATTGCTTCGTTTAACGGCAATCCTTTAGATGGCGCATTAAGTATGGCCGCTTTTGCTATAGGATCTAGCGTTTCTTTATTTTTAGCACCTTGGCTTTGGTTGAAGCTCAAAACAAAAACCATTGAGCCTTACGGCATGCGCTTAGCTGGCGTGTTACTCAGTGCTGCAAGCGCTTGGGCGATATGGATGGAGCTCACGCACAATACAAAAGTCTGGTGTGCCACATAGCACTAGGTGTTGCATTTTTCGCAACCAATAAAACTAGATAGCGACAGCCTTTAACCCCTCTGTTGACGTATTCCACATCAAGAATACCTGTTTATTTTTTTGTAGCAATATTGGGTAGTCAGCACTGGCTGTGGTATCTGCAATCACAGTGGGTGTTCCCCAACTTTTACCTTCATCATCAGATTTCATCAACCATATTTGACTCTTACCTGCATCTTTTTCACGCCAAACCAGCCAGACATTATCGCCAACTGCCGCTAAAGCTGGATGCCCTGCCTGTTTCTTCATATTCCCAAACTTTTTAGAGGGAGATGACACCCAAGCCTCGCCGTCCATGCGTGCATAATATAGCGTAGCCTTCTCGCCAGCTTCATCATTACCACCATCAAACCAAGCCATGTGATAACCCCACCAGCGCTCCCCCTCTCCCCCACTCGCAAGTGCTGCGCCATGATGAGGGCAGCCATCTATCTTCCAGCGGCCGAAAGTTGCACGTTTGGGCTGTGGCGTTGTTTGATTGCTTGGAATCTCTGCAATCATGTGATCGCGCTCACTGCCTTCGAACACATGCCGCCACATTGCAACGACTGTACCATCGGGTTTGTTGGTAAGTGCTATACGACAACACTCGCAACTACTATCTGCAAGTTTTTGCTCTAATGAAAAGCTTACGCCTTTATTTTCTGAAACAGCATAGTAAATTGCAGCACCCTCATAAGCTTGATTGGCTGCCTTAGCAGCAAACAAATCTCGCTTATCTACCCAAGTCACAGTAATTTTGCCATCTGCGCCGACATTTAATGAATCAAAGCGATGCGTAATTTCGTTACGGTCCTGATGCACGATATAAGGTGTTTCAAACGTTTTACCTGCATCGATTGAACGCGCAAACCATATATATCCAGCAAATGGTTTTTTAAGCGCCTCTGTCCATGTTAAATAAATATAGCCTTCTGGTGAAATAGCCACCTTAGGACGCGCTTCTCCATCTGCACCAATTTTATGTGGGATGTGATTAACATTTGTCGGTTTTGAGAAGGTTTGCCCAGCATCTACACTCTTACTGACCTGTAAGAACCCATCATGCACTAACGCGCGCCATAAATTACCCTGCGCATCAAAAGCTACACTTACCGCGACAGCTGAACTCTGTTGCTTGGTATGTTCTTCGTGGGCATTTAAAACAAACGCACAACAAAATAAACTTAATCCAAAAAAATATTTAATCATCAGTAATCAAATTTCAATTGCACATAAGCCGTGCGTTGTGGGTAAGGGTGAAATACATAAGATTTATAATTATTCAAATTATCTACGCCCAAACTAGCAGTATAGCCTTTAGCAAACTTGTAGTTAGTTTTAAAGTCTACGACAAAAAACTTACTTGCAGCGCCAAATGTACTGTCATTTACATCACTATTATCAAGTGCATTATATTGGCGACCACTATAACGAGCGGCTAAACTATACGTAAGATTATTCCCACTGCGGTAAGTGGCTACCGCTTTCAACATATTGCGCGGAATACGCGGTGGTTTATTGCCTATCGTATTGGGTGCAGCTTCATTACTTAACACCTCAGCCTCTGTAAAAGTAGCGCTTCCTTGAAAATCCAAACCATGGATTAATACATCCTGCCACTGTGTAGCCAACTCTAGTCCGCGTGTACGAATATGGTCTACATTCTGTACAAAACCACAAGCAGACCTTGTACAAACACCAGTATCGTAAGGAATTGCACTACCATTCGCAAGGCTTTGCGAAATAAGCGCATCGTATTTATTTTCACTAAACAAACTAGCTCTAATCAAGCCGCTATCGTAGCGTCGCTCAACTGTGAGCTCTGCTGCAATCACCTCTTCTGGTTTTAAATTTGGATTAGCTTCAACAAAATAAGCTGTAGCACCATTCTGCAATGGCTGAAACATTTCGCTTACTGTTGGGAAGCGATATGCTTGACCTAACGCTAAGCGATATCCCCAAGCTGGTTCAGGCTCAAAGCTGATGGAAATCTTAGGTGAGAATTTAGTTTCAGACTTATCTTTATAGTTTGCTGTTCGCAATACACTAGCAATTGTGGTTTTATTTTGGCCATCTTCAGCTTGCCAATGTTCTGCTCGCGCTCCCAAAGTGAGCGCCCATTTTGGGTTAATCTGCCATTTATCTTGCGCATAAATTGCATGGGTGACAGTTTCTCCACGTGCAGATGTATTTAAAGCCTCGTCATTGCCAGCTTTCCAGTCCGCAGTATTATGCGTATCACTTTTTAACGTGTATCGATCAACATGGTAGCCTAAATCAACAGTATGCTCATGTGGTCGTAAAGTAGCGCGTGCATCAAACACTGTCCAACCTGTTCCTGACAAGTCAGTGATGCGGCCAGTTCTTGTGATGTAAGGGTTACCTTGAGTCACCGTACCTGAAGCTATTGCATTAGCTGTGCTGTTTTTATCTTTTTGGTAGTCATAATCAGATAACGTTAATTGCCAATCAAAAAAGCCTTTCGTATTAGACTTAACATCCAGTGCCTGCATGACATGAAGTGACTCAGTTTCAGCAGGATTCATTCCCGAAACATCATAACGTTGACCATTAAAACTGACCCTACCGTTGTATACAGGATTTCCCGCAGCATCCTTAATATAACTCTCAACATCTGTTGTGCCTTTCATATCCCAAACTGCCAAGGTATAGGCTATCTTAAGTGCGGGATTGATGTCGTAAGCTGTCTTCAGCTTAATGTTAGTCTGTTTGTTGCTATCAATACTGTTTGCCCCAAAAATCACTCGATCTGCATTTGTCTCACTTTTATCCTGATATGCTCCAGTTACTACAGGGCTTGCTCCAGGTGCAGTAGATGAAAGATTAGCCGTTGAAAAATTCATCGGCTGCCCTTCATTTTCCAAATAATCAGCACCCAACCAAAATGAAAAGTCATTCACCTTGTTACCAAAAGAGGCAGTCAAGTGATTGCCTTGATAGTGCTCATCAGTGCCATAAAGTTTAAAGTCCTGTGCAAAAGACTGTGCACTTGCGTGTGCCTCAAACTTTTCTGGCATACGCGTGGCTATGCTCATCACACCACCAAACGAGTTACCAGCATACAGCGCAGAAAACGGCCCATACATCATGCTAATGCTTTCAATTTCCTCTGGGCTCACCATGCCCCAACGTGGTGGGAATGCGAAGGAGTTACCAAGTAAATTAGAAAGTAGTACACCATCCGCATACAGCAGACTTTGCGCACTGGATAAGGTACCAATCGTACGCGTCGCGATAATTCCGTTTCTGTCACCGATAAAACGCTCTCGTACTTGTATGCTAGGTAGATACTTCAAGGTTTGCGCAGGCGTTGCTGCGTTGATGTTCTCTTCAATCTGCTGTTTATCAAAAGTCTCTACAGTGGCTGGGTGCTTACTGATTCGACTATCAATCATCGATGCACGCACTTCAATGATCTCTAAGTCGATGGCTTCATTATGCTCTGCAAGTGATGTCATACTAAAACTGGCTGCAACGACTGTAAAAATAAGCTTTATTTGCATCCTATATCCATGATTTTATTAGTATTAATTATCCGTATAGCAATCCAAGATAACTGCCTCTTAGATATACTTTATCCCAATAGATAACGAGTATATTTTAGTTATTCAATATACGGAATGCGGCTAATTGTCGCAGGTAACATAGAAGCATCAGCGCGACAATTTGACGCAATGCAATTTATCAATCGGCACGTATAATAATCAAGGTATGAATACGCAATTACCTATTTTAGAAAATCCTACTCGCCGTAACCTACAGCGCTTATTTTTGTTGCGTAGCGTCATGATAGCCTTCATGCTAGCCGCAACATTAACCTTGTTTTACTTAAAAATCCCACTCCCCAACATGCCGATTGCCTTTGCAGTCGGCGGCATGTTGCTGCTCAACTTCATGACATTGCTGCGCCTTAAGAAATTTAGCAACGTCACAGACCAAGAGTTACTATTGCAACTCTTGGGTGATTTAGTAGCACTCACTGTGCTATTTTATTTTACTGGTGGCTACAGCAACCCTTTGGTATGGATGTATCTATTACCACTCACTGTTGCGGCAGTTGCATTAAAACGCGAATACGCATGGCTACTAGCAGCAATAGCCGTCAGTTGCTATTCAACCCTCGTGTTTTACTACGTACCGCTCTCACATTTACACATGCATTATTTGGCTGGAAAGTCGTTAGATATCCATTTGGTGGGCATGTGGCTAGGCTTTGTGGTGAGTGCTGGCATTATTGCTTTTTTTGTCACACGTATTGGGCAAAGCTTACGTGATTATGATCAAATCATGGCGTCGATTCGCGAAAAGTCACTAGAAAGTGAGCGCGCACTCTCACTAGGCACGTTGGCGGCCAGCGCAGCGCACGAACTGGGAACGCCCTTGGCTACCATGGCAATCATCAGCAAAGAGCTCGCGCAGGACCTTTTAAATCAACCTGAACAATTGCAACAGCTAGAAATCATCCGTACCCAAATCGGACGTTGTAAGGAAATATTATCCTCAATTACCCATAATGCGGGTCAAAGTCGTGCTGATGCTGGACAAGGTTTAACCCTCAATCAATTTTTACAAGAAGCAATTCAGCGCTGGCGTGATACGCGCCCTGCGACAGAACTCACAGTTGATTTAACCAACAGTAGCAGCGATCCATTAATATTTACTGATAGAACACTAAGCCAAGCCATACAAAACTTATTAGATAATGCAGCAGATGCCTCACCAGAACGCGTGTTATTCAATGCGAGCTGGAATGAGGATACTTTACAAATTCATATTAGAGATTTTGGGAATGGCCTCAGTGATGAAGTTAAAAAGCTGCTGGGCACCCCATTCTTTAGCTCAAAAAATGGGGATGGTATGGGCTTAGGGGTATATCTCACAGAGATTATTCTCGCAAAGTTCGGCGGCACGCTGACACTAAGCAATCACAATGAAGGCGGTGTGCTTACTGTCGTAAAATTACCGCTACAAAAATTACGTATCGAGCACTGAGGATGCAACAATGAGTGATTACAACACAGACATCAAAAATAGCGATGAGCATCCCACGCTATTACTCGTTGATGATGATGAAGCTTTTTTAAATGCACTTGCAGCCGCAATGCGTAAACGTGGTTTTCTAGTCACACTTGCCAATAGTGCAGAAGCCGCCATTGAGCTTGCTCAGTCAGACCCACCAGAGTTTGCAGTAGTTGACCTCAAAATGTCGGGCAATTCAGGCTTAGTATTAGTCAGGCAGCTCGCAAGCTTACAAGCTGGCACCAAAATTGTGATACTAACGGGCTATGCCAGCATCGCTACCGCAATTGAAGCCATTAAGTTGGGGGCAACTCACTACTTGGCAAAACCTGTGGATGCGGATGAAATTGTTGCTGCATTTGCCAAACAATCTGGCAATGAAGAGATTGAGCTATCCCACAATCCATTATCAGTAGATCGTTTAGAGTGGGAGCATATTCAACGCGTATTAGTGGAGAATGATGGCAACATCTCGGCCACAGCACGTAGCCTTAACATGCACAGACGCACGCTACAAAGAAAATTAGGTAAAAAACCTAGCATCAATCCAATCATCATTTAATGCCTATAACTCGGCACTAAAGACTATAAATGTCTATTGACCTAATCGTCGCTAAACCGCTCCTCTTTCCACGGGTCTGCTTCGTTGTGATAGCCACGCACCTCCCAAAAGCCAGGGCGATCATGCTCATGTAATTCAATTGCTTTCAGCCATTTAGCACCTTTCCATGCGTAACGCTTAGGCACAATGATGCGAACAGGCCCGCCATGTGCTGACGTTAAGGGTGCGCCTAACACACTGTGTGCAATGATCACGTCATCATCCAACAACGCATCTAAGGGTAAATTAGTGGTGTAGCCATCATAGCCATGCAAGGTAACATACTTTGCGGTTTGCTGTGGCTCAGCCATAGCAATAAGCTCACGTGCTGGCACGCCCTGCCAATCCATGTCCAGTTGGCTCCAGCGTGTAACACAGTGAAAATCTGAAACCTCAGTGACTTGTGTCATTGCCTGAAATTGAGCCCAATTTATTTTAAGCTCTTTCTCCACTAAACCATAAATACGGAGACTCCAATTTTCTGTCGTCACATCAGGGCGAATGCCTAAATCCAAGGTCGGAAAGTTCTTAACCTCTGTTTGCCCAGCAGGAATACGCATATTTGCATTAGTTTTACCTGGCTTTGTGCCACGTTTTGCTAATGCAATTTTTCCCTCTATGAGCTTCTTCCAGTCTGGCATAAGTGATTCCAAAATTAACTTCTAAAAATGAACCCCTAAAGACTTACGATACTTTCGACTTCTTAAAACTATCAACAAGCAACAATCCAACACCAACACAGATTGCGCTATCGGCCACATTAAATGCTGGCCAATAGAGTTGGTCAATGTGAAAGAATAAAAAGTCCACCACATAACCCAAGCTCAGCCGATCATACAAATTACCAATTGCACCACCTAGCACTAAGGCTAAACCTAAGCTAAATAGTTTTTCATGATGGTGTTTTTTAATCAGATAACTAATCACAATGACCGCAATCGTGGTGACTGCCGTAAAAAACCATTTTTGCCAACCGCCAGCATCCGCTAAAAAGCTAAATGCAGCACCTTCATTATGAAAACGCACTAAATCAAAAAAGCGAGTGATTGTTAAATGCTCACCGTACACGAAAGCATTTTGAATCAAATGCTTAGTGTACAAATCTAGCGCGGCCACAATGGCACTGATCACAAACCATTTACGCATGTGAGCGTGCCTCACCTTTACCAAACAAATTGCTGACACAACGCCCGCAAATGTGTGGATGTGCCGCATCAGCACCCACGTCTGCGCGGTAATGCCAGCAACGGTCACATTTAGTATGTGCACTTGGTGCCACTTGCACTTCTAATGCACCAGCACGCTGATGCAAGGTAGCGCGTGACGTAATCAACACAAAACGTAAGTCATCATTAAGTCGGTTTAATGCCTCAAAAGTTGCACCATCTGCATAAATGTCTAACTCTGACTGCAAGGATGAACCAACCAGTCCAGCAGCACGTTTTTCTTCTATTGCTTTATTTGCCAAGGCGCGGACTTCAAGCACGGTTTGCCAAGATTGAATATCTACATCACTCAAACCATGTGCTGGCAAACTATACCAAAGCTCTTCAAATACCGTTTTATCTGCATCAAGGCCTAGCGTTTCCCAAATTTCATTAGCAGTGAAGCTTAAAATGGGCGCCATTAAACGCATCATGGTATGGGTAATATGATGCAAAGTACTTTGTGCAACACGACGTGCGTGTGACGCCTCACCCGTGGTATACAAGCGGTCTTTAAGAATATCTAAGTAGAATCCGCCCAAGTCTTCAGAACAGAAACCAACAAACTTCTGTACCGCTAAGTGGAACTCATAGCGATCATAGTCGGCCAAAATCTCTGTTTGCAGCTTGTCTGTTAAATGTAAGGCATAACGGTCTATTTCTAACCATTCATTGACAGGCAATAAATCTTTAGAGGCATCAAAGTCAGCCAAGTTCGCTAATAAGAAACGTAAGGTGTTACGAATACGTCGATAACTTTCCGCAACACGTTTTAAGATTTCATCTGAAATGGTGAGCTCACCTGAATAGTCAGTCGAAGCAACCCATAAACGTAAAATATCAGCGCCATAAGTATCCATCACTTTTTGTGGCGCAACGACATTACCTTTAGACTTACTCATTTTGTGACCGCTACCATCCACCACAAAACCATGGGTTAACAATGCTTTATAAGGCGCATGGCCATCAATTGCACACCCTGTTAGTAAGCTAGATTGGAACCAGCCTCGATGCTGGTCTGAACCTTCTAAATACAAATCAGCAGGGAAAGCCAACTCAGGACGGCGCTTAAGCACCGCAGCATGTGTGCTACCAGAGTCAAACCATACATCCAAGGTGTCTGTTACCTTCTTATACTGCTCAGCGCTCTCAGGCGCATGCTGTGCCAAGAAAGCCGCACCATCCAAACTAAACCAAGCCTCTACACCCGTTTTTTCTGTCAGTAAGGCTGCCTGCTCTAACAGCTCCGATGTTTTTGGATGCGGCTCGCCTGTTTCCTTATGCACGAACAATGGCATCGGCACACCCCAGTTACGCTGACGTGAAACACACCAGTCAGGACGATTTTTAATCATGGCTTCTAAACGAGCACGACCCCAACTTGGGAAAAACTCAGTCTCATCCACGGCTTTATTGGCATGCTCACGCAACGCTTTACCATTGATGTCCTGTGCATTCATCCCAATAAACCATTGGTGTGTTGCCAATTGCATTAATGGTGTTTTATGACGCCAGCAATGTGGGAAGCTATGGTTTAAACGCGCGCTCGCAAGTAAGTGGCCACTCTCCTGCATTTTTGCCAAAATTACTTTGTTAGCATCCTGTCTGGTCAACCCACGAATTGCCTCAAACTCAACCAATTCACTCGCAAAAAACTTACCATCGCCACCCATTAACACTCTTGGTTTTTGTTCTGGGAAGTTAGCACGCATGACCAACCAGTCATCATTACCATGTGCAGCGGCGGTATGAACTAAGCCAGTACCAGCATCAATTGTTACATGGTCACCAGTGATAATTGGAACTTGGCGACTATCGAACGGATGTTGAAGTACAACACCTTTAAGATTAACACCTGCTTCGACATGCTGGATTGTGTAACCGAAGTTAAACAGGTCTTCACCAGACGCTTTTCCAAGTCGAACAAGAAAACTATCCATTAAATCTTCACAAACGATAAATACCTTATTTGCGTAAATACCTTTGTCAATCCTAATAAAAACATAATTAAGTTCAGCGTTAACACTAACAGCCTGATTAGCAGGCAAAGTCCATGGCGTGGTTGTCCAGATTACAGCATAAACATCGCCCTCAAAATACCTATCGAAAGCTAATTTACTAACCACTTTAAAACCCACATCAATCGCTGGTGAGTTCACATCTTCATACTCAACCTCAGCTTCAGCCAAGGCCGAGCCGCAATCCACACACCAATGTACAGGCTTACTGCCCTGATATAGATATCCATTTTTATAAATATCACCCAAAGCACGCATAATGTCAGCTTCAGTTTGGTAATCCATCGTTAAATAAGGATTATCCCAATCGGCCTGCACACCTAAGCGGATAAAATCTTTCTTTTGCTTTTCTACCTGCTCAGCGGCATACGCACGACACAGTTCACGAAATTTAGCAGGATCTATATTTTTACCGTGATTTTTTTCAACTACCAACTCAATCGGCAAACCGTGGCAATCCCAGCCTGGCACGTATGGTGCATCAAAGCCTGAAAACGTTTTAGATTTAACAATAATGTCTTTTAAGATTTTATTAACAGCATGGCCAATGTGAATATCGCCATTGGCATAAGGAGGGCCATCATGCAGTATGAATTTTTTCGCACCTTTGCGTGCCTTACGGATGCTCTCATAGAGCTTTTTATCCTGCCATGCCTTCAACCATGCAGGCTCACGCTTCGCCAAGTCACCACGCATCGGGAAGGTAGTCTCAGGTAGATTTAATTGATACTTACTTTGCTCTTTATTATCTTCAGTCATTTAAAATCTCAACACATTTCATTTTGATTATTTCGGCCTATCCAGTGATCTACTATTTAGTGATTTACTATTCAGCTAATAGTAACTGGTTACGTTGGCCGTGAAGCTGGAATACCAGCTCCAAAAAAAATTCTTGCCAATTTTACATCATTTGCAATTTGCGCTTTCAACGCATCCAAGCTTTCAAACTTCATTTCATCACGTATTTTATGCAAAAACTCCACATGCACATGCTTGCCATACAAGTCCTGATTAAAATCAAGCACATGCACTTCCAACGATAGCTTAGGCACGCCAGCAATCGTTGGTCGCACCCCTAAATTCGCAACAGCATTCAAACCATCTAATTTTACCGCATATACCCCTTTTAACGCAGGTCGTTCGTGACGCATAAGAACATTCGCCGTTGGAAAGCCAAGCTGCCTACCACGCTTTGCACCATGCACGACCTTGCCACTAATGCTATAACCTCGACCTAACAGCTGTGCCGCCTCATCCAAGCGTCCATCAGCCAGTGCGGTGCGCACACGCGTGCTAGACACCCGAACATCGGCCAAACTCACCTGCGGCAAACTCACAAGGTTAAAGCCTTCTGCAATAAAATCACGCACAGAACCAGCACGTTTCTCCCCAAAGCGAAAATCTTCACCCACCAAAATTGCTTGAGCATTAATGGAATGACGTAACATATCGCGCATAAAAGCCTCAGCCGTTACCGTCGCAAAACGCTGGTTAAATCGACAGATATATACCCGTTCAACATCAGCCTGTGCAAAGTACTCTAGCTTTTCTCGCAAAGAACAAAGCCTAGCTGGCGCACTTTCTGGTGAAAAAAACTCTCGTGGGTGAGGCTCAAAAGTCATCACCGCTGCTTCTAAGTTACAATTTTGTGCTGTCTGCTTAAGTTGTGCCAATAATGTCTGATGCCCCAAATGCATGCCATCAAAGTTACCTATTGCTAATGCACATGGTTGTTGCAGCGTAGCTGGTATATGTCTAAAAACCTGCACTATCGATTCACCCTACGCATATAATCCTTAGGCCTAAAACCTAGCAACAAGAGCATCGCAAAATAACTCACTGCGCCTAACACCACTAAACCACTAAGATAACTCAAGCGCTGCATTAAACCAAAATCTAACCATAGAGCCGTATTACCCATCGCAAAAAATAACACCACACCCATCACACTTAAAGCTATCAATAATTTAAACAAAAACAACAACCAACCTGATTGTGGATGAAATATCTGCGCCTTGCGCAAATGGTGATATAACAAAGCAGCATTAAGACATGCGGCCACCCCAATTGCCAACGCTAACCCAACATGTTGCATATCCAGCACAAAAACAAAAAACAGATTCATCACCTGTGTCATCACCAAAGTGAATACCGCTATTTTGACTGGCGTTTTAATATTTTGCCGCGCATAGAAGCCTGGTGCCAAAATCTTAACCAAAATCAAGCCTAGCAAGCCCACACTATAGGCAATCAAAGCCTGCTGAGTCATTAAAACATCTAGTGGTGTGAACTTACCGTAATTAAACAAGGTAGCAACCAAAGGCGTTGCTAGCACAGCAAGTGCAACTGCGGCGGGCGCCGCCAAAATAAAGGTTAGCCTTAACCCCCAGTCTAGCAATTGGGAATACTCACCATCATCCTTACCCGCATAAGCTTTAGATAAACTAGGCAACAATATCGTACCTAGCGCAACACCCAACACACCTGTAGGGAACTCCATCAAGCGGTCTGCATAATAGAGCCAACTAACACTACCAGTATCTAAAAATGAGGCGAATATCGTATTAAGAATCAGTGAAATCTGCGCCACAGACACCCCAAGCACGGCAGGCCCCATTAACTTCAGTATGCGCCAAACACCTTCGTCATCTGACTTAAAATCAAACTTAGGCAACAACCCAATCTGCCTTAAAAATGGAATTTGAAACGCCAACTGCAAAGCGCCCCCAATAAACACTGCCCACGCCAACACTTTAATTGGCGCTTCAAAATAAGGCGCAACGAACAATATGGCAACAATCATAGAAACGTTAAGCCATACTGGGGTAAACGCTGGAATGCCAAATTTATTATAGGTGTTCAATACACCGCCAGCCATGGATACTAACGATATAAAGAAAATATATGGGAAAGTAATACGCAACAATTCAGTGGTCAGTTGCATTTTTTCCGCATCACCTCTAAAACCAGGCGCAACTAAACTCACAATCCAAGGTGCCGCCAACATCCCAAGAATGGTGACCACCACTAGAATCAACCCTAACCAAGTTGCCACCCGACTAACAAGATGATGCGTTTCATCAAAGCCGCGTTGACTTTTGTATTCGGATAAAATAGGCACAAACGCCTGGCTGAATGCGCCTTCAGCGGATATTCTTCGTAATAAATTTGGGATTTTAAACGCAACAATAAAGGCGTCACTCAACATGCCAGCACCAAATACACGCGCAATAAGCGTATCGCGGACAAATCCTAAAATACGCGAAACAAAAGTCATGCTGCCGACTTTAGCCAGCGCGTTGAGTAAATTCATGCTTTATCGTTATAATGTAGAGGTGAAAAGTTTAGTATTAACAACATATTGCGTAATTTTAACACGCCAATAGTCACTAGGTATTATTTACAAACATATTTGCAACATTTTAACTTGCAATATATTTATAAAATAGCTATGATTATGGGCTTCGAATTTTGAATAGCTTTTTAGGAAAAACAGATGGCAAATACCGCACAAGCAAGAAAACGTGCTCGTCAAGCAGTTAAGCAACGTGCTCACAATGCAAGCTTGCGTTCTACTTTGCGCACAGCAATTAAAAAAATCATTAAAGCTGTAGAAGCTGGCGACAAAGCCGCTGCTACTGCTGCATACAGCGAGAATGTAAGCGTCATTGACCGCATTGCGGACAAAAACATCATTCACAAAAACAAAGCCTCACGTCATAAAAGCCGCTTAAACGCTGCAATTAAAGCAATGGCATAATTAAACGCTTAAGTGTTAACTCACTTAAGTAGTGATTAAATTAATAGAAAAGCCGAACAAATGTTCGGCTTTTCTATTTGAGCTTTGTATTTTCTGTTACAACAGCAATAATTCCACCTAAAAAGGTGTTAACAGCATATTTGCGTCTAATTGTAATAGATTAACCGATAACACCCAAACAACTTAAAAAGAGAAATCACTCACAAACTGTTCAAGTTAACCCTCTTGGTGAAAATTAATTAAGCAATATTGTTCACCACATATCCATAAAAAATGGCACTGATTTCAAAAATCAGTGCCATTCATTAGAATTAAGCCTGCAATAAAATTAATTACCTATATTTAACTCAGATCGCACTTGCAGAGCCAACTTAATGGCGTCATCACGACTTGTATTCAACACAGTAAAATGCCCCATTTTTCTACCAGCACGCGCTTCGTTTTTACCGTAAAGGTGCATCTTCAATGTTGGCATAGCAAAGGCTGCTTGCCAAGCAGGCTCTGCTTGTCCTGTCACTTTATCTTCTGGCCAAATATCACCCAACAAATTCACCATTACCGCAGGGCTATGCTGACGACTACTGCCTAAGGGAAGACCCGTCATCACGCGCACTTGTTGCTCAAACTGGTTAGTAATACACGCATCTAGCGTATAGTGGCCTGAGTTATGCGGTCTAGGTGCTATCTCATTAACGAGCAATTCACCATCACACACAAAAAACTCCACACCTAAAACGCCAGTGTACTGCAATTTTTCTGCGACGCTAATAGCAAGCTTTTGCGCTTGATGATTAACAGCATCACTACCTCGAGCTGGCACAATTGATATGTCCAAAATACCATTCAGATGACTATTTTCTGCGGTAGGAAAAGTTGCCACATGCCCATTTGCATCACGAGCTAGCACTACAGAAACTTCGTAATCTAATT
Source organism: Methylotenera sp. (assembly GCF_030653755.1). Lineage (GTDB taxonomy): Bacteria > Pseudomonadota > Gammaproteobacteria > Burkholderiales > Methylophilaceae > Methylotenera. The sequence goes on from NZ_JAURYU010000045.1 coordinate 125,853, forward strand.
TCAGCATTTTTTCCAACACGCATTCTTCTTGCGAGAACGCTGAAAAAGCTGCTTTTGCCTCGCTCAAGTTAGCAACACGCGCTTGGCCTTTACCATCGTAACCAAATCTTGCTACCTTAAGTATGGCAGGATAAATTTCACTATCATCTGCAGGCAAATCTGACTCAGCATTAATGACCGCGTAAGGTGCAACTGGCAACCCTGCATTTTTAATAAAATTCTTTTCACTTACGCGGTGCTGTGCAATAGCGACTGCTTCAGCAGATGGGAGAACAGGCACAGACTTCGCCAAAGTACTCAATGTAGTAGCAGGCACATTTTCAAACTCGGTTGTGATTGCTTGGCAAGTTTCCGCCATTTGTGCCAGAGCAGCTTCATCATCATATTTAGCGCAAATATGCACATCTGCGATTTGACCAGCAGGACTATTTTCATCTGGGTCTAATACTGTAACTTTATAGCCCATTTCATGCGCTGCAATCACAAAAAAACGGCCTAATTGGCCGCCGCCCAACATACCCAGCATCGCTGGCGGAAGAATCATGGTAGATTGACTCATGGTTTGTCGCTTAACTCCATGTTAAATACTTTTTCTGTTTGTTTAGTACGAAATTCTGCCAGTTTATTAACCAGCGTAGCATCTTGATTCGCCAGTATAGAAACGGCAAATAAACCCGCGTTAGCAGCACCCGCATCGCCAATAGCAAAAGTCGCCACTGGAATACCCTTTGGCATCTGCACTATAGACAACAATGAATCTTGGCCTTGCAAATGCTTAGATGGCACAGGCACACCTAAAACGGGCAAAGTTGTTTTAGCAGCCACCATTCCAGGCAAGTGTGCAGCACCTCCAGCCCCAGCAATAATTACTTGAATGCCTTTGCTTGCCGCAGTTTCTGCAAACTCAAACATCAAGTCAGGTGTACGATGCGCAGAAACCACTTTCGCTTCGTAAGCCACCCCAAAATCGGCAAGCATTTGTGCTGCATTTTTCATTACTGGCCAGTCACTATCTGAACCCATAATAATGGCTACCAATGGTTGATTATTTGCCACATGCATTCCTTTATGTAATCTGTATTAAAACTAAAGTCTCAATTAAAACTTACGATTTATTTTACAACTGCCTCAGCCTGCCTTAACAACACAAGGTTATCGCGATGAATCAACTCAGACTCATCCACATAACCTAATATTGATTCAATCTGTTGACTGGGCTTACGCATCACTCTGGCAGTTTCACTCGCAGAATAGTTCACTAAGCCACGCGCAACCTCATTACCATCAGTATCAACACACGCAACAACGTCACCACGCTCAAAGTAGCCCTCAACGGCAGTCACGCCAATAGGTAACAAGCTCTTACCCTCAGCCACCAACACACGCACTGCGCCAGCATCCAACACCACTTTGCCAGTTGTGCGTAAATGGTCAGCAAGCCACTGCTTACGTGCCGCTATTTTCATTTGCGTAGCTTCAAGGTGCGTACCAATTGCTTCACCAGTACTGAGGCGTACTAATACATTACTTTCACGCCCTGAAGCAATCACAGTATGTGCTCCACTACGTGCTGCACGCTTTGCTGCAAGAATTTTGGTTAACATACCACCAGTACCAACACTACTACCTGCCCCACCCGCCATCTGCTCTAAAGCTAAATCGCCAGCGGTTGCATGTTGAACGAATTGGGCATTTGGATCTTTACGTGGGTCAGCCGAATACAAGCCTTGTTGATCAGTTAAAATCACCAAGACATCCGCCTCGATTAAATTAGCCACCAACGAACCCAAAGTATCGTTATCGCCAAAGCGGATTTCATCTGTTACAACAGTGTCATTCTCATTAATAATTGGAATCACTTTTAAATCTAGCAAGGTACGCAACGTGGTGCGCGCATTTAGGTACCTTTTTCTATCAGCCAAATCATCATGTGTAAGCAACACTTGTGCTGTATGGAGTTGATGCCGGCTAAAGCAACTTTCATACATTTGCACCAGCCCCATTTGCCCCACAGCAGCCGCGGCTTGTAACTCATTCACAGCAACCGGTCGTTTTTTCCAACCTAGCCGTTGCATTCCCTCAGCCACAGCCCCGCTTGAAACCAACACCACCTGTTTACCCTGTTGCACCAGCGTAGCAATTTGCGATGCCCACTCTGCAATTGCAATACGATCTAAACCATCACCATTATTCGTAACGAGGCTTGAACCTACCTTTACAACAATGACTTTTGCATCCGATACCAGAGAGTTAAATTCAGGCGACTTCATTCCCAGCTTCTTTATCGTTACTCACATTTTCTGCAACATTACGATTAGGCTCAATCACCTCTTCATCATGTTTTTTATTGTCTTCGATATGCTGCATGATGGCGTAGGTAAGCTCCTTGCAACCAATGCCACTGATTGCAGAAATAGCAAATACACGACCATCCCATCCATAAGCCTTCACAAAGTCTTCTACAACTTGTTTAGCGTCTGGCAACATATCAATCTTATTTAATACTAACCAGCGCGGTTTATTATAAAGCGCCTCGTCATACTTTCTAAGCTCTTCCACAATCGCTTTTGCTTCATGAACTGGATCAACAGCCTCATCAAATGGGGCAATATCAACTAGATGCAGCAATAATGAAGTGCGCTGCAAATGACGTAAGAACTGATGACCTAAACCAGCACCTTCTGCTGCGCCTTCAATAATGCCTGGAATATCAGCAATCACAAAACTGCGTTCAGCATCTACACGCACCACGCCTAAATTAGGATGTAATGTCGTAAATGGATAATCTGCCACTTTAGGTTTAGCCGCAGAAACAGAACGAATAAACGTAGACTTACCAGCATTAGGCATACCCAGCAAGCCAACGTCGGCTAGCACTTTAAGCTCTAGATAAAGCTCAAACTCTTCACCTGGATCGCCTTTAGTACACTGACGCGGTGCACGATTCAAACTAGACTTAAAGTGCACATTGCCCAAGCCACCCTTACCGCCTGTGGCCATTTGTGCACGTTGCCCATGCTCACTTAAATCCACTAACATTTGTTCGCTAGACTTATCTGAAATCACCGTACCTACTGGCACACGTAAAATCATATCTTCGCCTTTAGCGCCATAACACTCAGCACTACGGCCATTTTCTCCGCGTTGCGCTCTAAAGCTGCGCGTATAACGATAATCAACCAAAGTATTGATGTTGCGGTCAGCCTCAATAATGATAGAACCACCGCGACCACCATCTCCGCCGCTTGGCCCACCCATAGGCTCGTATTTTTCACGACGAAACGTAGCTACGCCGTTACCGCCGTCACCCGCATAAATTTTAATAGTTGCTTCGTCAATAAATTTCATAATACCCAGAGTATCTTATCAGTTCATGTAATTATCGCGCAGGATTCTGTTTTGTAGGAGATTTTTATGAAAAGTAATCGATCAGAGGATGACAAATCCACAAAAAATCTCAACCCAACACAAAACTAGCAAGAACGCATGAATTGATAAAACGTTCTGCCAGCGCGAACCAAATAAAAAAGCCCTATCAAACGACAGGGCTTCTTAAATTAGCGTAAAAAAACTAAGCTGGAATAATATTCACAGTTTTACGTTTTAATGCACCTTTAATTGTAAAGCTCACTTTACCGTCTGCTTTAGCGTACAAAGTATGATCTTTACCCATACCTACGTTTTCACCAGCGTGCATTCTAGTACCACGTTGACGCACGATAATGCTACCAGCTGAAACAAATTGCTCACCGAATGCTTTAACGCCTAAACGTTGGGCTTGTGAGTCGCGACCGTTACGTGAACTACCGCCTGCTTTTTTGTGTGCCATGATTTAATCCTTAACTTAACGATAACTGCTTATTTAGCAGCAATTGCTTCAATTTTAATTTCTGTAAAACTTTGGCGATGGCCTTGTGTTTTACGGTAGTGCTTACGACGGCGGAATTTAAAAATCATTACCTTGTCGCCACGGCCGTGTGAAAGAACCGTTGCTTTAACAGTAGCACCTTTAATAATTGGCGAACCAATTGTTGTGTTATCACCGTCAGAAACCATAAGAATTTGATCTAGCGTCACTGTGCCGCCAACTTCAACTTCTAGCTTCTCAACTTTTAATCTTTCGCCTTGAATTACGCGATATTGTTTACCACCAGTTTTGATCACTGCATACATGATTATGCCTTTAACTCATACTTCAAAAGAATCGCGCATTATACGCAATTTATCCTGTAAAGCAAACCTTAATCTAATCAAATCAATAAAAATGTTAGATTAAATTTTATTAGGAAAATTGCCGTCAATTTATTCGTACTAAACTAGTAATGCGCAGCTACATATTTGGCCGCGTTCCAACCGAAAGCGTCATCAAAACGCTAACAACAGATCGAGTTGCGTCAGCACTAACCTCAACAGCTTTAACCCAGGTAAAGTCGGCAACAGTTTAAAACCAAAGATACTATTATATATGATGAACAAGCCTAAAAAACCATGTCATGGAAAATCTTGGATTTAAATAGGCTGTGATAAAATCCAATTTCATTTTATAGGTTATATTAATGTGACTCCAAGTATCATTCAATCTTGCATAGATAACGATATGCGTATGGTCGATAAGACTATCCGCCAATCACTACATTCCGAAGTTACGCTGGTTAACCAGGTAGCTGAGTACATCATCAACAGCGGCGGAAAAAGACTGCGCCCCATGTTAGTGCTGCTGTCCGCAGGATTATTTGGCAAAATTCAGGCACATCACCATCAATTAGCCGCAGTCGTTGAATTTATTCATACCGCTACACTGCTACATGATGATGTCGTTGATGAATCATCAAAACGTAGAGGTCAAAGCACAGCTAATGCACTATTTGGAAACGCTGCAAGCGTGCTAGTCGGTGACTTTGTGTACTCCCGAGCATTTCAAATGATGGTTTCAGTGCAAAACATGCGTGTAATGGAAGTATTAAGCAACGCAACCAACGTGATTGCTGAAGGCGAGGTACTGCAACTGCTCAACGTGAATAATGCAGATATTTCTGATGAAGCTTACTTACAAGTGATTCATTATAAAACCGCCAAACTTTTTGAAGCAGCAACAAGACTTGGCGCCATTATCAGCCAAGCCAGCGAAAAAGACGAAGCCGCACTCACCGCTTACGGCATGCACCTAGGCACTGCCTTTCAGTTAATAGATGACATTCTTGACTTAAGCGGCAACAGCGAAGATATTGGCAAAAACCTAGGGGACGACCTTGCCGAGGGGAAACCTACACTGCCACTGTTATACGCAATGCGCAACAGCAATACAGAACAAAGCGCACTGATTCGTAATGCGATTGAACAAGGCGGACTCGAACACTTACCTCAAGTCATTGAAATAGTGAAAAATTCAGGCGCACTAGACCATGTGAGGAAAATTGCAGAAGTTGAGTCTGCACAATGCTGCGCAGCGATTGCTCACTTTCCCGACTCTAAGTTCAAACAGGCATTAATCGAACTTGCAGACTTTGCAGTAAAAAGAAATTTTTAGTCACACCGTTTAATTAACCTTGATTTTAAAAACAGGTTAATTAAACAGACCAACTAGTTTAAGATAATTTTCTCACCACTATCTGCATGGTAATAAGTCAAATGCGCGCAATCGCTTGTACCTGCGGTTAAAGAGCCATCAAACAAAGACTTACCTTCAACATCAACAACAGCATACCCATTGTGATACAAAGTAACTTCCGCTAGCTTTGGTGTTTTAACTGCAATTTCACGCATTGCAAAACTGATGCAGTTTTCCTCCTCCGCCTCAGAATAGACCTCCCAATCCTTACCACCCGCCAATTGCGACAACCAGCTTGGCAAGTCAACCTCAACACGGCAAATAATAGGCTCATCCCACTCTGGGTGATGTAACTCAGCCTGAGCAAGCTCGGTTGCGTTCTGTTGATGATTAGTCTCTGTCATATTGTGTCCTTAATACTAGTTGCGGCGCTATTATAATATCAATTGCTAAGTCTATATTTGTGATGCATTACCTAAATTTCAAGCCCAAGACTCAAACTAAATTCATGATACTCATAAACACTTAACGTTAGAATACGGCATTAAGTTTACAGTTACTTAACGGCACGTTATAGTTTTATCTTAAAGAGACATTAACAATAAGCCCTAACAAAAGGATTGCCATGCTATCTGCATTGAATGAAATATCCGATATCCTTCAACAAAACAATACCTTATTTATCGCACTATCTACTTTATTCGGCCTCATGGTAGGCAGCTTCTTAAATGTAGTCATCTACCGACTCCCTAAAATAATGGAGCAAGAATGGCACAACAACTGCCTAGAGCTTCAAGGCAAGGAAATTCCAACCAACACTAAATATAGTTTATCTAAGCCTCGCTCTGCCTGCCCACACTGCGGCCACAAAATATCAGCATGGGAAAACATTCCAATTCTTAGCTATCTAGCACTTAGAGGTCGCTGTAAAGAATGTAAAGCTTCAATCAGCATGAGATACCCACTAATTGAAACACTTACTGGCATTTTAATTGGTTTAATCAGCTGGAAATTTGGATACTCCGTTACTACGCTTATGGCATGGGTGTTCGCATTTGCACTAATCGCACTTACTTTTATCGACTTCGACACACAATTACTCCCTGACGATATTACACTGCCACTTCTATGGCTTGGGTTGTTATTTAACTTAAACTTTGGATTTACCGATTTAAAATCAGCGGTGATTGGCGCAATGGCTGGTTATCTTATTTTATGGTCTGTGTATTGGTTATTTAAGATTATTAGAGGCAAAGAAGGGATGGGGTACGGTGACTTCAAGCTATTAGCAGCCATTGGCGCATGGTTTGGATGGAAACTTTTACCAGCGGTAATTCTACTATCCTCTACATTAGGCGCTATTATCGGCATTGCTTTAATCGTATTGACCAAACGCGGCAAGGAAGTCCCTATGCCGTTTGGTCCATTTCTAGCAATAGGCGGGATTGCAGCCTTGTTTTTTGGCCAAACACTTGCCACTTTCTATTTGCCATAATTCAACGCCTATGTACGTAGTTGCACTCACAGGTGGGATAGGCTCTGGCAAAAGTGAAGCATCTAAACTATTTGCCAACTTAGGAATCCCAGTGGTTGATACAGATGTGATTGCACATGAACTCACTGGTTTAGACAGCCCTGTGCTAAAAGAAATCCATCGTATTTTTGGCGCAGACTTTTTAAATGCCGATGGCACACTTAACCGTGCCAAGCTACGCACTCACATTTTTAGTAATGCCGATGAAAAATTAAAACTTGAGCAGTTAATGCATCCTGCTATTTATCAGAAAGCACTGCAAATGCTTCAAGAAAACGAACAAAAGCTACACCCTACCTACCAGTTACTGGTTGTACCTTTACTTTTTGAGAGCACTCGATACCAATCAATCTCAAATACAACCCTAGTGATTGACTGTGACGAATCCTTACAAATCAACCGCGCAATGGCTCGTAGTCAACTGAGTGCTGATGAAGTAAAAAAATTGATGCTGGCACAAACATCTAGAGAAAACAGACGCAATCTCGCCGATACAATCATAGACAACAACGGCACAGTCAGTGAACTAGCTGAAAAAATTAATGAATTTCATAAAAAACTCATTAAGACTTGCATAGTTAGCAAATAAATTTGATAATCCAGTTCAACTTTAAATTCAATGCAACGGCCTAACCTGAAAAAGCATTTGGCTCACATGATAAAACATGCCTAGTTATGATTATCCTTTTAATGAACGCATACGCACGCTGCTACGCGTAGAGGATTTGTTTGCCAAACTTTTACACAATCTTTCAGCAGACCATGAGTTTCAACATCACTGCGCGCTACTTACGTTATTGCAGATTTTAGATGTTGTAGACAGAGCAGAACTAAAAGTCGACCTACTCCAAGAACTTGATCGTCAGAAAACGTCAATGCGCATGCTAATTGGCAATCCAATTATTTCAGCTGAAGCACTAGAATCCACACTGGACGACATCAATTCTGCAGCAAATGCGCTACGTGCGGAAACCTCTAAATTCGGCCAAACTTTACGTGCGAACGAATGGTTAATGAGTATTAAACAACGAGCAAGCATTCCAGGTGGTGTATGTGAGTTCGATGTTCCCTCATACCACTACTGGTTAGGCCTAGGCCCAGAGCGTCGCAAGCATGACTTAGAGACATGGATTAAACCGCTGATTCCGATGCAACAAGCCATTATCATCATTCTACGCATCTTGCGTGGCAGTGGCAGCACGAACAAGCTGGTTGCCACCAATGGTGTTTATCAACAAATGCTAGGCGGTGTAAAGCCTGCCCAAATGTTAAAAATTAATTTAGCTGATAATCTCAACTGCTTCCCCGAGGTCAGTGCTAACAAATATGCTATTAACATTAGATTCAATACTTTAGACTGCACCCAGAAACCACAAAAGTATGAGGAAGATATCGATTTTACTTTAACACTATGTAATTTATAAGGGTTAGCCATCATCTGGCACAAGCTTTAGTTTCAGATATAATTACTCAACCATAAAGCAACAGTAGCGTATTAACACATGAACCAAAGTAAACGTCTTGTCGCATGCCCTACATGCAAAAAACTAGTGGAATTTTCCCCACTAAACACTTTCAGGCCCTTTTGCAGCAAACGCTGTGAAATGATAGATTTAGGTGCGTGGGCAAACGAAGATTATGCAATACCGACCGCTGCAAAGGATGACGACTTACCTGATGAGTTAACTCAGTAAGCGCTTAACGATAATCAAATGACTGGTATTAAAATGACCATGACGCAGCGATATACACACCGCCTCTCACGTTACAGCCTAGCACTCTTGCTTACAATAGCCAGCAGCATCACTCAGGCACAACAGCTTGTATCTCTCGATAACCCTTGGGTACGCGCCACAAATGCAGGACAAAATATTAGTGCTGGATACATGACCATGACAAGCACCCATGACGTCACGCTAGTGAAAGTTGAAAGTGATGTGAGCGACAGTGTAGAGATACACAGCATGAAAATGGAAAACAATGTCATGAAGATGCGTATGTTAGATTCGCTTCCATTAAACGCTGGAAAGCCATACAAACTTGAACCAGGCGGCTACCACCTCATGATGTTTAATTTAAAAAGGCCACTTATCGATGCACAAGTAGTGAACTTTGAGATGACTTTCAAAAACAATAAAGGTATTGAATTTAAGCAAAAAGTAAAAGCTACGGTTAAAAGCCCAGACAACAGCAACCAAAATAACTATGGCGATCACGAGCATCACCACAGCCACTAGCCACCTCTATAGTGTGCGCCATAAATCTCGCTGCATGGCAATGCCGTGAGCACCGTATAATTTAGCTGTATCCAAATCTTCTCGCAACATCCCGCCAAGCGCGAAAACTGGTAATGAGAATCCATAAATCAGTTGGTTAAAGGCATCCCAGCCGAGCGGGGTTGCACCAGGATGACTTATAGTAGCCTTGATGGGTGACAACATCACGTAATCTAGCTCCAGCATTTTTGCCTGCGCCAACTCTGCAGCGTTGTGACAAGAAGCGCCGACCAACAACCCATCAGGCTTTACATCAAGTTGCATTAACTTTTCTGAAGACAAATGCACACCTGTCGCACTGAGTTGCTGGGCCATTGAAACATCCGAGTTGATAAACACTTTAGCCTCAAAAGGCTTCGCTAAGGCTATCACATGCTCCGCGAATAGCATCAAATCCTGCTTAGAAAGATGAGGCTCACGCACTTGTATCATCATCAGTCCATTTTCCAATGCTGTTCTTAAGCGCTCAAGAAACTGCGCTTCGCCCATCTCTTTTAAATTAGTAATCGCATAAGTCGTCGACAAACTAAGTGCTGTAAGAATTGGCGTATTGGCTGGCAACATTGGCCCAACCGTTAGCTTTTCTGGATTTTGCCAACTCAACAATTGGTCCTCTAATCCAACTGGGTCACCTTGCCACTCGTCCACGATAAAAAAATGTAATTTCACGGCTTTAGCTGGCGTGACTATATTGCCAGATTGATCATACCTGGCTTCATAATCGTAAGTACGCGTGATCCAAGGATAAAATCGAGTGGCTGTAATACCTAACTCTTCTTGCAACTCTCTTTTTAATGCTTGCACTGGGGTTTCGCTCGACTCAACTTTACCGCCTGGAAACTCCCAGTAACCTTCCCATGGCTTACCAACTGGACGCTCACCCAGCAACACCATCCCATTATCACGCTGTATGATACCAACGGCAGCTTCAGTTACCCGCAGATCAGACGCACTGGCAACTAAATTACTGACGGATAAGTTAAGAGTGCTCATCAATTATGTTCTTTTCGGCTCACGCTTTATTTTGATTAAACAATATTAGGAGCGGTAATCTGCGTTAATTTTCACGTAATCATAAGAGAAATCACACGTCCAGACAGTAGCGGCCGCATCGCCTCGATTAAGCACTACACGCACCATAATGTCTGATTCACTCATGACAGCAGAGCCTTGCTCTTCAACATAAGAAGCTGCTCTCCCGCCCTTTTCTGCAACGAGCACATCACCCAAATACAACTGCAAGGTATTCACATCTAAATCATCAATACCTGCATAGCCAATCGCAGCCAAAATTCGTCCTAAATTAGGGTCTGACGCAAAAAATGCAGTTTTCACCAGTGGTGAATGCGCAATAGCATAAGCAACTTTACGGCACTCCTCTTCACTCTGACCGCGCTCTACCACGATAGACATAAACTTGGTTGCACCTTCACCATCGCGCACAATGGCTTGGGCAAGCTCAATCGCCACCTCAGTGAATGCATCTCGTAGCGCAATATAGCTTGCGGTATTTTCGTTAACTTCAGCATTGCAAGCTTGATTTGTCGCCATAAAAATCAAGCTATCATTGGTTGAAGTATCACCATCTACTGTAATACAGTTAAATGACTTATTGACTGCATATTGAATCATACTTTCCAGAGCAGCTTGGCTCACTGCCGCATCCGTTGCAATGTACCCCAGCATGGTTGCCATGTTAGGGTGGATCATGCCAGAGCCCTTGCTCATGCCTGTAATCGTGATTTGCTTACCATCAATACTCAAACGACGAGAAGTGCCCTTGGCCACAATATCAGTGGTCATGATAGCTTCTGCCGCATTCAGCCAGTTATCCTCTTTTAAATTTGCAATTGCTGCTGGCAAGCCTGCTACAATTTTATCAACAGGCAAGGGCTCTAAAATAACGCCAGTAGAAAATGGCAGCACTTGATTCGGATTAATGTTGAGTAAACTAGCTAAAGCGTCGCAACTCTGCTGCGCACGCTTTAAACCGTCTTCACCTGTACCAGCATTGGCACAGCCAGTATTGACTAGTAAAGCACGAATGCCAGCCTCTTGCGCCAAAAAGTCTTTACACAACACCACAGGTGCTGCACAGAAACGGTTTTTAGTAAAAACCCCAGCAACACGCGCGCCTTCAACGAGTTTAATCACTAATACATCTTTACGATTAGGCTTTCTGACATGTGCTTCTGCAAAGCCTAATTCAACCCCTTTCACAGCTAATAAAGATGAAGCTAGGGGGGCAGTTAATTTAACTGGCATAAAATTCCTTACTCAATTCCAATAATATTTAGTATGACGACCTGATTAAGCAGCACGCCATGTTGTGCCTTGCGGCGTATCTTCTAGAATAATCCCTGCGTCTGCAAGTTCTTTACGAATTCGATCCGCTTCAGCGAAATTTCTGGCTTTTTTGGCCTCTAGTCGTTTTGTGATTAAATCATCAACGTTCAACATTTCAGCATTGCCATTTAATGCATAACCATCTGCGCTAGCATTGATTGCGTTTGATTTACCTTGCAAGAAATCATCTGAGTGACGCGACAACAAACCAAGCACACCAGCCAAATTTTTAAGCAGACTCGCCGCTTCTGCTGACTTACTTTTATTCACCTCATTTGCCAAATCAAACAATACGGCCATCGCTTCTGGCGTATTAAAATCATCATCCATGGCTTGCTTAAAACGCTGTGCATGCGGATGCTGCCAATCAATATTAGCATCAACTACATCAACACCTCGCAAAGCAGTATAAAGGCGAGTAAGCGCCAACTTAGCATCATCTAAATGCTGGTCACTATAATTAAGTGGACTACGATAATGTGCACGCAATATAAAAAAGCGTACAACTTCTGCATCATATTTATCAAGCACGGTACGTATCGTAAAGAAATTGCCTAATGATTTAGACATCTTTTCATCATCAACACGCACAAATCCATTGTGCATCCAGTAATTCACCATCTGGCAAGGCTCGCCATCATGACTATGTGCGGCTTCTGATTGTGCTATTTCATTTTCGTGATGGGGGAATTGTAAGTCCTGTCCACCACCGTGAATATCAAAGCGCTCACCTAAGTGATGTGAACTCATGGCAGAGCATTCAATATGCCAGCCTGGACGCCCCTTGCCCCAAGGAGAGTCCCAGCTAGGTTCATCAGGCTTGGCTGCTTTCCACAACACAAAATCCATTGGATCTCTTTTAAAACTATCCACATCAACGCGCTCACCTGCGCGTAAGTCCTCTAAGGACTTTCCTGAGAGCTTACCGTAGCCCTCAAAGCTGCTGACTGAATAAAACACATCGCCGTTAGCCGCAGGATATGCAAATCCTTTTTCAATTAACGCGGCAATCATCGTTACCATGCCACCAACAAATTCTGTTGCCTTAGGCTCAATATCTGGGCGTAAAACACCCAACTTGGCCGAGTCTTCATCCATCGCGTCAATGAAGCGCTGGGTAAGCTGCGCGATTGTTTCATTATTTTCATTGGCTCGCTTGATAATCTTGTCGTCAATATCCGTCACATTGCGAACATAAGTCACGTCATAGCCAGAAGCCCTTAACCAGCGACTTACCGTATCAAAAACCACCATCACGCGCGCATGCCCTAAATGACAATAATCATAAACGGTCATTCCGCATACATACATACTGACCTTACCTGCAACAATTGGTGTGAATTTTTGCTTTTCGCGGGCTAATGTATTGTAAATTTTTAACATATTTTCAAGAGCTAGAGGGTTGGTTATTTGTTTTTATCTCAAACTAAGGCCAGTTAGGCCAATTAATGAGAGGAATGAAGAAATATATTGGCTTAAATCAAAATGAGCTATTGGAGGTTGCTTAGGCTATTGATAGAATTACACTTTATTTATTCACACAAAAAGTATATCACAATGAATAATTTTATTGCGTCACTGACTCCTTCAATCGCTCGGTTTGTTCTAGTAGCCTCTGCAAGTTTTGCATTTAACGTTGCTTCTGCAGATGAACTCAAAGATATTTCAAAACTAGCGGATCAAGGCCAAACGGCTGTTGCACTTGACCGCATTAACACCTTTATTGCAGCAAACCCAAAGAATGCACAAGCATTATTCATGAAGGGCGTTTTACTTGCAGAGCAAGGCCGTAGAGATGAAGCGATTAAATCCTTTACCGAAGTGACTGAACGATTCCCAAATTTGCCTGAACCATACAACAATCTGGCAGTTTTATATGCTGACCAGGGCCAGTTTGATAAAGCACGTAAAGCGCTTGAGACAGCAATCAAAACGCACCCAAGCTACGCAACTGCGCATGAAAACTTAGGTGACATCTACGCACGCATGGCAAGTGAAGCTTATGATAAGGCGCTACAACTTGACACTGGCAATACTCGCGCACAAGGTAAATTGTCGTTAATTAAAGATTTATTTGGTACAGGCAACAAAACGACCATTGCAGCAAGAGAACCAGTGAAGTCTGCAGCTACAGCAAATGTAGCACCTACTGAAGTTAAAAAGACACCAGCTACGGCTACGAATAACGGCACTGCAACTAATAATGCAGACAACATTACAACTGCGGTTAACGATTGGGCGCAAGCTTGGGCCAATAAAGACCTAGCTAAGTACTTTGCCAGCTACGCTGATGATTTTAAACCAGCCAAAGGGCAAAATTATAAGGCATGGGAAAAACAAAGACGTGATCGTATCAGCGCCCCCTCAAACATCAGTGTAGAACTCAACAATTTCGTTGTGACTGCGAATGAAGGCAACACTGCCAAAGTGCAATTTAAACAAATCTACCGCGCAGATAAACGCTCTCCTATTCGTACTTCCAAAACACTATTAATGAGAAAATCTGGTGATAGCTGGCTGATCACCGAAGAAATTGCAAGCAACTAGTGGCAAATGGTATTGAAATATAAGGCATGATGATTAATAAAGCACTTACCTACTCTCTATTAGCTGCCATCACGCTGGTGCCATGGAATGCCACTGCTGTAAATCGGTTTAGTTTTGGCAATCTCATCCCTAAAGCAAGTTTCAGTAACGCCACAACCATTGCTACAAGTGCGGCAACTGACCTCGTAGAGGGTTTGTTGGTTAAAGGTTTACTCGAAATTTCTGAGGGCAAACATCAGCAGGCCCTTAATACGATTGATCAACTGATTCAAAGCGTTCCAAACTTTAAACTCGCTCATCTCGTGCGTGGCGACCTGTTGATGGCGCAAGGTAAATATCTACAAGCATTTGGTGATCCTATCAACAATCGCCCAGATGCAGTTCAAGACTTACAAGAAGAAGCGCGGGTGCGCATTGAGCGTTATTTAGCAAAGCAAACGCAAGAAAAACAACCGAACTTAATACTTGCTCCTAATGCTCAGCAGAGCCATCTGATACTGATAGACACGAGCAAATCCAGGTTGTATTTGTATCAAAAAAACAATGACCAATTAAAGTACGTTGCAGATTATTACATTACTGTTGGTAAAAATGGGGTTGAAAAGCAAGCTGAAGGTGACAAACGCACACCGATTGGTGTGTACTTTGCAAGCACAAAACTAAAACAAAAATTACCAGATTTTTATGGTGAAGGTGCTTATCCGTTGAGCTACCCTAATGAGTGGGATAAAGCACATAACAGAAATGGTTCTGGCATTTGGCTGCATGGTACCCCTAGCAACACATACAGCCGCCCTCCTCGTGCCAGTGATGGTTGCGTAGTCGTTGCAAACCAAGATCTTAAAGCGCTAGAGCCCGCACTTCAATCAGGGAAGACCCCCATTATCATTGCCAATAACTTGGAATGGTTAAATGACTCAAGTGCGCCTGAAGCTGAAAAAAGCAAATTAAACGCTGAAATAGATAACTGGCTGAATGACTGGAAGTCACAGAACACTGAGAAATATCTATCGTATTATTCAAAAGATTTCTCTACGAATGGTATCAACTACCAACAATGGGCTGAGCATAAATACCGTGTACAGGCCAGCAAACCTGAAGTGAATATTTCACTATCTAATATCAGTATGTATAGTTACCCAGACCCTCAGAAAAAACTAGTGATAGTTGATTTCACTCAAAACTTCAGCAGCTCGCATTTAAAAAACAAAATGCAAAAACGTCAGTATTGGATTCAAGAAGACAATCGCTGGAAAATTATTTACGAAGGTGCAGCTTAGTTTCCACTAAGTTGCTTTTCATCACATTGCAAGGAGCTATATGCGCAAATTTTACGTTTTCCTCACTTTAATATTACTCAGCACATCGGCCATAGCAGCTAATCCACAAGTCACATTTGAGACTAACCGTGGTAACTTTACTGTTGAGCTTTACCCAGAAAAAGCGCCCAAAACTGTCGCTAACTTCTTAGAGTATGTTAACTCAGGCTTTTATCAAGACACTATTTTTCACCGTGTGATTAATCGCTTTATGGTGCAAGGTGGTGGTTTCGATATCAATATGACAGAAAAACCAACACGCGCTCCAATTATTAATGAATCCAATAATGGACTCAAAAATGATATTGGGACAATTGCCATGGCAAGAACATCTGATCCAAACTCTGCCACGTCTCAGTTTTTCATTAACTTAGAAAACAATCAGTTCCTGAATTACCGCAGTCCAGAACCTGACCTAATAGGTTATTGCGTGTTTGGTCGAGTATTAAAAGGGATGGATGTAGTACGTGACATCGCAGTTACCTCGACTGCAAATGTAGGTCCATACGGCGACGTGCCAAGATCACCTATCATTGTGCATCAAGTTAAAGTCAACAAAGCCCCTTTATAAATCTATCGCTACTTTTTAGTATTCATTTCAACAGTCTTAACAATATTTAATAAGGAAAATCCGTGGTTAAACTACAGACAAATTTAGGCGACATCACCATCGAACTTAATGCCGAGAAGGCTCCAATTACAGTTGCTAATTTTTTACAATATGTAGACAGCGGCTTTTATGACAACACCATTTTCCATCGCGTGATTAATGGCTTTATGATCCAAGGTGGTGGCTTTGACACAACCATGACACAAAAAAGCACTGAAGCTGAAATCAAGAACGAAGCTGACAATGGCTTAGGTAATGAGAAATACACCCTTGCAATGGCGCGCACTTCAGCACCGCACTCTGCAAGCAGCCAGTTCTTTATTAACGTTGCTAACAACGAGTTCCTAAACCACACTGCACCAAGCGGTAACGGTTGGGGCTACTGTGTTTTTGCTAAAGTCGTTGAAGGCATGGACGTTGTTGATAAAATCAAACAAGTTGCGACTACTAGCCTTAAAGGTCATCAAGATGTTCCTGCAAGCAATGTCGTGATTGAACGCGCAACACGTGTTTAATGTCACTATTGATACCCATTAGCCTTTCAGACTGCTAACGTATCAAGCAATATGCTAAACCATGTAAGTATCATCTGGGCTGTTCATTTTGGCTAATCACAAAGTCAACAGCCCTAATCTATCAGAAACGACCATTTTCATTTCTGATCTACACTTGTGCGCAAGCCGCCCACAAATCACTGAAGCATTCTTAACGTTTTTAAACACTCAAGCAAAATCCGCCCACGCACTCTATATATTGGGTGATTTATTTGAATACTGGGCTGGTGATGATGATATTGAAGATGCGTTTAACAAGCAGATTATTCAAGGCTTTAAAACACTAGCAGCTTCAGGCGTATCTATTTACTTGATGCACGGTAACCGCGACTTTCTCATCACTGACGACTTCTGCAAGGCCGCGGGGATCCATTTGATTAGCGACCCAACACTGATTAATTTATACGGAAGCACCGCATTACTGAGCCACGGTGATGAGTTATGTACTGATGATGTAGCGTATCAACAATTCCGCCTACAAGTTAGAAACAAGCAATGGCAGTCAGAGTTTCTAAACCAACCATTGCAAGCACGTAAAAATCAGATTGAGGCGATTAGATTACGTAGTGAGCAAGAAAAATCTAGCAAATCAGCTCAAATAATGGATGTTAACCAAGATGCAGTAGTAAGCTTACTAAAAGCGCATCACTATCCTGATTTACTCATCCACGGGCATACTCATAGGCCAAACCAGCATCAAGTGTCTGTAGATGGAAAATCGATAACTAGATGGGTGCTAGGCGATTGGTATGAGCAAGGAAGTTACCTTGTTTGCGATGCTTTTGGCTACAAAAACGTTAATCTAAACAGCAATTAACACCATATATTTCTTTAGCGATACGCTTGCGAACAAAATCGTTAAGGCTGGTATCCAGGTATATTATTCAGATCCACTTGATCAATTTGCTCAGGCTCTAAAAATTCCTGCGCATATTTGAGATAGATTTTGTCTCGGATAAATACATCAAACAAATCAGGATCTATATGCTGATCGACTTTCATCTTACCCAATATGCTCAATGATTCTGAAAGCGTTTTAGCTTTCTTATAAGGTCGGTCTTTAGAGGTAAGCGCTTCAAATACGTCAGCAATTCCCATCACACGCGCAGGAATTGACATTTCTTCGCGCTTAAGCCCTTTAGGATAGCCACTGCCATCCATATGTTCATGATGGCCGCAGGCGTATTCAGGAACTCTTGCTAAGCTCTGAGGATAAGGTAGTGACTCAAGCATACTGATTGTCACGACGATATGGTTATTAATGACTTGACGCTCTTCTGCTGTTAATGTGCCACGCTTTATACTCAAATTATAGGCTTCATCTTCGCTCAAGAATGGCACTTTATTTCCTAAAGCATCTATGATTTCCATGTTACCGATGTCCTGAATACGCTGTAGATCATTAGCAGTCATAGACTCACTACCTATATTGGCTTGTCGCAAAAATGTGTTAGCCTCATCACAATACAAGTTAAAAGCATCTAATTTAGACTGTTGCTGATTTAATTTTTCTTGATTTAACCCGCCAGCCTTCAACATCTCCACCTGCTCCTTGAGCATGGCACATTCAGCCTGTTGTTTTAGCAACTCAAATCTCTGATCAATCAACTGGATTCGATCGAAAATGGAGGATAGTTTTGTAGGCTTATCCATAATGGCTTCAGGTGTCGTCACTTTTCCACAATCATGTAACCAACTTGCAACTTTCAGCTCATAAAACTCATTTTCGTTAAGCGTAAAGTCTTTAAAAGGGCCAGTTTTAGCGTCAATTAATGCCTGAGTCAGCATCATCGTCAACTCTGGTACGCGTCGGCAATGTCCTCCTGTGTAAGGTGACTTCTGGTCAATTGCATCAGCGATTAACTCAATAAAAGCTTCAAATAAACTTTTCAACCCTTCAATTAGATAGTGATTGGTCATCGCAACAGCAGCCTGCGATGCCAAAGACTCGACCAACCTCTGGTTAGCGATTGAGAACGGAACGATCGC
Source organism: Methylotenera sp. (assembly GCF_030653755.1). Classification (GTDB taxonomy): domain Bacteria; phylum Pseudomonadota; class Gammaproteobacteria; order Burkholderiales; family Methylophilaceae; genus Methylotenera. The sequence continues at coordinate 144,576 of NZ_JAURYU010000045.1, forward strand.
TCCTGTATTAGCATCGGTGGCATTAATAAGCTGAAGCACTCCGATTACTTTTGACTCATGATCTTTCATTGGAATCGTGAGGAACGATTGTGAGTGATAACCAGTTTTCAGGTCATATTTGCGAGTGCCTGAGAAGTCAAAGTTTCCCACTTCGTAGGCATTGGCAATATTAACGGTTTTATTATTTAGGGTTGCGTAGGCTGCAACAGTTGTTAGGTTGGGGCTACCATCTTCCAGATATAAAGATAATGGTGAGAATGGAATGTCTTTACCTGTCGTTCCACCTAAAAACATATCCAGCGTTTTATTACGCATCATTTCAAATTTGAGCTGCTTATCTTGGGTAATGGTATAAAGTGTACCTGCATCAGCATTCGTGATTTCTTGGGCGCCTAGCAATATCATCTCCAATAATCGCTTGTTATCACGTTCTGCCGAAAGCGCAATGCCGATTGCATTCAGGCGCTCTAGTCGCGCTAGTAAATATGGCTGCTGATCATCCAACATTTAATGGTATACCCCAATCAATTTGATGACTAAAGCTTCTAACGGAACACTGAAACAATGCAAAAAAGCACATATATGTAGACTAATACGCTTTCAATCTAAGCATTAGATAAATAAAATTCCATTTTTACACCTGCAAGCTCAATTACATCATGGTCTGCTAAAGCACGCGCTTGCACGCCTGTAGAAACACCATTTACAACTGGCAAAATATTGCCTTCCACATGCGTAATAAAATAGCCATCAGGACGTTTGGTAATCACTGCAACTTGCACCCCAGTTTTACCAAGTGTCGTCAGTGCTTTGTTTAACACTAACTCTCGTCCACTACTGGTGCCATTTAGCACTTGTATCTTACCAATGAAAGTTGGCTTAGCATGATCTTCGTTAGATTGCATTTTTGAAGAATGAGATGTCGCAACATTTGGCGCTGTCGATGTAGAGGTTTTTATCTGTTCAGAATGAGAGAAAGAGTTGTGTGATTTAGTACTAAATACAGAAGGATGGACCATCATCGTCTTCTCAAATGCTACGGTTGCATTCGACGTTGCGTCATCAAGAAATGTTAAACTAAATCGGCCTAATTCAATGACATCTTCATTCTTCAGAAGCTGCTTTCTGACCGCCGCATTATTTAAACGGGTTCCATTAGTACTGTTGAGGTCTTCAAGAAAAAAATCATTTCCATGCTTTAAAATTACAGCATGATCTCCACTAATGGCTAAATTATCAAGATGAATATCATTAGTTGATTTACGACCTATGGTGGTTTGAGGGCGGCTTAGTGTATATTCATTTAAGTATGAGCCGTCTAGGGTAAGTATAAGCTTTGCCATCATCGATCCCGTTACTTTAACCAACCAACAAAATTATCATACCAAGTACTTTTGCCTTCATACAAATGATTTACTTTGGCTAGTATGACAGAAATATTATCGTTGCCGCCATGTTCATTCGCCAGCCGAACCAAGGCAGCTGCTGCACTAGTTAAATCCTGTACATGATGAATAAGTACTGATTGTATTAACTCATCATCAACCAAATCACTCAAACCATCAGAGCAAAGCAGATAGACATCGCCCACTTCAACATCAAACTCCTTAAGCGCTAGCTCAACCTCTGGGTCTACGCCCAATGCTCTTGTTACCAGGTTTTTTTGGGATGAGTATTTAGCCTGCTCGTGCGTAATGACACCTGCCTTAATCTGCTCCTGAAGCAAAGAGTGATCTTCAGTCATTTGCACTAAGCGCTGGTTTCTTAATCGGTATATTCGAGAGTCTCCTATATGCCCAACTAACAACTGGTTATTAATAAACAAGCCTAATACCAACGTTGTACCCATACCGGCACATTGCGGGTATGTTTGTGATGCATGATAGATTGATGCGTTTGCATAGGTAACCGCATCATTCATTAGCTTGCTCAATATTTTTCTATTTAGGACAGGCTGATCAACATCTGGCAATGCATAATGAGATGGATGGGAGCCTAACGCCTCTTTTAGTTCGGCAGTAATACTCAGCACAGCCATCTCGCTTGCTACTTCACCTGCATTGTACCCACCCATGCCATCAGCCAGAATAACAAATCCGATACTCGCATCGCTGGCTATCGCATCTTCATTATGACTACGTAGTAGTCCAACATCTGTTAAGCGTACAATCTCTAGGGCTTCACTCAAATCCATTTTATCTACTTTGACAAAACATGTAATCCAAGCTATTTTGCATTGTCGCTTAAAGGCTAACTTCTTGCGGCCCTAACCTCAACTTCACGCACGTCAGCCGCAAACTTATCTAAAACGCCATTGATATATTTATGGCCATCTGTGCCGCCAAACACTTTAGCTAGTTCAACGCCTTCATTGATCACTACGCGATACGGAATACTTAGATCAAACATCAATTCACAACCTGATATGCGTAAAATGGCATGCTCTACAGGGCTCAACTCGTTAATTGAACGATCAATAAACCCAACAATCTTGCTATCTATCTCAGTTAAGTTTTCAGTCACTGCTTGTAGTAAATGTTTAAAGTAAGCTTCATCGGCTTTGTTATAGTCTGGATCATCACGCATATCACGCAATATGTGTGATAACTCTGACTCATTTAACATGCCACGATATACCGCTTTTAATACGAGTTCGCGCGACTTTCTACGGCTCTGGCTACCGCTTTTTTTCCCGCTACTTCTAGAGGCAGGCTTTTTATCGGTACTGCTAGTCGCTTCACTCACACCAGCATCGTCATCCACCACTAAGCTGGTCACTACTGGTTTATTCTCAGTCATAGCGCTTTAACCAAATTAAACATTTCAACTGCCACCTGCGCTGCCTCTGCGCCTTTAATATGCATACGGGCAATCGCCTGATCATCATCTTCTGTGGTCAATACAGCATTTGCTACAGGCACACCTGTGTTTAATTGCACTTCTGAAATACCACGAGCAGATTCATTTGCAACCACTTCAAAGTGGTAAGTCTCACCACGAATAATTGCACCCAAGGCAATTAACGCATCATACTTTTCACTTAATGCCATATGCTGAAGAATTAACGGAGTTTCCAATGCTCCAGGTACAGTTGCAATAGTAATCGCATCACTAGCGACACCTAGTTTAAGCAACTCACTTTTACATGCTTCAAGTAAGCCATCACCAATATTGCTATTGAATCTTGATAAAACAACACCTACTTGCATCCCTGACCCATCAAGGTTTTTCTTAATTTCTCTCACGTAATACTTCCTTTAACTTGCATCAACTTAATAAAGTGGTATTTTACCGCATATCATTAGTTTCTTAGGTGATATATTCATGCACGCTACGCTTTAACAAAGCTAGCAAATTAATGAAACAATATCCATGCTTTTTGTAAGGTACTATAAATTCCATAGCTAATTGGGATTGCAACCAATGTCCAAGCAATAAAAACCAATAATGGATGATTTTCAGTTTGCTGACTTTCCACTTTATCGCCATTTAACTTAACTGACTTTTCGTGCGCTAATTTACGTTCAGCTTCAAGCTCCGCATCCGTCATATAATGTTTATCAGCGACAGGCTTTACCAGCAAGTTACATACAAAGCCTAACAACAGAAGTGCAGCTAACACATACATAATCACGTTGTAAGCCTCACTCGGAGGCACGCCATGATCAAGTTGATAATCACGCAAATAGTTGACAATAACAGGCCCCAAAACACCAGCCGTAGCCCAAGCGGTCAAAAGTCGACCATGAATGGCGCCCACATGTTGTGTACCAAAAATATCCGCCAAATAAGCTGGTATGGTCGCAAAGCCGCCACCATACATTGTTAAGATAATACAAAATAAACCAGCAAACACCGCAACGCTACCTACCGTACCTGCCCAAGGTGCAGAGATATACAAAAAGAAACCTAAGGCAAAAAAGATAATGTACGTACGTTTGCGCCCAAGAAAATCAGATAAAGATGCCCAACCAATTCTGCCTAAAATATTAAACAAAGAAAGTAATCCAGCAAACCCAGCACCAATAGCCGTTACTCGTAACAATTGTTCGGATGAAAGCTCAGATAATTTCAACGGCTCGCCAATTAAGGCACCGCCAAACACTTCTTGCAGCATCGGAGAGGCCATCCCGATCACACCAATACCAGCACTCACATTCAGACATAACACAGCCCAAAGCAACCAAAACTGCGGAGTTTTATGTGCATGATTCACATGGACATGACGGTTTGTAATCATGCTATTACCATTATTCACGGGAGGTACCCAGCCTTTTGGCACCCAACCAGTAGGTGGCACCCGGTAACATAACGCACCTATCATCATGGCAACAAAATAGAACACGCCCATCATCGCGAAAGTCTGCCAAACACCAACAGAAGTTGGCGTGGAGAAGTGAGACATTAGTGTATTAGCAAGTGGAGCGCCAATCATCGCACCTCCACCAAACCCCATAATCGCCATACCTGTTGCCATTCCACGGCGATCTGGAAACCATTTAATTAATGTAGATACGGGGGAAATATAGCCCAAACCAAGACCAATGCCACCTATCACGCCAGACCCCAGCCACATCAGCCATAATTGATGTGTGTATACGCCATAAGCAGACAAAAGAAGACCGCCACCCCAGCATAACGCTGCGACCGCACCCGCTTTACGTGGACCAGCATGCTCTAGCCAGTGTCCGAATACGGCTGCCGATGTTCCTAGAAACACAAAAAATAAGGTAAACATCCATCCCAAATCACTTACTTTCCAATCGCAATCTGTAGCAAAAGCACGCGCCCATATACTCATGGTATCTGCACATGCAATCGGATCTTTAATACCAAGTGCTTTAGAAAGAGGTAACCAAAAGACGCTAAAACCATACGCCATGCCTATAGACAAATGAATTGCCAAAGCGGCTGGCGGTACTAGCCAACGATTAAAACTAGGATTAGCGGTAATTCTTTCTTTTGAAAAAAAATCCGTCATTCAACTATCTCCAAACACATTATTATTTTTTCAGCACAACACTATACTTAGACCAAACAGTATAGTGTAACAAAATGTAAAAAATGGCAATTTAGTTATTGTATTTAGTTGGTATTTATATGTTTAAAGTTTGTCATGAATATGTCATATTAGCGTCATAAACTGATTGGGCTTAAACATTTAAGGCAAATTAATTAAGGAAATATATATGCCAGCCAATATATTAGTAATCGAAGACGAACCAGCTATTCAAGAGTTACTAGCACTTAACATTACACAGGCAGGCCACAATGCCATTCGTGCGCTAAGTGGTGAAATTGCGCTAGAACTTATGCGCGAAACAGTCCCTGACTTAATCTTGCTCGACTGGATGTTGCCTGGTATGAATGGTTTGGAATTAGCCCGCAAACTTAAATCAGATACCTACACCAAAAATATCCCCATCATCATGCTGACAGCGCGCGGTGAAGAATATGACAAGGTGAGAGGTCTTGAAGTAGGTGCCGATGATTACGTCACCAAACCCTTTAGCCCACGTGAATTGAACGCTCGCATTAAAGCTGTATTACGCCGCAGAGCACCACAAATGACGGATGACCCAATTGAACTTAGCGGTCTTAGGTTAGACCCAACCACACACCGAGTCACAGGTAACCAGAAAACCATAGATTTAGGACCTACAGAATTCAGACTATTGCATTTCTTTATGACCAATGCTGAACGTGTACACACACGTAGCCAGCTACTAGATAAAGTTTGGGGTGACAGAGTATTTGTTGAGGATCGTACAGTCGATGTTCATATTAGGCGCTTGCGCAATGCATTATCTATATCTGGTCATGAAGACCTGATACAAACAGTGAGAGGTGCTGGTTATCGATTATCTTCACAACATAATCATACAAACCAGAGCTAAAGCACTCAAAAAGCGATGACTACCTCTTGTAGCAATATCGCTTTCGCAAGTTATGCTTATTTGCAAATAATCATGCTTTTTTGCAAATCATCGCTATAATCATTCTGATAAAAATAACTGAAAAGTATGCCCTGTGATTGATATACGCTGGAAAGCTGGCTTATTTATTTGTGCATTAAGCATTATGAGCATTTTTCTATGGCTCATTACTAGCTTAATCACGGCGTTAATTGTTTTTTCATGCGGCCTTTTGTTTTATGTCGTTAACCATATTTTTTGGATACATGAGTTAAACCGTTGGTTAAAATCACCAGACTTGCGTGGTGTACCTGAAGGAACTGGATTATGGGAAGACGTATATAGTAGCCTACTAAAATATGAACGCAGAAACACGTATAAACAAACAGAATTAAACTCTGCCTTAGAGAGATTCCAAATCGTAGCGAATGCAATACCTGATGGACTTGTCATTTTGAGTGCGGCCAACACCATTGAGTGGTGCACATCTCATGCGGAATATCAACTCGGCCTCGATTTAAAAACTGATACAAACCTACCGATTGTAAATTTACTTAGAAATAGTCACTTCATTGCTTATTTATACAGTGAAGTTTATGACGAACCTTTTAAACTTAAAGATGTAAAAAGCACTGAGTCAACACTTGAAATTTGGTTGATTCCTCTTGCGACCAAACAAAAATTACTAATTAGCCGTGATATTACCCAAATTGAAAAAGTAGACGCGATGCGTCGAGACTTTATTGCCAACGTCTCACACGAGTTACGCACGCCACTAACGGTCGTAGGTGGCTTTATTGAAACGCTATCAGACATGAAGGGCGCTATTCCAGATAGCATACGTAGTTATTTTGGCATGATGCAAGACCAAACAACGCGTATGCGACGACTCATTGAAGACTTACTCACGCTCTCACATATTGAAAGCAACACACAAGCGCCTGATAACAACCCGATTAATATGTCGATGCTAATGGATATGTTACTGAATGACGCGAATGCACTTAGCCAAGGTAAACATCACATTACTGCACAAACCAACCCTCATTTTGACTTATCTGGCGCAGTAGATGAATTACAAAGTGCACTAGGCAATTTAGTCAGTAACGCGATAAGATATACCCCTGCAGGTGGTGAAATTAAGATTATCTGGCAACTACGTGACGACCAAGGCATATTTAGTGTCACCGACAATGGTATCGGTATTGATCAACAACATATCCACCGCTTAACAGAACGTTTTTATCGTGTAGATAGAGGTCGCAGTCGTGAGACTGGCGGAACGGGGCTGGGTCTCTCTATCGTCAAACATATTTTAACAAGACATCAAGCAAAACTTGAGATTACAAGCGAGCTCGGTACAGGCAGCACATTTAGTGCTATTTTCCCTAAAGCGCGGATGATACAAAAATGAACGCTTTCAGCGCTAAGTTTAAAATATACAGACTTTACCTACTGAGCGGACTTTTATTTTCAGCATGTGCATCCAACGCCCCATTAGGTGCTAATCAAAACAAGGCTGTCCCAGAGCAAAAAGATAAAAGCACTATCAATCAGATCGCTAAAGCAGATATTGACCGTATGACAGATGTAGAAATACGAGAAAACACACAAAGCTTACGCTTATTAATGCTCAAACTCTACAAACGAAATCCGCAAGAATTAAAGAAGAGTACTTCAGTCCCTGCTGAAAAAATGATTGATTGGGTTTTTGATGGTGGAGCACAGCACCACTTTCAATTTGCTGAAATGAATAATCTGGTGATGACAGATGCTATTTTTCTAACGTTCAACCCTGAATATAAGGGAGATCGTGTACTCGCCTTCATCGTCGGCCTACATACGATGCTACTAAAAGCACACAATGACAAAACAGACTTTTACTTCACAGACAGTATTGATCCACAGCGTGTTTATAACGTCGCGCGCAATATAGAAATTGCAGTATGGAAGTTATCCAACGCGAGAGATGAAAATGGTGCGCTTTACTTACTGTCCAATGAAATCAACAATCAGGAAAAAAACTTATCTTTCGAACGTGAGTTTGGAAAAATGATTGGTCGAACCGAATTATATGCAATTGCACTCGCTGAAAAGTCGCAGCGTTTAATATCGCGGGTTGTTCAAAACCTTGCAACTGCACTGTTTTTACCTTTTTAACTCTAGCTCTTAATTAATTTTTCTAGTGCTAATACTTAACGAGCAGCATCAACACTGCTCGTATTCAACATTACATCTCAACTAAATACTCACAACATTTAACGACCTCACCTACATTGACATATGCAACCAAAGTGAGATCGTTAACCATCAATTACAACAACACTTTCTCAATACCACCATTGTTGGCTTTATGTACATATTCCTGCATCCAATTTTCACCGAGAATATGTTTAGCCATTTCAACCACAATGTAGTCTGCTTCAATACCTGTATCTTCCCCGTAGCGAGACAAACCTTGTAAGCAGCTTGGGCAAGAAGTTAATATCTTAACTTCCATTTCAGGCGCACCTACTGTTAGGCCCATTTGCTGCAACCCTTTTTCAAGCTCTTCCTGCTTACGCATTTTTACTTGCGTTGAAATATCTGGACGTGCAACTGCAAAGGTACCGCTCTCACCACAGCATCTATCATTTAATGCAACATCTTGCCCCATCAGTGCACTGGTTACTTCTAGGGGCTTGTAAGTTTTCATTGGTGTGTGGCAAGGGTCATGATACATATAACGCGTACCAGTCACTGTTTGCAAGCGCATATCTTTTTCCATCAAATACTCATGAATATCCAACAAGCGACAACCTGGGAAAATCTTCTCAAACTCGTATTTTTGCAACTGATCCATACAAGTACCACAAGAGACAATTACCGTTTTAATATCAAGGTAATTCAATGTATTAGCAACACGATGGAATAGTACTCGGTTATCGGCCGTGATTTCTTGACCTTTGTCGTGATTGCCCGCAGAGGTTTGTGGATATCCACAGCATAGATAACCTGGTGGTAACACGGTAATCGCGCCCACTTCATACAACATTGCCTGAGTTGCCAAGCCTACGTTTGAGAACAAGCGCTCAGAACCACAACCTGGGAAATAGAACACTGCTTCAGAGTCATCCGTTACCTTTTGCGGGTTACGAATCACAGGAATCATGTGATCATCTTCTAAACCAAGCATCGCGCGTGAGGTTTTGGATTGCATTTTCTTAGGCATTGGGCGATTAATAAAATGAATCACCTGTGCTTTGATATCAGCTTTGCCGACAGTCGCTGGCGGACGCTTTTTATCTCGCAATAAGCCAAAACGCTTAGCTAAGGTATGTGCAAGATTTTGTGCTTTATAACCCCAATCAATCATTACTGTCCGCAATAATTTAATGGTCGCAGGGTCTTTAGCATTTAAAAATGCCATCCCTAATGCGGTACCTGGGTTAAATTGTTTTTTACCTTGTTCACGTAAGAAATTACGCATTTTGATGGAAACATCACCAAAATCAATATCGACAGGGCATGGTTTCTCGCAACGATGGCAGACCGTACAATGATCCGCAACATCATTAAACTCATCAAAGTGCTTAATTGAAATACCACGGCGCGTCTGCTCTTCATACAAGAAAGCCTCAATGAGCAAGGAAGTACCTAAAATCTTATTCCGTGGGCTATACAATAAGTTTGCACGCGGCACATGGGTAGAACAAACAGGCTTACATTTACCGCAACGCAAACAGTCACTGATGTCATCTGCAATTTCTCCAATAGCAGATTGCTCCATAATAATGGACTCTTGCTCAAGCAAACCAAAGCTTGGCGTATAAGCGTTATCCAAACCAGAACCAGCCAATAACTTACCTTTATTAAAATGGCCGTTCGGGTCTACTTTGTTTTTATAGGTAGTAAAAGTATCAATCGTAGATTGATCTAAAAACTCCATTTTAGTAATGCCGATACCATGCTCGCCAGAAATAACGCCATCTAAATTACGCGCTAGTGCCATGACTTTTGCTACAGCCGCATGCGCGTCTTGCATCATGCCGTAATCATCAGAGTTTACCGGGATATTAGTATGTACGTTACCGTCACCCGCATGCATATGCAATGCAATAAAGACTCGGCTTTTGAGCACTTGTTTATGAATCTCATCGCAGCGTTCAAGGATTTTTTGGTACTCTCGCCCAGCAAAAATATCTGCCATTGGGCGTTTGAGTTCACGCTTCCATGAAATTCGCAAGTCATAAGACTGCACCGCTCTAAATACATTCTCATAATGTGAGAAGGCTTTACCAGCTTCACCCAATATCGAAACTGGCGCATCTAAGTTGTCTAAAATGAAACTCCAGCGCGTACGCAAATCATCCAATAATGCCAATGCCATTGTTTGTTTGGTTTTCACCATATTCAAATCAGCATTACCATCTTCATCTGCTTGCAATGGCAACTCACCTTGCATAAAAACTTTTAACGCTTCAATCAGCTTCAGCTTGTTTTTGATAGATAAATCAATATTAATGCGTTCGATACCATCAGAGTAGTCGCCCAAGCGTGGCAATGGAATCACTACATCTTCATTGATTTTAAATGCATTAGTATGTTTAGCAATAGCAGCTGTTCTTGCGCGGTCTAACCAGAACTTCTTACGGGACTCGCTTGATACCGCAATAAAGCCTTCGCCATTACGTGCATTACATAAACGCACCATGCTAGAGGCAACTTCACCCACTGCATTTTCATCATCTGAAGCAATGTCTGCAATCAACACCATTTTAGGACGTTGCTGGCGAGCGGCTTTAGTGGCATAACCAACTGCCTTAATATAACGCTCGTCCATATGCTCAAGCCCAGCCATAATCACGGCTGGTGTTTGTTTGGCTGTTGCATCTAAGTAATCTTTAATTTCAACAATAGCAGGCACAGCATGTGATACGTTACCAAAAAACTCTAACGCAATGGTGCGCACATACTTAGGCATACGATGCAAAATAAATGTGGCACTGGTGATTAACCCATCACAACCTTCTTTTTGAATGCCAGGCAAGCCAGATAAAAACTTATCGGTCACATCTTTACCCAAACCAACTTTACGGAAACTCGGGCCAGGTATTTCTAATATTTCAGGCTCAGACAACAGCGTTTTCATATCTTCGCTGTAGCGACTGATTTTAAATCGAGCCATCTCAATGTCGTGAATTTTGCCAAGGTTGTGGTCTAAACGCTCAACCTCCATCCACTCGCCATCAGGCGTCACCATGCGCCATGAGGCTAAGTTATCTAAGGCAGTGCCCCATAACACGGCTTTTTTACCGCCAGCATTCATGGCCACGTTACCACCGATACAAGAAGCATCAGCACTGGTTGGGTCACACGCAAACTCCAACCCTGCATCTGAAGCAGCCTCCATTGCACGCCTTGTCACAACACCAGCACCGCACTCTATCGTTGCCACTTGGCGCGCAACACCAGGTAAGGTACGCATTTGCACGCCAGTATGCTGATCCAGCTTCTCTGTATTAATGACTGCTGATAAAGGTGTTAGTGGAATCGCACCACCCGTATAACCAGTACCACCGCCACGGGGGATGATAGTAAGCCCTAACTCAATACAGGCTCGTACCAAAGCTGCAATTTCACTTTCCGTATCTGGTGTTAATACCAAGAACGGATATTCAACACGCCAGTCGGTAGCATCGGTCACATGAGATACGCGTGACAGACCATCAAACTTCACGTTATCTTTACGGGTTATTTTTGAAAGCTTCGCCAGCGCTTTTTTACGAAGATTTGCAGTATGCTTAAATTCATTTTCGAACTTGGTCACTGCCTGACGTGCAGACACTACCAACTTAAGCACTTTTGCGTTACCAGCACTGCGCTCATCAATAGCAGCTATACGATGATGCAAAGCACCTACCAGCGCCTTACAGCGCTTAGGATTTTCTAACAGATCATCTTGCAGATAAGGGTTACGCGACACAACCCACAAATCGCCCAACACCTCAAACAACATACGTGCTGAACGCCCCGTTTTACGCTCCCCGCGCAATTCGTTTAAAATACTCCAAATCTCTTCCCCAAGAAACCGAATGACAATTTCACGGTCAGAGAATGAAGTATAGTTATAGGGAATCTCGCGCAAGCGCGTTGGAGCTTTAGGCTCGGCATTTAGCATAGTACTTAATAGAGGTGCGTTCATTGTAGTTTTTTGACAAATAGCTTTGCTATTAAAGGTTCATTATAACATGGTGTAAGCTAGCAAATAAGCGCGACTTCGATATGGTTATTTGTTACACCTACAGGGTTAAGATAACAACTGTTCAAAAAAATTCACTATAAAATTTATACAAAAATCACAGGAAATAGTCCCAAATAAAGATAGACTAGTCATATGAATAAATTATTAAAAAAATCCCTACTGCCGATCGTCATCATTGCACTCTTAACGGTCCTAGGCTTACAACTCACCAAAAAGCCTCAAGCGCCTGATGTGACGTTTAGCACGATTGATGGCAAACAAATCTCTATGGCCTCTTTAAAAGACAAAGTAGTGATTGTTAACTTTTGGGCGACAGACTGTCCTGGCTGTATTAAAGAAATGCCAGAATTAATTAAGACTTATCATACATATCAACCGAAAGGTCTTGAAGTCATTGCCGTTGCAATGCCACATGATGAAATATCACTCATCAAAAATTATAGTAAATCGCGAAGCCTACCATTCCCTGTAACGCATGACCAACGCGGGAAAATGACAGAACTGTTTGGCAAAGTAAGATTAACGCCCACCGCATTCATCTACAATAAACAAGGTGAACTACTACAAAGAACCATAGGTGAGCTAGACTTTGTTGCATTACACCAATTATTAAATAAAGAATTGAGTATATAAATGCTTTGGATTAAAGCGCTGCATATTATTTTCATCACTAGCTGGTTTGCTGGCTTATTCTACCTACCAAGGTTATTTGTCAACCATGCAATGGTGCTAGACGCACAAGCCCCAAACCAAGCAACCTCTGAACAGCTAAAGCTGATGGAAAGAAAGCTTTATCGCTTTATGCTGCCACTTGCTTTATTGGCACTTGGGTTTGGCCTCTGGTTATGGTTAGGCTACGGAATTTCTGGGGCTTGGATGCACGCTAAGCTAACGCTAGTGGCGATACTTGTTTGGTATCATGTTTACTGCGGAAAAGTTGTCAAAGACTTTAGCCAAGACAAAAACCAGCACAGTCACATTTGGTACCGTTGGTTTAATGAACTACCAGTCATCTTACTTATAGGCGTAGTCATACTCGTTGTTGTTAAACCTTTTTAGCAGAAAGCCCTGAGCATGAACTATGATGATTCAGATTTACTAAGCTCGGATTTATTGCGCTCGGACTTACCAAGCTCAAACTTACTAAACTCCTCTTGGCTTATCTACATGCTGGGCAAATCAAGCGACACGCCTGAGGGTCGCTTATTAAGCTTATTTGATATTCTGAATGACTGGCTAAAAGCACCCAACATGCTGAAGCACTGCCATTTAAGCGGCTCAGATAACGCGCTGTTATTAGACTACTGCATAGATCAAGCACAGGCGTTAGGGGCAGAGAATCCTGAAATACTTGCTGAACATATCGTATTGATTGCACGCAATGCAGCACAACAAAATATTGCACACCCATCCAACAACAGCCTAACGCATGCAAAAAAGGCAGCTAGTGCACTTATTCTGGCTCAAACCCAACCTATAGTAACTAAACAAATCAAACCTGCATTATCAAAACCAATGACTTACGGCATTGCGGCAACATTAACGCTAGTAATCTGCGCATCATTAATATGGGCGCCACTCTTAAAAGACCAGCAATCCACAGTGCATATGAATGCTGAATCCAATAGCGACAACAGCTCAATACTTGCTAAAAAAGAAGATCAACACTTAACCGCCCATGATGCAACCCAAATGTATGCAAAATATGAGCTAATGCGACAAGGTACATGCCAGTTTCCTGAGGCTTTATTAATGCCAGACAAACATAAGGCCATCTATTTAGAAAATGTAGTGGGTGGGAAGTTACCTTCAAACCTTGATGACCTAGCTATCGCGAATGAATATCTAGAAAAAGTAAAATGCAACTTCACACCCATGCTAATGGCGGCATCTAAATAGTCCATGCAAATGCAAGAAAATAATAGTTGCAATCATTCTATACAGATTAGTATAATCATATTATGACTGGCTTACGTGAAAAAATACTCACTACTGCAAGCAACTTATTTCAAACGCAGGGTATTAACTCAACTGGAGTTGATATGATTGTGGCCGTCGCTGGCACCACCAAGATGACACTTTATAAATACTTTGGTAGCAAAGAAGTGTTAATTCTTGAAGTACTTAAACAAGGCCATCAAGATTTTCAAAACTGGCTCAACGACAAGCTGAGTAGCAACACCAAACAACCTACCGAAAAACTGCAAAAGCTGTTTGATTACATCGAAGAGTGGGTGACCTCTCCAGACTTTCACGGTGTAGGTTTCATTAAAGCCTCAGCGGAGTTTCCTAAAGAAGACAACCCAGTTCATCAACTGTCTTCACAACAGTCGCAACAATTTAAACAATATATTCATCATTTAGCGATAGAAGCCAATATTAAAGATGCTGAAGGCTTAGCGCTGCAACTTTCTCTTCTTTTTGAGGGTGCAGTTCAGGCCGAGCAAATGAAACGCGGCTCTGGTGCTATTAAATATGCAAAAACAGCTGCAAAAATCTTAATTGATGGCGCTCTTAATCACTAAATCTACATGCCGCTTTACACTGCAAATTAAACTGTAGTTAACCTTACCTATCTATGACTTGCTTATCTAGGCAAATACCTAAGATAATGTTTATTTTTTCACTTCTCTATTTACTTCATGCACATACTTATTTGCGGCTCACTAGCTTTTGACACTATCATGGTGTTTCAAGATAAATTCAAAAACCATATATTGCCTGACAAGATTCACGCATTAAGTGTGGCATTTTATGTACCAGAGATGCGCCGTGAGTTTGGCGGCACTGCGGGGAACATTGCCTACAATTTGCAGTTACTAGAAGGCAACCCGTTGATTATGGCAACAGTAGGTGAAGACTTTGGCACTTATACCCAATGGCTAAATATAAACAAAATCAACACGGCTCACATCAAAACGATTCCTAATAGCTTCACGGCTCAAGCATTTATTACCACTGACACGGATGATAATCAAATCACGGCATTTCACCCTGGCGCGATGACAGAGTCACACCAGAACAGCGTGAATGATGCGGCTGATATCAACTTAGCAGTGATTGCTCCTGATGGGCGTGATGGTATGTTTCAACATGCGCGCGAATGTTTTGAAGCAAAGATTCCTTTCCTGTTCGATCCAGGACAAGGCTTGCCTATGTTTAATGGTGAAGAACTGTTGCACTTTATTGAAATGGCTGATTATCTTGCCGTGAATGATTATGAATCACAAATCATTCAAGATAAAACGGGGTTATCACTCGACGAATTAGCAAAAAAAGTAAAAGCACTTATCGTGACGCTAGGAGGCAAAGGCTCTCAAATTTATGCGGATGGTCAACGTTTTGACATCCCATGCGTTCAAGCTAGTGAGATTGTTGATCCTACAGGCTGCGGTGATGCATATCGTGCTGGCTTGTTATACGGCATATCTAAAGGCTGGGATTGGCCAACATGTGGCAGACTTGCCTCTACAATGGGCGCGATTAAAATTGCTAGCCGTGGCGGACAGAACCATTCGCCAACACGTGGAGATATTGAAATAATTTATACGCAAGCACTTGTCAATGAAACAGCATTAACCGAAGGCCTAACCACTTAATTTAATTGATTACTTTCAACTTAAAAAGGAAAATGAAAATGCATATTAGTCGACTTATCGTCATCGCATTACTCAGCGTTTTTTTAGCAGCATGCGCAAGCTCTAACTCTGGCTCTGTTTATAGCAGAGAAGATGCTAGAAAAACACAAACGGTAAGAACAGGTACAGTAGAAAGTGTCCGCCAAGTAAAACTTGAAGGCACTAAATCACCAATCGGCACCGTCGCTGGCGGGGCAGTTGGTGGGATTGCTGGCAGTTCAATTGGTGGTGGAAGAGGTAGTGCAATCGCCACGGTAATTGGCGCTGTTGTTGGTGGCCTCGCTGGCTCAGCTGCCGAAGAAGTAGTAACCAGAAAAGATGCACTAGAAATTACTGTCAAACTTGATGGTGGTGGCTTGCTTGCCATTGTGCAAGAAGCAGACGAGGCATTTTTAGCAGGTGAAAGAGTTCGCTTGATTGAAAGTGGCGGTACAACTCGGGTATCACACTAAGCTCTCTGGCACATATCTAGCAGCAACCCTGCGCCATGCTACTTTAATAGACAAGCAGCATGGCACATCAATGACAGAACACCCTAAGCCACCTATCTACACAGCAGGCTATGTCTAAAAAGCACTCGCTGTCACTTTTACAAGATATCTAAATAATCTATTTACCATATTAAGTAAGCTGTCAACAAAACGTCATCCACACGTCATTAATTCTTCATATTATCGCTTTAAAGTGCTGTTCAATATTAAAAGATAAATTTCATGGAGAACACCTTGATGATACGTAAAGATTTAACCTTAATTGACAGCATTAATACACGTAACCATGAGCAAGCCTCACAAAGAAGACTGTATGTGAACTTAGCTCATACACAGGCTGAGATTGAAGAAGCACAGCGCTTACGTTATAAAGTGTTTGCCGAAGAAATGGGCGCACAGCTTTCAGGTACTGGCGGATTAGATATTGATGGCTTTGATCAGTTTTGTGACCATTTAATCGTAAGAGATAGTGGTACTAATCAGGTAATTGGCACATACAGAATTTTAAGCCCATCAAAAGCCAACGAAGCTGGCGGATACTACTCTGCTGGAGAATTCGATTTAAGTAGACTATCTCACCTATTTGACCGCACTGTTGAAGTAGGCAGAGCATGCGTACACCAAAACTATCGTAATGGCGGCACGATCACCATGCTTTGGGCTGGTCTTGCAAAATACATGCAGATTCACAACTACGAATACATGATTGGTTGCGGTAGTGTGAGTATGTCTGATGGCGGTCACAGTGCAGCCAGCCTTTACAACAAGCTGCGTGATGAGTACCTGTCACCTTTAGAGTATCGTGTATTTGCACGCAACCCATTACCAATACAAGCGCTACACAATGACCTTCAAGTTGCATGCCCTCCGCTTATTAAAGGGTATTTACGTCTAGGCGCTTATATTTGCGGCGAACCTGCATGGGACCCCTACTTCAACACAGCAGATATGCTAGTTATGTTGCCTTTATCAAGAATTAACCCAAGGTATGCGGCACACTTCTTAAAATAAGTTAAGCGGTAATTAAGTTTACATTGATGAGTGTAATAACCAATATGAACGTAACGAACTAAAGCGCAGCTGATAGCGTTAGATTAGCTAATGTAACGCTTGTACAACTGATGTAAAATAAAAGTCAACTCATTGACTAGCTCACATACTTTGCAAACGACAGCTCCTAGCCCTCATCAAACCAGCACCATCACCCGATATTTCAGAGTGATGCGCATTTCATTACACACACTTGTCGGTTTGGCGATTGCCTCAATTTTATTTCCATTTGCTGGCAATCAAATAAAGGCAAAACTTATTCAATGGTGGTGCTCAAAATTACTTGCTGCATTCAATATTCAAGTGAAAGTAGTAG
This sequence comes from Methylotenera sp., assembly GCF_030653755.1. Lineage (GTDB taxonomy): Bacteria > Pseudomonadota > Gammaproteobacteria > Burkholderiales > Methylophilaceae > Methylotenera. The sequence goes on from NZ_JAURYU010000045.1 coordinate 162,230, forward strand.
GAAATCCCCCAAAAAACGCTACCTTCTCATCTAACACGATGTTAGTCGCTAACCATATTTCATGGTCTGACATTCATGCGCTCAACAGTTTGGTTCCATTACGTTTTATTGCTAAGTCTGAAATTAAAAACTGGCCTATTTTTGGCTATTTGGTTAGTAAAGCCAACACGCTATTTATTGACCGCAATAAACGACAGGATGCTAAACGTACGATTGACATTGCCAATGCCAGCCTGCAAAACGGCGACAACTTATGCTTTTTTCCAGAAGGCACTACAACAGACGGCACTGAAATTAAACCGTTTAAAAGTAGCCTGATACAAGCAGCGATTCTTGCCAACTCTACTATTTGGCCAGTAGCCATCCACTATCCAAATTCAGATGGAAGCATCAATACCAAAATAGCTTACGCTGGAGAAACCACACTGGTTGAATCAATGAGCAATATGCTATTGCAGCAAGCCCCTGTCATCGTATTGAATTTTCTAACACCAATTTCACCACCTGAATATGCTAACATGGACAGGCGGTCACTCACACTGCATATTGAGAGCCTGATACGCAAACAATTAATAAGATGATTTTTTAATTTGAATTGGTTGGTCTAAAGGGTGAGAGCCAACCTGCACAATCGCTTTTGTATTTAAATCCATCGCCGTTAACCTCCCTCCCCAAAGGCAACCCGTATCCAGGGCAAATACATTTCTTCGTTGCTGTAACCCTAATGCAGACCAGTGTCCAAAAATCACCTGTATATCTTTGCTGGCTCGATTAGGAACATCAAACCACGGCATATATCCATTAGGGATATCTTGCAACTCCCCCTTAAATTTAAACTCCATTTCACCCTCTAACGTACATATACGTAGCCTAGTGGCCGCATTAGTAATCACACGTAAACGGTCAACACCAGTTAAATCTTGATTCCAACTTGTAGGTAAATTGCCATACATGTGCGTAAGAAAATGTAGATAGTCTTTACCACGTAATACAGACTCCACCTCTGCCGCATAAGTAAGCGCCTCCTCAGCAGTCCACTGCGGCAACAAACCTGCATGTACCATTAAATAATCGCCCTCTTGATAAATTAGAGGCTGATGACGTAGCCAAGTCAGCAAAACATCACGATCTTCTGCGACCATCAAACTATCTAATGTGTCGCCTTTATGTGCAGAAACGATACCTTCAGCCACCACTAATGCGTGTAAATCATGGTTACCTAAAACAATGCGCAAACTGTTCTGGTGCGCATAGCACCAGCGCAACACTTCCAGCGTGCCACTGCCACGATTAATTAAGTCTCCCACCAGCCAAAGCTGATCTTTATCTTGGTTAAAGCTAATACGTGCTAACAATGCCTGAAAAGCATGATAGCAACCTTGTATATCCCCTATTGCATAAGTAGCCACAGATCAACACCACCTTAATGATTAAATATTATCGTCAATAAAAAAGCCACTTAACTGTAAGTGGCTTTTAGTGTACTACTTTAAACTAAAAATCTAATTAAAACCCAGCACCTGCAGCATTTGCCATATGCTTTACCGCAGCTGCAACCTCTGCTTCTGATAACGCAGGGTTTCCACCTTTCGCAGGCATCATACGTATACCTTTAACGGCATGAGTTACCAATGTATCGTAACCTTGTGTAATACGTGGAGCCCATTGTGCTTTATCACCAAATTTTGGCGCGTTCATCAAACCAGCACCATGACACATTAAGCAAGCTGACTTATAAACCTCTTCACCGCTTTTGCCAACGACTTCTGGCGCAGAAGCAGCAGCTGCTGCAACAAGATCAGATGACTTTGTTGGCTCAGCAGCTTTGACAGGCTCAGTTTCGGCAGCAGGCGTAGTTTCCGCTGCTTTTGGTGTAGGCGCTGTAAATTTAGCACCTGAGGCATTTGCCATTTCAACTACTGCGCTTGCAACCTCATCATCTGTTAATGCTGGATTACCACCACGTGCAGGCATCGTACGGATACCCTCTATCGCATGTTTTACCAAAGTTTCGTAACCTTGTGCAATACGCGGTGCCCACTGACCACTATCACCAATTTTTGGTGCGTTCATTAAACCTGCCGCGTGACACATTGAACAGACGGCTTTTACCACTTCAGCACCACTCTTACCAACAGGCGCGCCAGAAACCTCTTCAGCAACTTCTACAACCGCAACAGGCTTGATGTTTTCTTCAAGCTTAGCAACGACAGCGACAGGCTCATCAACTTCAACTGGATCTGTCACACCAAAAATTTTGGCGACAATCACCACAAATGCAACAACACCAACGACACCAGCGAAAACTGCGAGCAGAGTTTGCCCTAAAGAATAACCGTTAGCTTCATTATCTACATTGCTCATTACGTTTGTTCCTGAAAAATTATCGATAAAAATCTCATTATACCTACACTTTAGCCTAAGGTAAAAAAACACATACGCAAAAAACGCCATGACTTAATACAATCGTAGAAGCATAAGACAACAAACAAGACTTCAGTTTGTTATAATGCAACGCTATTAATGTGCGCCCGTAGCTCATTTGGATAGAGTATCGGTTTCCGAAGCCGAGGGTAGTGGGTTCAAATCCCGCCGGGCGCGCCATATCCAATAAGACAAACCAAGATGTTTAATGTGTTGCTGCATAAACGTGTACTTTATCGACTTGGGTTGTTGATGAAGTACACGTGAGCCTTTTTTAGAATTTCGTTGACCTCAGTTAAATCTGATATCTGTTTTTCCAATTCCCGTATGCGTTGTTTGTCGCTGCTCATTAATGCTGATACTTTTACGGTGTTGCCGTAGCCAGTTATCCAACGTGGAGTAACCAACTCCTAATTGTTGGACTATTGTTTGAATTGTACGATGTATCTTTTGGCCATGCTGTTTCCTCTAAAGTTAAATTAAATCTTTAGAGGAGCGGCTTTTCCACTTTTTTGACTAGGTCCAAGTATGTGAAAGCCATCTTTGCGGATTAACACGTCTTCTGCACCCAAGCGAGACAAAACTGACAATTAACTTGGAGACTTAGTCACGCACTTAGAAGTTTAAGTTGGTTTAATGCAATAGATTCAAGTTCTTTTGCTACCTTGTTGTTAGATAATCTACACTCACTGACAAAGTCTGAATAGGCTTTGCGGTTATGTTCAATTAAGCCATCAAATATTTGATTTGCAACCAACAACGGAATATTAAATCGCTGTATTCCATCTGTGAATATTTTTCTAGGCATTAGTTTATTCTTTTTATTAACGAGTTCAATAAAATCTATCTGGATTCCAGACTTCGTCTTAATCATTCTTGGTATGACAAGGCCATCTTTAATATCCAACATTGCGTCAAATCTAGAAATGGTAATAAAACCTACATTAGGTACGTCTATTTTGACATCACAAGATATCACCGTAGTTGACTCTGAGTTGAAATGATAAATTCTAAAGAAATGTAATGCATCGAAACTACCATGGTAACAGGCTAAAACTTCGTCCTTAAAAGTACCCTCGAACTTAATGCCATCATCGGCAAGGTATTGCTTACCGTCATGTGAGTGATTTATTAGCTCAATGATGGGCATTAGTTTTGATTCACTCCCAATACGAATCTGCCTGCTAGCAAGGTACTCACTGAAGTAATCTTTAATGTTCTTTTTATCAAAATCAGCGTCATACCAACCAAAAAGCAACAGAAATTGCTTAATCTTTTTGGGTAGATTTATAAGCTCATTGTGATATTCGCTCAACTCATTGATGACAACATTACCCCATCCAAAAAACTGTTGATAGCTTTCATAAAAATCTACCCATGCTGGGTCTAAGCCAAGATTTAGCTTAATTCTAATATGATTGTTACTATCTAGAATTAGCCAGGTTGGGGATGCAAGTAGGTTGCTTGGGATTTTTATTTTTATTGGTTTATTAGGGTTGATTGGGAACAATCCCCTTCCATAACGACCATTGCGTAATTCGATATTTTCTGCAACGCCACCTAAGGCCCTAAATTTATCAAGAATCTCTGTAAATTGCATTTTTATTGAGGATATTTATATAAGTATTATGTTAGCCTACATAATAAACCAAATAACAATCGTGACTAATTAAAGCATTACGAACAAATTACTATGAAAAATCAGTCCGTCCTGACCTTAGTTTCTCAACAAAATGGTATTAGCTTTACCTCAACGGTTAGGCCAGAAAAGAATATATTCTTTAAAAGCATAGCTAAGCTAGGCATGGTTTTGATGATGTTGATGCTTTCGCCCGCCGCATTTGCCATGCAAATTTTTGTTAAAACGCTTACTGGAAAAACCATTACGCTTGATGTGGAGCCTAGTGATTCTATTGAAAACGTTAAAGCTAAGATTCAAGATAAAGAGGGTATCTCACCAGATCAACAGCGATTGATTTTTGCAGGGAAGGAGCTTGAAGATGGCAGGACACTTTCAGATTACAACATCCAAAAAGAAAGCACACTACATTTAATTTTGCGTGTTCGAACCAACCCTTCAGTCGATGTTACAACGCAAAATCAACAGGCCATGCAATCCTATGTTGTTCAACGCTTCACAGCCAGTCAGGTCAACAACATAACCGACCATTTTCAACGACTTCATCAAAACTTTAATGTTAAGAATAACAGTTTTTCTTTGAGTAGTAGCAATCCAGTAGTTGGCTCGCTGACATCATTGTTAGGTGGCAATGTCTCAATTGAGAATTCACAAGTCAAATTTCTACCTAAAGAACCTATACGAAAGCCTATCATTCTTGCAGGAAATACTAATGAAAATACTCTGCAACCACAAACCATGTCCGATGCTGACAATGCAATGCTCACAGAAACAAACGATTTACCTTCATTCAATGAGCGAGTCTTTGGTAATCTGCCAATAGGCTTATGGGCGACTGGAAATTTGGAGTATGGTGCTATTGATAGGCAAGGTGGTAATAATAAATTTTCTAGTCAAGGAATCACATTAGGTATTGATTATCAGTTAGCTGATAGCCTGATTATTGGTGGTGCATTAGGCTATGGTTTTGATAAGACAGATATTGATGACTTTGGAAGTGAAACTAAATCTCATCAAACTACTGGCAGTATTTACGGAAGCTATCAAGTTTTACCCAATTGGTATCTTGATGGTGTGCTAGGCTATGGCAAGACTTCATTTGGTAACAAGCGCTGGTCTGTCGCAGATAATCTACACTTATCTGGAAATCGTGATGGTCATGTGGCATTTGGTAGTCTTGGATTAAGTACAATCATTCAAGTTCAACGCGTCAGTTTGCAACCCTATATAAGAGCTGATATTACGTCTATTAGGCTTGATAAATACTCGGAAAATGGTTCAACTAATGCGTTAACGTATAATGACAGTAAGATTACTTCCAAAACCGTATTAACAGGCTTAAATGCATTTTATGACATCAAGTTAGCGTCAGCTACGCTTACGCCTTCACTCAAAGTTCAATATACATATAACTTTGGCGGCGATATGAGTCAGAATATGTACTTTTCCAACTTAGGTGCGAGTAGTCAAAATTACAATCTTGCCGCTAATATCACACCACAAGACTTTGGATCAGTAGGTCTTGGTCTCAGATACAAAGCTCAAAAGAACATCATTGTTGATTTGGCATACACAGCCTCTTCTGGTTCGAGTTCGTATCATGCCAACAACTTCAGGTTAGATGTTAATTTAGGTTTTTAAGTGTTCTGTTCTGTACAGATCACCTAAATCCTTTTAAGCAGCAGATGTGAAATGCATCAATGGATTACACGGTATTAGCGTTGTGAGGGATAATAGCGCCCACATCATTTTTGCAGTATTTTCGGAATAATTCCCATGGAAATTAAAGTCAACTTTCTCGATAAATTACGTCTTGAAGCTAAATTCGATGACTTCACGGTGATTGCCGACCAACCTATTCGCTATAAAGGCGATGGCTCAGCGCCTGGCCCTTTCGATTATTTTTTGGCGTCATCCGCCTTGTGTGCGGCATATTTTGTGAAGCTGTACTGCGACACACGCAATATTCCTACCGAAAACATCCGCCTTTCGCATAACAATATTGTTGATCCGGAAAACCGTTATCAGCAGACTTTCAAGATTCAAGTCGAGTTGCCACCAGATATCTCCGACAAAGACCGCCAAGGGATTTTGCGCTCCATCGACCGTTGTACAGTTAAAAAAGTGGTGCAAGCTGGGCCGGAGTTTGTGATTGAAGAAGTCACAAATCTGGACGCTGATGCACAGGCGCTGCTAGTGATGAATACGACTTCTGAGGCAAATACCTATATCACGGGTAAAGATCTGCCCTTGGAGCAAACCATCGCCAATATGTCAGGACTGCTGGCGAGCTTGGGCATCAAGATTGAAATCGCTTCTTGGCGCAATATCATTCCTAATGTGTGGTCATTGCATATTCGTGATGCGCACTCGCCCATGTGTTTTACTAACGGAAAAGGTGCAACCAAGGAAAGCGCGTTGGCGTCGGCATTGGGTGAGTATATCGAGCGACTGAGCAACAACCATTTCTATGCGGGTGCATTTTGGGGTGAAGACATTGCTAACGCAGCGTTTGTGCATTACCCAAATGAGCGCTGGTTTAAGCCAGGTCGTAAAGATACGTTGCCAAAAGAGATTCTAGATGAGCACTGCCTGGATATCTACAATCCTGATGGCGAGTTGCGTGGTTCGCATCTGATCGATACCAACTCTGGCAATGCCGAACGCGGTATTTGCTCGTTGCCATTTGTGCGCCAGTCGGATGGCGAGGTCGTGTATTTCCCATCTAACCTGATTGAAAATCTCTACGTCAGCAATGGCATGAGTGCTGGCAATACTTTGGCCGAAGCGCAGGTGCAATGCTTATCGGAGATTTTTGAGCGAGCAGTCAAACGCGAAATTCTCGAAGGTGAAATCGCCTTACCCGATGTGCCGCAAGAAGTGTTAGCTAAATATCCTAGCGTTCTGGCTGGCATTCAAGCCTTAGAAGCGCAAGGCTTTCCAGTGCTGGTCAAAGATGCATCGCTAGGCGGCAACTATCCAGTAATGTGCGTCACTTTGATGAACCCGCGAACAGGCGGTGTGTTTGCCTCGTTCGGCGCGCATCCAAGTTTAGAAGTGGCACTGGAGCGGAGCCTGACAGAGCTATTGCAAGGTCGCAGTTTAGAAGGCCTGAACGACTTGCCTCAGCCCACATTTGCCAGTGAAGCTGTAACTGAGCCTAATAACTTTGTTGAACACTTCATCGATTCCAGCGGCATTGTGTCGTGGCGTTTCTTTAGCACTAAATCAGATTACGATTTTGTGGAGTGGGATTTCTCAGGCCAGGGCCAAGAAAGAAAATCTGGGGACTCCAATGCCAAGGAAGCTAAGACCTTGTTTGGCATTCTCGAAGCCATGGGCAAAGAAGCATATGTCGCGGTGTATGACCAGCTAGGCGCAACTGCTTGTCGGATATTGGTGCCAGGCTATTCCGAAATTTACCCGATTGAAGATCTGGTCTGGGATAACACTAACAAGGCGCTGTTGTTCCGCGGTGATATTTTGAACCTGCATCGTCTGGACGATGCCAGCCTAGAAGCATTAATTGAACGTTTAGAGCATAACGAGCTAGATGATTACGGCGATATCGCCACCTTGATCGGCATCCAATTTGACGAGAATACGGCCTGGGGTCAGCTAACCGTGCTGGAATTGAAACTGCTGATTCATCTCGCCTTGCAGCAATTTGATGAGGCACATGAACTGGTGGGTGCTTTCCTGCAATACAACGACAACACAGTCGAGCGCGGGTTGTTTTATCAGGCCTTGAATGTGGTGCTGGAGGTTCTGCTGGATGACGACCTAGAACTCGAGGACTATGTGGTCAACTTCCGTCGGATGTTTAGCAATGCTCGGATGGACGCTGTTCTAGGTTCAGTAGATGGCAGCGTGCGTTTCTTCGGCTTGACGCCCACCAGTATAAAACTGGACGGACTTGACAGGCACCACCGCTTAATCGACAGCTACAGAAAATTACATACGGCTCGTGCCAATATGTCGACTAAGGCCAGTTAGGATTACGCGTCATGGCTTCTTGTGCTGAAACAGGTTTACCGCCCTCAAAAGCGACTGATTGAGCGCTGTTTTGAGTTTTCCACCTATTGCAAATAGTGTGTGATTGTGAGATTAATTTCTTTAACAACAATCATGCACTCTCGTTATAGTTTGTTTCTGGTTTACTGTTTGGCTAGATTTATTGTTTGACCCTGGTTTATTGTTTAGCTAGGCTTTTAACCCAGCTAGCTGAAGGCTCAGGTTTGCTGTACAAGTAGCCTTGGTGAATCACCTCAGCCCTAGCATTTAAAAAATCAGCCTGTTCTTGCGTTTCAACCCCTTCAGCCACTACATTTAGCTTCATGTGTTTAGCAATTGCCAATACAGATTCAACCAGAGCGGCATCATCCGGGTCTGTTGGCGCATCCTGAACAAAAGTTTTATCTATCTTCAACTCATGAATCGGGAGTCGTTTTAGATGACTTAGGGAAGAGTATCCAGTACCAAAATCATCAAGCGAGAAGTGAATTCCCAACAAAGTAAGTTCAGTCATTTTGGCAACGACCTCACTAATATTATCAATGACCAAGCCCTCAGTCACTTCTAGTGTTAAGTGCGTGGGGTCAGCACCAGTATCAGCAAGAATCTTTTTAATGCTGGCAACAAAACTTCGCTGACGGAAGTGCCTTGGACTAATATTGACGGAAATTCTTAGCGGTAAACTATAAACATCTTGTGCTGCCAAGATTCGGCAGGTTTGAGTAAGTACCCAAACATCGACATCAACAATCAAGTCAGTTTCTTCAGCCACGGGAATAAACAAAGAAGGTGGCACTAAGCCCCGCTCTGGATGCTGCCATCGAACTAAAGCCTCAGCCCCTACAAGGGTGCCAGCTGCGCTCACTTGCGATTGCAGGTATAGCATCAACTCTCCTGCAGGTATCGCCATACGTAGCTCGCGCTCTATCTTAAATCGTTGCTCAGCCACACTTGCCATCGACTGTTCAAACAAAATACTTTGGTTTCCACCATTTTGCTTAGCTTGATGCATGGCCGTGTCTGCTCTACGAAACACATCACCCGCTATGTCTTCTGCATTAATTGGGAAGGTTGTGATGCCAATACTGCTGGAAGCTGATATTTCATCTTCCCCTAGCTGAATTGGAAACTTCAGGGCAATTTGAATCTTATCTGCCAATTGATGTGCAGCAGTTTCAACATCTACTGAATTACTCGCATTATTTTTTATCAATACAGCAAACTCGTCTGCCGACATTCTTGCCAACACGCCCTCGGCCTCGATAAGGGGCTTGAGCCGATCTGCCACTAAACATAACAACATGTCGCCAACGGCATGTCCGCGCGCATCGTTCAGTGTTTTAAAGCGATCTAAATTTAGTAAGATAAGTGCGCCTTTGCATCCAGCACTTTTACATATTGATAAAGAGTGATTCAGACGTTCAATCTGCAATGATCGATTAGGCAACCCAGTTAATGAATCGTAGTATGCCAATCGATGCAACTCCCCACGGCTAAGCTCTTTCTCCTCGTAGTCTTGAAAAAGAAGACAAATCAACATAGTGGCCACTGGATAAAACAACATAATAGTTGGACCAAGCTCTTTGATTACATTGACGCCGATTCCGTTTGGTAAGTATAAGAATAAGCTCAGCATGATGACATGCACTAGCAACCCAGCACCTAGGAGCGAGAGCGCCTTCAATGAGCCACCAACACTTTTTCTATAAAAATAAAACGCGACACCTATTGAAGCAGATACAACGGTGACGGCAATACCAACAAGTACCCCACCACCACCTAGCCAAACTCTATAAAGACTGATAATTAATGCACTAATCAAGGCGGATAAAGGACCACCAAACATCCCCGCAATGAACAAAATGATTGAACGCCCGTCAAAAATAACGCCATTTCCATACTGCACAGGCGCCATCATGCCTACGACACCTGCCAGCCCAAACAAAACACCAAAAAGCAATACTTGTGTCAGTGGATTTTTTTTGTTTCTTGATAAAACGACTTGATAGATAGTGGTGAGCGCAACCAGCAAAGTGATGTTATGAATCAACTCAATAAAAAACATTACTTCCCTTAAAGGCACGCCAGATATAGTGAAATCATATATTAACTTATTTGCGCCCAGATAAATAATTGAAACATGAAAAAATTTTCGATACGCTCTTTGACAGAATCAACAAGCGCACAAGAGATTTATTACGTCCAGTTTGTTTTGCTTCATCAACTGAAGCCACAGAAGAAAAATCTATTTAAACTAAATAATAGGTTTGTATATTTGATGCGGCTCCAACTCATACCAAATTCTAAAAACAGTGAAATTTAAAATATTTTCACTTAAAACTTATATCTTATTTAAGCATAAAGTTTTAAGATAAGCCCATGATTCACATGAAAAATACCATACTTAAAGTAGGGGTTTTGGGGTAACAGCCTAGTGAGCGCATACAAAAAAACCAATATCATGACTGACAACACTCGTGATATAAAACAAACGGATGACCGATTTCGCCAGATAGTCGAGGCAGCGCCTAATGCCATGGTATTAGTCGATAAATCTGGCTTGATAGAAATGGTTAACACACAGGCCGAAAAGATTTTCGGTTACAGCAGGGCTGAGCTGCTAGGCCAATCTATTGATTGCCTGCTGCCTGAAAGATTCCGACATCACCATCCACAGCATCGTGCTTCGTTCTTTTCAGATTTACAGCCAAGAGCCATGGGGATTGGGCGCGACCTATTTGGCCGCCGCAAGGATGGTAGCGAGTTCCCCGTAGAGGTAGGCCTTAACCCGATTGAAACTAAAGATGGCATCAAAGTGCTGTCCGCCATCACCGATATCTCAGCGCGTAAACGCATGGAGGAGCGCTTTCGCTTGGTAGTCGAAGCTGCACCTAATGCCATGGTGATGGTTGATAAATCTGGTTCTATAGAAATGATTAACACGCAGGCCGAGAAGATTTTCGGTTACAGCAGGGCTGAGCTACTGGGCCAATCTATTGACTGCCTGCTACCTGAGAGATTCCGACACCACCATCCACAACATCGTGCTTCGTTCTTTTCAGATTTACAGCCAAGAGCCATGGGGATTGGGCGCGATCTATTTGGACGCCATAAGGATGGTAGTGAGTTCCCCGTAGAAGTAGGCCTTAACCCGATTGAAACTGAAGATGGCATCAAAGTGCTGTCAGCCATTACCGATATTTCAGCGCGTGTAAAAGCAAGTGAAAAACTTGCCGAACATCACGATGAGTTAGAGCGAAGTAACAAGGAGTTAGCGACATTTGCCTATGTTGCATCACACGACCTTAAATCGCCATTACGGGGAATTTTTCAGATATCCCAATGGATTGAAGAAGACCTCAGCAATGGAAACGCTGCATCTATCTCAAGTCACATGGATTTACTCCGTGGTCGACTACTCCGTATGGAGCATTTACTAGATGATTTGCTGGCTTACTCGCGCGCAGGAAGGCTAGAAGGCGGTATCAGTCAAATAGATCTTGGAGTGCTAGCTCAAAATATTTTCGAGATGCAAGCACCTCCTGATGGATTCAAACTGAGTATCGCCGATGACCTCCCCGTTTTCACCACACTTGCAACACCATTGGAACAAGTGCTTCGCAATCTGTTTACTAACGCAATCAAACATCATGACTGTTCAAGTGGCAACATCCACTTGGATTGGCAAGTGAAAAATAAAGATTACTACGAATTCAGCGTAACCGATGATGGCCCTGGCATTCCATCTGCATACCACAATCGTGTATTTGTCATGTTTCAGACATTGCGACCCCGGGATGAAGTAGAAGGTAGCGGCATGGGGTTGGCGCTCGTCAAGAAAATTGTAGAAACCTACGGTGGTCGAACTAGTATCGTGTCTGATGGTAAACGTGGTACGAGCATCTGCTTCACTTGGCCAATTAAGATAGACGGGAAGGTGTCCATTGCAAACAACGCTCAAGCAAAACTATAAAGAAGTCACGCTACTCGTAGTAGACGATGATGATATTGATGCCATCGCTTTAGAACGAGCACTGCGCAAGCTTCGGTTACTTAACACTGTCCACCGGGCCAGAGATGGTCAGGAAGCATTAGATTTATTACGCGCTGGCGCTATTCCTGCCCCCTTCATCATATTGCTCGACCTGAATATGCCGCGCATGGGTGGGCTAGAGTTTCTTCAGGTCTTGCGCACGGACCCATTATTGACGCATGCCGTTGTATTTGTCCTCACCACATCAAAGTCTGATGAGGATTTAGTGGCCGCCTATCGTGAGCACGTTGCAGGTTATGTACTCAAACAGCACATGGATAGAGACTTTCTTGAAGTGATTGGCTTGATTGAACATTACTGGAGATTAGTAGAACTGCCAGTAACTAAGGAGTAAACATGAGATTACTACTTGTTGACGATGATGAGCTAGATCGGATGGCTGTTGTCCGCGTGCTACAAAGTCCAAAACTAATCAAAGATATTGTGCATGCAAGCACCGCAGTTTCTGCATTAAAGTTGTTTGAAGAGAGTACGTTCGATGTTGTGCTACTTGATTATCGGCTACCAGACATGGAGTGTCTCGATATACTAAGTAAACTCACCAATCATGCCAGCAAGCATGCGGCAGTCGTCATCTTAACTGGCATTGTTGATGATGAAATCATTGAAAGGGATTGCATTATTGCTGGCGCGCAAGACTTTTTACTTAAAAATGAACTATCAAATCGCCATTTAACCAAAGCCTTAGTACACGCACAGGCACGTCATGCACTGAATCAACAGCTAATGGAAACATATGCCAGACTAAAGTTCTTAGCTGAAAATGACCCAATGACAGGTCTATCCAATAGATACTCTTTTGAGGAGTCTTTGCGCACTGCGATACTTCGGGCACAGCGAACTGAGAGTAATGTCGGATTACTTTTTCTAGATATTGATAACTTTAAACTCATCAATGACAGCCTAGGCCATGACATGGGAGATAAACTCTTGCAACAGGTTGCAAATATATTGCAGACAGTCATCCGTGAAGGCGATATTGTATGCAGGCTTGGTGGGGATGAGTTTGCAATCCTTGTGCATGATGTAGAAATTGAAACCTCAATCGGCATACTTGCACAACGCATTAAGGATAGCTTGAGTGCTCCAATCACACTTTCTAATACACAGCATTTTATTTCCTGCAGCATTGGCATATCCACCTATCCAAAATGCGCACAAACTGCGGAGGACATGCTAAAACATGCAGACCTCGCGATGTATCACGTTAAACAACTTGGAAGAAATGGCTTCCACTTTTTTACCGAAGGCTTGCAAGAGCGCGTGATGAACAAAATTTCAATCGAGCAGCAATTACGTTCAGGCACGCTCCAAAGTCAATTATTACAATATTACCAGCCAGTGATTGATGCCAAAAATTTTAATATTTGTGGTGCAGAAATGCTACTACGCTGGAATCACCCAACAAAAGGAATTCTGTCTCCAGGCGACTTTCTAGATGACGTGGAAGAGCTTGGATTTTTATCCGAAATAGACTCGGAGAGTAGACATTCAGCATGTAAGCAACTAGCTGAATGGCGCTTAAATAAACTGGTTGATGACAACTTCCGTCTAGCGATTAATGCAGGAGAGCAATCGCTAAAAGATGAAAGTTTTCAGACTTCAATCAAATCTGATTTAGATAATGCAGGCTTAACTGGCAATTGCCTATCCATAGAAGTCACAGAAGGTGTTTTAGTGTCAGACTTTGACAAAACATCCATGATTCTGAACAAAATCAAGAAGTTTGGTGTCAATGTAGCCATTGATGATTTTGGCACAGGATACTCATCAATGGCCTATCTAAAGTGGCTACCTGCGTCAATATTAAAGGTAGATCGCTCATTTGTACAAAACGTACCCGATAGTGCATCAGACTGCCGCGTACTAAAGGCGATTATCACCCTAGCAAAGAGTTTAGATCTCGATGTCATTGTTGAGGGGGTTGAAACTATTGAACAAGCACGGCTGTGTTGTCAATACGGTGCAGATATGTTTCAGGGATACCTTTTCTCCAAACCACTTTCCCCTAACGATTTTGCCAGTTTTGTGGAAAACTACCATCCAAAATTACTTAAAGCCATCTGTAATGCATAAAAACGAATTTCACTACTTTAAGAATGAGAAAGTAGTGAAATTAGGAAGTGTGTTGTTGGCTTGCATTTAAAAACGTCCAAGCAACAATACGTGTTTTCTTTTGACCTTGCGACATATCGATTGTTCTAACATCTAGCGCATTCACTTTTTTAAGTGCTCGGTAAACGCTGGGCAAGTTAGCGGCCTTTGAGATAAGCGTAGTAAACCAAACACATTGTCTTTCATACAGCTTACTTTCACTTATCATGGCAGACACAAAGGCCTCTTCACCGCCCTCGCAATAGAGTTCTGCATTTTGCCCGCCAAAGTTCAGCATCGGAGATTTTTCATTCGGCCCTCGCTTAGCAAGATGCTTACCTAAACCACGCCACTTGCGCTGTGTGCCAGCTTTTGCCTCCTCTAAAGACCCATGAAAAGGTGGGTTACACATTGTCAAAGTAAACTTCTCACCTTGCCTAATCATGCCTTTAAAAATTGACGCGGGTGAAGTCTGTAAGCGTAGCTCAACGTCGTTAGAAAGCGCATTCGCATCCAGAATCTGTTGCGCATTATCCAATGCCTTAGCATCTATATCAGCCCCCACAAACTGCCAGCCATATTCACGTGTGCCTATCAGCGGATAAATCATATTGGCGCCTACGCCAATATCTAACACACGAACAGATTGCCCTTTTGGAATCACCCCTGCATTACCTGCACTCAGTAAATCGGCAATATAATGCAAATAATCCGCACGTCCAGGAATGGGTGGGCAGAGATACTGCTTGGGAATATCCCAAACAAGCACCCCATAAAACTGTTTGAGCAATGCCTGATTAAGCACCTTAACCGCTTGTGCATCAGAAAAATCGATAGAAGCATCGCCATATTTGTTTAGCTTCACATAAGTAGCCAATGCTGAACTAGTCTGAATAAGCTGATCAAAGTCGTAGCGCGCACGATGTCGATTACGCGGATGTAGTTCAGATTTTGTATTGTCGGGTTTCACTAGTTTTTAGCAACCAAATTAAGAAAATTGTAATGAGTAGCGTCTATCAATAGGGCTAGATAATGCCACTAAATGAAATGAATCGGAAATACAAAATATAAACCAGCGCTGTTTAGTTATAGTTGCTTACTTGGTCAGTTCACAATGCTGTTAAAATGCATTTCTTTGCGCATTAAACTTCGACAAGTTTTCATTTGAAACTACTATTAAAAGACCGCTATGATAGAAAATAACACTGCTCTACAACTTGAAATTTCTGAACTGATGGTACAGGCATTGAATCTGGATGTCGCTGCCACTGATATAGAACCTGATGCCCAACTATATGGTGATGGGCTGGGTTTGGATTCGATTGATATATTGGAAGTCGCACTGGTCGTTTCAAAGCAATATGGCCTGCAACTTAAATCAGATAACGAAAATAATCACCAGATTTTTAGTTCGTTGCGCAATCTTGCAGCCTATGTTGCCGCCCATAAAACTAAATAACACTGCAATCACTGCGCTATGTTAAAAGCCTTGAAAATCATGCGCGGCATTGGCATTGTGTTAGTCATCGTGATCTATGCAGCACTCGTTCATCACGTCAACACGTCAGGGCAGTCATCCATGCTCGGCGCCCTGCTAGCGTTAGCACCACTACTAATCATTACGCTATCTTTTGCATTAAGCGTGACTTCAAAACTTCTAGGCTTCGGTCTCCTACTATTTTTCTTAATTGCTAGCTGGTTGGCATTGCCGCTGATTCAACAACATACCGCATCAATATTCTGGTTGCTGGATATCGGCCTGATGTTAATCCTGCTCCTGACTTTTAGTAGAACGTTGCTACCTGGCCGTAAAGCTTTATGTGTACATTTTGCTGAGCTTATCCATGGTGGTACATTGCCTCTTGTCCATGAGCGTTATGCGTATAAAGTGACCATCGCTTGGGTCATATTCTTTGCCATGATGATATTGGTATCAAGCTTGTTGTATTTTCTCACACCGCTGACTAACTGGTCATTCTTTGTGAATTTTTTAACACTGCCTTTAGTCGCACTTATGTTCATTGTAGAGTTTATGGTGCGCCGACAAGTGCTATCCGACTTGCCTAAGGGCAATGTATTGGATGCCGTGCGTGCTTATCTGGACTCCAAAAGCACTCATTAAGTTAATATGTCATGCAAAAATTACCTTTAATCGCTCATTCTGCACTTAACAAAACCATTGCATGGCGGAAAGGTGCGCCAGTTTCGGTTGAGCAGTTTTTAGCGGATGTGGCGTATCTAACCGCTACTTTGCCAGCTGGTAAGCACGTATTGAATGTATGCCGCGACCGTTATCACTTTGCCGTCGGTTTCGCTGCGGCGTTGGTCAGCAATAAAGTGAGCCTGCTACCCCCCACCCACACGCCAGAAATGGTCCAACAGCTACAAGCATTTGCTGCTGATGTATTTTGCCTGCACGACAATAAAGACTGCGATATCGCATTACCTAAGTTGAGCTACCCTGTAACACCTGAAACCTCCGCACAGACGCAGCACTCACATTCTAAAGATCTGCATTCTCGAGGTCTGTATTCTAAAGCTCAGCTTTTGGAAATCCTGCTACCAGAAATTCCACAGATAGATGCTAAGCAGCTTGCCGCCATTGTTTTTACTTCAGGTTCTACTGGCACCCCTGTGCCGCATAAAAAAAGCTGGGGTTCGCTGGTGCGCAATGTCCAAGCGCAAGGTGAGCGACTCGGGCTTGAGACTAATGCTGACTATACGATTTTAGGTACGATTCCACCACAGCATATGTATGGCTTTGAATCCTCTGTATTGCTACCATTACAAAGTGGTAATGTCTTAAGTGGCGAACAACCTTTTTACCCAGCAGATATTGCAGCCGCATTAACTGACATAACCGCCAAACGCATATTGGTTTCTACACCGTTGCACTTACGATTGTTATTAGATGCGGAAATGACACTGCCCAAACTCTCTATGGTCATCTCCGCCACGGCGCCTTTATCCACTGCGCTGGCGCATAAAGTAGAAGTATCGCTAAAAGCGCCTTTGATCGAAATATATGGCAGCACTGAGACTGGCCAGATTGCCACTCGCCGCACTACCAAGACAGAACAATGGCAGCTCTTGCCCGATGTGCGCTTAAGTGCACGTGATGAACGATTTTGGGCTGAAGGTGGGCATGTGGAAATAGCCGTACCGCTGAACGATGTGATTGAACCTATTGATCATGACCACTTTCTGCTGCAAGGCCGCATGCAAGACATCATCAATATCGCTGGTAAGCGCAGCTCACTAGGCAACCTTAACCATCATTTGAATAGCATCAGCGGCGTTATCGATGGTGCTTTCTTCATGCCAGATGAGCGCTCGCATGACCATGTTACGCGCCTGTGCGCATGTGTAGTGGCACCCAATCTAACTACGGCTCAAATATTAGCTGAATTACGCACCCGCATAGATCCAGTATTTTTACCGAGGCCACTGTTGTTTGTGGAATCATTACCGCGCAACAGCACTGGTAAATTACCGCGCAATGCATTAAAAAAACTTATTAGCCAACATATGCGTCCTAATGAAGCTGAATGCAACCATTGAAAATGCAGCCATGAAAAAGCAAAAAGCGCTTAGTATCCCGACAAATCATCCCGCGTTTGCTGGACACTTCCCTAGCACGCCTATCGTACCAGGTGTCGTGTTGTTAGATGAAGTGATGCATGCCATTGTTACCGATACTGGGTTGCCTGCTACAGATTGGCAGGTTAGCTCGGTCAAATTCCTGAGCCCTTTGAAGCCTGGAGAATCAATCATCATCGAGCATGAACAATCAGCGAATGGCGCCATTAAATTTGAAGTGCTATGTGAGGGGTTGGAAAAAGATAGCCGCAAAATTGTAGTTGGCAATTTGACATTGAAATCCAAGCCATTAACTACACAATTAACCAAGTCATTAGATAGTGAAAAATGACACAGCCTAAGGAAAGCACTTACCAGAAATCTGCGCCTTGGCTCAAGCATAAAGAGCGTAGCAATATGCTGATGTTGCGCATCATGAGTTGGATATCGCTGCGCCTAGGCCGTCGTGCTGGCCGTTCTGTACTGCATTTAATTGCACTTTATTTTGTATTGTTTGCCCCCGCTAGCCGCCGCGCGTCTTTAGGCTATTTGCCACGCGCCTTAGGTAGACCAGCCACTTTTGTAGATATGTATAAACACTTTTTCTGTTTTGCCTCTACCATCCACGATCGCATTTATCTTATCAATCGCCGTTACGATTTATTTGATATCGAAATTCAGGGCGAAAGCGCCATTCGTCCATTAATCGATGCCAAAAAAGGCGTGCTGCTGATGGGTGCACATTTAGGCAGTTTTGAAGTGATGCGTGCCATCGGTCGAAAAGTGCCCGGCTTGAGCGTGGCGATGGTCATGCACAAAGACAATGCCCAGAAAATCAATGCTATGCTTGCCGCGATCAACCCCGAGGCCTCCATGGACGTTATCCCTTTAGGTCATATTGATTCTATGCTGCAAATACAAGAACACCTGAACGAAGGCATGCTAGTGGGGATGCTGTCCGATAGAACATTAGGAGATGAGCCTATGGCGCACGTGGAGTTGTTAGGTGCAACTGCGGCAATCCCAACTGGGCCATTCCGCATGGCAGCTTTACTGCGACGCCCAGTGGTGTTCATGACAGGTTTATATATGGGCGATAATCGCTATCAAGTACATTTTGAAACGCTGGCAGATTTTACTGATATACCGCGCGGCCAGCGTGACCAAGCGGTAAACGTTGCAATTGCCCGCTATACTGAATTGCTGAATCGCTATACGCGTTTAGCGCCTTATAATTGGTTTAACTTTTTTGACTACTGGCAATCAGTACCTGCCTCGTTAAGTGAAAAGAAGCATCAATGAAAAGAGCTATCACATCCATGAATAATCGTCTTTTAAGCCTTTGCCTATTGTTAGCTAGCCTATGGGCTATAGCCCCCCCTAGCCATGCAGAAGGCACTTGGGATTTAGATCAACTAATGCAATCTTTGGCTACCACGCGTACAGGTCACGCCAGCTTTATCGAAAAAAAATCCATCGCGATATTGGATAAGCCCGTGGAATCATCAGGAGAGTTGTTTTATAACGCACCTGATCGCTTGGAAAAGCGCACCCTGAAACCCAAGGCCGAAAGCATGGTGCTGGATAAAGATAAATTGATTGTAGAACAGCGCGGTAAAAAACATGTGCTGTCATTACAAAGCTACCCTGAAATAGCCGCGTTTATCGATAGCATACGTGGCACGCTGGCTGGTGACCGCACAGCCTTGGAGCGCAATTATAAATTAAGCATGGTAGGCACTCAGCAGGACTGGAACCTGAACCTGTTACCACTGGAAAACAAAATGAAAAAGGTCCTCACTAGTATCGATATTAGTGGTTCTGACAACACGCTAAAAACCATTGCTATCAAACAGGCAGATGGTGATAGTTCAGTCATGATGATTACGACTTTACCTACACCCTTATCTGCGCCCTGATATCGCAGTTTTTACTGACTAGTTTACTGTGAATCCAAAACCACCAATCTTTTCCAAGATACTCTCTAGACTAAGCCGTTGCAACACGGCTATTATCATATGGCTATTGATGATCGTGGCCAGCCTATTCATTATCAGCCGCAGCCACTTTACCGCAGACTTATCCGCATTCTTGCCTAGCAACCCTACGGCAGAACAGCAATTACTGATGGATCAGCTCAAGGACGGTTTAGCCTCGCGCCTGATATTAGTCGGTATAGAAGGTGCAGACCCAGCCACCCGTGCTAAGCTTTCTAAAACAATTGCAAAAAACCTACGTAGCAATCAAGCTTTCATCAGTGTGAATAATGGTGAGGCGATTACCGCAGAACTTGACCGTAACTATCTGTTCAATCATCGCTATCTGTTAAGCCCAGCCGTCACGCCTGAACACTTCAGCATAGATGGCCTGCATACTGCCATCAGCGACAGTATCGACCAGATTGCCTCACCCGCTGGATTGCTCATCAAATCACTACTGCCGAATGACCCCACTGGTGAAATGCTGCAACTGTTGGATGCAATGAATGCTGGCAACAAACCCGAGCTTGTAGAAGGGGCATGGGCCTCACGCGATAGCAATACAGCCTTACTGCTGTTACAAACTAGCGCTGTAGGCTCGGACACCGATGCCCAAAAACAGGCGATGCAGTTCATTCAAAATGAATTTGAGCAAGCAGCAAAAAATACTAAAGCCAGTACACAGCCTACATTGCTAATGACGGGCCCTGGTGTGTTTTCCGTAGTTGCGCGTGACACCATTAAAAGCCAAGTACGCGTCATATTTATTGTCAGCACCGTATTAATCGCGCTATTACTTTTAGCGGTTTATAGGTCACTCACCGCATTGCTATTGGGCTTTCTGCCAGTGGCTACTGGCATCTTGGCTGGCATTGCCTCGGTAAGTCTATGGTTTGGCGTAGTGCATGGCATAACACTAGGCTTTGGTACCGCATTGATAGGCGAAGCGGTCGATTACTCCATCTATCTGTTCATGCAATCGGACCAAACTGGCGATAAGGAGCATGACCACAAAAAGTGGGTACAACTGGTATGGCCTACGGTGAGATTAGGCGTCCTGACTTCTGTATTTGGGTTTGCCGCGCTTCTGTTGTCGGGCTTTCCAGGTTTAGCGCAGCTAGGCTTGTATTCAGTTGCAGGCTTGATTGCTGCGGCGGTGATGACACGTTATGTTTTACCCTCTCTGTTGCCAACTGATTTTAATATCCGAGATGTCAGCAATATTGGGGTAAAGCTATCCCATTACGCACAGCTCACTCGTCGCTTCCGCTGGCCTGCAGTGATATTAGTAGCGGCTTCCAGCGTGATCGTCTACCAGCATCACAATCATTTATGGAACAATGAACTGGCTGCGCTAAGCCCAGTATCTGCGGCAGACCAAGCGCTAGATGCCAGATTGCGCACAGGTATGGGCGCCCCTGATGTGCGTTATGTCGTGGTTGTATCAGGTGATAGTCAGGAAACAGTACTCAGCAACACTGAAAAAGTATCAGTAGCTTTGCAAGGGTTAGTAGAGCAAGAGTTGCTCAGTAGTTTCGATAGCGCCAGCCATTACCTGCCTAGCCTAACGACACAACAAGCAAGGTTAGCCAGCTTGCCGACGGCAAGTGAATTAAAACTGAGATTAACCGCTGCATTAAAAGACTTGCCTGTACAGCCTGCTGTATTCGCTCCTTTTTTAACGGATGTAGAAACAGCGCGTACCAAACCATTGTTACAACGTAGCGATTTACAAGGCACCTCAATGGCGATGGCGGTTGATGCAATGCTGTTACAACAAGGCCAGCATTGGAGCTCGCTGATTCCACTCACAGCGCCAGAAAGTGGCAATATCGATGTAGCACAAGTTCAGGCTGCGCTTGACCAAGCGCAGGTTAACAATACTTTATTTGTGGATATGAAAGCCGAATCCAATCGCCTATATTCTGGCTATATGCAAGAAGCTATTTTGTTATCGCTAACTGGCATCATAGCGATTATCGTACTGCTGTTGTTTGTGCTGCGTTCGCCGTTGCGTGTCATGGCGGTTATTGTGCCACTGGTAGCCGCCGTACTCACCGTGATGGCTGGATTAGCCTTGTTTGGCCAGCAGCTCATTATTCTGCATTTGATAGGCTTGCTACTAATTGTAGCGATTGGCTCTAACTACGCTTTATTCTTCAACCCTGTGATTAAGCAAGGTATAACAGATATTTCACCACGCACTTATGCCTCGTTGGTATTTGCCAATGTAGCGACTGTACTAGGGTTTGGTTTATTGGCTTTTTCCAGTGTGCCAGTATTACAGGCGATGGGCGTCACTGTTGCCCCTGGAGTGATTCTGGCCTTGATTTTCTCGGCCGTTTTTGCACGCAGTAAAGGCTAAACGCAATGCGACACCTCATTGATTTAGCGAATCCAGACAAAAAAGCCCATACGTTGATCATCCTACTACCTGGCGCCAACCACCTACCAGAGGATTTTATCGCTCAAGGTTTTATTAGCGCAGTCAGGCAACGTCAGTTAAATATCGATCTCGTCATGCCTGAATTAGCGTTTGATCAGATTGCCGATCAAACCGTATTACTGAAAATCCACGACACGGTGATGCAACCTTATGTAGCCATGGGCTATACAAACATCTGGATTGCGGGAATTTCCATAGGCGCTTATGTGGCAATCGCCTATGTACACCGCCATCCCGAGCAAGTGAATGGCTTACTGCTATTGGCACCGTACCCAGGTAACCGCATCACAACCAGTGAAATCGCGTTAGCTGGCGGCATTAAGGCATGGGCGCCTGATGCCATCGCCGATGACGATACCGAGCGAGGTAATTGGTATTGGTTAAAAAGCCATGCAAATACTACGCATACGAATACGACAGAAGTACACTTAGGCTATGGAGAAGATGATCGGTTTGCGAGAGATATTGCAATGATGGCGCAAATATTACCTGACGAATATGTTGATAAGATACCAGGCGACCATGTCTGGCCTGTGTGGCAACAGTTATGGCACAATTTTCTAGACAAAATATTTAGTACAAGATGATGACCAACGTTCAAGTGACCAACGCTCAAGCTAGAAATTGGCAACCTACTTTATTCATTAAAATCTCTATCATACTGCACGCCATATTATTAGTGGTATTACTCGCAGCACCCCAGCTCTGGCCTTGGCTACTGGCTATATTAATTGCCAATCATTTAGTAATCTCTACAGTTGGGTTGTTACCACGTAGCCACTGGCTAGGCCCGAATTGGACGAAACTACCACCAGCTGCGACGCTTCGTAATGAGATTGCACTTACCATTGATGACGGCCCAGATCCACTTGTAACCCGACCAGTGCTAGAGATTTTAGACCGTTACCAAGTCAAAGCCACATTTTTCCAGATTGGTGACCATGCCATGAAGCACCCTGAGCTATGCCGCGAGATTATTGAACGTGGGCATGCAATTGAGAACCACAGCCAGAGACATAAGCTATATTTCTCACTGATGGGTTCAAATAGCATCATGCGTGAAATCACCGATGGCCAAGAGACTTTAAGCCACATTACTAGCATACGCCCACAGTTCTTTCGGGCTCCTGCTGGTTTGCGCAACCCATTCCTAGAACCAGTATTGAGCCGTTTAGGTTTAAAGCTTACAAGTTGGTCTGTACGTGCTTTTGATACCCAAAACGGGAATGTGGAAAAAGTTAAGCATAAACTGATCGCAGGCTTGCGGCCTGGCGCTATTATCCTGCTGCATGACGGCAACGCTGCTCGCACCAAAGCTGACGAACCTATTATATTGGCTGTACTACCTGCCATACTAGAAGCTGCGCGCGAAAAAGGTTTGCATTTTGTAACTTTAGCTGAAGCCGCCGCTTGATACTGCTTACAATAATTTTGTAGTCAGTTATACTCAAATCATATTCCACGGTTATAGAAAGCCTAGATTTTTTGAAACCACTATTACTTTCTCATTTCACTGTTACCAGTTGCATCGGCATCGGCTTGCAACAAACATTAGATGCCCTACTACACGCACGGCAAGGGCTTAAACCTTGTGATTTTGAAACCGTAGACCTGCCTACTTTCATCGGCGAAGTTGACGACTTAGATGATGTGCAGATGCGTGACGGCATGGCTGAATATGACTGCCGCAACAACCGTCTAGCACAACTTGGACTAGAACAGGATGGCTTCAATAATGCTGTGAATGCTGCCGTTGCAAAATATGGGCATGATCGCATAGGCGTATTCTTGGGTACCAGTACATCTGGAATATTAGAAACTGAGCTAGCTTTCCGTCATCGGGACAAGCTCACCGGGGCGTTACCCGAAGATTTTATCTACAGCAAAACCCAGAACACTTATTCAGTCGCAGATTTCACTCGACACTATTTTAAGCTAGCAGGGCCAGCAGTGGTGGTGTCATCCGCCTGCTCTTCTAGCGCCAAAGTGTTTAGCGTGGCAAGGCGCATGATAGAGGCTGGCTTAATTGATGCCGCAATAGTTGGCGGTGTCGACACGCTATGCTTAACGACCTTATATGGATTCAATTCACTGGGACTACTCTCAACTCAAGCCTGCCGCCCGTATGACGTTGCGCGAGATGGCATCTCTATTGGCGAAGCCGCGGCTTTTGCCTTGCTAGAGCGCCCATCCGCTACTATGGATGATAGCGCCGTACTATTGCTAGGTATCGGTGAGTCCAGCGATGCCTACCATATGTCATCCCCACACCCAGAGGGGCTGGGCGCAAAAATAGCCATGCAGCAAGCGTTGCAAAGCGCGAGCTTGGCGCCAACGGATATCGACTACATCAACCTGCATGGCACGGCTACTCCCAGCAATGATGCGGCAGAAGCCAAGGCCGTTAGCGCCATATTCACACAACCTATTCCATGCAGTTCTAGCAAAGGGGCTACTGGGCATACACTTGGCGCTGCTGGTGCTGTAGAGGCCGTGATCTGTGCACTAGCGTTACAGCATAGCTTCATTCCTGGCGGGCTTAATACAAAAAAAGTGGATGCTGAACTAAAACTGGATTATCAGTTACAGAATACTAACCAACCCTTAAAACTAGTCATGAGTAACTCCTTTGGCTTTGGCGGCACCAATTGCAGTCTGATTTTTGGCCTAGCAGAAACGACAGGAGACGCCAAATGACTCCCAAGCTCACCGCCTACATTGAAGGCGTAGGCCTAATAGGTCCAGGCTTTAACGGCTGGGCTAGTGGCCGCCAGATATTGGCTGGCCAGCAGCCTTACCAATCAGCTAAAACAGTCATCCCTACACCAGAACTATTACCTGCGGCTGAACGCAGGCGCGCCAGTGATATCGTCAAGCTAACACTGGCCACTTCGCTAGAAGCGATTGCCGAAGCAAGCTTACAAGGTGAAAACTTGCCTAGTGTATTTTCTTTCTCAAATGGCGATGGCCTTAATTGCCATACCATCTGTGAAATGCTAGCCACTGATGACAGAGAGATATCACCGACGCGATTTCATAATTCCGTACATAACGCCGCAGCAGGTTATTGGAGCATCGCCACCAAAACCATGGCGACCTCCTCGGTGCTATGCGCCTTTGATGCCAGCTTTGGCGCAGGCTTACTTGATGCATTAACGCAAGTAACGGTAGATGGCACACGTTGCATCTTAATGGCGAGTGATACACCTTATCCTGAGCCCATGTTCAGCAAACGGCCTATTCCCGATAATTGCGGTATTGCGCTGCTACTTGCGCCACAGAAAAGTGAGCAAAGTGAGAAAAGTATCACGCAGATTCAGGTAAGTTTTACGCATGAAGAAGCCTTTAAATTTTCTGACACAGCCTTAGAAACTTTGCGTCTCGCCATCCCTGCTGCACGCGGCTTACCACTATTACAACTGATTGCCAAAGCGCAGGCTGGCAGCGTAGTGCTGGATTACCTCGATGATTTACGTTTATTAGTAGAGGTAAAACCTTGCTGAGTCAGTTGCTAGATAAAGTGTGGATTGCGAACCATATCCCGCATCAGGGCAGTATGTGCCTATTAGATAACGTGCAAACGTGGGACCATGCAAATATTAGCTGCATAGCCACCAGCCACCGTAACGCTGACAACCCCCTACGCGCACATGGTCAGCTAGGCATCGCCTGCGGTATCGAATATGCCGCCCAAGCAATGGCGATACATGGTGCATTATCGGCGCCTGCAAATAGCCCACGCCCCCAAGTAGGTTATCTGGTAAGTGTGCGTGGGGTAAATATGTACGCAACGCGCTTAGATGATATCGCTACAGATTTATGTATAAATGCAACATGTATGATGGCGAACGAAAGTAATATGCTTTATGAATTTAGCGTGAGTGCAAATGACCAAGTGCTGCTAGAAGGCCGTGCGACAGTGGTGTTAAACGCTGATTCATTACAATAGCCACTACATTTGAGCCATTAAAATTAATTCAGGAAAACACATGAAAAGAGCTTTAATAACTGGGGGTAGCGGTGGAATTGGCGCTGCCATTTGCAAGCGGCTTGCCACGGATGGTTGCCACGTTTATATTCATGCGAACAATGGCATCCAAAGTGCAACACAACTAGCAGCAGAGATTAATGCTGCGGGTGGCAATGCTTCCGTTTTGCAATTCGATGTGACTGATCAGGCCGCCGTGAATGCTGTGCTTAGCCCATTGGTAGAAAATGAACCCATTCAGATTTTAATCAATAATGCGGGCATACATGATGATGCGGTATTTCCAGGGATGAGTTCAACACAATGGCATCGCGTTATAGACGTATCGGTACACGGCTTCTTTAACGTCACCCAACCCTTAATGATGCCCATGATACGCAGTCGCTGGGGGCGTATTATCAATGTGTCATCCATCTCTGGCATTACAGGCAACCGAGGCCAAACAAACTATTCCGCAGCCAAGGGTGCATTAAACGCAGCGACTAAATCCCTATCCCAAGAAGTTGCCAGCCGAGGTATTACTGTCAATGCAGTGGCGCCTGGCATCATTCAAACCAGCATGAGTGAAAGCACTTTTGATGCACAAGCCATTGCCAATATGGTGCCCATGAAACGCGCTGGCACGGCCAAAGAAGTGGCGGATTTGGTCAGTTTCCTAGCGTCTGATCAAGCAACTTACATCACTGGACAGATTATCTCCATCAATGGCGGGATGATTTAACTCTCGGACATGGTTGCTGATTCGTTAATCTCGCTGACGCATTAATTACTCTGTAAAAATCGCGACAGACGTCGCAACAATAGTACTGGCAATCGCAACACAAAGCCCACAAACAGTCGCGCATACATCCAAGTCAGCAATATATTATCGCGTAAGTAACGAAAATGAGAAACGCCACCTTCATCAGTACTAAAATAGCGCACCGATGCAAGCAGATTCACTACTTTGACACCTCGCCAGCTTAGCCGCACGGCAGCTTCAGGGTCAAAATCGAAATGCCGCATCCAAGGATTGAAGCGCATCACCTTTCTGAGTGGCTCAATAGGATAAACGCGAAATCCAAATAGCGAATCTCCAATACCGCCTCCCAGCGTTTCTAGGTTCGCCCACCAGTTTGAAATTTTGCGACCCTGCACACGAATATTGGGTGCACTAGCATCAAAGATGGGTTTCCCTAGAATCATAGCATCAAGATTTTTCATGGATTCATCCATAAACTTTGGGATTAAATCAGAGGGGTGTTGTCCATCGGAATCCATCGTAAGTACATGGGTAAATCCTTCGGCAGAAGCAATATGAAGTCCGTGCAGTACGGCTGCGCCCTTACCTTGATTACGCGGTAAATGAATCACCTGCAAACCACTATCTGAGTTCGCCATCTGCTGTAAAGTGATTTCCGACCCATCGGTACTACCGTCAATGATTACCCAAACTGGGTTCCAGAATTGACGCGCAGCACGTACAGTTTCATAGACTTTGGCACCGGGGTTATAACTGGGAATAAGGACGACATGCGTTTCTGAAGGACTGCTCATGACAATGTGGTCCCTTGTGAATTAAGTGTGGTGCTCGGTTTATTATAATCAGCCCCTGAAGTTAAACGTTGGTTAGCGTAAGGGTTTAGCTCATCGCTCTTTAACGCATGACTAAAGTACTCTTCTAGCTCTGCCATAAACTGGTGGGTATTGTCGGGCGGTGGGAAACGTTTACCTAATTTTATTTTATAACTCACAGGCATAATCGGCTTACGAAACAGTGACCAGCCTTTACTTAAATAGGGTGAGTTAGTTTCGATGATGAGTGTTTGCACAGGTACTTTTGCCTGATGCGCAATCAAGGCAATACTACCCTTCAAAGCATTAATAGGTTGCCGCACAGTGCGTGTGCCTTCTGGAAACAAAAGTAAATGGCTTCCAGTTTCAAAGTCTTCAGTAGACTGCATCACCATACGCCGTATCGGTTCATTACGGATATAGCGTGCTAACCGAGCACCTGCACCTAAGAAAACATTGTTCATGAGCTCTGCTTTCATGACACATGCAACGTTTGGTAAGCGTGAGATCACCATGACGGCATCCAATAAACATGGATGGTTAGGCGCGATGATCATTGGGGTGTCGTTACGTAGTACATCTAACTCAGTTAAATCAAAGTGACAGCGCTGTGAGAGACTCAAGCTGGCTAAATAAGCACGGAAAGAGATCATAATCACATAGCGGCCTAGGGTGATGCCATAACGCTTAGGCAACAGAGGGTAAAGCATACAGGCAATCAATGTCCAACATAAACTCAGAAAACCCAGCCAGATCAATCCTAAATACAGGACAAGATAATCATAAAGTTGCAGGCAGAAACCCGAAACGGAATTTGTCTTTATCCAACTCATGCAACTTCAACCCTATCAAATTCCGTCACACATTGGATGGTGGCTTCAATCTCAACTAATAAATCGTGACGACAGATATCAGCTTGTATAAACATGGCGTTAATCTCGCCTTTCAAATAACGCTGCAATTCTGCACGTACCGCATTAAAATCTTTAGGGTAGCGGATATACACCCTGAGAAAAGTATCATGCAGGTTAAACCTCGGCTGGCCCAACACACGATTGGCTTCTGCAATCACAGCATCAAGATTCAATAAGGTTTCCCTAGTTTGCGCTGCAACATCTGATGTATGCTGTGTTTGGTGACCGACAATACTAGCCGTACCAGAGATGAATAAAGTAGCCTGCTTGCCGCTGTGTAATAAAGTAGCACGCGAGAAACTTGGTGTAATTGGTCCGTATTGCTCAGGATAGTCATATGCTTTGATTTGGCGAGGATTCTCAATGGCAACGGCCTTAGTCTTGCCTGCCAGAAATGCAATGCTTAATGGACCATTGGCTAAGCCTAGCGCACAGGCTGCGGGCATTTCGCTCCCTAGGTCCCGACTACTCTGCATCAAAGCATTTTTGCGACCCACGTTAAACTGGCGATATCGCTCTAAACCATGACTAATATCATTAATATCCGCCAAGTAATTCCAGAAGCGATAGAGATTCGAATAACCTAGCTCATCGATCAATGCGAATATTTGGCGATAAGCGGATTCGGTAGCTTGCTGCAATGGAGAACTCTCATTTCCTGTTTGCTGAGTTTGTCCTTGTGAAAATGTTAACTCATCTAAACTAATAACACCGAACAGCAGCTCATCATTCAGTCGATACTGAATCGCCCCTTTGTTACTGCTTACCACATCACTGCTACTATTATTTCTTGGGGAGGTATCGCTCAGCCAAACTTCACAGGCGATATCCTCGCCTGCTAACACTGGTGTATTTAAATGGATTCCTGGCACTTCGTTAAAGCTGCCCAGATTAGACTCATTAAAACACACAATCCCTAATGCTCTGTCTTGCCACGCCTGTGCTTGCCGTCGCACATCAGGAAAAGGCATGCACTCTATTTTCATGCCCATTATCGATAACTCACTAATTTAATATCATATGAAAGTAGGGATGTAGCTTCAGAGAGCGTTCTTACAGAATATCTCTTCACTATTATGCGGATGATTATAGCGCACGGTTCTTAAATATGAACGCAGCTTTTTATTTCCTCTTCACAAAACAAAAAGCCTAGTCATTTCTGACTAGGCTTTAAATTGGTAGGGTGTGCGGGGATCGAACCCACGACAAACGGATTAAAAGTCCGCTGCTCTACCAGCTGAGCTAACACCCCCTTTATTTCTCAAGCAACTTGCGTCACTCAGGAAAGGGCGCAATTATGCTAGAAACTATTGAGTTGGTCAATCATAAATGTGCAAATAATTTAATTATTTTGTAAAAATATTTACGTTATTTCGTAAGAGACTGTTTTAACAAGACTTAACAAAAAAGCACAATCCATTATTCCATCACACAATACAGCGTACCACTCAAAATCCAGGACTCTACTCAGAACTCCAGGACTAGCGCATCCCTGGAAGTTTACCGCCCATCAGTCCGCCCATACTGCGCATCATTTTCGCCATGCCGCCTTTACTAAACATTTTCATCATTTTTTGCGTTTCTTCAAACTGCTTTAATAAGCGGTTCACTTCTTGCACTTGTACGCCAGACCCATCTGCAATACGTTTTTTACGCGTTGCTTTAATCACTTCAGGTTTACGGCGCTCGAGCGGGGTCATGCTATTAATAATGCCCTCAATACGGCGGATGCTTTTGTCAGCATCCTCTGGGTTCACTTTAGCCGCCATGCCTGCAATCTGTGATGGCATTTTGTCCATCAATGCACCCATACCACCCATTTTTCGCATTTGTGACATTTGCGCTTTAAAATCGTCTAAATCAAAGTTCTTACCAGATTTAACTTTATCGGCTAATTTCTGAGCTTCAGCTAAATCAACATTTTTATGTGCTTGCTCAATTAACCCAAGCACATCACCCATACCAAGAATGCGTGACGCCATACGATCTGGATAAAATGGCTCAAGACCATCCACTTTTTCACTGACACCAATAAATTTAATTGGCTTACCAATCACATGACGCACTGATAGCGCTGCACCACCACGTGAGTCACCATCTAACTTGGTTAAAACAATACCCGTTAGCGGTAAAGTGTCGCCAAAAGCTTTCGCAGTATTAATCGCATCTTGCCCCTGCATCGCATCAACGACGAACAAAGTTTCAATCGGGTTTAAGAACGCGTGCAGTGCTTTAATCTCGGCCATCATGGCTTCGTCGATACCTAAACGACCCGCCGTATCGAAAATCACCACATCATAATAGCCACGTTTAGCGAAATCTAAAGTTGCGGTCGCAATATCAATTGGTGCTTGGCTAGCATTACTATCAAAACACTCTACTTCAAGTTGCTTCGCTAGTGTTTTAAGTTGCTCAATCGC
The DNA here is from genome assembly GCF_030653755.1 of Methylotenera sp. Lineage (GTDB taxonomy): Bacteria > Pseudomonadota > Gammaproteobacteria > Burkholderiales > Methylophilaceae > Methylotenera. The sequence continues at coordinate 193,335 of NZ_JAURYU010000045.1, forward strand.
TGCTGGTCTATACACATCAGCACTGGCTAACAGGACTTTCTTTTTTTGCTCTTTTAATAATTTTGCCAGTTTTGCAGAAGTGGTGGTTTTACCTGAGCCCTGTAAGCCAGCCATGAGAATGATAGCGGGGGGCACTGCTGACAAATTCAAGCCCTCATTCGCTTTACCCATGAGCGATGTCAGCTCGTCATTTACAACTTCAATCACAGCCTGACCAGGGGTTAAGCTTTGCAGAACCTCTTTACCCTGCGCACGCAACTTAACGGCGGCAATAAAATCTTTCACTACTGGCAACGCAACGTCGGCTTCTAGCAAAGCCATACGCACTTCACGCATTGCATCTGCAATATTCTCTTCAGTTAAGCGTGCTTGTCCACGTAAATTTTTAATGACGCCTTGTAGGCGCCCAGTCAAATTTTCTAGCATTTTTATACTCTTACTAATAATCTAATGTTTAATTTTACATCAAGCGATAGGCCAGTCCTATCAATACATTTTTTAAATCAAAGGCACAGGCAAATACTCGCTAACAAGGTAGCATGCACAACCTACATATCTGCGCTATAAACTTAGCCACTTGCCACAAACGCTATATTTATTACAATCAGCTATTATATTTACAGCTTAATTGCGCCATAATTGCACTATGCAGAAATTAATTCCCTATTTTATCGTTGCTTTCATTTACATAGCAGTCGCTATTGATTTTTGGCGCGAGGCCAAAACGCAAGAAAGCAATGCTTCCATTAGGCTTAATGCACTGAAGCTACACTCTACGATGATTGCTTTAGGCTTACTGATTCACGGATGGCTACTCCATCAAAGTATTTTTTCGGTAGGATTCAATTTAGGTTTTTATCAATCGATTTCCGCTATTCTATGGCTAACTGTTTTGGTGTACTGGGTTACAGACCGCAACCATCAACTTTACAGCCTCCAAGCATTTGTACTGCCTCCAGCTGCGTTGTTCTCGCTGTTGCCTGCATTTTTCACGGAGACACATTTCCTGCCAGAGTCAAGCAACCCTCTTTTTATCGCACATATCTGGGTAGCGATGATTGCTTACAGCTTGTTCACATTTGCAGCGCTTCATGCACTACTCATGGCAGTAGCAGAACGCAGTCTGCATCATAAACCCACCTTGATCAAACTGCCAAACTTCCCACCATTAATGGTGATGGAAAGTCTGTTATTTAAAATGATTGGATTTGGGTTGATTCTACTGACCATCACCTTGGCGAGCGGCATGTGGTTTTCTGAATCACTTTTTCACAAGCCAATGCAATTTAACCACAAAACTATTTTTTCAATCGCTAGCTGGTTTATTTATGCAGGCTTGCTGTTTGGCAGATATCAATATGGATGGCGCGGGCTCAAGGCAATTCGCTGGACGCTAGCAGGCTTCATATTGCTAGTACTCGCCTATATCGGCAGTAAGTTTGTTTCACAGATACTTCTTGGCCACTAATTACATTTAAAGCTTCACTGATGCGCAGCTTTAAATGTTTGCTTCTATATTCAAAACCTAGCTATATATAAACAGCGGCGGCTGGCAGTTAATCACCCACGCCAGCCCTATTCAGTAGGTCTAGTTACGTAAACTGATATGAGGCCATTGGTTTTGCTCTGCATACGCAGTGAGCGTCGGGTCTGCATCGACAGCCACTGGATTGGTCACCCGCTTCATTAGTGGCAAGTCATTGTGTGAATCGCTATAAAAATAACTTTTACCAAAGTCATCTAAATGCTGACCGCGTGCTTTTAACCAATCATTAATGCGTGTCACCTTACCCTCTTGAAAACTTGGCACACCTTGCACGCCACCTGTATATTGACCATCTTTGATTTCTGGGTCTGTCCCGATTAAGTGCTCAATCCCGTACGCTGTAGCAATTGGTTTGGTTACAAAACTATTGGTTGCTGTAATCACAACACATAAGTCACCTGCTGCCTTATGCGTATCTACTAAATCTTGGGCTTTTTGGGTCATCATCGGACGGATGACATTTTCCATATATTTCAAATGCAGGGTATCTAAAAACGCTTTTGAATGCTCACTTAATGGCTTCAACTGAAACTCAAGAAATTTATAAATATCTAAATTACCATTTTTATAATCTTGGTAAAACTGATCATTGCGCGCCTGATGCGTTTTGCCATCTAGTAGGCCTTCATTAATCAAAAACAAACCCCAGTTATAATCACTATCTCCAGCAAGCAAAGTATTATCTAAATCAAACAAAGCTATATTTTGTTTTGAAGCCAGATTTTGCTTAGAATCTAGGTCTTGCTTTGAATTTATGTCTTGTTTCATATTAAATATCTTTATTGTTGGTTACAGAAAGTACTAAAAAAACACCCACTAAAATCACACCAAGTGCGACCATCTCAACCATGGTTACATGTTCAGCGGCAAACCATACCCCTACCGCAAAAGCCACAATCGGGTTTACAAAAGTATTGCTACTAGCCACTAACGGGCGCACTGTTTTAAGCAAGTATTGGTATGCACTGTATGCGACTAGCGACCCTAATACGATTAAAAACAACATAGCGCCCCAAGACTTCAAAGAAATTTCGGCAGGCCAAGTTTCGCCAGCGTAAGCACTCACCATCATCAGTGCCAATCCACCCGTAAGCATCTGACAAGCAGCACCCATCAAGCCTTTAGGCATAGCTAAATGCTTGCCCCAAACTGAACCAAATGACCAACTGGCGGCAGCAAATATCAACAAAAATGCACTCATAAAGTCACCGTCAAAACTACCACCTAAATTCAGCAATACAATGCCCACTAAACCGATAGCGATACCTAGCCACTCTTTAGGGGTAATTTTATGTCCCCAAATAGAAGAGAAAATTGCCATCCAAATAGGTGCAGTTGCAATAGAAAGTGCAGCAACGCTTGAAGAGACAGTTTGTTGCACATAGCACACTGTGCCATTACCTAATGCAGGCAATAACAACCCAACCACACTTGCGCCTAGCCATTCATGTGCGGAAGGCATCGCTGAACCTAAAGAGCGCATCACCACAAACAAAATTACACCTGCAACCGTAAAGCGTACTCCGCCCATCAAAAATGGTGGAAAACTCTCTATACCAAAACGAATGGCTAAGTAAGTTGAGCCCCAAATAAAATAGGTACAAAACAGCGCCAAGACAATCAAGATTGATTGGCGATTCATATGTAGGCGCATATTCTTATGCTGCTAGAATTTAGCCAGCTTCCAAAAAGAGCTTTCCTGACCGAGCAACAATTTAGAGAACTCATCCAGAAAAGTTGCATCCACTTGATCAAACGGCATTTCCAACTCCATTTCACCTAGCTTTGCTATATTTTTTAATGAAAAATGCAATACATTTGAATTAGGTAAAGGCGTCACAAATACTGAGCCTTTTACTTGCCAAGGGATGGTAAAGGAGACTGCAACCACCCGTCCCTGTTCACTTTTCACATCCTCAGCAGTATGTACAACACCATAGCGCCACAACACGTCTTTAATGCGCGACGCAATTCCAAGCTCACGCTCAAACTCAAAAACCTGTGGCGCTTTGTAAAAATAAAATAATGAAACGTGACTAATTTCATCAGAAAATGTTTCGTTGCTTAAGAGTGCATATCGATACTCTGCAAAAGGCTCAGTCACTTTCAGCCCAGATAATTCACCAACACTAGGCAATGAAATAACATGCGTAAAATCAGGCTCTATCACTCTGATTAACTCAGAGAATTCGCGCCAATAGTCAAATATCTCTTTAAGCTTTGCATTACGCAAAGCGAGCGAATCAGCACTTAGTTTGACTTGGTTACTTTTTTCTTCAAGCGCCTGTTGCGCTTGAAGTTTCATCTGCCCTAACAAACTCATGGATTCACCCAACTTATTTTCAACAACACATCTGGATTCAAAAAACTACACTTGAGGGTGTGCACGCTCAAACTTGCTATGCAACTTATTTAAACCATTCAAATAAGCTTTCGCAGAGGCCACAACGATATCAGTATCTGCACCCTGTCCGTTAACAATACGCCCACCTTTTGAAAGGCGCACGGTCACTTCACCTTGTGCATCTGTACCGCTAGTAATGTTATTGACGGAGTAAAGTAACAATTCAGCGCCGCTATTCACGATAAGCTCAATTGCTTTAAACGATGCATCTACAGGGCCACCACCATCAGCTTCAGCTTTTTTCTCACTACCGTTGTCGCTCACTGTAATCAAGGCGTGTGGCACTTCTCCTGTTTGCGATGCTACTTGTAAATACACCAACTTATAATTCTCGGTGGCCTCTGAAACAAACTCATCACTCACCAAGGCATGCAAGTCTTCGTCGAAAATTTCAGATTTTTTATCCGCTAAATCTTTAAAACGTGCAAACGCTGCATTTAACAAATCTTCAGTTTCAAGCTCAATGCCCAATTCCTTCAAGCGTGTTCTAAACGCATTACGGCCAGACAATTTACCTAAGGTTAACTTGTTTGCGTTCCAACCTACATCTTCAGCACGCATAATTTCATAAGTCTCTCGGTGCTTCAACACGCCATCTTGATGAATCCCAGACTCATGTGCAAAGGCATTTGCACCCACAATCGCCTTATTAGGCTGCACAGGGTATCCAGTAATTGAAGAGACTAATTTGCTGGTTGGTACGATTTGTGTAGTATCAATGCTTGTTGTTAAATTAAAGATGTCACTGCGCGTTTTCACCGCCATGACAACTTCTTCCAAGCTTGCATTCCCCGCACGCTCACCCAAGCCATTAATGGTACATTCAACTTGGCGCGCACCGCCCATTACCGCTGCCAATGAATTTGCGACGGCCATACCAAGATCGTTATGGCAATGTGTTGACCAAACCACTTGATTACTATTAGGCACGCGCGCAATCAATTCACGCATACGATCGCCCCATGGGGCAGGAATAGAATAGCCTACCGTATCTGGCACGTTAATCGTTTTTGCACCCGCTTGAATCACAGCATCAAACACGCGAATCAAGAAGTCCATCTCTGATCGCACAGCATCCTCAGCGGAGAACTCAACATCATCTGTATATTCCAACGCCCATTTCACTGCCTGCACAGCACGCTCAACGACTTGGTCTTCTGTCATACGGAGTTTATTTTCCATATGGATTTTACTAGTCGCAATAAATGTATGAATACGGCCCTTTGCCGCAGGCTTAATTGCCTCACCAGCACGGCGCACATCATTCTCGCTAGCTCGTGCTAATGAACAGACGGTTGAATTTTTAATGATTTTTGCAATTTCGTGAATCGCATCAAAATCACCTGGGCTCGCCGCAGCAAAACCAGCTTCAATCACGTTGACGCCCAACTTTTCAAGCTGGCGTGCAATACGGATTTTTTCCTCTTTAGTCATTGAAGCGCCTGGGCTCTGCTCGCCATCACGCAATGTCGTATCAAAAATTATAATTTGGTCTTGTGTCATGATAATTACCTTAGTTTTATTTTATTCAGCCTATCACTGCTTTAAATAACAGGCTGGTTGCTGACAATTCACTTAATATAGTGAATGCGCGAAGTAATACTTAAATTTTGAGTGTGTTTAGTCTGCGCACTAGCGCAGAAAACTAAGAAGACGTAACGCAGATAAATTGCGTAGCAGATCCGCACTTGCATGATGATGAAGTGCGTTTTGAGTAAATGTAATATTTAAATTGAACATAGTGATAGTAATATAATGTTTTTTAAGGCATTTCGCAAGTGCTTAAGTATTTGAATTTACTTATCATGATGATAAGTAAACCTTACGCACTATTACCAATTACTTGGGCCCTGAAGCAGACTTAAACTTGCCTCGCAACCACATCGCATAACCAGAGAGCGCATACAGAGCCATAATCAAAAATAACACCTCTGGCGGGCTGTATGAAATAAGCACAAACGCTAACATGATGCCTAGAATCACAAAAAATGGCACACTGGCTTTTAAATTAATATCTTTACCGCTGTAGTAACGCAGGTCACTCACCATAGAAGCCCCAGCAAACACAGTGATACTCCATGCCATCCACTTCATTTTAAGCACACCAAAAAATACATCACGACCACTCACGCCATATTCATAAGACACCCACACAAATCCTGCTAACAAGGCAGCAGCGGCAGGGCTAGGCAGGCCTTGGAAATAACGCTTATCTTGATTAACATCATCAAGCTTAGTATTAAATCGCGCCAATCGAAGTGCCGCACAAGCGCAATAAATAAAAGCAGCTATCCAACCCAATTTACCTAAAGGCTTAAGCGCCCATACGTACAGAATAAGTGCTGGTGCTACACCAAATGACACCATATCAGACAAGCTATCGTATTCCGCACCAAAAGCACTCTGTGTATTGGTCATACGTGCAACACGACCATCCAAGCCATCCATCACCATCGCAATAAAAATTGCAATCGCAGCGAGTTCAAAGTTCCCGTTCATTGCCTGCACAATGGCGTAAAATCCAGCAAATAGGGCAGCCGAAGTGAATAAATTAGGCAGTAAATAAATGCCTCGCTCACGCAAAGATGGCGAGTCTGTATTACGACGAGATGGTTTTTGCTTAGATTCAATCATGTTTTGTATCATACCTTTATATATGATAATTCTTTAATTTTGATTAGTATAACAAAGCCTACAGCGATACTTGAAATCAAATTTGGGTTAACCCTTGAAAGAAACTCAACTTCAATTACCACTTTAACACTCACTCATCCTGTCAAAATTATAACCAGCCAAAACAAAGCCGGCATATTCGCCGGCTTTGTTTAGTACTTTAATGATCAATATTTGATCAAAAGGCTATATTCACTGTTAATTAGCTGGCTCTGCAACAAAAATCTCTACACGACGATTTTTTGCTCTATTCGCTGCAGTGTCATTCGCTACCAAAGGCTCACGAGAACCTCTGCCGTCAATCACGATCCGAGATGACTGCACACCGCGCGTCACTACATAGTCACGAACACTCGCAGCACGATTTAACGACAATGGGTTATTAACCGCATCGCTACCTGTACTATCGGTATGCCCAATAATGGTCACGTTACTTGCAGGGTTATTGACTAAACTAGTGGCAAAAGCATCAAGCACAGCTCTAAAGTTAGATTTAATATCTGAACGGCCCACATCAAAAGAAACATCGCTAGGAATATCAAGTTTTAGGCGATTATCTGCAGTTTGCGTCACACCTACACCAGTTCCAGCTGTAGCCTCTTCCATTTGCCTTTTTTGTTCTTCTTGGCGCTTAGTCCATACGTTACCTGCCACAGCACCCACACCAGCGCCCACTGCAGCACCAATCGCAGCACCTTTACCTTTACCAGCAATAGCACCAACAACAGCACCAGCACCAGCGCCAATTGCAGCGCCCTTAGCAGTACCTTTTTGTGTCTCAGTCATGCTAGCGCAACCCCCAAGTACAAATGCCAATAAGCATGAACCTAAAATCATCGTATTTTTCATATATCCTCCATTGTTTGGTTTACTACTTTTCATTTGAGTATATTCTAATAAATTAGTTTTCACTAAGACTCAATATAAATGTTTCAATACTGTAGGCTCGTATGCCCATACACCAACAGGCTTACCTACAAACCAAACATATTATGTTAGTATCGCGACATTCAAAATATTATTGTTCTACCCATGCAATTTACCTTACACAAACAAGATGGTCTCGCACGCCGAGGCACTTTAGAACTAGCACACGGCAAAGTTGAAACCCCTGCGTTCATGCCAGTAGGCACTTATGGCACCGTAAAAGCAATGTCGCCGCTAGAGCTCACCGAAATCGATGCGCATATCGTTCTAGGCAATACCTTTCACCTTTGGTTACGCCCAGGGCTAGAAGTGATTGCGGCGCATGGTGGCTTACATAAGTTTATGGGATGGGACAAACCGATACTCACAGATTCTGGCGGTTTTCAGGTGTGGAGCCTAGGTGATTTACGCAAAATATCAGAAGAAGGTGTCAAGTTTCGCTCACCGATCAATGGAGACTCATGCTTTCTGACACCAGAAGAGTCCATGAATATTCAACGTGTACTAAACTCAGATATCGTCATGATCTTTGACGAATGCACACCCTATCCTGCTACGCTAAAAGAAGCAAACGACTCGATGCAGCTTTCGCTAAGATGGGCAAAACGCAGCAAGCAAGCGCACGAAGGCAACCCTAATGCGTTGTTTGGCATCATACAAGGTGGCATGCATGAAGAGTTACGAGACGTTTCTCGTGAAGGCTTAGAGCAAATCGGATTTGATGGCTATGCCATTGGCGGTCTTTCAGTCGGCGAACCAAAAGAAGACATGCTACGCATTTTGGCACATACCGCACCTAAAATGCCGCAAGACAAGCCTCGTTATTTAATGGGCGTAGGCACACCTGAAGATTTAGTCGCTGCCGTATCACAAGGCGTTGACATGTTCGACTGCGTGATGCCTACTCGCAACGCACGTAATGGCTGGCTATTCACCCAATACGGCGACGTTAAGATTAAAAATGCAAGTTATAAGAACGACACAAACCCGCTTGATGCGGACTGCGCATGCTATACCTGCCGCAACTTTACGCGAGCATACTTGCATCACTTACATAGAATCGGTGAAATTTTAGGCTCGCGCCTAAATACCATACACAATCTGCACTACTATCAGCAACTCATGGGTGGCATGCGTGGGGCGATTGAAAATGGAACGTTCGAAACCTTCAAACAAGAGTTTGCCGTCAAGCGTAGGAGTTTGTCCTGATTTCACTGAACTCATATCTGCACCATCTGCATTCAAATAGAGTATGTGCTAGAATTAAAGGCTAATTTTTACATTAATCCTAAGGAAACACGGAATAAGTCGCCGAGCGAGATAAAGGGCAAGGCGCACGGAACGCAGAAGCCGAGATAGTATGCGGTATACAGCGAGGTTGCGAGTACCGCGCAACGCAGCAATTTGCTTGCGCAGGCACTTATTCCGCATTTCCCTAAGTTTATTCATTTTTTAAGTTTATTTTTTAAGAGAGTTATATCGTGTTTATTTCAAATGCTTATGCTGCAACAGCACCTGCTACAGACTTCACTAGTTTCTTACCGTTGATCGTGATTTTTTTGTTATTCTTCTTCATGATTATTCGTCCTCAAATGAAACAAGCAAAAGAGCAACGTAATATGATTGCTGCCTTGCAAAAAGGCGATGAAGTGGTCACTTCTGGTGGCATTGTTGGCAAAATCACTAAAGTCACTGACACTTTTGTTACTGTCGAAATTGCACCGAATACTGAAATTACCGTTCAAAAGCATGCGATACAAAGCGCATTGCCAAAAGGTACGATTAAAAGCATTTAATCAAAAGTATCTGCCTACAAATTTATTAAACAATTTGCACACTACTATATAAGTAATGCAAACCGTTGATTAGAGCCTGACTATGAACCGCTACCCGCTGTGGAAAAACATTTTTGTTGTCTTCATGATTTTAATGGGGCTGATTTACGCCATCCCTAATATGTTTGGCGAGTCGCCTGCGGTTCAAGTCACTCCTGCAAAAAGCACAAGTAAGGTTGACCCTGCCTTACTAGCGCAAGTAGAGCAGATTCTTCAACAAGAAAAAATTGCATACGATGGCATCTACTTAGATGCGCGCGGCGTAAAAGCACGCTTTGCAAATACTGACACGCAAATCAAAGCCAAAGACCTATTGCAAGCAAACTTGAATAGTGACTACACGGTAGCACTCAACTTGCTATCACGCTCACCAGACTGGCTGCGTAGTCTGGGCGCTAAGCCAATGTACTTAGGTTTAGATTTACGTGGAGGCGTGCACTTTCTTTTGCAAGTGGACATGAAAGCTGCTTTAGATAAAGCTGCCGAACGTTTTGTGGGTGACTTTAGAACAGCTTTACGTAAAGAGCGTGTTTCTTACGCAGGCGTAACGCGAGAAGGCCAAACAGTGCAGATTCGCTTTACCAGCGATTCTGAATTAACTAAAGCAAAGAAAATTATCAGCAATCAATATCCAGACCTCACGCTTAAAGACAGTGTTAATGGTGAAGAGATCATCCTGAGCGCGTCTCTTAATGCCGTTGAGCAAAAGCGCATTCAGGAGTTTGCACTAAAACAAAACATTCAAACGTTGCACAATCGTATTAACGAGCTAGGTGTTGCTGAGCCAATCATTCAACAACAAGGTGCAGACCGCGTGGTGGTTCAGTTACCAGGTGTGCAAGACACAGCAAAAGCGAAAGAAATATTAGGTCGCACCGCTACACTTGAGATTCGTTTAGTCGATGAAGAAAAATCTGACGCCATGACCTTAGAAAAAGCAGCACAAGGTCAAGCGCCAATGGGTACTGACGCATTTAAAGACCGCGAAGGTGGTGTCATCTTAGTGAAAAAAAACGTTGTCCTCACCGGTGATTACATCACTGATGCAGGCCCTGGCGTTAATAATCAAACTGGGCAATCTGTTGTTAATGTGACGCTTGATGCTCGTGGTGCGCGAGTGTTCCAACAAGTAACGCGTGAAAACGTGGGCAAGCGCATGGCCATTTTACTGATTGAAAAAGGCAACACTGAAGTAGTCACTGCACCTGTGATTAACGAAGAAATTGGTGGCGGTCGCGTACAGATCTCTGGCATGGCAAACACACAAGAAGCGACGGACATCTCTTTACTACTACGTGCTGGTGCATTAGCAGCACCAATGGACATTATTGAAGAGCGGACTGTAGGCCCTAGCATGGGTGAAGAAAATATCAAACGCGGTATGCATTCCACCTTGTGGGGCTTTGCAGCGATTGCCGTGTTCATGGTTATTTACTATTTGATATTTGGTGGGATTTCAGTATTAGCACTCGGCATTAACTTACTGTTGCTGGTTGCGGTATTGTCCATGCTACAAGCAACCCTAACGTTACCTGGCTTAGCTGCAGTAGCCTTAACTCTAGGGATGGCAATTGATGCTAACGTATTGATTAATGAACGAATTCGAGAAGAGTTACGCAATGGCAACACGCCTCAAGCCTCAATACACGTAGGTTATGACCGTGCTTGGGATACGATTCTTGACTCCAACGTCACCACGATGATTGCTGGTATTGCGTTGTTCCTATTTGGCTCAGGTCCAGTTAAAGGCTTTGCAGTGGTGCATGTGCTTGGGATTCTGACTTCGATGTTCAGTGCAGTGGTCGTTTCACGTGCGATTGTTAATTGGGTTTATGGAAGCCGTCGCAAAACAACACACCTTTCAATTGGTTAAGCGCTCCAGTTAACTAGCGCCCTCAGTCAAAAAATAGAGCAAACACTATGGAATTTTTTAGAGTAAAAAAAGACATCCCGTTCATGAGCTATGGCCGCCTAACGACAGCCATCTCAATGATTACATTCATCCTTGCCATCGTTTTTCTGGCGACAAAAGGTTTGAACTTTGGTGTGGACTTCACTGGTGGCACCATGATTGAAGTGAACTACCCTCATGCCGCTGACTTGAATAAGATTCGTAAGACGGTTGATGGCATCGGTTTAAAAGATGCTACTGTGCAAAATTTTGGTACTAGTCGCGACGTGCTCATCCGCCTACCAGTAAGGGCTGGCCTTACAGGTGCACAGCTTTCTGACAAAGTGCTGGACTCACTTAAAGAAGTAGACAGCTCAGTGCAAATGAACCGCATTGAGTTCGTGGGCCCACAAGTGGGTGCCGAACTGTATGAGAAAGGCTCATTGGCTTTACTCTTAGTGATTGTTGGCATTATGATTTATCTAGCGATGCGTTTTGAATGGCGCTTTGCTGTAGCAGCCATTATTGCAAACATGCATGATGTGATTATCATCTTAGGCTTTTTCGCATTCTTTCAATGGGAGTTTAACCTCACAGTGCTAGCTGCGGTGCTCGCGGTATTAGGTTACTCTGTTAACGAGTCTGTGGTAGTGTTTGACCGAGTACGTGAGAACTTTCGTAAAATGCGTAAAGCTAGCGTGACACAAGTGATTGATAACGCCATTACTCGCACCATGTCACGCACCGTCATTACCCACTTCTCAACGCAGCTCATGGTATTGTCTATGTTGCTATTTGGCGGCGAAGTGCTACATAACTTTGCACTAGCGCTTACTATTGGTATTTTGTTTGGTATCTACTCTTCAGTATTAGTTGCTTGCCCAATCGCCATGTGGCTAGGCATCAACCGTGCAAATTTGATGAGCGATGTTGAAAAGAAAGAGGGCGAGAAAAAAGACGCTGTAACTGAACCAGACCCATCAGAGTTTGCTTAAGCAACACTAATGACCGCTATAATGCTTAATATTTAAAAAATTAAGCGGTTGTAGCGGTTTAATTCATCTACCCCAACGATTCAAAACAACAGCAAGATATAAATAGTGACGTTACTATCATTCAGGAACCTATCAGAGATCTACAATGAGAAGCCTGAAAAATTAGAACACTTGCCTCTAACACCCCATCACGTATACACTACATCTTCGTAGTAACCATCAAATAATACTTTGAACAACATACCTATATCTTGGCAGCTTGGCGCGCTTGCCGTTCTGCTTTTAATTTCTGGATTTTTCTCACTGGCTGAAACCAGCCTGATGTCTGTCAATCGCTATCGCTTAAAACATTTGGCAAACCAAGGGCATAGAGGCGCTCGGCTCGCCACATTTTTGCTACTTAAAACTGACAAGCTGTTAGGCGTCATTTTGCTGTGCAATAACTTTGCCAATGCAGCTTCTGCCACTTTAGTCACTATTATTGTCGTAGAGTTGTTTGGTGAGGGTGAATGGACACTGATGTTTGGCACAATGACAGTGACATTTGCTATTTTAGTGTTTAGTGAAATCTCACCTAAAGTAATTGCGGCAGCATACCCAGAGAAACTCGCATTCTTTTGTAGCTACATTTTGTACCCATTACTTAAAGCACTGTACCCAATCGTATGGTTTGTTAACTTGTTCGTTGTTGGTCTATTGCGGGTACTTAGAGTCAAAGTAAACTTTGAGGGCCCCACACAATCACTCTCGATGGATGAATTACGTAGCATCGTGACTGACGCTGGTCATTTTATGCCTAAAAAACATCGTACGATTTTATTAAACTTATTTGAGCTAGAAAAAATTACGGTAGATGATGTCATGACGGCTCATACCATGATTGAAAGTATTAACTTTGATGCGTCAATCGACGATATTTTAAATCACATCACCAACACGCATCACACACGCCTACCTGTGCGACAAGGTGAGTCTGAAGAAATCATTGGTATTTTGCAAGTGCGTAAGGTCATCAGCCAACTACGTGAACACCACCAAAGAGATGAATTTGATAAAGCAGCATTACTTGAAATAATTGACGACTCTTATTTTATTCCATCAGGCACACCACTCTTTACGCAAATTCAACAGTTCCAAGAAAATCAGGAACGTATTGCCTTGGTGGTGGATGAGTACGGTGAATTAAAAGGATTAGTGACACTAGAGGATATTTTAGAAGAAGTGATTGGCGACTTTAGCACTCACCTGCCTTCTCGACTTGGTAGCTACCATCAAGAAGAAGATGGCAGTTGGTTGGTAGATGGCACCAGCACATTACGCGACCTGAATAAAAAATTAAATCTTGATTTACCATTAGATGGTCCTCGTACGCTCAACGGTTTGATTCTGGAACATTTTGAAGATATTCCCGAGCCTAATACCAGCTTTAAAATTGGCGAACATCGACTCGAAATATTGCAAACTCAAGACAGAATTGTAAAAAGCGTCAAAATATTCCCTTAGTCCATGCAATTGATTGTTGCGGCTACGTAGTACGATCACATCAAGATACATCAAATTACACTTGAATTTTTTACAGTTTGGCTCAAAATAGATTCATACTATGGCAAATAAACCGCATGAAAGTAACACTGCACTGAAACCTGAGGTTGCAAAACCAAAATTGCCCCCCATGTTTAAGGTGCTACTGTTAAATGATGATTACACACCGATGGAGTTCGTCGTTGAGGTTATTGAGCATTTTTTTAACAAAAGCCGTGAACAAGCAACGCAAATTATGCTCAAAGTACATACTGAGGGCGCTGGTGTATGTGGTGTATATCCACAAGACATCGCGGAAACAAAGATGAATCAAGTAGTTAGCCATGCGAGAACATCGCAACATCCATTACAGTGCATCATTGAAATGGCATAAATGTAAGAAAGATACATAAAAGAAAGTTAGGTACCGAGATGATAGCGCAGGAATTAGAAGTTAGTTTGCACATGGCGTTTATGGACGCAAGACAAAAGCGTCACGAGCTCATCACGGTTGAGCATTTGCTACTCGCAATGATTGATAACCCAACCGCGGCAGAGGTTTTGCGTGCGTGCGGTGCAAAATTAGAAACATTGCGTACCGAACTAAACCAATACATTGAAGAACACACCCCAACGGTGATTGGGCAAGACGATGTTGACACACAGCCGACACTAGGTTTTCAACGGGTGATTCAACGTGCAATGTTGCATGTGCAGTCATCTGGCAAAAAAGAGGTGACTGGTGCCAATGTACTGGTGGCTATTTTTGGTGAAAAAGATTCACATGCCGTGTTCTTCTTGCATCAACAAGGCATTACTCGCTTAGACATTGTTAACTTTATTTCTCATGGCGTTTCAAAAGTAGGTGAAACTGCTAAACCTGAAGGTGGTGAGCAAGAAGCTGACGCAGAAGCTCCACCAAATGGCGCACTTGAAAACTATACTCTGAATCTGAACTTACAAGTGGTAGCAGGTAAAATCGACCCGCTTATTGGCCGCGCATCCGAGCTAGAGCGTGTTGTACAAACCTTATGCCGTCGCCGTAAAAACAACCCACTACTTGTGGGTGAAGCTGGCGTTGGCAAGACTGCGATTGCTGAAGGCCTAGCTCGCCGTATTGTAGAAAAAGATATCCCAGATGTACTCGCGAATGCAGTAGTGTACTCACTTGACATGGGTGCATTGCTGGCTGGCACAAAATACCGTGGAGACTTTGAGCAACGCCTAAAAGCGGTCATGAAACAATTAGAAGAAAAGCCAGAGGCTATTCTATTTATTGATGAAATTCATACGCTCATCGGTGCAGGTTCAGCTAGTGGCGGCACATTGGATGCAAGCAATTTATTGAAACCAGCATTATCTAATGGCTCACTCAAATGCATAGGCGCTACCACCTATCAAGAGTATCGTGGCATCTTTGAAAAAGACCACGCACTATCTCGTCGCTTCCAAAAAGTGGATGTGGTTGAGCCTAGTGTAGCCGAGACCATCGAGATTCTTAAAGGGCTGAAATCACGCTTTGAATCACACCATAGCGTGAAGTACACTGCTGCGGCGTTAAGCACGGCTGCTGAATTATCAGCCAAATATATCAATGACCGTCACTTACCAGATAAGGCAATTGATGTGATTGATGAAGCTGGTGCTGCGCAACGCATTTTGCCGAAATCTAAACAGAAAAAAGTGATTGGCAATAAAGAAATTGAAGACATTATTGCCAAAATTGCGCGCATTCCGCCAAAAAACATTTCTTCTGATGATCGTAACGCACTTAAAACCCTAGAGCGTGACTTAAAAGCCGTGGTATTTGGTCAAGATAAAGCCATTGAGGCGCTGTCTTCTGCCGTTAAAATGGCCCGTAGTGGCTTAGGTCAAAACAACAAACCGATTGGTAGCTTCTTGTTCAGCGGCCCTACTGGCGTAGGTAAAACAGAAGTTGCAAAACAGCTGGCTTACATTATGGGCATTGAGCTGATTCGCTTTGATATGAGTGAATACATGGAGCGCCATGCGGTATCACGCTTGATTGGTGCACCTCCAGGCTATGTAGGCTTTGAGCAAGGCGGCCTAATGACCGAGGCGATTACTAAGCACCCATATTGCGTGTTGCTATTGGATGAAATTGAGAAAGCACACCCAGACATTTTCAATATCTTATTGCAAGTGATGGACCACGGTACTTTGACAGACAACAATGGCCGTAAAGCAGACTTTAGAAACGTGACAATCATCATGACCACCAATGCAGGTGCGGAAGGCCTTTCTAAATCAAGCATGGGCTTTACGACAGCGAAACAAGCTGGAGATGAGCAAGCGGACATCAAACGCTTATTCTCACCAGAGTTCCGTAACAGATTAGATGCTACTGTTTCGTTCACGGCTTTGTCACAAGATATTATTATCCGTGTTGTGGATAAGTTCTTGATTCAGCTTGAAGATCAACTGCATGAGAAAAAAGTTGAAGCAACATTTAGCGATGCATTAAAAGCATACTTAGGCAAAAAAGGCTTTGACCCACTCATGGGTGCGCGTCCAATGGCGAGATTGATTCAAGATACTATTCGTAAGGCGCTTGCTGATGAACTACTGTTTGGTAAGCTGTCGAATGGCGGTAACGTACATGTTGATATTGATGACAAAGATGAAGTTAAGCTTATATTTGAAGAAAACAATCAAAACGAAGCTAAGGATTTAGCAACGACTTAAGTCTGTCTGATAAGCTGTGTTCTAACAAGCTGTATCGTCTAATATAATTCACGATACAGCTTACTTCGTTTAATATTTTCTTTTTTAACGCTAGGTTTATTAACACAAAGCTCATATATCGCTTGGTTGATTTAAGGCTTAGTTGATTTAAGCTAATCTCAGCGACCACTTGTGATTAAGGTTTCGCATCTATGGTTGATGTCAACACATCTACACTACAAGTGGTCATTGAGATTTGTGCAACATCAGCTTTTGCACTTTCTGGTCTCATTGCAGGTGCCAGAAAAAAACTAGATGCTTTTGGTGTGTTTGTTGTGACTGGCGTAGCGGCGTTCGGTGGCGGAACGTTGCGAGACGTACTACTTGATCGACGTCCATTCTTCTGGGTGGATCATGCCAACTGGATATGGCTCATGCTGTTTTTATGCATGCTTGCTATGCTGTTTATGCGCAATAAACATATTCAGCTAACAGAACGCGCCATACTCATCCCTGATGCACTGGGCTTAGGTCTATACGCAGCATTAGGCACCCAAATAGCATTGCAGCAACAACTACCTGTGATTGTGTGCGCATTGATGGGGGTGATGACTGCGGTGTTTGGCGGTGTGCTAAGAGACATCTTTTGCAACGAAATCCCCAAAGCGTTTAGTGATTACCAACCGTATGCGGTCATCGCATTCTTAGGTGGCTTGTTAGTGTTACTGCTTAATCAATTAGGCCTCGCCGCTTGGATTTGTATCTTTATCCCCGCGTCACTCATGACATTACTCAGAATATTAGCCATTTACTTCGAGTGGCGTCTACCTGGCTGGAAAATTGAATCTAATTAAGCGCTGTTGACTCGTAATATTGATGAGTCGAGCGTTAATTCTCAACATCTGAATAAACTGGGTGTTTGTTCATAATGCTGTTAAATAGCTCTGATTCAACCATCAAGCTTAACCAAGCTTTCAACTTAATATATTTGGTAGATTCAAACCAATCAGCATCTACCGCAGAGAATTGACGAATAAAAGGAAAAATTGCAATATCAGCCAAACTCATTTGTTTACCCGCTAGAAAGCTTGTTTGAGTTAGTCGCTGTTCCAGTTTAGCCAAAAAAGCCTCACCTTGTGACCGATAATCTTCCATAGCTTGCTCAGGAAACCGAATCGCATATTTATAACGGTCTAAAGCTTGTTTAAAACTGGTATCGTTCTCTGCAATTAGTTGCTGTGCTTGCTCATCGTGAGCTAACAACCATCCATCAATATCACGTTGCTGTAAAGCCCAGTGCATAATGTCTAGGCTTTGCTCAAGCACAGCGCCATCTAGCAACACTAGCACGGGCACCGTAGCTTTAGGTGATACCTCTAATAAGTGTGCAGGCTTATCTCGTAATGATATCTCACGTATTTCTATTGCAATACCAGCGTACTTCAACGCCATGCGGGCGCGCATGGCATAGGGGCAACGTCGATAAGAATATAAAATAGGCAATGTCATACTAATCAAAAGCAAGATGACTAACCAAGCGCCTGTGCTACATCACGAATTAACTGTGGCCCTTTGTAGATTAATCCGCTATATAACTGTACTAAGCTAGCGCCAGCCGCAATTTTCTCTATCGCATCAGTACCGCTCAAAATACCGCCCACACCGATAATAGGTAAAGCGCCTTGCAAACGCTGTGATAGCTGCTGAATCACCACAGTCGATTTATCTCGCACTGGCGCACCAGACAATCCACCTGTTTCCGCAGCATTTGGTAGCCCTTGCACAGCCTCACGAGACAGTGTGGTGTTAGTTGCAATCACAGCATCAATGTTATGCGCCATCAACAAATCTGCAATTTCATTCACCTGAGCTAGCTCTAAATCTGGTGCAATTTTTAAAGCAACTGGTACATAACGGCCAAATTGTTCAGCCAATTTCAACTGCTCTGCTTTTAATGTAGCAAGCAAATCTGACAACGCCTCTTTTTCTTGCAAAGCGCGTAAGTTTTTAGTGTTAGGCGAGGAAATATTCACGGTGATATAACTCGCATACGCGTACACTTTACGCATGCAAATCAAATAATCATCCACTGCTTTTTCATTTGGCGTATCAAAGTTTTTACCGATATTAATGCCCAGCACACCTTTATATTTAGCCGCTTTAACATTTTCTATCAGGTTATCTACGCCCAAGTTATTAAAACCAAATCGGTTAACAATCCCTTGCGCTTTTTCCACGCGGAATAAGCGTGGTTTAGGATTACCTGGCTGCGGCCTAGGCGTAACCGTGCCTACCTCAATAAAGCCAAAACCTAATGCCGCCATCCCATCAATCACCGCAGCATTTTTATCTAACCCTGCCGCTAAACCTACCGCATTAGGAAACGTAATACCCATCACCGTGCGAGGCTGACAAATAGGCGGAGATGCACACAATTTTAAAGCCCCCAACCGCTCAGCAGTTTTTAAGCTTTTTAAAGTAAAGTCGTGAACAGATTCAGCGTCAAACTGAAATAACAAAGGACGTGCAAGAGAGTAAATATTCATAACGTGATTTTACTGCATTACCAGCTATCTCCAAAGTTCATCAAAGCCACTGGATTCCCGCCTACGCGGGAATGACGGAACTGAAGTATTGATAAATAAAATAAGCAGCGCTTAAACCACAGTGGTTTTGACATTAACTCCCCTGCTACCGCGCCTGCGCTGCGCAGTTTTATGGGAGCTTTCGGCAAGCGGCTGTTTGAACGAAGTGAGTTTCCGATTGCCGCCCATAGAACTGCGCAGCACAGGAAACAAGCGGTAGGGGGTGGGGTTTCACAACCGACTTAGTGCTTTAGCACTTAGCGAGGTTGGGGACACCCCTTGCGGGTGTTCTTTGGTTTCTTTCTTTTGGCTAAGCAAAAGAAAGAAACTCGCTAGTCGCGCGAGAGCGACAAACATTGTGGCTCTAATCTCAATTAGTTATGATGTGATTCATAGCAATTTAAACATTCTAATTAAAATAACTATTACCCCCTTATCACTAAATAACATTATGAATATTAAAGTTATATTTTTCTTCCATTAACTATCTAGTCCTCAAAGATATGGTTAATAAAGTCAACGAACGCTTGTATGCAGAATCCGCCGCGAGACTTCTAGGATTCGAATGGGAACTCATCGACATTGAAGAACCATTAGACTTCGAAGTCAAAGTTGGTAACGAAACATTTGGCCTCGAAGTACGGCAAATATTCACTGATCCAGAGGGTAGAGCTGGATCAAAATCTAAACAAAATGAATCTAAAAACCAAAAACGCGCATCTGCACTCGCGAGGATGTACAAAGCTAAAGGTGGTACGCCAGTCAATGTCAAATTTCTTGGCTCATTAGAAGCTATCTCAGATGAAGAGCTAGTGGCAGAAATTATCGCCAACTGCTCAAGCCTCCCAAGCCTAGACAAAAGGCTTGAGTTCAACGGACTAATAATGTTCTTGTCACCTCAGACTTTAGGCCATGACAACGTTGTTTGGTCCTGTATCGAGGATCGTGTCGGTTGGGTTAGAGCAGTAACATCTAGCACGCTTCAAGATGCAGTAAACAAAAAGCAAGAAAAGTTACCTTTATATCTACGGAAATACAGCAATATAGTGCTCTTACTGGTTGCCGATAGAACATTAAACTCTGGCAGACTAAGCGCATCCCAAGCAATCACTGTAGTTAACCCTGGCTTTAGTGCAATCTACTTTTTGTCTTATCCAGAAGAGGTGATCCGTGTCGCCTGACTAGATACCACTACCCAATGCCACTTCCACCAAATTATCACTAAACGTAGTCGAGTGCCCCATATCCCCAAACTCCGCCGAACTAATACAATTCACCGTCCCATTATTCAACTGCCGCCAATAACCAAGCGTAGCCACCACAATCCCTGCATTCACATCATCAGATATTCTCGCCAGCCCCTCAAACGCACCACGGTCATTAAACACCTTCACCACGTCGCCTTCTTTAATATTACGCGCTGTAGCATCTAGCTGATTTATCATCACAAACTGCTCGCCCTGACCCTTAATTTTTTCTGTCACATTGGCATAGCATGAGTTTAAAAAGCCATGGCTCTTAGGCGAAATAATATTCAAAGGGTATTTAGCTGCGAGCTCAGGATTCGTTGCTGGCGTTTCACGAGATGGTACGTAATCTGGCAAGCTATCTAAATCTTCACCCGGCTGAAAACCATCATACATTTGGCGGAAAGGTCCTGCGACAAAGTTTTTTGCCCCCTCCACCAAGAAGTGGCATTTGCCTGTAGGGGTAGGAAACTCACCTTTGGCATGACGTGCGCGTGTATCTTTATCTCCGAAAGCTTTTAATCGTGCAAAACCATGCTGGCGTAAATAATCTAAATCGATACCATCACAGGTAGGTGAGTTCCAATCTACATAATTCTCTAAGCACTCGGTATCATTCCACTGGAAATTATCATCGTTATAGCCCATACGCTTGGCTAACTGTCTAAAAATCTCATTATTGGGTATCGCCTCACCTGGTGGGTCTATACATTTTTCATTGTAGGTCAGGTACAAATGACCCCATGAGAGCACCATATCCTCCATCTCTGCACCCATCGCGGCTGGCAATAGAATATCCGCGTAAGCCGCGGTATCCGACATAAAATGCTCAGCGACGACTAAGAACAGGTCTTCACGCTCCAGACCTTTGACTATTTTGTCAGTCTCAGGCGCTTGCGTAAGCGGATTAGTATTCCACACCATCATCGATTTAATCGGTGTTTTAAGGTCTAACTCACCTGTAAGTGCCCGCCCTAATTGCAGGTTATTCACCACGGGCGTTCCTTCAGGAATTAAATCTGGGCGCGAAATCACGTCAAATTTATAAGGATGCTCCCATACTGGAAACTGTAATGCTCCACCACCGACATGACGCCACGCACCAATTAGCGCAGGCAAACTTGTCACAGCACGAATGGCTTGGCTACCACCGTAACTTCGTTCCAGCGCAACGCCTAGGCGGATTGCTGCTGGCGGTGTCGTCGCGTATTCGCGTGCAAACTTTCTAATATCGTCCGCTGAAATGCCAGTAATTTCCGCTGCCCATTCTGGCGTTCTAGTTTTAGCGCGCTCGGCTAGTTCTTGATAACCTACGGTGTACTGATCAACATAGTCTTGGTCTGTTAAACCTTCACTAATAATCACATTCATCATTGCCATGGCTAACGCACCATCAGTGCCAGGTTTCGGTGCAATGTGCCAATCGGCTTCTTTTGCGGTTTTAGATGCGTAAGAATCCACTACCACAACTTTAGCCCCTCGTTTTTGTGCCTCATGAATGATGTGCCAATGGTGTAAGTTAGTACTCACTGAGTTGCACGCCCATATAATAATGTACTTTGAGTGACTAAAACTTTCTGGATCAACCCCTGCTGTAGGCCCTACCGTTAGTAGCCATGCGGTACAGGAGCCCTCGCCACAGAACGTACGCTCACACACCGTTGCACCCATACGGTTAAAAAAAGCATCACCACCGTTTAGCCCATGCACCAAACCTTGGTTGCCTAAATAACTATTGGGCATAATCGCATGTGGACCATCTGTATCAATAATCGCTTTCCACTTGCTCGTAATCTCATCTAGCGCCTCATTCCAAGAGATACGCTTAAATTGCTTACTTCCCTTTGGTCCAGTACGCTTGAGCGGATAAAGTAAACGATCTGGGTGATAATGGCGTTTTTCGTAATCTTTTAATTTCACACATAAACCACCGCGCGTCATTGGATGAGATTTATTACCCGTCACTGAGATTAGCTTTTTATCTTTAACCGTGTACACCATTGAGCAGGTGTCTGGGCAATCATGCGGGCATCCACCATGAAATGTTTGAACAGAAGAGTCAGTAGGAGCGTTCATTATTAATAATCCTTAAAAATAATATAGCGATGATTCGAGATACTAGATTGCAACAGATTGGTTTATTTTTACATTTTTTTAATAATATATACTCACCTGTATAGTAATGCAATGGCATAATTATCGACTGAGTTTTTAATTAAATCCGCACATGAACAATCACAACCAACCTCTACAAATACTTGGCGGCATCACAGCGACTGAGTTTTTAACGCATTACTGGCATAAAAAACCTTTACTGATTAAAAATGCAATTCCAAACTTTAAAGGCCTATTAAGCCCAGAAGAACTCGCGGGATTAGCATGCGAAGATGAAGTACAATCTCGCATCGTGGAAGAAATCAAAGGAAAATGGCACGCATCACATGGTCCTTTTGATGAAGATGACTTTGCTAACTTACCTGAAAAGCCAGACCCAAAGCACCGCTGGACATTGCTGGTACAGAGTGTGAACCATCACTTACCTGAAGGTGCTGAACTGCTAGGGCAGTTCAACTTTATTCCACATGCGCGACTAGATGACCTCATGGTAAGTTACGCGCCAGATGGCGGTGGGGTAGGCCCACACTTTGATAGTTACGATGTCTTTTTGTTACAGGGTCAAGGCAAGAGATTATGGCGTATCAGTGAGCAAACCGATTTAAGTCTAGTAGAAGGTGCGCCACTACGTATTTTAAAAAACTTTGACACAGCGCAAGAGTGGCTAGTTGAGTCAGGTGATTTACTTTATTTACCACCACACTTAGCACACTGGGGAATTGCTGTCTCTGATGGCGATACAGACTGCATGACGTATTCAATTGGCTTTCGTGCCCCTAAAGTGCAAGAACTAGCCACAGAGTTTCTTGGCTTTATGCAAGATAATCTAAACAAAGAGGGTAAAGCTTTACCTGGCATTTATCAGGATGCCGACCTCACGCTACAAGCCCACCCTGCTGAAATCAGTAGCAGCATGATTAGCAAGGTGACTAATATATTAAAAACCATTCAATGGTCAGAGCAAGAAGTCGCAGCCTTTTTAGGAACCTATTTATCAGAACCCAAAGCAGATGTTATTTTTAACCCTAATAAAAAAATGTCTTTGCCAAAGTTTAATGAGCGCCTAATGCAGGATGGCATTAGCTTAGACTTAAAAAGCCAAATGCTATTTGCTGATCACTGCTTTTATTTAAACGGCGAATCTATAAGTGCTTCAGCCAAATCTGCATCACTATTAAAAATACTGGCTGATTACCGAACTATAAGCGCAAAAGAGATTAAGCAATTGGGCGAGATTGATACAACACTAATCGCACAACTGCATGATTGGTATCTGGCAGGCTACCTTTACTTTAACAAAGCATAGCGATTACTATTAAACCTATGGATAACAACCAGACACTGACGCCTAATCGAATCATCGTTGGGGAGCATTTGTATAATGAGGCAATCAATCTCATCATACAAAGCGCTGAGCATGAGCTTTTAATTTTTGACCAAGACCTAAGCCACGGTAATTTCTCTAGCCTAGCCACATATGAATTACTGCAAAAATTCTTAAGTCAACATATCGCAAGCCATTTATCAATCATCTTGCAAGACACCGCGCATTTTCAGCATCAATGTCCAAGACTTCTTAACCTACTTAAAACCTTTGGGCACAAAATGAACGTGCACGTGACTAATCAATCAGCAAAGCACGCAAAAGACTGCTTTATCTTAGCCGATGGGAAACATTACATTAAGCGCATTCATATCGACCAAGCGCGCTTTAAATACGCCTATGATGATGCAGTAAACGTTAAAGCCTTAAGAACACGGTTTGATGAATTAAAAGAGGCGATTGAAGATATCGTTAGCATTTCACCATTAGGTTTATGAAGTAGATTTGTGAGGACATGAATGATGATATCGAAACTCACCTTCAAGCATATTTTACCGCTGCTGATTATGCTCAGCATTTCACTGTTAAGCGATGCCGTGTCAGAGTTCAAAATATTCACACTACAGCATCGCTTTGCTGAAGATATCCTACCCACCATTCAGGCTATCATAAGCAGCAATGGCACGACCTATGCCATACAAAACCAACTCATCGTCCGTACAGATAGCCAAACGATGATTGAGGTAGAGCAAACCATCGCGACACTTGACACGGCACGTGAAAATTTAAAAATTAGGGTCAAACGTCAAGGCAACATGACAGAATCATCCAACAACACTTCTGTCAGAGGGCGCACCCGCATCGGTAACGCAACAATAGTAACGGGGAATGATTCCAGACATAGCAGAGACGGCGTTAATATCAACTTAGAAAACAATCAAACTAGATCACTACAAAGTAGCGAACAGTTTATTCAAGTCTTAGATGGCGCACCGGCATATATCAGCGTAGGCGAATCTGTGCCATACACCAGCGAGTGGATATTGCTTACACAACGCTATGCCGTTACGCAAACTAACACAGAGTTTATTGAAATAGGCACAGGATTCACTGTACGCGCACGCAGCATAGGGAGCCGCGTTGAGCTTGATATTACGCCTACCTTTTCAAAGCTCAAACAGCATGGCCGATTGGAGTTCGAACAATTAACTTCCACTGTGATGGTAAATCGCAATGAATGGGTCAATATAGGTGGCATCATGCAAGAAAACGATGATGTAAGCCGAACCATTTTAAGCAGTAAAAATGGGCGCACTTACGAAAATAATCAAATTTTTATCCGTGTTGAATAATCATTTTTTTTAAACATCAATAAAAGCAGGAACTTTTTTACTATATTTAAGGTTAATCTTTGAAATGTAGTGTTTTTTTTTTTAATTCCTGCTAGAATTTGCGCCACTCGATATAGCTAATTAGTCACTTTTGAAGTAGTATCGAAAACAGTTTTTTAACCAGTTAAACTCTTAAGGAAATTTAAAATGACACGTTCTATTTTATTAGCTGCATTGTTAGCTCTTGCTGTTACTGCTTGTGGCGAAAAAGCTGCTGAAGAAGCTCCAGCTGTTGAAGCTCCAGCTGTTGAAGAAGTTGCACCAGCTGCTGATGCTGCTGTTGAAGCTCCAGCTGTTGAAGAAGCACCTGCAGCTACTGAAGAAGCACCAGCTGCTGCAGAGTAATTTTCTGCAAAATAATTTATTGTTAACTCAATAAATAATAAAAATGCCGACGCAAGTCGGCTTTTTTATGTCTGGAATTTTTGCGATACCACGTATCAGCATCAACGCCATACGACAACTCAAATAGTAAAATCTAGCTAATCTGTCTCCAGTCAAACCCCATCACCTGATCTGCCACGCCAATCCAATCAAGCTCACACCCTGAAGCATTAGCAAGCGCTGACTTTGCCAACAACGGTGTATTATTTTTTGCACTTAAATGTGCGGCAATAATATGCTGTAATTTAGAGCGATCTATCTTGGAGAGTAACTCGGCAGCGGCTGAGTTCTCTAAATGCCCCCACTCACCTCCTACCCGTTGCTTTAGAGAGCTAGCGTAAGGTCCATTACGCAACATAGCAGCATCATGATTACACTCCAACACTAGCGCATCACAAGCACTAAGCTGCTGTTCAATATGCACAGTTGTCCGTCCTACGTCTGTTAATACGCCTAAGCGATGATGACCATTACTAAATACAAATTGGACTGGTTCACGTGCATCATGCGGCACTGGGTATGGTTGCACTTCAATATCAGCGATATTAAATGCATTGTGGCTATCAATCACATGAAGCTGTAGCTTGTGTTGATTCGGAAAGTAACGCTCAGCCATTTTGAGCGTGCCATAAGTTAACCAGACGGGAATATTGTGTTTTGCAGCAAATTTGAAAGCGCCACCTGCGTGATCATCATGCTCGTGCGTGATCACTACACCAGCAAGGCTCTCAGGACTTAAATCTAGTCGAGCTAAGCGGCTTGTGGCTTCTTTAATACTAAATCCGCAATCAAGCATTAGCCGCGTATTATTCACTTCAACGACTAGCGCATTGCCAGCGCTACCGCTACCGAGCGAAGCAAAACGCATTTTTAGACTTTCTTAATGAAATTACGCAAAACTAAAAAAGACATGTAAAGAACAAGCAAAATATTAAAAGTAGCAGGGACACTACTTTTAATATTCATATATCATCACATGACTAAATGTTGGCGATCTACATGTAGGCAAACTACAACCGTCGCCCATCGCTTATTTATCGCAACTGCTCATACATTAAAGCAATAATTCTATTGGCAGTTGTGGTGCGTACGCGCGCGCCATCTTTATCGACCACAGTGACTTCTGCACCTGACTCAGCTTCTTCCACTTTAATACGATATTGACGATCAGGATTAGTTTTCTGTTTGTCATCGCTACCCCAGAACTTCAAGCTATCTATAACGCTTTTATCTTCTTTCTTAGCAGCTGACTCAGGCTGTTTTGAATCATCGTTACCCCAGAATTTAAGCGTTTCAAATAAACCCTTTTTCTTCTTAGGCGTGTCATCAATATCAACATCTGCATAGCGCACAAAAAATAGACCATTTGAGCGATCTCTATCTTCAATCACAAAACCAATTCGATCCAACGCCAAACCAACACGACGCCACGCACGATCAAACGGATCGCTTACCAACAATCTTGCGCTACCATCAGACTCTTTAACCACTTCTGCACGCTTAGTCGTCGTTGCATCAGCAAGAATCGTTTGTGATTTTTGCTCCTCCACACCCAACTTCACCATCAAGCGACGTAACAACTCAGCATCTAACTCAGCATCAAATGCATCACCTCTAGGGTTGGTTGCAGTTTCTGCTTTATAGCCAGTTTCAATCTCACCTAACTGGGTTCTAATGCGATTTTTGCCATCATCAGGGGCACCAACCACAGAGCGGTGCGTCATGAAAATCTCGGTTGTGCCTGAATCAGCGCCATGCTCTAATCGAGTACGAAACTTCTTCTTGTCGGCAAAGCCTGATAATTTATCTAGCCATTTATCAAATTTATTCAGTGCGCCAATGGTTTCATCTTTTTTAATGGCTTCAGAGTCAATCCACTCTGTTTCCATGACACCGATTTGTGGGTTTTCTACACGAACAGCAAAGCCCATTTCTGTCCAGAAATCACGAATAACAGGCCATATTTTTTCTGCTGGCGCATTCACAACCAACCAGCGCTGAGTGCCTGATTTTTCCATCCGCACACCATCTGGCGTCTGTAATATTTTTTCAACACCCGCCTCTTGTCCTTCTTGCGCTTGACTATAACTTGAATAGCTAGCACTACCAGGAATAGCATAAGCATCACTCACTGGACTTGCCGTTAAATCTGGAGGAACTTCAAGCGGACGTGAACGACCTGCACCTTTATAGTCAGATGTATTATCTATAAACGGAATCGAATCACATGCACTTAAACTTGCCATTAAAATCAAAGGCAACATCACAGACTTTGCTTTACGCACCACACTTAGACGATAAACGCCCGAGTTAAAATTCACTTGTTTCATTCAAACCTCGTTTTAAAACTCTATTGTTCGTTATAAAATTTGTGCAGGCGCACATGCCTTGCGCAAAACTTCATGATACTGAGCTGATAAAGTGACCATAGGCAATCGAATGCCAGTTTTAATCATGCCCATCTCTGACAATACCCATTTAACAGGAATTGGATTTGCTTCAACAAACAGCTTTTGATGTAAGCCAAACAGTTTAGCATTAATTTCACGTGCAACTTTTACGTCACCTGCTAATGCTGACACACACATTTCATGCATCAGTTTAGGCGCCACGTTTGCTGTCACTGAAATAACACCATGCCCGCCCAATAACATTAAAGACAAGGCTGTTGCATCGTCTCCACTGTAAATGGCAAATTCTTTAGGTGCTCGCAACAGTAAATCTGTTCCACGTTCAATTCCGCCAGTAGCATCTTTAATACCCACAATATTGGCGTGTGTCGCTAGACGCAACACCGTGTCATTACTGATATCACAGCCTGTACGACCAGGTACGTTATATAGGATTTGTGGAATATCTACAGCATCGGCTACTGCGTTAAAATGCTGATACAAACCCTCTTGTGTAGGCTTATTGTAATAAGGTGCAACGAGAAGGCAGGCATCTGCACCTAACGCTTTGGCCTTTTGAGTTAGCACGATGGCTTCTTTTGTGGAATTAGCGCCTGTACCTGCAATCACTGGTATACGACCATTCACCTGCGTGACGGCTGTTTGAATTAGCAAGCAATGCTCTTCAAAATCTACAGTGGGAGACTCCCCTGTAGTGCCAACAATCACAATACCATCTGTCCCTTGATCAATATGATAATCAATCAATGTTTTTAAAGATGGGATATCTAAACGCCCGTCTTCAAACATGGGCGAAACAATAGCGACTAAACTGCCTTGCAACATAGGAAATCTACCTGATTCATAATGTTATATTTTAACCCGAATGTTCTACAATTTTCTTTATTTATTAAGCGCAATTCTGATTTGCCAATAAATTTGTATCAACATTACCCCGCTATCACTTCAATTTTCATCCTATAACCAACTATTTCAAAACGTTACAATACATAATGAATCAAAAAAAAGGGAAGTAATCTTAGATGTTTACTCGCTAAGCCTACGCTAGAACCGTGACAAACTCATTAAAAACTAGCGCTTAATTAAACATATTACATTCCAATTCAATATTGATCAGCGGCACAAAAAGATGAAGTTAAAACTAATTGCGTTATTTATCGATCCAAGACTTAGCAAGTGAGGCTTTTACTGTTTATCAGAGCAACAAACACGGTATAATCTTAAGAATTACCGTTGGAAAACCCATACTTAGAATATGTCTTTTGATTTTCATCACTACATTATGATTTTAGTCGGCACCGTGTTTGTCAATAACATCGTGCTGGTGAAGATTCTTGGCTTATGTCCATTCATGGGCGTTTCTAAAAAATTAGAAGCCTCTATTGGCATGGCAGGTGCTACTGCGTTTGTTCTTAGTATCGGCTCAATGACCAGTTGGGGTATTAACTATTATTTACTTGAGCCCAATGGTTTGTTTTACCTAAGAACGCTCTCCTTCATTGTGATTATTGCTGGCGTGGTTCAGTTTACAGAAATGGTCATGGAAAAAAACTTCCCTACCCTTTACCAAGGCTTAGGTATTTTTCTACCACTCATCACAACAAACTGCGCAGTACTTGGCATCCCATTACTAAATGCACAGGCCAGCCATAGTTTTATAGAGTCTTTATTTTTTGGGCTAGGTGGCGCGCTTGGTTTTTCATTAGTGCTCATTCTGTTTGCTTCTATGCGAGAGCGATTAGAAGGCGCAGACGTGCCTGCTGCATTTAAAGGTTCTGCGATTGGGATGATTACTGCCGCACTCATGAGCTTGGCATTTATGGGCTTTATGGGGTTAGATAAGTACTAGGCAGCCACAAATGACAAACACTCAATTATTAAGCAATTGTATTTAACTAAAAATAATCAAAAATTAGCGATATGTTATTAACTTCCATCTACATCATGCTTGGGCTGGCTTTAGTGCTCGGCATTTTGTTAGGCATTGCAGCCTTACTTTTTAAAGTAGAAGGCGATCCATTAGTCGCGCGTATTGATGCGATCCTACCTCAAACGCAATGTGGCCAATGTGGCTATCCTGGTTGCAAACCTTACGCAACCGCCATTGCTAACGGCGAGGCAGACATTAACCAATGTCCACCTGGTGGCGATGCTGGCGTTCATGCACTGGCTGACTTACTTGGCGTAGAGTACAAGCCGCTCAATGCTGAGCATGGTCTACCCAAACCAAAGTCTGTCGCCTTTATTGATGAAGCCACTTGTATTGGTTGCACTTTGTGCATACAAGCATGCCCTGTCGATGCCATTTTAGGCGCGGCTAAACATATGCATACGATTATTGCTTCAGAGTGTACTGGCTGCGAACTATGCTTAGCGCCCTGCCCTGTTGACTGCATCACGATGGAGCCTGTGGCGGAAACACCCGACAACTGGAAATGGAAATATCCTGTATTTCCAATCAAGGCATTGCCTGCGACTCAAGGCAAGGCATCATCATGAACAACATCATTCAATTCGCTAGCAAGCTCATTAAAGACCTCACCTCAGACAATGCAAATGAAGTGTATAAATTTCATGGTGGTGTGCATCCAGACGGGCACAAGCATGAGTCAACAACGCACCCAATTGCACAACTTGCGATTCCAGAAACGCTGACCTTACCACTGCGTCAACACGTAGGCTACATCCCAAAAGTAAAAGTAAAAGTAGGTGATTATGTTTTAAAGGGCGAGATGATTGCAGAGGCAGAGGGCAATGTGTCTGCGGCTATCCATGCACCGACCTCTGGCACGATTACTGCCATTGAGGAAGCTGTCATTCCGCATCCCTCTGGCCTGCCAGATATGTGCGTGACATTAGCACCAGATGGCAAAGATCAATGGACACCACTCAACCCGATTGATTGGAAAAACACACCTATCAACGAGTTGATTACTAGCTTACGCTCATCTGGTATCGTAGGTCTAGGTGGGGCTACATTCCCCACGCACATTAAACTACGCAAAGATGGCGCTTCAGACATCCATACATTAGTCATTAATGCAGCAGAATGCGAACCTTACATCACTTGTGATGACATGCTAATGCGAGAGCGTGCTGATGAAATCATCAAAGGTATCGAGATTGTCCAGCACTTACTTGGTGCCGCTAAAGTGATGATTGGCATTGAAGACAACAAACCTGAAGCAACTAGCGCGATGCACTCAGCTAGCCAGACATTAGCCAATGTATCAGTAAAAACAGTGCCGACACTATATCCAAGTGGCGATGCACGTAGGCTTATTCATCTATTATTAGGCGTAGAAGTACCGCACCACAAGCGCTCAACTGAGGTGGGAATCCAAGTATTTAACGTGGCAACAGTGTTGGCCATTTATCGTTATTTCACATTTGGTGAACCTAGCGTCAGTCGCGTTGTAACAGTGACAGGTAATGTTGACACCCCTCAAAACTTTGAAGTTTTGCTTGGTACTCCCGTACCACTACTTATTGCTGCCGCTGGCGGCGCCAAAACAGACACCACCCACTTTGTGATGGGCGGCCCTATGATGGGTTTTGACTTACCAGGTATTAATGTACCAATCACAAAAGCTGCCAATTGCATCATCGCAGCAAGCCCAAGCTTATTTGCCCCACCACCCCCTGCGATGCCATGCATACGTTGCACACGTTGTGCAGATGTTTGCCCAGTGAATCTGCAACCACAAGAGCTTTACTGGTTTGCTAAGTCAGAAAATTTAGAAAAAGCGCGTGATTACCATTTATTTGATTGTATTGAATGCGGTTGCTGCACTTATGTGTGTCCAAGCAATATCCCACTAGTGCAATATTATCGCTACGCAAAAAGTGAGATTATCGCAGCGGATAAAGCACAAGAGGCCGCCGACTTAGCGCGTGAGCGCAATGAGTTTAGATTAGCTCGCATCGAACGCGAAAAACTAGAGCGTGCGCAAAAACATGCAGAGCGTGCGGCTAGTGCAAAAAATGACGAATCTAAACCTGAACCAGTTAAAGCAGATAAAGAAAGACCTGCAAGTAGCGCTGAGGCAGATGATGCAAAAAAAGCAGCGATTGCGGCTGCCGTAGCGCGTGCAAAAGCACTTAAACTAGCCGCTGCGCAGTCTGACGCAACAAAGACGGGCAGTGAAGAGGCGCCCGCACCAGCAATTGTCGAAAATAAATCTGAGCCTACGGCTACAGACAATGATGAGCAAGCTAAAAAAGACAAGCAAGCATTGATTGCAGCAGCCATTGAGCGCGCTAAAGCTCAAAAACTAGCAGCGGCTCAAGCAGGGGTTGCGCCAAAAAACACTGACGACCTCAGCCCTAAAGTCAAAGCTGAAATCACTGAAATTGAAACCATACGTGCAAGAGCAAAGCAGATGGTTGAAAATAAAGACGCCGACTAATGGCTATACTTACTTAATTGTTATTAGCTAAATTGTCATTAGCTCAATTGTTACTAGGATAAAACGCTTGAACCGCTCACCTTACATTACCGACGCACCTACCGTTAGCGTCATTATGCTAAAAGTACTACTCGCGCTCGTGCCTGGCATCATGGCTTACGTGTGGGTTTATGGCGCAGGTATTTTAGTGACTCTTTCACTAGCCACTGTTACGGCTCTAGTGACTGAAGCCGCAATTCTGAAAATCAGGCAGCGCCCTATCTCACCCAGCCTTGCAGATCTGAGCGCTGTTGTCACCGCATGGTTGTTAGCACTAGCATTGCCACCTCTCGCACCATGGTGGTTAGTGGTGGTGGGGTCGTTTTTTGCAATCGCCATTGCCAAGCAACTTTATGGTGGGCTAGGCTACAACCCATTTAACCCTGCGATGGTGGGTTATGCCGTGCTGCTGATTTCTTTTCCAGTCATCATGACTAAATGGCCTGCGCCGTTAATGCTTGCTGATGCGCCTTTAAGTGCGTTCGACCAATTAAAATTCATCTTTAACCATGCATTACCTGTAGGCGTTCAGTTAGATGCGGTGACCTCAGCAACGCCCTTAGATTATCTAAAAACACAATTGATGCTTAAACACGAAGTTGCTGACATTACACAAGCGCCTATTTTTGGTCAATTCGGTGCCAAAGGCGGGGAAATGGTGACAGCTGGCTATCTACTAGGTGGCCTGTATTTAGTCCAGCAACGTATTATTTCTTGGCATTTGCCCACTGCATTTATTGCTACGCTGGCTTTGATTTCCTTAATATTTAATATTATGGACCCTACGCACTTCACTAACCCAGCTTTTCATCTAATGACTGGTGCATCTATGCTTTGTGCGTTTTTTATTATTACAGATCCAATCAGTGGCCCAACCACACCCAAAGGCAAGCTGTACTTTGCGGCTGGCGTTGCTGTACTCACTTATTTAATTCGCGTATATGGTGGCTACCCTGATGGCGTGGCATTTGCGGTATTAATCATGAACATGTGCGTACCCTTGATAGATGCTTACACGCAACCACGTGTATTTGGACATAAGCATTAGGAATACAAATGTCAGACACTCTATTTAAACACACCTTTAAAACAGCGAGCACGCTCACTGCATTTTCACTGGTTGGCACTGCAATACTTGCTTATATTTTCATGATTACACGCGCACCAATTGAAGCGAGTGAGGCGGAAGCACGTTTGGCGCTTTTTTCACAAATACTACCGCATGGCCTGTACGATAATGATTTATTGAAAACCGAGTTGCTGATTCCACCTAACCCACTTCTTGGTAATCGAGTGACTAGCAAAGCTAACATTGCTAAATTAGACAATGAGCCTGTAGGTGTTATTTTAGAAGCGATTGCGCACGATGGCTACGCAGGCGATATTAAATTGCTCATTGCCATTCGTACTGATGGCTCCATCAGCGGCGTGCGCGTCCTTACCCATAAAGAAACGCCTGGCCTTGGGGATTATATTGAAATCGAGCGTAACGATTGGATCACTCAATTCAATGATGAATCTTTAGTTAAAACAGCTGCCAAAGATTGGGTGGTGGTAAAAGATGGTGGAAAGTTTGAATACATGGCGGGTGCGACCATTACACCTCGCGCAGTGGTAAAAGCCGTTGCAAAAGCACTACAATTTTTTAATGAGAACAAATCAAGATTATTAGAAAATAATACTGTAGATAAAGCACTACCAGGTAAGGACAACTCATGAGCATTTATAAAGAAATCACCCTTAATGGGATTTGGAAACAAAATCCTGGTGTTGTCCAACTATTAGGCCTTTGCCCAACGCTGGCTGTCACAACCACTGTTGTGAATGGTGTAAGTCTTGGCTTGGCAACTGTATTGGTGATGGCGGCGGCAAATGGTGCAATCTCACCTGTGCGTAAATATGTACCGAATGAGATTCGAGTACCCGTCTTTATTTTGGTGATTGCTGCGCTCGTTACCATCATCGACTTATCCATCAATGCATTTGCACACCCATTGCATAAAGTGTTAGGAATTTTCATCCCTTTAATCGTGGTCAATTGTATCGTGCTAGCACGTGTTGAGTCATTTGCGGCTAAAAATGCGCCGATACCCTCTATTCTTGATGGCTTTATGATGGGGATGGGGCTAACTTTAGTCCTAGCGCTACTCAGTGGAATGCGTGAAATTGTAGGGAAAGGCACTTTATTCTCTGGTTTAGATTTAGTATTTGGGCCATCAGCCAAGCAGTTTATGCTCACGGTTATTCCTGATTACCATGGCTTTTTATTAGCGGTCTTACCACCTGGCGCATTTTTAGGTTTAGGCATACTCATCGCTGCACGTAACTGGATAGAGTTAAGAAACAAAGCTAAAGACAGTACTCACGACAATCATGCAATAACACCTGAAATTCAACCTGCGCTTAACGCTTAGTCTGTCAGGCGCATCATATGAATGCAGAAAAACGCTTAGAGATATTCAAACGTCTAAAGCTAGCGATTCCAAACCCAGCAACAGAGCTGAACTACAGCAGCCACTTTGAGTTACTGATTGCAGTGATGCTCTCTGCACAAGCAACTGATAAAAGCGTTAATCTAGCAACAGACAAACTTTTTGCAGTCGCTAATACACCAGAAAGCATGTTGGCACTAGGGTTAATCAACCTAGAGAGTTACATTAAAACCATCGGCCTGTATCACGCTAAAGCCAAAAATGTTTTAGCCACCTGTCAAATACTCATCCATCAACATCAATCCCAAGTACCACACTCACGCGTTGCTTTAGAGGCATTGCCAGGAGTTGGCCGCAAAACAGCTAATGTTGTTTTAAATACGGCATTTGGTGAACCCACCATTGCCGTGGACACGCATTTATTCAGACTAGGCAACCGCATTAAGCTGGCTGTGGGCAAAACCGTTCTGGAAGTAGAAAAGAAATATATTAAAACGATTCCAGCGGAATTTATGCAGGATGCGCATCACCTGCTCATACTGCATGGCCGTTACGTATGCACTGCGCGTAAACCAAAATGCGCAGAATGTTGCATAGAAGACTTATGTGAATATCAGGCAAAAGAATATCAGTTGCCACAGATGACTCTATCAGCACAAAGATGAAAGTCGCTACCAGCATTGTACTAGGCCGCCAAGCTCTACCCACTTTGGCTAGTCAAGCCGTTAACAATGCAATGAGCAAAGCAGGCATCACGACAGCCAATGGTGTTTTATTGCTGCTGACTTCAGAATTTGCAAGCAACCCACAAGCCGCCATTATGGCTGCGGCGAAAGCTGCTGGTTGTACGCAAGTGGCTGGTTGTTCAGCAACAGGTATTTTTACTGAAGAAGACTGGGTACTCGACACACCTGCTGCTGCCGCGATGGTATTTGGCGGTGACATCAAGTTAGCACTAGCGCAACATAACGATGCTGGACAACCCCTGCTTACAATGGCCGCCCCCAGCGCGATTAACAGCACATGGCTTAATCATCATATTCGTTATGGTGGAATATCTGGCGACGCAACAGGGCATGGGCCATTTTCAGTATGGCAAAATGCAAAAGGTGATGTAAAAGGTCATATCGAGATGTTTTTATCTGGTGTAAAAATGGCAACAAAAGCCTCTCACGGCTTAATGTTACTCAGTACACCAAAGCAAGTGAATGCAAGCAAGCAGTTTGATCTGGAAATATTAGGTAAACAAAAAGCACTAAGAGCATTACAAAAAGCTTGGAAGAATCATCATCAAACCGAAGAAGCATTTCCCCTACATTTAATGATGGCTGTTTATGCTGAGAGTGCAGATGCAATTACTCAGGGGAACTATCATCAAACCTCTATCATTAGCTATGATGAGGAAAATGGCAGCATTACACTCGCACATGCACTGCCTGTTGGTCACTATGTAAGCTGGGCTCTACGCGATGCAACCACAGCTGAAGCTGATATGGCGCTAACAGCAGACACACTGGCAAATGAGCTGGCTAGCCACCCAGACTTTGGATTGTTATTCTCCTGTTTAGGCCGAGGCCCATATCTGTATAACGGAGAAGATCTCGATTTAAAAGTCATTACGCAGAAGTTCCCAAATATGCCATTATTAGGGTTTTACGGTAACGGTGAAATTACCTGTATTGATGGGCAGAATCAGCTACTGCCTTACTCTACCGTTCTTTCATTATTTACAGCATTATAGGTACCTTATGAGTTTATATAACCCCAGCCGCGACCAAGCCAGACAATTTTTGTTTGACGCATGGGCTAAATTTAAACAACACTCACCACTCACTGATTTAGAAAAAATTGCAGTTGAAGTGATGCAAATGCATCCTGAATATCACACGATACTAGATGCACCTGAGCGCTACATGCAGCAGCAATATTTTCCAGAACAGGGTGAAACAAACCCTTTTTTGCATTTAAGCTTACACTTATCAGTCATTGAGCAAATATCGATTAACCAACCAATCGGCATTGCCCCGATTTATGAAAAGCTCAAACTGAAACACAGCGACCAGCATATGGCACAACACGATATATTAGAGTGTCTTGCTGAAACGATTTGGCAATCTCAACGCAACAATACACCATTAGACTCGGCGCATTATCTTAGCCTTTTAGAACAAAGGGCAGCCGTTTAATATGAGCAACAATGTCAACGATTGGCTCAACGACCACGGCGACTACTTGTATCGTTTTGCCTTAGCACGTTTAAAAGACACCCACCAAGCGGAAGATGCAGTGCAAGAAACCATGCTCGCAGCCATCAAAAACAATAGCTTTGAGGGTGATTCATCAATACGCACATGGCTCACTGGCATACTCAAACATAAAATCATTGATATGCAGCGTAAACTCATCCGTGAACAGCCTGTATCTGACATTATCGATCTAGATGCTTCAGATGAAAGTATGGATGATTTCTTCGATAAAACTGGCCATTGGTTAGACAAACCACAATCCTTTGACATGCCAGACCATGCTTTAGAACAAAGCCAATTTCTAAGTGTGTTGGATGCCTGTATGCAAAAACTACCAAAAAAGCTAAAAGTGATTTTCATGTTACGAGACGTACATGAAATGGAGAATGAAAACATTTGTAAGGAACTGGATATTACTCCGACCAATGCTTGGGTAATGTTATATAGAGCTAGGATGGGATTAAGAAAATGTTTAGAGATGAATTGGGTTAAAGGTTAGGTTTATCATATGCTTACCTGTAAACAAGCAAGCCAATTAATCTCTCAATCTTTAGACCATCCTTTATCTTGGTATGAACTTATGCAACTCAGACTGCATCTTATGATGTGCGGTGCATGCAATCGATTCAGGAAACAATTAAATGTATTGCGTGTTGGGTTGCGTAAGATTAGAGCCAATGTAGAAAACGATAGCGCTATTCAGCTCCCATTAGATGCAAAAGCGAGAATTGTTGAAAAGGTAAGGTCTGATCAACACGCTAAGTAACTTTCGTTAGTTGAAACACAGTAAGTATTAACTATTTAATCTAAAGGAAACGACAATGAACAAAACACAAAAAACACTTTCTCTTGCTATTGGTGGTGCTTTAGCACTTTCTGTTGCAACAACCACTATTAATGCGGCAGAAAATCCATTTGCATTGAAATCACTCTCAAGTGGCTACCAAGTTGCAGATGCACATGATGCAAAAGCAACCGATGGCAAATGCGGCACTGGTAAATGTGGTACCGCTGAAAAAGCTAAAGAAATGAAAATGAAAGATGGTAAATGTGGTACTGGCAAATGCGGCAGTGCAGAAAAAATGAAAGAAGGTTCTTGCGGCGGGGAGAAAGCTAAAGAAGGTTCATGTGGTGGTGAAAAGAAATAAGCACGACTCAATTTAATATTACGGATGGTGAGTCGTAATCAAATTCATGGTGCAGGTCTGGGGTTGAAGCGAGCGCTAATACCCCAGATTCAGTCACTCTATCACCAACCATCAATATCAAACATTCAGTTTGTTGAAATTGCACCAGAAAACTGGATTGAAGCTGGCAGCAAAGCAACAAAACAGCTAGATTGGTTTGCAGCACACTACCCTATTGTATGTCATGGCCTTTGCTTATCGCTAGGTGGCATCAGCCCGCTAAATGTTGATTTCTTACATCAGGTTAAGCAACTCTTAGACCACTACGATATAGGCATTTATACTGAACACTTAAGCTACTGCACGGATGCCTACCAAGGTAAGCAAGGTTATTTATATGACCTGCTACCTATTCCCTTTACTGAAGAAGCGGTGCACTACGTGGCTAAGCGCATACGTCAAACACAAGATACTCTTGGTCGTCGCATAGGCATCGAAAATGCCTCATTTTATGCGGCTGCGCCTATCTCAGAAATGAGCGAACTTACCTTTCTTAACGCAGTACTCAGCGAGGCGGATTGTCTTTTACACTTAGATATTAATAATATTTACGTTAATAGCGTGAATTTTAACTTTGATCCGCATGCATTTCTGCGTGGCATTCCACATGAACGGATTATTTACAGCCATATTGCAGGGCATTATCAACAAACACCCGAATTACTCATTGATACGCATGGTGAAAATGTCATCGACCCAGTTTGGGCACTACTTGAAGATGCCTATGATTTATTTGGTGCGTTCCCTACGCTACTTGAACGCGATAGCAACATTCCTACCCTAGATGTATTAATGAAAGAAGTGAACAAGATTGCCGACTTACAACATCAGGCGAATCAACGCACAGTCAAAACTAACCCTCAAACATTAGCCACGCTCACTTTGACGTAATTGAAACTTTGCGATGACAGACAATCTACCAAGCTTCCAACGCTACCAACTAGCATTTACATCACGGATACGCGACCCACGTAATCAGCCCATCCCTGCAGGCGTAGCACCTGAGCGCATGGCGGTGTATGACGAAATTGTATTTAACAACCTATTTGAGTCTGTCTCTGCATGCTTCCCTGTTGCGCGTAAAACGGTAGGCAAACGCATTTGGCTGAAACTAGTGCAAGCTTTCTTAAAAGATTACGCCACTGACACCCCACTTTTTCGTAAAATCCCACAAGAGTTTTTAACTTTTTTACAGCAAACTAACCTAGCCTCACCTCAACAACTACCTGTTTATTTAGTGGCACTATGTCATTACGAATGGATAGAACTCTATCTCAGCACTCTACCAAGCATGGCAGATAACGCCACTAACATAGCGCCAAATGGCGATCTAGCAAAACATAGCATTGTATTTACCAACACCATGCAACTGCTGGAATATGACTTTGCAGTGCATAAGATTTCCCCAAAACACAAGCCTAAGATTAAAGAACCTACTCAGCTGTTAGTGTATCGAAACCCCGAAGATGATATTAAGTTTATAGAACTCAACCAGATGTCCTTTAGATTACTGAAGCTATGTCAGCAAGAGAGCATGCTAGCAGAGCAAGCGCTGATAATGCTGGCGGATGAGTTAAAACATCCCCAGCCTGAGCTAATCATACAATTTGGATTGAATATTTTAGAAGATTTAAGAGGCCAAGGGGCTATTCTTGGCACCGCTCGTTCACATCTAACATAACCACTATTAAAGATAGGTTCTTGGCGGTTTTGGATAATAAGTAAAAGCGTAAATAGAGAAACCACATATTGCAATAAATTTACTAAAACCCTTACAAAGTCTAGGATACCCTATGGAACTTCGGTAAAACTCAAAAGTGTAATATTGCGCTTGTAGTAGCAGTCAAACTATCAGCTGAAAATCCTTTGTGTTGTTGAAAGATCTTATCTTTACTGTGAAACTTTCTTATCTCCGCCCTTATCGCTAAATTATTTGATACGCTATAATCAAGATTGACAGAGTAACTGAACGTCCTAAAACCGTTTGGCGTGTCGGTATTAATAATCACTTGGTCTTTGTCCTGATAATATTCAGCTCTAGCAGAAAAACTCAACTTGTCTGAGTATGAGTATCTGGTAATGATAATCGGGCTAAGCCAGACGTTATAGCTTTTACTATTTTTTTGGCTTTGCTCTGCGCCTACATCAAAGCCAGCCATCAAACTCCACTGATCATTTATTTTATATTGCCCATAAAAATTGTGGAAATAGCGCATTCTTCTATCAGCGTCTGATTTATCGTTGCCGATATAAGAGCTGCTGTTTAAAGTAATGTTTGAATTAGGTTTGTACGTGACTTGATGTCCAACAGACGGCGTTGTATTACCATCTGGTCTTTGAATTCGCTGCCAGCCGTTCAAAAGGAGGCCGCTGATATACAATTTCCCATCATCTGATGCATAGGAGAGCTTAATGCCAGTTTCGAAATAAGGCGAGTTATCAGCCAACATGCTTCTAGTCACCGTCCAATTGTCTAATCCTATCGCACTTTCAAACCCTATATGAGAGGGCATCACCCCTGCATCAAGCCATAAATTGTCGCTGAGCTTAAATCCAACATTGGCCTCCAATATCTTTTGCAAATCTCTAGGCTCCGATGCGTAATTAGCACGCATATAAGATCCAGAGCCGACAGAAAAGTTGGCCCGCATTCGTTCATCGATGAAATTAGCTTTGATAAGTGCTAGATTAATACTCGGTTTATTTGTGACATTATGGCTATATGTATAGCTAGGTCTGACACTATTTGATGGTTCGTTAAAGTCGTGCAAATAATAGGTTTCTAGATATCCAATAAAGCTAAGCTTTTCTTGATGTACCTCCGCTGCAAACACTTGATGCTCACAAAGCAATAACAACACACTTACACAAACTCTAATTTTCATAATACATCCTTGTCTGTAATTTAGAGTTAAATGCTTATAGGCCTTGTTACTTTAGTTATTATGGATAAACACGAGATTTCGAAGTTAATTCAATTTCTTAGAGCGCTTGCAAGACTCAAGGTACACAAGAACAAGACTGCTTTTGATTTTGGTTTAAACAAGCGGGTTGCCATCGACTTTCATCAAATAGTTTATAGAAAATTGCGGAAGGCATAAACTCAGCCTCCTGCCTAAACAAAATAATCGAATAAACTAAATGGACAGGCTCTATCCTATATTTTTGAGCTAAGCGGCTTTAATTTGCACTTTGAGCACCTGCTAATATACAGATAATTTAACCTAGGCAACAAACATTGGTCTACTTAGATATTGATCTATGTAACTTAGCCTATTTGATTGACTAAATTCACCTTAAAATGCAAATTAGGTAGAGTGCTACTGCATGCCCCTACTGATTTGAATTAGGAGCAAATCTTATTTAGTCATCAAAACTAACCGTCTCACTTAGACGCGCGTCCAACACTGACAGCAAACTCTTTTGTTCGGTTGGTGCCA
The DNA here is from genome assembly GCF_030653755.1 of Methylotenera sp. Classification (GTDB taxonomy): domain Bacteria; phylum Pseudomonadota; class Gammaproteobacteria; order Burkholderiales; family Methylophilaceae; genus Methylotenera. Next base: position 235,022 of record NZ_JAURYU010000045.1, read on the forward strand.
TGTTCCACCAACCTTTAATTTCTTCTATCGTGCGGTAACATCCATGGCAGAACCCTGTTGCTTCATCCATGCTACATACACCAATACAAGGGGATTGAATTTCTTCTGTATTTTCTGACATTTCTAACCCTACTATTAACTTAATATGCCGTGGCACTGTTTGTATTTCTTGCCAGATCCGCATGGGCATGGATCATTACGACCTACTTTAACGCCATCACGTACCATCGGTTGTTGTGGGTCTGCTGCAAACTCATCTGAAACAACTTCACTCGCTAGCGCTTCATCATAATCTGCATGCTGATACTGTACATTTTCAACTTCTACTGGTTTCTCAACGGCTTCAACATCAGCTTCAGTCTTAACCTGTACTAACATCGTCACTTTAGTAACTTCTGATTTAATGGTATTTAACAAGCCTTCAAACAGTTCAAATGCCTCACGTTTGTATTCTTGCTTAGGGTTCTTTTGCGCATAAGAGCGTAAATGAATGCCTTGGCGCAGATGATCTAACGCGGCTAAATGCTCACGCCAGTGGTTATCCAAGCTTTGCAACATCACTGAGCGTTCAAATTGACGCAATATATCTGGGCTAGCAAGGTCTTCTTTTGCTTGATAAGCTTCATTGGCTGCGGCAAAAATACGCTCACGCAATGTTTCTTCGTGTAAGTCTGGGTTTTCTTCCAGCATTTTTTGCAATGCAATCTCTAAACCAAGCTCAGATTTCAGCTCACGCTCCAACGCTGGCACATCCCATAACTCTTCAACGCTATCTGGTGGAATATGTGTTGCGATCATCACTGCAATCACGTCTTCACGCATTGCTTTGATCGTATCGCCTACATCAACGGCTTCAAGTAACTCATTACGTTGCTCATAAATCACTTTACGCTGGTCGTTAGATACATCATCAAACTCTAATAATTGTTTACGAATATCAAAGTTACGGCCTTCAACTTTACGCTGTGCATTCTCAATCGCGCGCGTTACCCATGGATGCTCAATCGCCTCACCGTCTGGCATATTGAGCTTACCCATAATCGCTGAAACACGGTCTGAGGCAAAAATTCTTAACAACTGATCTTCTAAAGATAAATAGAAACGGCTAGAGCCTGCATCACCTTGACGACCTGAACGACCACGTAGCTGATTATCTACACGGCGTGATTCATGACGCTCTGTACCCACAATGTGCAAACCACCAGCAGCCAACACCGCATCATGCACTACTTGCCAAGCGGCTTTAATTTCAGCCACTTTGCTCGTTTTTTGTGCGTCGGTTAATGTTTCATCTGCATGGATTGCTGAAATTTCAGGCTCAGGGTTACCACCCAATACAATGTCAGTACCACGGCCTGCCATGTTAGTTGCAATCGTAATCACACCAGGACGACCCGCTTGCACAATAATATGCGCTTCACGCTCATGCTGTTTCGCGTTCAATACCTGATGTTCCAGTTTTGCCTCAGTCAATAAGTTAGAAATCAACTCTGAGTTTTCAATCGAAGTCGTACCCACCAACACTGGCTGTCCACGACTTTGGCAATCTTTAATATCTAAAATAACTGCCTCGTATTTTTCACGAGATGTCCTATACACTTTATCCATTGCATCTTTACGTTGCATCGGACGATGTGTTGGAATCACAACAGTTTCTAGACCGTAAATTTGGTTAAACTCATAAGCTTCTGTATCGGCAGTACCTGTCATACCAGACAGTTTGTTGTACATACGGAAGTAATTTTGGAAAGTAATGGAAGCTAAGGTTTGATTTTCTTTTTGAATCTCAACGCCTTCTTTAGCTTCAACCGCTTGATGCAAACCATCAGACCAACGACGACCAGACATCATACGACCAGTGAACTCATCCACAATGATGATTTCACCATCACGCACCACATAGTGCTGGTCACGATGATAAAGGTTACGCGCACGTAGTGAAGCGTATAAATGATGCACTAATGTGATGTTAGAAGCTTCGTACAAACTTGAGCCTTCTGCCAATAAACCTGCTTCAGCCAATATCGCCTCAGCGTGCTCATGGCCTTGCTCCGACATCACCACATTCTGTGCTTTTTCATCTACCCAGAAGTCGCCTTCACCCTCTTCTTCTGTTTGTGGAATCAGTTTGGCAGCAACATCGTTGATTTGCTTATACAAGGCAACACTGTCATCCGCTTGGCCTGAAATAATCAACGGCGTACGCGCTTCATCGATCAAAATTGAATCGACCTCATCAATCAGTGCATAATTTAAGCCACGTTGTACGCGCTCTTCACGGCTATACACCATATTGTCGCGCAGGTAGTCAAAACCAAACTCATTATTAGTACCGTATGTAATGTCTGCCGCGTAAGCATCACGTTTTGCATCGTGTGGCATTTGCGATAAGTTAATACCAATTGATAAGCCTAAAAAGTTATATAGCTTACCCATCCACTCCGCATCGCGTTTTGCGAGGTAATCGTTCACGGTAATGACATGTACGCCTTTACCTGTGATGGCGTTTAGGTAAGTAGGTAATGTCGCTACCAAGGTTTTACCCTCACCAGTACGCATCTCGGAAATTTTGCCGGCATTCAGCACCATACCGCCGATGAGCTGCACATCAAAGTGGCGCATACCCAAAGCACGTTGCCCACCTTCGCGAACCACAGCAAACGCTTCAGGAAGCAGCTTTTCTAGAGACTCACCATTGGTATAACGTTGCTTAAACTCTTCTGTTTTCGCGCGTAGTTCATCATCACTTAGTGCCTGCATCGCCGGCTCTAATGCATTAATTTGCTCTACTTTCTGTGCATATTGCTTAACAAGCCTATCGTTACGGCTACCGAATAATTTTTTGAACAACGTAGATATCATGAAATGAAGGACTTTCCGCTAGAGGATAAACAACTTTAATTGAGTAAATAATTGAAATTAAGAGTGTGATTGTAAACTTGAAATGGCTGTGAGGTAATAAATCATAAAGAATTTAATGGAGTTTATTTTTATTATTTCAAGGACTAAATTACTTAAGGTTAATCATTAACGTGACGCACTCAGATATTTTCTTGGGTCCAAAGGGTTACCATTTAATCTAATTTCATAATGCAAATGTGGCCCTGTCGACCGCCCCGTACTACCAACTTCTGCAATCTTTTGCCCTTTTGCCACGCGCTGACCTGCGCTAACAAGCAGTTTAGAAGCATGTGCATAACGTGTTTCTAAACCAGATCCGTGATCAATCTTAACGATTTTACCATAATCAGGGGTCTGACCTGCCACTGAAACAATACCACTGGCCGCCGCATAAATCGCTGCCCCTGTGGACGCAGTGAAGTCTAATCCTTCATGAAATGCTCTATAGCCATTAAACGGGTCTAAACGCCAACCAAAGCTTGATGAGTTAAACGCGGCATCAACAGGGCTGCTATTTGGTAGCGTGTTTTTTAATACGCTTTGGTGTAGCAATTTTGCTTCAATATCATTTAAGTATTCTGTATTGAACTCAACCTTTGCCATTAACTCGGCAATCTTATTTTGCAGCTCAGTTTCAGACAGCGGGGCACTATGCACTAGTGGCCCTCCTTGATTTGCACCGACCCCTACATTAATGATAGGCTCAGCGAGTGCTGGCACTGAACTTGATGTTGACGTGTAATTTGGCTTAGGCAACGTAGGTGAATCTGGCCTGTTATTGCTAATGTTCTTTTTATCGCCAGCAAGCTTAGCTAAACGCTCACTTTGTGCATCTAGCCGCATCATACGTGCTTGCATTTCACCTAATTGCACAGCGTAGGCATCAAGATGTTTTTGTGGGTTATTAAAAGAAAAACGCAAATGATGTGGGATCAATGACTTAACACCCTGTTGTGCAGTTGGCTCCTGTGGCACAATGAACATAAGCACAGTGAGTACTGGCAACATCACCAGTGCAAACACAATCATACCGACTTGCAGTAATGAGAGCGTTCTGGCTTTTGCCATATTATTTGAGACCAAGATGATATTCATGCTACCCCTAACCCCTGCCAGCACCTTACAATGGCACTATAGAAAAATATAGTACGCAAAGATTTACTATGCAAAGATTTAATACATTACTTAAGCAACCCGAGTTAAATGAGCTCAATAAACGAACGCTGGAAACTCAGGCTGCACAAAAACTTTGGGCGGAAATCGCACCTGACAACATGGCGCAATATAGCCATATCAGCAGCATCAAGAACAATCAATTCACCGTATATGCAAACAACAACGCGGTTGCTGCAAAAATTAAACTTTTAATCCCTAGCTTATTGATTAGGCTAGAAAAGCAAGGCTACGAAGTTACTGCAATTCGAGTAAAAGTGCAAGCAAAATCTAGCCCACTTCCTGTACCTAAATCCACAAAATCACTCAGCCCAGAGGCTGTTAATCAGCTACAAAAACTAGAGGCAAAATTATCTGGTACAACGCTGGGCGACTCATTAGCAAAACTACTTAAAAACGCAAAGTGAGTGACTCACTCACCTTAAGAGTGAAGTTATAGGCTAGCGCTATTGTTCGCCTAACTTAATAATGCAATAATAAAGCTAGGTTACAATTTATTTACAAATTTCAAGGAGTATTAAACCTCAACTTAAGCTTTACCTGCAACAAACGTTTAGCACTTGGTTTCGTTTTCACACTAGTTTTATTTTGCAGTTTTAATAAAAATTTAGATAGGGAGAAGTCATGTCAGTCGAACTAATGATTGCCATAGGCGCCGCGATATTGGCGGTACTGTATGGTGCAGTAATGAGTAAGTGGATTTCAGGTTTACCCGCAGGCAATGCACGTATGCAAGAAATTGCGAGTGCAATTCAACAAGGCGCAGCAGCTTATCTCGCCCGTCAGTACAAAACCATCACTATCGTTGGCGTTATCCTAGCCATTTTAATTGGCATTTTCCTAAACATTCCTACGTCGATTGGCTTCGTTTTAGGTGCCGTGCTATCGGGCGCATGCGGCTTTATTGGCATGAACGTTTCTGTGAAGGCAAACGTACGCACTGCCCAAGCCGCAACAAAAGGCATTGCACCAGCACTTGATGTGGCATTTAAAGGCGGTGCGATTACAGGCATGCTAGTGGTAGGCTTAGGCTTGTTAGGTGTGACAGGCTTTTATGCCTATTTGGGTGGTGAAGCTGCAACAGACTTAGATCCGTTAATTGGCCTTGCATTTGGCTCATCTCTTATTTCTATATTTGCGCGTTTAGGTGGTGGTATTTTTACCAAGGGTGCAGATGTAGGCGCTGACCTAGTAGGTAAAGTTGAGGCAGGCATCCCAGAAGATGACCCACGCAACCCAGCCGTGATTGCGGACAATGTAGGCGATAACGTAGGTGACTGTGCTGGTATGGCAGCAGACTTATTTGAAACCTACGCAGTCACGATTATCGCGACGATGGTATTAGGTAGCTTATTGATTACAACCGATGGTGCAAACGGTGTGCTTTATCCACTCATGCTAGGCGCGGTTTCTATTGTTGCTTCTATCATTGGCTGTTTTTTTGTAAAAGCATCCCCTGGCATGAAAAACGTAATGCCCGCCTTATACAAAGGGCTTGCGGTGGCAGGTTTGTTATCTTTAGGCGCATTTTACTTTGTAACAACCACAATGTTCCCAAACGGGTTAACTGCTGGCGACTTGGTTATTTCTGCTAACCAGCTATTTGGCGCATGTGCAGTAGGTTTGGTATTAACTGCCGCTTTGGTTTGGATTACAGAATACTACACAGGCACAGATTACGCACCTGTAAGGCACGTGGCACAGGCTTCTACCACTGGACACGCAACCAACATCATTGCTGGTATTGGTATTTCAATGAAATCAACCGCTTGGCCAGTACTCTCAGTGTGCCTTGCTATTTGGTCCGCTTATTACTTGGGAGGCCTATACGGTATTGCAATCGCGGCAACCTCAATGTTAAGTATGGCAGGCATTGTGGTAGCTTTAGATGCTTATGGCCCAATTACTGACAACGCAGGTGGCATTGCTGAAATGGCAGAGCTACCTAGCAGTGTGCGGGATGTTACCGACCCACTTGATGCGGTTGGCAACACCACAAAAGCTGTCACTAAAGGCTATGCGATAGGTTCAGCTGGCTTAGCCGCACTAGTGTTGTTTGCTGACTACACACACAAACTTGAAGGCGCTGGTATTGATGTTAAGTTTGATTTAAGTGACCCAATGGTGATTATTGGTTTATTTATTGGCGGCTTAATTCCATTCCTATTTGCCGCGATGGCAATGGAGGCTGTTGGCCGTGCAGCTGGCGCTGTGGTTGAAGAAGTACGCCGTCAGTTCCGCGACATTAAAGGCATCATGGAAGGCACGGCCAAACCTGAGTATGGCAAAGCGGTTGATATGCTGACTACTGCAGCCATTAAAGAAATGATGATTCCATCACTATTACCAGTGGCTGTACCAGTTGCCGTTGGCCTCATATTAGGCCCAGTAGCACTTGGCGGCTTATTGATGGGGACGATTGTGACTGGCCTATTTGTTGCAATCTCCATGTGTACTGGTGGTGGCGCTTGGGACAATGCTAAAAAGTACATTGAAGATGGCAACCACGGTGGCAAGGGCTCTGATGCTCACAAGGCCGCAGTAACTGGCGATACAGTTGGCGACCCATACAAAGATACAGCTGGGCCAGCGGTTAATCCATTAATTAAGATTATCAATATCGTGGCTTTATTGATAGTGCCATTACTATAAGCACCTACTCACCCATATCAGGCGGCTTCGGTCGCCTTTTTTATCTATCGAATGGCCTCAAATGCGATATTTCAAAATTTGTATTTATGTAAAATGTTGAGTGAATACCCCTATCTCCCAGTTGTAAAACAGGGGTATCCTAATTTTCTATCAGCTATTTGATATGCTAATCTCGACTAATTTAATCACAGCTGGTCTGATCAACTGAATGAAGATAAACGCTGAAGGCATTGCCAACTCATATGCTTTTATAACACGGTACAAGTAATTTCCGTTAAAACCTGTATTTAGCCCAACAATAACTAAGCACATCAGAATTGCCATGATTGCAGACATGTAAAACGCAAATGTGATAGTCGCATATCTTTTTGGTAGTTTGAATTTCATAATTACTCCTTTTAATAAAATATTTTTGATATCGCTTTTTGCTTGCAAGTTAAAAATTTAGCTTAGCCAGTAACAACCCAGACAAGTAAAGACATCCGCCAAAAACCGTATGGTTTAATGCACTTTTTAAGCTGTTTTTAATAGGGTGTGCAGTATTAAGGAATGAAAATCCAGCACCCATTGCTGGTTGCATAATGAGTAATGGAAAAACCACAGTTGCAATCCCTATTAATATTGCTGAGATGACATCAGGACTCTTTAACCAAGACTCTCCATTAATCATTATTAAGAGAAATGCTATGAATATACCAATCAGATAGTGCGCAACAATGCCAACATAAAGCTCGAATTTCACTTTGGGAGCTTCTTTAATAGCCGTATGTGTAAATTTTAGACTCTTAAAGTTTGCAACCCATCTGCCAAGAAAATTGAAGTTTAATGCTGGTAACCCCAGACTCTTTTGCAGCAGAATCCACACATCGAAAATAACAGTCGCTGCAATACCTAATAGAACTCCACTTATCAAAACATCAATTGTTCCGCTCATTTACGCCTCCTTTTTATTGACTGAAACTACAATATGTAGCACTATACAAGTTCAAGTTAACTTGAGGTCAAGCGCTAAATGAACATTTCTGAAGTGGTTAAGAAAACGGGAATTCCAGCATCCACCTTAAGATACTATGAGGAAAAGGGATTAATTAAATCACTTGGAAGAAGCGGACTTCAAAGAAGATTCTCTGACACGATAATTGATCAACTAGCACTCATATCACTTGCACAAAGCGCGGACTTCTCGTTAGATGAAATATCTACTATGTTTAGCTTAGATGGGCAAAATCTAATTAATCGAGATATGCTGTTAGAAAAGGCAGACCAAATTGATGAGGCTATCAAAAGGTTAACTATTATGAGTAACAGCTTAAAACACGCTGCAGTATGCAAGGCACATAGCCATTTAGAGTGTGCGTCTTTTAAACGTTTAATGAAAGCTGCAATACAAGGAAAGCTTTATAAAAATACGTTAAGAAAACGGAAATAGCATAAGATTAAAGCATTCAACACATGTGCAGTAGTTGAAGGTCGGCGTCCGAAATTCATATACCAACGACCTCTTTGGGGATTTAACGGTCATATCCTCTAAATTGGCTCTCGAGAATAAATACCAATTTTTAATCACCAAAATCAAACTGCTCCGCTAAAATAACAAACTGATTCATCATTAATGGTTTTTATCCAACTCTACACAACCCAAGGCTCCAATTATGAGACATTCTGAATTTCACCGCTCTCACCGTATTGGCTGGCTACGCGCCGCAGTGTTAGGTGCCAATGATGGCATTATCTCTACCGCCAGCCTTATCATAGGCGTTGCCGCTGCTGGCGCCTCTAACGAGAGCATACTTATCACAGGCGTGGCTTGTTTAGTTTCAGGGTCTATGTCGATGGCCGCAGGTGAGTACGTCTCCGTCAGCTCGCAATCAGACACGGAAGCAGCAGACCTTGCACGCGAGCGCTTAGAGCTGGCAAATGATCATGAAAGCGAGCTAAAAGAGTTGACGGGGATTTATATGCAGCGTGGTTTAACGGCAGATTTAGCACACGAGGTTGCTGTTCAGCTCACAGCGCATGATGCACTTGGTGCCCATGCCAGAGATGAGCTTGGCATTACTGACACAATGAATGCTAAACCAATGCAGGCTGCGGTTGCTTCTGCGGCCACCTTTGCGCTCGGTGCTGCATTGCCGCTATTAGTCACATACTTTGCACCAGCCTCTAATACGGCTACTTATGTGAGCACCACATCACTCGTCTTTTTAGCCGCTCTTGGTGGGCTTGCGGCAAAGGCTGGCGGAGCAAATATAACGGTTGGCATTGCGCGTGTAGCATTTTGGGGCGTAATCGCCATGGCTGCGACTGCAGGGGTTGGCAAACTTTTTGGTGTTGTCACCGCTTAATCTATTTTAGACGCAAAAAAAGGCAGCCTAAGCTGCCTTTTTATTTGTCCGACCAGTATGCTATCTGTAATTTACTTAGAACGCTGGTTTAACTTGTGCGTTATTGTAATTCTCTACACTTTGTAAGATTTCTTTTTTAGCTGCTTCGATATCGCCCCAGCCATTAATCTTAACCCATTTGCCTTTATCTAAATCTTTGTAGTGTTCAAAGAAGTGAGCAATCATATTCAAACGCCATTCTGATACATCAGTATGTGCTTTCAAATGACCATATAAACCACACACTTTATCAACAGGTACGGCTAGTACTTTTGCATCTAAGCCAGCTTCATCTTCCATCAGCAACACGCCTAAAGGACGGCAACGCACAACCACACCAGGAATTAATGGGACTGGTGTCATCACCAACACATCAACAGGGTCGCCATCATCAGAGAGTGTATGTGGCACATAGCCGTAGTTGGTTGGGTATTGCATTGCAGTACCCATGAAGCGATCAACAAAAATTGCGCCGCTTTCTTTATCTACTTCATATTTTACTGGGTCACCCTGCATCGGAATCTCAATAATCACATTGAAATCGTTCGGGACATCTTTACCGGTTGGCACTTGGTTTAATGACATGGTCTATTCCTAAATATAAATACTACTAATGAATTTTGAGGCGCAATTATAGCAAGCCCACAAAGAACGCACAGAAAAAAGTCGTAACAAAGTGTAGGATGCCTAAATCGGCGATGAAACATCGGCTTGTTGTACTTGTTCGCGACATTCTTTAATGAGTGCTGCAGGGATTAGCAACAGCGCAAAGTAAAGCAATGTTGGAATAATAATGACTTCATCAAGCTGACCTAATATTGGTATAAAGTCTGGGATAAGATCAAACGGTAGCAATAAATAACCCACAGCCAGCCACAACAGGCATTTAGCCAGCCAAGGTGTTTGTGGGTGTTTTAAGACTAATCGATAGACGGCTAGCTCTCTTTTGAGCTGTTTAGCCAGTGATTTCAGTTTATTGAGCACAACTGTCTAATGCACTAATGACTTACTCAAGCGTTAATGGCTGGCCTGTTAATCGTTCAAAGGCCTCCATGTATTTTTCGCTTGTTTTGCTGGCAACGTCTGCTGGCAAGGCTGGTGCAGGCGGTGTTTTATTCCAGCCACTGGCTTCCAACCAATCACGCACATACTGTTTGTCGTAGCTTGGTGGGTTTTTACCCACGACATAGCTCTCAGCAGGCCAAAACCTTGATGAGTCTGGTGTTAGCACTTCATCCATCACATGTAACACACCGTTTTCATCTAAACCAAACTCAAATTTAGTATCCGCAATAATAATACCGCGTGTGAGTGCATATTCAGCAGCTTGTGTGTAAAGCGCTATTGCTGCTTTGGCCACTTGTTCGGCCATGTCAACACCAATCAGCTCAGCACATTGCGCTAAGCTGATATTTTCATCATGCTCACCTACTGCGGCTTTGCTAGATGGCGTAAATAAAGGCGCTGGTAGCTTAGATGCCTCTTGCAACCCTGCTGGCAGGGAAATATCACACACAGTGCCCTTAGCTTTATATTCTTTCCAGCCACTACCCACTAAATAGCCACGCACAATCGCTTCTATCGGTAATGCTTTTAGCTTTTTAACCACTACTGAGCGATTGACTAATTGTGCTTTTTCTACAGGATCACTTACTACGCTAGCAGGCGCTATCCCTGTTAAATGGTTAGGCACCACGTTTTGTAGCTTATCAAACCAGAAATTTGCCATCTGTGTGAGCATTGCACCTTTGTTTGCAATCCCTGTAGGCAAAATTACGTCAAATGCAGAGAGTCTATCGGTACTCACTAACAACATGGTGTTTGCATCGATGTCATAAATATCACGCACTTTACCTTGGTGAATACGTTTTAGACTTTTAATGCTGGTTTCTAATAATGGATTATTCATGTGTGATGATGACTATATTAATGAGTAAGTTGAGCTAAGTACGTATTATAAACGCACTTTATTGATGAATTCTAAAAAGACTGATTGATACTAAAAATATTGAAAAAAATCAGTCTGAACTATCAAAACGGCACTTAATCTAATTATGAATGAACGATTAAATTAGTTTAAAGAATCTAATATTTTTATTATATTTGTACAAATGTATTTTTAGTGGCATGATACTTATACGCGCAATAACTTCAATTGATTCAGCAACGTCTGGTTAATCTTATATCCAGACTCAGCTTTAAATTGGTCGGTTATCGTTTAATACCCGACCTAGACTCAATCAAACATACATCATGCGCTGATGCTTATCACCCAAGATGTATAGCGACAGATTAAGGAGAAGCATTGTCACTCTATAATAGCGAGCCTAAGCGGATATCAAAAAAAACTGTGGTCTTATTCGGTGAGGTGCTTGCCGATCTTTTCCCAGATCAAAGTGTGCTTGGTGGTGCACCATTCAATGTTGCACGACATTTGCAGGCGTTTGACTTACACCCTGTCATGATCAGTCGAACTGGAAATGACTTGTTGCGAGACGAGTTATTAAGTGAGATGAATCGTCTTGGTATGGACACGACGGGTATCCAATGTGACCAAACTCACCCTACAGGGCAAGTAGAGGTACAAATGGAAAATGGCAGCCATACCTTTAAAATCTTACCAAATCAAGCATACGACTATATTCACGCTGGCATCACTCATATGATGGCCATCTCAATAAAACCAGAAATGGTTTACTTTGGAACGCTAGCACAAAGAGGTATGCCGTCGCGTTTGGCGCTCGATAAATTCCTGAGCGACAGCAAATGTCCGCATTTCTTTGATATAAATCTGCGCACCCCTTGGTATAACAAGCACACCGTTCGGCGATCTTTAATGCGTTCAGATATTGTAAAGATGAATGAAGATGAGTTAGATATTGTCGCTAATTATTTTAAAATAAAAGCACCGACCGCACTATTAAAAGCCAAGGCCCTGCAAGATCAATTCGAGTTAACCACTATTCTGGTCACTTGTGGTGCTAATGGTGCTTGGTTAATCAACCAGCAACAGGAGTCATACAATATTGGGCCTGTCGTCCCAACTCCAAGCGTCATTGATACTGTCGGCGCTGGTGATGCTTTTGCCTCAACATTTATAATTGGCTTACTGTCTGGCTGGGAGCTGCCTGTGCTGATGCAGCGAGCAAATCAATTTGCTGCTGCCATTTGTGGAATCAGAGGAGGTGCGCCTCAGCATCTGGATTTTTATACTCCATTTAAGCAGGCATGGAATCTATGAATACCTCTCTGCTCCATAATCCAATTAACAAATCAGAAAATCCAATCTATATTTTGATGATTAGTCTGCATGGCTTGATTCGTGGTGATGATATGGAGCTTGGGCGCGATGCTGACACTGGCGGTCAAACAACTTACGTGGTGGAGCTTGCGCGCGCGTTGGCACTGCATCAAGAAGTAGACAAGGTTGATTTACTGACGCGCCTGATTGACGACACTAGTGTGAGTGATGACTATGCTCAACAACACGAAGATCTGGGTGATGGCGCTCACATTATCCGTCTACCATTTGGCCCTAAACGCTATTTGCGCAAAGAGCTGTTGTGGCCACATTTGAATCAAGTCGTTGATAAATGTCTGCACTTTCTGCGCCAACAAGGTCGGCTACCAAATCTTATTCATACGCATTATGCAGATGCAGGTTATGTTGGTCAGCAACTTTCATTGTTACTGGGAATTCCGCAAGTACATACAGGCCACTCGCTAGGCCGCCCAAAACTCGATCGTATGTTAGCCAGCGGGCGCAAGCCACATCCACTGGAAAAACAATTTAATTTCGGACGTCGCATCGCTGCTGAAGAGGAAGTTATTCAAAACGCATCGCTGATTATTACAAGTACCCAGCAGGAAATTGATCAACAGTATGGCCTTTACAATAACTTTAATCACGCACGCTTCCGTGTAATACCACCAGGGACCAATACTTCCAGGTTTTCTCCGCTGATGCGCAAAGCGATTGATCAAGATACAAAACAACTAGTCGACAAATATCTAGCGAAACCAGAAAAGCCCCTCATTTTTTCAATCAGCCGCCCTGATGCGCGTAAAAACATCAAAGGTCTGATTGAAGCCTATGGCAGAAGTCCTGAGTTGCAAACAGCAGCCAACCTGCTTATTGTAGCTGGCACACGTGAAGATATTCGTCAGTTGGATGAGTCTGAGCAAAAAGTAATGACGGACTTGCTGTTTGATATTGATCGCTACGACCTATGGGGTAAAGTCGCTATTCCAAAATTTGTGTCGCAGGACCAAGTACCAGAGTTTTACAGACTGGCAGCAAGGCGCCGTGGTGTGTTCGTTAATCCTGCATTTACAGAACCATTTGGCTTAACACTCATAGAGGCAGCAGCCAGTGGCCTACCTTTCGTTGCACCAGACGATGGTGGACCTCGTGACATTGTGAGTAATTGCCGTAACGGATTAGTCGTCAATACATTGGAAAGTCAAAAGATCGGCAATGCACTGTTATATGTGCTGGCAGATAGAAAGCGCTGGCGCCAATTTGCTAAGAACGGTATCGCTGGTGTTTGGCGGCACTATAGCTGGGCGGCTCATGTAGAAAAATATATGAAAGAAGTACACAGACTGCTTCGCCGAGATAAAAAGCGCCTACGTCGTCAGCATGCCATTATTCTTAATGCTGAAAAATCATATATGCCTTTGGTTAAAGAGGCACTGATCAGCGATATTGACAATACCCTGCTTGGAGACAAACGAGCGCTGAAGTTGCTTACTGGCTGGCTACAATCGCATCGCGCTAAACTAGCATTTGGTATTGCCACAGGACGGAGCATTGAAAGCGCAGTGGCTATCCTGAAGAAAAATAAAGTCAAAATTCCCGATGTACTCATTACGTCGGTTGGTTCGGAAATTCATTATGGGAAAAAACTAGTGCCTGATTTGGGCTGGGCTGCCCATATCCGCTATCTATGGCGAAAAGAGTCACTGGCCGAGGCCTTGGCAAAACTACCTGGCTTAACACTACAAGGGCCTGAAAATCAACGTGAATTTAAAATAAGCTACATCGCCAAACCAGAGAGCATGCCGCCACTTAATGAGATTTGCGAATATCTGCAAGATTTAAAACTACATGCCCAGCTGATTTATTCACACGAAGAGTTTCTTGATGTGCTACCAATTCGAGCATCCAAAGGACATGCTATTCGTTACCTTGCTTACAAATGGGGCTTACCGCTAGAAAGCTTTTTAGTCGCGGGTGACTCTGGGAACGATACGGAAATGTTAGTGGGTGATACACGTGCTGTGGTCGTAGGTAACCATAGCCCAGAGCTGGCGATATTGCGTGATCAACAGCATATTTATTTTGCTAATGGTCATTATGCAGCGGGCATTATCGAAGGACTCAATCACTACGGCATGAATGTTATTATGGATAAAGCTTCATTAAAAGAACAGGCGCTCAATCATGTATGAACAAGTTTCACACTCCATGCTTAATGACATTCTGATTGAGCTGGAACACGACATAAAAGATAAGAACCTACAGCATTTCTATATCAGGCTAGGGGCAAATTTTTATGCCATCTATTGTTTGTTTCATCAGCTCTATGGGCATCGTCCAGACTTTAAAGCGCAAATGCATAATCTAGTAAAAACGCTAACACGCTCCTATGCAGCAAGACCTCAAGCGTTGCGAAAATTAGATTTAGCACGTGAAAAAGAGCACGATTGGTTCCTGAGTCAAAAGTGGATCGGCTATGCCCTTTACTGTAAAGAGTTCTCTGAAAATTTAGCTGGCTTACAAAGCAAATTGGCTTACCTACAGGATCTTGGCATCAATATGCTGCACATCATGCCAATTTTGGATTGCCCTAAAGGTAAAAGTGATGGGGGCTATGCTGTAAGAGATTTCAGAAAAATAAGCCCTGAAATAGGCTCGCTTAGCGATTTGGATGCCTTGGTCAAAAACCTTAAAAAGCGCGGTATGCTACTCGCACTTGATGTGGTGGTGAATCACACTTCCGACGAGCACGAGTGGGCAATAAAAGCACGTGCAGGCGAAAAGAGCTATCAGGATTATTACCATGTGTTTGATGACCGTGAGACACCAGACATGTATGAAGAAACCATGCCTGAAGTATTTCCAGAAACATCACCAGGCAACTTCACCTGGGATCCTGATATGGGCAAATGGGTGATGACCGTTTTCAATCATTACCAGTGGGATCTCAACTATAAAAACCCAGCTGTATTCATTGAGATGGTTGATATTATTTTATTCTGGGCCAATCGCGGTGCAGATATCATCAGGCTCGATGCCGTGGCTTTTCTGTGGAAAAAAATTGGCAGCACTTGCCAGAACGAACGTGAAGCTCATCTTATTTTGCAGTTGATGAAAGACTGCTGCCAAGTGACGGCGCCTGGGGTGCTGTTCATTGCTGAGGCGATTGTAGCGCCAGTTGAAGTGATTAAATACTTTGGTGAAGATGCAATTAATGCTAAAGAATGTGAAATTGCCTATAACGCAACGCTCATGGCATTGTTATGGGACGCAGTAGCGACCAAAAAAGCAAGATTACTAAATCTTGGCATTAAGAGTATTCCAGATAAATTGGAGCGTGCCACTTGGCTTAACTATATTCGCTGCCATGATGATATTGGCTTAGGCTTCGACGATAGCGACATACGCCTAGCGGGTTATGACCCACGGTTACATCGTAAATTTCTGGTGGATTACTATACTGGAAACCATCAAGTATCGTCAGCGAGAGGAGTTGCATTTGGAAGCAATAAGAAAAATGGCGATACAAGAATTGCAGGTTCTTTAGCTTCACTAGTCGGCCTAGAAGCGGCAATTGAAGCAAATGATCCAATCGCCATTCAAGAAGCTATTCAGACAATTTTACTCTTGCACAGCGTTATTCTTGCATTTGGTGGCATTCCACTTTTATATTACGGCGATGCAATAGGCACGCTCAATGATGTTTCGTATTTGTTAGATGAGCATAAACAACATGATAGCCGTTGGGTGCACAGACCAAAATTAGATTGGAGTAAAGCTAGCTTACGAAAACAACACGGCAGCATAGAACAAAAAATTTTCAGCGGACTGAAAAAAATGATTGCGGTACGCAAGGAAATCAGTGCATTTGCTGACCATAACAACCGTGAATTACTAGAAACTGACAATCCACATCTGTTCGTATTTTCTCGTTTTGACAATATCAATACCTATTCACGCATATTAGTGATATGTAATTTTGACAATAACCCACAACAGCTGAATATTGAAGATCTTTGTAAAAAAGGGTTTTTCCAACCTCATGCTATTAGAGATTTACATAGTGGTGACAGTATTGAGCCGCATGACCATCTCATTGAAATACCTGCACTTGGTTTCTATTGGTTACAAACATAGCTAAACAAAACTTACTTTTGTATAGGTCTCATGCTGAAGCGCCATCGCGGGACTATTTTAACAATTCACACTGAACATTTTTCACAGGCCATCTATGGTTTATGGTCTTTGGTTTATGGCCTATGGCTTATCTTGATCTTATTTTACGTGACTCAACGATCAGCGCCAAGACACGCATTTCTTTAGTTAATAAATGCGCCTTTAATCAATCAAACTGTAGTTTTACAAGTTAACAATAGGAGGAAATATGGAGAATATACTCACCAGCATTGGCTTTAGCGATCCTGAAGTATTGTGGGCACTGATTAAAACAATACTTCGCATCCTGCTGATTTTATCGGTAGCAGGCATTCTAATGAAGTTAAGCTCCAAGCTGATCATGACGCTTAAGTTACATTTAAAAGAACGTGCATCAGACGACATTGAAGAAATGAAGCGCATTGATACAGTGGGCCGAGTCTTTCGCTATATTGCAACGATTGTAGTCGTCATCATCGCTATTGTAGAAGTACTGCACGAGCTTGGTATCTCTATCGCACCGATCTTAGCTGCAGCTGGCGTAGTGGGGGTAGCTGTTGGCTTTGGCGCGCAAAGTTTAATAAAGGATTACTTCAACGGATTTTTCTTACTGCTGGAAAATCAGATTAGACAAGGTGATGTCGTGGATGCAGGCGGCAAGGCTGGGCTAGTAGAAGAGGTTACGCTCAGGTACATCAAAATGCGGGATTACAGTGGCAACGTACATTTTGTGCCGAATGGCACTATCACTACGGTGACCAATATGAGTAGAGGATTTGCTAATGCGGTTATTGACGTAGGAGTGGCTTATCGCGAAAATATTGATGAAGTTATTCAAGTCATGAAAAACGTAGGTGAGCAACTACGAAACGATCAAGAGTTTAAGTTCAAAATTCTAGACACGATGGAAATGGCTGGTGTTGAGCAGCTTGATAACTCCTCAGTTGTGATTCGATGCCGTTTTAAAGTCTTACCTCTTGAACAATGGGGTGTCAAAAGACAATACCTCAAACTTATTAAGGCCGCATTTGATCAACAAGGCATTGAGATTCCTTATCCCCACCTAACAATTTACCCAGGTCAATATAAAGATGGATCTGTTGCGTTTAAAGCATAAGGTGTTGGAATGAAACAAAACCATAGCCTGTCTGATAGTCGCTACGAGTTGGCTTGGTGATACCCGCAGTTTTTTGATTTTTCTACGGTGTAGGCACGGTGCCAGCTAAACTTTGACTGCCTTTCCTCTAATGCTATTTGATAGCTAAATCAACTCAATAAGCTATTAACGATGCAAGATTTGTATAATCTTAGCGTTTACCTAAAGGTTCAAACGCAGAGTTGATTTGTGTTTTTAACATCCCATCAACCAACGCAGTTAAGTGGCTATGAAGCTCAGCAAGCGCCTGTGGGTTCAATCGCATAAGTGCATCTGGAAGTATTCCCCTATGCGGAAGGGGTGCTTTTGCCAGCACCTCCCTGCCCTGATCAGTGGCGTTGAGACACACCACTCTTCTATCACTCGTGCTTTTGACTCTAGTAATGTAGCCTTCTGCCTCTAACTTATCTAGAAGATTACTGGCTGTTGATTGATGAATTGACATTTGAGTCGCTAGATCAGTCACTGTTGAGTTCTCTGTCTCTACAATTTCAGCAAGCGCCCAAAGTGAAGCACCGCCTAATCCAGCTAACTTTTCGATTTCATGAAAATGCCGATTCGCTGACTTGAATATAATTCGGAATAGCTTCAATGTTTCAAGGGCTTGAGTTTGGGAATTAAGGTTATTTTCGGCGGTATTCATATTTGAATGATTATCGTTTTTTCTTAAATTGAAGCATAGAGGTTATTTTACACAAGGATGTGAAATTGATTCAAAGCCTACCTGTATAAAAATTTTTGATGCTTGAATTTGAAATAACCAATATTGAATAACTTTGGAATATGCCTACCCTTACTGCGGCAACGCTTTTAGATAGGTGTGATCTAGAATAGCCTCTTAATCTTTTCTATACTCACCAATTTTAATGATTTTCATTGTATTAGTGCCGCCAGGATGCCCGATAGGTTCACCAAAAGTTAACAAGACAAGGTCGCCATCACTCACAACTCGTTGCCTGAGTAGCACTTGCTCCATTTCAGCGATGATTTCATCTCTATTCTTATCCTCTTGCTCAATTGGGTAAGGATAAACACCGCGGTGCAATGTGAGCTTTCTACGCGCAAGTTTATCTGGTGATAATGCGTAAATGGGCACCTCTGCATCCGCGCGTGACAGCCATTGCGCAGCATTACCAGACTGCGTAAGCGCAGCAATTGCCTTCACTTTTAAATGCTGAGCAGTATAAATAGCGGCTGCGGCCACGGCTTCATCCGTTTTAATAAAAACCTGATTAAGCTTTTGCGCATGATACTGGCTAAAGTACTCCTTCTCAGCCTCAACCACTACCCGATGTACTGCCTCTATTGTTTCTAACGGATATTGTCCAGCCGCAGTTTCAGCTGAAAGCATCACCGCATCTGTACCGTCCAGTACGGCATTTGCCACATCAGACACCTCAGCACGTGTCGGGATTGGACTAGTAATCATAGACTCCATCATCTGTGTCGCTGTAATCACTAGCTTATTTTGCGCACGAGCCATGCGTATCATCCGTTTTTGCAAGCCAGGAACGGCTGCATCTCCCACTTCAACACCCAAGTCACCCCGTGCCACCATAATGGCGTCAGAAGCGTCAATAATGGCCTCTAAATCATTAATAGCCTCTGCGCGTTCAATTTTCGCAATGATACTTGCCGTGCCGCCAGCCTTACGCACTAAAGTGCGTGCAAGCTCTACATCTAGTGCAGATTTAGGAAACGAGATGGCAATGTAATCCGCTTCTAGCGCAACCGCAGTTTTAATATCTTCTCGATCTTTTTTGGTTAAAGCCTCCGCAGACAAGCCACCACCTTGACGGTTAATACCCTTATTATTGGATAAGACACCGCCACTCAGCACGACGCAATGGATTTGATTACCTTTGATTCTATCCACCTGCATGGTAATGCGACCATCATCCAACAACAATATCGCATTTTCTGACACCTCTTGCGGGAGCGTTTTGTAATCTAATCCAACATGGTATTGATTACCAAGTTCGCAATCAGCATCTAATATAAAGATATCGCCTGTTTTTAACGTGACTTTACCAAGTTCAAATTTACCAATTCGAATTTTAGGGCCTTGTAAGTCACACAACACACCAACAGGACGCCCTAGTTTGATTGCAATGTTACGCACGATTTCCGCACGTTTAATGTGATCTTCTGCACTACCGTGTGAAAAGTTTAAACGTACAACATTGACGCCTGCGGTAATCATGCGCGCAAGCATCTCCTCGCTAGTAGAGGATGGGCCTAGTGTTGCCACAATTTTTGTTTTACGTAATGTCAAACTTTTACCTTAATTTCTCTAAAAATAACAAACTCAAAATAAAAATGGGGCTATCAGCCCCATTTTTAAAGTCATACTTTTCATACTAAAGGTTCGGGCTAGTTAACTTTTAGCACGTAATTCTAAAATCTCAACCGCTGGTAATTTCTTACCTTCTAAAAACTCCAAAAATGCACCGCCTGCTGTTGAAATGTAATCTACTTTACTTTCAATACCGTACTTTTGAATCGCAGCAATCGTGTCGCCACCACCCGCTAAAGTAAATGCTTTTGTATTGGCAATAGCGTTAGCGATAGTTTTGGTACCTTCGCCAAACTGATCAAATTCAAACACACCCACTGGGCCATTCCAAACCACAGTCCCTGCATTTTTAATAATCTCTACTAATTCATTAGCAGATTTCGCGCCAATATCAAAAATCATGTCATCTGCCGCCACATCAGCCACGTCTTTCTTGATGGCTGGCTCATTTGCATCAAATTTCTTAGCGCAAACAACATCAATCGCAACTGGTACTGCTGCGCCTCTTTGGGACATTTTGTCCATTAAGGTGCGTGCGACAGGCACTAAGTCATCTTCACACAATGATTTACCAACTTCAAAACCAGAAGCTTTTAAGAAAGTATTGGCAATACCTCCACCCACAACCATCTGATCCACTTTTTCAGACAAGCTCTCAAGCACTGTCAGCTTAGTAGAAACTTTGCTACCACCAACAATCGCCACCATCGGACGTGCTGGATTCAACAAAGCTTTAGTGAGTGCTTCTAACTCATTCACTAGTAATATGCCTGCTGCTGCCACTGGTGCAAACTTTGCAACACCATGTGTACTTGCTTCTGCACGATGCGCAGTACCAAAAGCATCCATCACGAAAATATCACATAGCTTCGCATACTTTTGTGACAGTTCATCGCTACTTTTTTTCTCGCCTTTGTTAAAGCGACAGTTTTCCAACACAACCAATTCGCCCGCAGCGACTTCAAAGCCCCCATCGACCCAATCTTTAATCAGGCGCACAGGCTTTGCCAGTTTTGTCGAAATCACATCCACCACTGGTTGCAATGAGTTTTCTTCTGAGTAAACACCTTCTTCAGGACGACCTAGATGCGAGGTCACCATCACTTTAGCACCCGCTTTAATGGCAAACTCAATCGTCGCCATTGAAGCAGTAATACGTGCATCTGAAGTCACTTTACCATCAGCAACTGGTACGTTAAGGTCGGCGCGGATTAATACACGTTTACCGTTTAAATCCAGATCTGTCATTTTGATCACATTCATGACAAATCTCCTTATTTAGCGGCCATCATAGCAACTACGTTATCTAACATGCGGCAACTAAAACCCCACTCATTGTCATACCATGCGCACACTTTAACCAACATGCCATCTTTCGTCACTTTAGTTAATGTTGCATCAAAGTTTGATGAGAAACTAGTATGGTTATAATCAATAGACACCAATGGTGCTTCGTTGTAAGACAAAATACCTTTAAGCGCGGCGCTATTTGCCGCTTCATGCATGATATGGTTAACTTCTTCTTTTGTAGTAGGGCGTGACGGCGTAAATGTTAAATCAACAATCGAAACATTGATGGTTGGTACGCGAATCGCAAAACCATCCAATTTCCCATTCAACTCTGGCAACACCAAACCAACTGCTGCTGCTGCACCTGTTTTCGTTGGAATCAACGAAGTGGTTGCAGAACGTGCGCGACGCATATCTGAATGATGTGAGTCTGTTAACACTTGATCATTTGTGTATGAATGAATTGTGTTCATCAGGCCATTAACGATACCAATTTTATCATTCAAAGGTTTTACCATTGGCGCAAGACCGTTGGTTGTGCATGAAGCATTGGAAACTACGGTATGGCTTGCTTTAATCACATCATGGTTCACACCATATACGACTGTTGCATCAACATCTTTATCGCCTGGTGCTGATAACAATACTTTTTTTGCACCCGCATCAATATGCGCTTGTGCTTTAGCTTTACTATTAAATGCGCCTGTACATTCAAGCACAACATCAATACCTAGGTCACGCCATGGTAGTTCAGCTGGGTTACGCGTTGAAAATGTTTTAATTTTCTGGCTATTGATAATCATGGCATCACCATCGACACCTACATCAAATGGAAATCTGCCGTGAGCACTGTCATAACGCGTTAAATGTGCATTACTTTCGGCATCACAACCTGCGCTATTAATTGCAATAATTTCAATGTCTTTACGACCTAACTCATACACTGCACGCAACACCATGCGTCCAATACGACCATAACCATTAATTGCCACTCGAATTGCCATGATAATTCCTAAATATTTTCAATTAACTGCAAGCCAGTTAAAGCATACATAGCCTAAATTCATCTACCACTTAAAGCTAGACATCCGCTATAAAAACTAGCGCTATAAAAAATTAAGGCACCCCAATTTCGAGGTGCCTTTTTAAATACTAACTGACCAAACTTAAAAACTTATACCGCTTGGTCACACTAGCGAATTAAAGCACCGATTTAACAGTTGCAACTACGTTTTCAACTGTAAAGCCAAAGTGCTTCATCAATACGCCACCAGGTGCTGATTCACCAAATGTGTCGATACCAACAACAGCGCCTTCAAGACCTACATATTTACGCCAGAAGTCTGAGTGAGCAGCTTCAACCGCCACACGTTTAACACCTGGAGTTAACACGCTATCTTTGTATGCTTTGTCTTGACGGTCAAATACGTTGGTTGATGGCATTGAAACCACGCGTACTTTAGTACCAGCAGCATTCAATTCAGCAGCCGCTTTAATAGCCAACTCTAACTCTGAACCGTTAGCGATGATGATCGCGTCTGCTTTACCAGCAACGTCTGAGAACACATAAGCACCCTTACGCATTAAGTCTAACTGTGCTGCATCGTGTTTGATGCCAGCAACGTTTTGACGGCTTAATACCAAGCTTGTTGGACCATTTTTACGCTCAACAGCAGCTACCCATGCAACAGCAGTTTCTGTTGAACTACCTGGACGCCATACAACCATGTTAGGAATATAACGTAAACCTGATGTATTTTCTATTTGTTGGTGAGTATGACCATCTTCACCTTGTCCGATAGAGTCATGTGATAAAACAGCGATAGTGCGTTGTTTCATCAATGCAGCCATACGCAATGCGCTCTTAGCATAGTCTGAGAACATGTGGAATGTACCGCCGAATGGTAACAAACCACCGTGCAATGCCATACCGTTCATGATTGCAAACATACCGAACTCACGAACACCGTAAGAGATGTAGTTACCTGGCTCTTTACCAGATACGTGTTTGAAGCTTGCAGCTGCAGTCAGGTTAGAGCCTGTTAAGTCAGCAGAACCACCTAAGAATTCTGGCAATACTGGTGCTAGTGCAGTAATCGCATTTTGTGAAGCTTTACGAGTTGCAACACCTTCTGCTTTTTCGTTAGTGGCAGCGATAAATGCATCAGTTGCTTCTTTCCAGTTAGCTGGTAAGTCACCTGCCATACGGCGTTTGAACTCAGCAGCTTCAGTTGGGAATGCTTTAGCATAAGCGTCAAACTTAGCGTTCCAGTCACCCTCTGTTTTAGAACCTTTAGCTTTTTGATCCCAACCAGCGTAAACGTCAGCAGGAATTTCAAATGGAGCATGTGGCCAACCGATAGCAGCACGTGTTGCAGCAACTTCAGCGTCACCTAATGCAGAACCGTGACAATCATGGCTACCTGATTTGTTTGGTGAACCTTTACCAATGATTGTTTTACAGCAGATTAATGATGGTTTGTCTGTTACCGCTTTAGCTGCTTTAACTGCAGCATCAATCGCGTCAGAATCATGACCATCTACTGATTGAACGTGCCAGCCATAAGCTTCAAAGCGCTTAGCTGTGTCGTCTGTGTACCAGCCTTCAATGTGACCATCGATAGAAATACCGTTGTCATCCCAGAAAGCAACCAATTTACCTAAGCCCCATGTACCAGCTAAAGCACAAGCTTCGTGTGATACACCTTCCATCATACAGCCGTCACCTAAGAAGCAATATGTGTAGTGGTCAACGATGTCGTGACCTGGTTTGTTGAATTGGCTAGCCATTAATTTTTCAGCCATTGCAAAACCAACTGCGTTGGTGATACCTTGACCTAATGGACCTGTCGTTGTTTCAATGCCTGGTGCATAGCTGTACTCTGGGTGACCAGCACATTTTGAATGCAATTGACGGAATGTCTTGATTTCATCCATAGGCAAGTCGTAACCTGTTAGATGTAATAAAGAGTAGATCAACATAGAACCGTGGCCGTTAGAAAGCACAAAGCGGTCACGATCAGCCCAGTTTGGATTTGTTGGATTGTGACGCAAGTGATGATTCCACAATACTTCTGCGATTTCAGCCATACCCATAGGCGCACCTGGGTGGCCAGAGTTAGCTTTTTGCACTGCATCCATAGATAACGCACGAATCGCATTAGCTAGGTCTTGACGTGTTGCCATTGTTTTCTCCCTAATGATTAATACTTGAGGACTTATAAAGATAGCGTTTTGCGCAAAACCTCATAAACCTAAATTGAAGTTTTCAAAAATACAGTAAATTTAACTGCTTTTACGTGAAAGCTAAATTATTGCTTAGATAGCGATTTTCGGCAAGTACAACGTAAGAAAAGTGGTGACTCTCAACAAAGCCCCACTTTCAAAATTTTGGCAAAAAAACCACTAGATTTAACTTATTTCCACTAAGCCCTGGTTCGCAACAGACTGAAGTACAGCCTCTATTGCCTTACAGTTCGCTTTAGCATCAGCAAAAGTTAAATGGGTTGGCTTATTGTTCAACACACAATCGCTAAAGTGTTCAATTTCTAGATTAAAGTGGTTACTTGGTGCAAAACGCTCTTCTGCATATTTGCCATCTTCAGTTGCCCATGAAATGACAGGCACATCATTTTGAAACACCCACGCGGCATGGCATTTCACCCAGCCTTTAGTGCCAATGATTTCATACTCTGATTTACGCGAGCGCTCAAAACTCACATCAAAATGACCAAATAGCGCACGACCTTCTGCATCGCGTCCAAAATCCAGCACGCCGCTAGTGACGATATCCGCACCGACCTCATTTAATTTAGCATATGCTATCACTGACCTTGGCTCCGCAGGCTTAGCTCTATTTACATCAACGCCCAAACCCATCACCCAACGCAAAGAGTGGATTGCATAAGGGCCGATATCCCACATCGCACCACCGCCATGCTCCACGCCACTAGCAATACGATACATGCGCGCTGGACGCATCAAAAATGAGTAGCTGGCGCGTGCGGACAGCACATCCCCAATCAGGCCCGACGCAACAATCTCTTGGATACGCGCATGTTGCGGATGAAAGCGATACATAAAGCCTTCCATCACTTTCACATTATTTTTTAGCGCTGCTTGTTCTATTTTTTCAATATCTGCGACGGTAAGTGCCATTGGCTTTTCAATCAATACATGCTTACCCGCATTGATTGCCTTAAGCGCCCATTCAGCATGCTCATTATTTGCCATTGGGCAATAAATGGCCTCCACATTAGCATCTGCAATTAGCGTATCCATCTCGTCATAACATTGCACGCCATTTACGTGGCATGGAGCATACTTCTCTAAAGTCGCTTTCGCAGCGCCTTCACGACGACTTGCAATCGCGACAAGCTGTGCGTTAGCGGCTTCCAGAATAGCAGGAAGTAAGCGTTCGTTAACACGCGCAGCACCTAATATACCCCAACGTAGCTTTCTATTTTCAGTCACTGTCTGCGTCACAATCAATCCTTTATCTTTGTAAAATCAACTTCAAACTGGCACCTTTTAAGTTCGCACTTCAACTCAAAGTAGCGCATACAATCTATCACTGCGCTACTTATGTAAGCTTAAACCCCTCATACAACTGCTCATACTGTGCCTGATGCTGTTGCAAAATGAGATGTCGCTTAATTTTCAAGGTGGGCGTTAGTAAGCCATTCTCAACCGTCCATGCCTCGTACAGTAAAACAATTTTTCTAATCTTTACATAGCCAGGGAAAAATTTCATTTGTGCGGCAACGCGACTAAGTGCAAAAACACAGGATTGACGGTCATCTAACACATCTGGCCAAGCACCAGATAAATTGTGTACATTAACCATTAGCCATTGCGCCTGATTCACCACCGCAAGCAATGCTAAATATGGCTTGCCTTCACCAACCAACATCACTTGCTCAAACAAGGGGTCCCTCAGTATCGCTGCTTCAACATCCGCAGGCGGCACTTTCTCTCCATTAGAAAGTACGATAATTTCTTTAATTCGCCCAGTAATGGTGATGCGGCCAGTCGCATCAATCTTTGCTACATCACCAGTTTTCAGCCATCCATCAGCGGTAAAAATCGCTTCGTTTGCCTCTTTATTATTCCAATACCCCTGCATCACATTGGGGCCACGCACTTCCAAGCCACTCGACTCGCCCAGCCGTACCTCCACACCTTGCAAAGTTTGCCCTACGCTATTTGGCACATTATTCTCTGCATGGTTCACAGAAATCACAGGGCTAGTTTCAGTAAGGCCATAGCCCTGAACTATCGGCACACCTAGCCCAATAAAGGTTAGCGCACTATCCGCGGACAATGCAGCCCCTCCAGCAACAGCCAAACGTAGCCGACCACCTAAACGCGCCTGTAATTTACTTGCCACTAGTTTTCTTAAAACAGGCCAAAACAAGTGTCGCCAATGCCATCTGCCTCGCCCCTGTTCATATTCAAAACGGCTATAGCCTACGGCAACCGCCAAGTCAAACAGTCGTCTGGCATAGGCAGGGCCTTTTTCTAACTTACTACGCATAGCGAGCTGAATGCGCTCAAAAATCCGCGGCACTGTCACAATGATAGTGGGTCGAACACTCGCTAAATCTTCTTGCAATTGCTGCACAGACCTTGCAAAAGCAACACTCGCGCCCGACATAATTGGCAGACAATACCCCGCCATGCGCTCTAAGGCATGTGATAATGGTAAAAATGAAAGAAAAATATCATGAGGATAGACGGCAAACACGCCCAATGAGCCCCATGCATTTTGCATTAAGTTGCCGTGCGTGAGCATTACCCCTTTTGGCTTGCCTGTTGTACCTGAGGTGTACACAATTGTTGCTAATGCGTGCGCATCTGACACGCGATGCTGGAACTCTCCAAAACTGGAGGGTTGCAACCATTCGTCAACACTGCGGATACGCGGGTCATTATCACTTTCTAACAGCGCTTTATTGGTAATCACGCGCTGCAGGCTACTAAAGTGAGCGTCTAGCATCCGAATAGAATGCCATTCATCAGCACTATTCACCAATAGCAACTTGGCGCCAGAGTCCTGCAACACATGCGCGACATTTTCAGGTCGGTCAGACACGTACAGCGGCACCGTAACCAAGCCGCAACCCAATGCTGCTTGATCAAAAATCACCCAAGCAGGACAGTTCTTGAGCATAATCGCAACGCGGTCACCAATGACAAGATTCTCGCGCATTAAAGCCTGCTGCCACTTAATTACCTCTTGCATCGTAGCTAACCATGTTAGCTCACACCACTCACTTATTTGTTCATCAAAATAGCGGTATGCAATACCATTGGGTGAACGCTTTACCCGCTCATGAAACAACCCATCTAGCGTAAATACCGCTTCTGGAGAAATATAATCCACGAGATCATGATTCATGACTGGCTTTTAGATAGACTCCTCTGGAAACCATTTAATACTACAGCCGATACTTGGAGTTTGCACTTTAGGCCCCTCACCAGTTTCTGCAATCAGTTTCATCGCGTCAAACAGATCTCTCGGGTGGTTTTCATCAGATTGACGACGGCCTGCGGCATCAAATCGACCACGATATTGCAACTCAAGATCGGCATTAAACCCAAAAAAGTCTGGTGTACAGACGGCACCATACGCTTTAGCTATTTCTTGCGTCTCATCCAGCACATAAGGGAAAGGAAAGTTAAATAACTGCGCTTCTTCCATCATGCGCTCGTAAGAGTCTTCAGGATAATTTTCAGTATCATTGCTTTGAATCGCAATCGTGTTAATGCCATACTTCAATAGCTCACGACAGTCGTCAACCAAGCGCGTTTTGATTGCTTTCACATAAGGGCAGTGGTTACAGATAAACATCACTAATAATCCGTTTTTACCTGCACTATTTGCCAGCGTGTATCGCTTACCGTCGACACCCAATAAATTGAAATCTACAGCAGGCTGACCAAAATTACATACGGGGGGATTTAAGCTGACCATCTTATTCTCCTTATTTCGTTATACTTATTACTGTGACAACGTTAACGTTTATATTATCACTTTTGCTTTATTTCTTGCTTTACTTTTGGAGTCGCCCGTTTTATGGCTAATTTGCGCTTTTACACTAACTCGCCTTTGGTAATCAATCAATCTGTTCAGCTTTCAGAAAGTGCGGCCGCCCACGCAACACGAGCACTACGTCTCGCTGAAGGGGACCATGCGATTTTGTTTAATGGTGACGGACATAATTACGACTGCACGCTTACCATCGTCAAAAAGAATAGCGTAACAGCCATCATTAACAATGCAAGCAAAGTACATAACGAATCTCCACTCAATATCACTTTATTGCAGGCGATTTCTAGCGGGGACAGAATGGACTTTACCATTCAGAAAGCCGTAGAGCTTGGGGTAAGTAATATCCAGCCAATCACCAGCAAGCGTAGCGTGGTGAAGCTATCTGCTGAACGTGCAGAGAGACGCACCGAACATTGGCAAAACATTGCTATTTCGGCATGTGAGCAATCTGGGCGCGCGTATGTGCCCAAGGTACTGCCGCCAATCTCATTTGAAAATTGGTTTAATCAGAACCCAAGTATAGGTACCACTCGCATCCTACTTAACCCGATTGGTGCAAAACGTTTAGCAGACATTCAAAAGCCAACTGGTGAGATACAGTTGCTGATTGGCGCTGAAGGGGGCCTAAGCCAAGAGGAAATCGACCTTGCAACGTCGCATCACTTTCAATCAATCTTGCTTGGGCCGCGCATTTTACGTACAGAAACTGCCGCCTTAACGGCTATTGCCGCCATGCAATTAGTATGGGGTGACTTTTAAAACTAATCACTATTAATCATGGCAATTACTTACGACCATTAGCGACTGCATATTACATTAGCTTTTACTTCACCAATGCTATAAGGCACCACCGCAGACCAAGCAGTTTCTGATTCTGGTAAGTGATAAGTTGCCAACAAGCTACCTTTTGCCATATTTTCAGCATAATATTTAATGGAAAGTGCTTTGAACTGCTTATTTTTACAATCGTGCAGCTCGAGCCACTCGGATGACATTTCACCTTTTGGTTGCTGCACATAATAGTCATTCAATGTTGAAACTGTGATTAAATTTTCGGCTTTCTGAACTGTATCAAAATCAATCAACATATTGCCATTATCGTTTGTTTGGATCATTGTCCACTCAGCAAAGGCTTTACTTGATATAAATACCAACACTAACATCATTAAATATTTACTCATTGTTTACCTGTTAATTATTATGTAAATTGCAATTTTGATACTAGAGTTTATCGGATAACGATTAATAACTGGATAATTATTCATCTAATTGTGCGTAAGTTTATATACTAGACAATACTGAAAACAGATTAATCTCAATATCTCACCCAAAGTGAATCAAAGTTAACCAACAGCTGAATATGCAAGAAAAACCATCACCATGGATCATGAAGTTTGCGCCACTGATTAAAAACAAAGGTCGCGTACTAGACCTTGCTTGCGGCAAAGGGCGCCATGCCATTTGGCTAGCACAACAAGGTTATCAGGTTGACGCAATAGACCACGACTCAATGGCAACGTCAAGCATGAATGATATCGAGAATATCAATGTTGTGATCCGCGATCTTGAAACTAGCGAACTGCCAAAATTTGGGCACGCTTACGATGGCATTGTCGTTAGCCGCTATCTGCATAGACCATTATTAACGCTACTCGCAGACATACTCAACCCTGATGGCATACTCATTTACGAAACATTCATGAAGGGTAACGAGCATTGCGGCAAACCTAGCAACCCTGATTTTCTTTTATTGCCAGATGAGCTACGTAACACTTACGCGCCATTACTTACCGTGATTGACTTTGAGCAAGGTGAAGAACGCGAACCCAGTCCAGCAGTAATACAACGCATTTGCGCCAAAAAGATTACTTAACAGTCACCCACTAGAGCTAATTTAATTCATGTGCAGAATACATGTTTAAATTGTATTAATTACAAATTTGTTTTATATTAATGTAAATATTACAAATTAATTGGTATTTAATCATGTCACTTGGTCATTGCATTCGTAGCAAGCGTAAATCACTCAATTTAACGCTACAGCAACTTGCCTCTAAAATAGATGCGGATGCTGGCAATTTATCTCGTATCGAACGCGGCGAACTTGGCGTTTCAGAATCATTATTACGCAAAATCGCAGCCGCACTAGCAACGACGCCTGCGAGCCTTTACGCTGAAAGTGATGCCACGCCACGCCAATTAAATGAGCAAGCACCCACTTACATCGTTAATCAAACAGAGTCCGTGAGCAGCATCAATGCTAACACCAGCGCCAAAGATTTTGTTCAGTGGTTCCGTTCGGCAACACCTTATATCCACGCATTTGGCGGACGAACCTTTGTGATTGCTTTTGGTGGAGAAGTGGTGAGCGACCAGCAGTTCATTTCACTCTCGCACGACCTAAATCTACTAGCCAGCTTAGAAGTGAGATTAGTGCTAGTACATGGCTCACGCCCACAAATTGAAAAACGCCTTAAACGTGACAACATCACCCCACTGCTACATAACGGATTACGTGTCACAGATGATGCCGCAATGGAAGCTGTAAAAGAAGCTAACGGCGCTATCCGTGTAGAAATTGAAGCGTTATTATCGATGGGGATTGCCAACTCACCGATGGCTGGCGCAGACATCCGCGTGGCGAGCGGCAACTTTGTGACAGCAAAACCATTGGGGGTGCATGATGGTGTAGATCTTCAACACACTGGCGAAGTACGTAAAGTCGATGCCATTGGCATCCAAAAACGACTAGATGACAACGAAATGGTATTACTATCGCCGCTTGGCTACTCTCCAACAGGCGAGGCATTCAACTTAAGCTTGGAAGACGTAGCGGTAAGTACGGCCATTGCATTAGATGCAGATAAGCTTATTTTCTTAATGGACTCAGAAGGGGTGCACAATTTACGTGGAGAACTCCTGCGCGAGATGACGGCCGAAAAAGCTAAAAATCTATTAAGAAATGTACGTGAAACTGAGCAAGCCATTAACATATCAGAAGACGTCACCTACTACCTACCAGCCGCAGTACGTGCCTGTGAGCAAGGCGTAGCCAGAACACATATGATTAGCCGCCATATTGATGGCGCCATCATTCAAGAGCTATTCACGCTTGACGGCATTGGCACCATGGTCACTGAACTCAGCTTAGAAAGCATGCGCCAGGCTAATATTGATGATGTTGGCGGCATCCTGAAGTTAATCGAACCCCTAGAAAACGATGGCATTTTAGTGCGCCGCGGCCGTGAGCGACTAGAAATGGAAATCGACCATTTTCATGTCATGGAGCACGATAATCGTATTATCGGCTGTGCAGCACTGTACCCTTTTGAGTCAGAAAAAACCGCTGAGTTTGCATGCCTTGCCATAGACCCAGCTTACCGCGGTGGTGGTCGCGGTGATAAATTATTTTATTACTGCGCCAATGTTGCCAAAGAGCGTGGGCTTAAAAGCTTATTTTGCCTCACAACGCGGACCGAGCACTGGTTCTTGGAACGCGGATTCACCGAACAAAGTGTTGAAAAGCTCCCAACTGAAAAACAAAAACTTTACAATTTTCAACGCAAATCTAAGGTGTTTAGCAAAACATTGTAAACAAATTTTAGTTACAATAACGGAAACCAAATTGACCAAAATCTAAGCTCACGGAAAACTCATGCTAAACCAATCAACCGCTGCAAAAAAAGCAAAGACGCTAGCTGAAGCGTTACCTTATATTAAACGTTTTTTTGATAAAACCATTGTCATTAAATACGGCGGCAACGCAATGACCGATGAGCATTTAAAAGAATGCTTTGCAAAAGATGTAGTGCTGTTAAAACTGGTGGGCATGAACCCTGTGGTGGTACACGGTGGAGGTCCACAGATCAACGAAATGTTGGATAAGCTAGGCAAAAAAGGCGAGTTTATTCAAGGCATGCGCGTCACCGATGAAGAAACCATGGATGTTGTTGAAATGGTACTCGGTGGGCAAGTCAATAAAGAGATTGTGAATTTAATCAACCGTCACGGCGGTAAGGCTGTTGGCTTAACTGGGCAAGATGGTAATTTCATTCATGCACACAAACTCTTAATGGCAGATAAAGACGACGCCACCAAGATGATTGATATTGGGCAAGTGGGTGAAATTTCCGCCATTGACCCTAGTATTATCAACTTCTTAGACACTGGCGACTTTATCCCTGTTGTGGCACCTATCGGCGTAGGTGTTGATGGCGAAACATACAATATTAATGCAGACGTAGTAGCAGGCAAGCTTGCTGAAATACTCAATGCTGAAAAATTGATTTTACTCACCAACACACCTGGCGTGCTGGATAAAAATGGCGAGCTACTCACGGGCTTAACACCTAGGCAAATTGACGACATGGTGGCAGATGGTACGCTCTCAGGCGGCATGCTACCTAAAATCAGCTCAGCCCTAGATGCTGCGCGCAGCGGTGTCAAAGCTGTGCATATTATTGATGGACGTGTTGAACATGCCTTACTGTTAGAAGTGCTAACAGACGAGGGCGTAGGTACGCTCATTAAAGCAAAATAAATATCAGGCACAGGTCAACCCTCAAGCAATACTTGAGCATGCGTGGCATATCAAAGATATCGCAACGCAATCTGTGCCGATTCACAATAAGCGACTAGCGCCAAGCATGAGCAGAATCTGGATTTTTGACCTAGACGACACCCTGCACAATGCAAGTGCGCATATATTTCCTGTCATGAATCGCGCCATGACACAGTACATCATGGATGAACTCTTACTGTGCGAACCAGAGGCCCATGCACTACGTCAGCGTTATTGGCGCATTTACGGTGCCACGCTCAAAGGTCTCATGCGGCACCACGGTACAAATCCACATCACTTCTTGCTTGAAACACACCGTTTGACGACGTTGCACGATATGGTCATTCAAACCAAGCGATTGAAACACATGTTGAACTCACTCTCTGGGCGTAAGTTAGTGTTCACCAACGCCCCGCGAAGTTATGCTACTCGGGTACTTGAACTCTTAG
Organism: Methylotenera sp.; assembly: GCF_030653755.1. Classification (GTDB taxonomy): domain Bacteria; phylum Pseudomonadota; class Gammaproteobacteria; order Burkholderiales; family Methylophilaceae; genus Methylotenera. The sequence goes on from NZ_JAURYU010000045.1 coordinate 268,355, forward strand.
GCATTGCAGATGTATTTGAGTTGATTTTTAGCGTGGAATCTACAAAATTTCATGCAAAACCATCAACACGAGGCTTCCAATGTTTACTCAAAACGATTAACGCAAAAGCAAGCGACTGCGTGATGCTAGAAGACAGTCTTCCCGCGCTCATGACAGCCAAGCGCCTAGGGATGAAAACCATTTGGATATCAAAAAAGCTACACAAGCCAAATTTTGTAGATTATCGGCTCTCCTCAGTGTTAGCACTTACTCACATTAAGCTATAATTCAAAAAAATCATTTGTTAGGAAAACCATATGGCAGGCGAACGTAAACAACAAATTCTAGAAACTTTGGCAAAAATGTTGGAATCTCCAAAAAGAGAGAAAATCACCACAGCAGCATTAGCAGCAAAATTAGAAGTGAGCGAAGCTGCACTTTATCGCCACTTTGCCAATAAAGCGCAAATGTTTGAAGGTTTGATTTTGTTTATTGAAGAAACTATTTTTGGCCTGATTAATAAAATCAGTACAGAAGAACCTGAAGGCCTCAGACAAATACAGCGTATTGTGACCATGCTCATGGTATTTGCAGAAAAGAACTCTGGCATGACCCGTGTACTGATTGGTGATGCATTGGTGAATGAGGATGACAAACTACAACTGCGTATTAACCAACTTTATGATCGCATTGAAGTCACACTCAAGCAATGTTTACGCATAGCCGAAGCGCAAACTGGTCACAAGAGTGATGCCGAAGCGCAAGCAAATTTAATTACTTGCTATATCATCGGACGCTGGAACCAATATGCTAAAAGTGGTTTCAAACGTAAACCTACTGAGTTTATTGAGCAACAACTGCCTAACCTTTTATAACGCCTATTAAAAATGCGTTATCAAGGGAAAATTATCAAATGGCATGACGATAAGGGCTATGGATTTGTACGAGCAACAAGCGATAGTAAAGATGTGTTTCTACATATTTCAGACATTCGCCACTTGAATAAAAGACCAGAGATTAACGAACTAGTCAGCTATGAGTTAATGAAAGATGATAGAGGTAGATTTCGTGCCACCAATGTAGCCTATCAAACTAGCTCAACTAGCATTAAAAGCATTGAAAAACCGACCAAGTTAAACTCGGCCTTTTTAATGTTTATTTTGATATTTTTTACATTGGTGACTGAAAGAACGCTCAAAGGGTTCTTACCTGTTACTTTTACTTTGATTGTGATTGGTTCTAACTTATTACTATTTTTATACTATTATCAGGATAAAACATCTGCTGTTAAAAAAACTTGGCGTACGCAGGAGTCAACGCTTCACTGGTTAAGCTTAATTGGTGGTTGGCCTAGTGCATATCTAGCGCAAAAACTTTTTAACCATAAACACAAGAAGCAATCTTTTGTGGTGACATACAGACTCACAGCTTTAATAAACTGCATTGCTGTGATGCTGTACTCACTGCCTTACTTACAGAATATGTTGATTTCACTTCTCACGAAATAACACATTTAAGCTTAAATACAATGGAGATAAAGTTGGAAGGTACAATTTTTGGTTTTACTGAAGCGCAAATCACCGAATTTGGCATGACATTTGGTGTAGGTGGTTTAATGCTGCTCATGTTATTTATTGTTGGGCATCTGGCTTGGGAATCAAAAGCTGGTAAGTTTGGCGCATTTGTATTATTTCTTGGCTTAACTTTTGGCTTAGTGGGATATGTAGCGAAATACTTTATTCAAAATTCGCTTGGTATTTAAACTTAGCATTTAAATGAAGTAGTACCCTATTTGGCAGAAACATCAACAATCTCAGCGTTTAGCAAGCGCATCATTTGTTAATCAACCATGCTATGCACGTATTTAAAGCACGCGCTTAATTGCTTCAACTCTGGCCTCAAAAATTGCAGTCTTGATTTTTTCTACATCACTTTGTTTGCTGGCAATCGCACCTGCATCTACACTTGATGCTGCCCCCAACACTTTACGCATTAAATCAGCGGCTGGCGTCGGACAGCCTTCTAAGCCTGTTCTGCCACGTGAGTCTGCCTCACATGCTTGTAAAAAATCATTGAATCGTTCTGGCTGCCTAATGGCATCTAGCTGGATAAGGAACTCTAACAAGGTACTAGGACGCATTTCCAATGACTGATATAACTTACCGTGAAATTTGGCCACCATCACGGCAAGTTCTTTACAGTCATTCGGTACCCGTAAGCGTTTACATACGTCTTTTACCAAATGCGCCCCGCGCTCTTCATGCCCAATATGGCGCGGTAGGATTTCTTTAGGTGTTGTTCCTTTGCCGAGGTCATGCATTAGCGCAGCAAAACGCACTGACAATGAAAAATCTTTTTGTGCTGCATAATCAAGCACTAGCATCACATGAACGCCTGTATCAACCTCAGGGTGATGTTGAGGTGGTTGTGGAACACCCCAAAGCTTATCCAGCTCGGGAATAATCCTATTTAAGGCGCCACACGACCGTAACACCTCAAACATACGCGCAGGATTTTTCTCCATTAAGCCTTTAGCAAGCTCTTGCCAAACACGCTCAGCCACCAAAGCATCCACTTCACCAGCTTCTACCATTTGCTGCATCAAATTTAAGGTTTCTGGTGCTATATTAAAATCTGCTAACCGTGCTGAAAACCGTGCAATGCGCAAAATACGCACGGGATCTTCCACAAAGGCATGCCCTACGTGACGTAATGTTTTCGACTTGATGTCTTCAAGACCATGAAATGGGTCAACAAGCTCTCCCGCTTCGCTCTTTGCGATGGCGTTAATCGTTAAATCACGCCTTGCTAGATCTTGCTCTAAGGTGATTTCTGGTGAAGCATGTACGACAAAACCTTTATAGCCTTTTGCAGTTTTACGTTCTGTACGTGCGAGTGCATATTCATCCTGTGTTTTAGGGTGCAAAAATACAGGGAAATCTTTTCCTACAGGCCTAAAACCAGCGGCGACCATTTGTTCGGGAGTGCTACCGACGACGAGATAGTCTTTATCTTTGATAGGATAACCTAACAACTCATCACGGACTGCTCCACCAACAATGTAGGTTTGCATGACACTGTCCATTACTTTACCTAAGTTATAAGCCCAAACTAACGTGCCGCTGCACTACGAAAACGATCATAAGCGCCACGCGCCGTGCGATCAACTAAGTACTCAGGCAACACTGCTTCTAATGCGCTGGGCTCTACTGCTAAAACCGCTGGTAGTGGGTACTGACTAACGCTATCAACTTCCATAGACTTGATATTGTCGCGTGACATGAGTTTTACTGGCAAAAACTCCATCATCAAAGCCTGCCCATATGAAAGCGTATTATTTAAACCAATAATGCTGCGTTTAACTGCCAAAACTCGCATGATTTGCTGTAGTAATTCGCGGAATGTATACACTTTGGGACCTGCCAACTCGTAGGTCTGACCATAAGTTTTAGTGTTTTCTAAGCTATTCAAAAAACAACTAGCAACATCTTCTACCCAAATAGGCTGAAACTTAGCATTGGGTTTTGCAAGTAATACCACAGGTAATAATTTAATTAGCGTTGCAAACAAATTCGTAAATTTATCACCACGCCCAAAAATAATAGAAGGCTTAAATATCGTGATATTGATTTTATCGTGCAATGCATTTAATGCGGCCTCACCTGCTGCTTTTGAACGCAAATATTGACTTGGGGCATGTTCATCCGCACGTAAACTACTCATCTGGATGAGGCGTTTGATGCCTAAATCAGCACAAATCTTTGCAAGCTGCGCTGGCAACTGGTGGTGGACAGTATTGAAACTTAATCGACTACTTTGATGCAAAATGCCAATCAAATTAATCACTGCATCAGCACCTCTTAGTACAGCATTAAGCGCGTGGTAATCCAACACATTACACTCAACCACGCTCACATTAGGTAACAAAAATAAATGCTTGGCAGATTCTCTTCTGCGCGTTAACACGGTGACTTTGTATCCAGCAGCATCTAACTTAGCAACGACAGCGCTACCAACAAACCCAGAACCACCCAACACACATATTTTTTTTAATTGCATGACTATCCCTCTAACTTCTCTAGTTCACTCTAAACATCGCTAGTGATCCACCAAACGCTGGTGATATAGCGATGACTTAATTCTTAATCGATTTCAACATTCATTAATTTAATTACATGCTCATGCACAACTCAAACCATTACTCTGCATCCACTAAAATCACTTCTGACTTGACACGGCCTGGCACTGTGCCCATTCTAGCCTTTAGACTTTGTGCAAGATGTCCTAATCTTGGTGCGTAAAGTTGTGCATTTGCCATCACTTTTTGCACATAACCTCTGGTTTCACTAAATGGAATAGTCTCAATATAAATAGCTGCCTCTAGGGGCTCATCCGCCACCCAACGACGTGCACGACTTGGGCCAGCGTTGTAGGCCGCAGTAGCCATCACGGCTTGACCATTCATCATGTCCAATGTGTAACGCATATAGTAGGTACCAATGCCAACATTGAAGTTTATATCATGAATCATCTCATGGCTGTAATCTCGCAAACCCATGCGTTGGGCAGCCCATTTAGCAGTAGCTGGCATTAGTTGCATTAGCCCAGAGGCACCCACACCCGATTTTGCATAATGCATAAATCTGCTTTCTTGGCGCGTTAAGCCATAAATCCAGGCTTCATCTATGTTTTCATTCACCGCTGCAGCTCTAAATAAATCTCGGTACGGCGTTGGGTAACGTAAATTAAAGTCATGCAACTGCTTAGTATTGTCAGCTGTACTGATCGCAATGTCATACCATTTCTGGCGCTGTGCATACTCAGCCGCAGCTAATAACTGTTTATCGTCAAAATCACGGGTGGCCCACACCCACTCAGCTTTTGCCTCCCAGCGCATATCCAACTTTTGTAGCGCTAGTGCGCGTTTAATGGCAGGTTGACTAGCAATTGCTGTCACCTCTAGCTCACTGGGCGTATATTGCAGTTGCGGACTATTCATGACATTACCTAACTCTTCCAGCGCAAGCCAGCCATAGTAATGACGCTCGATAGATAATGGACCCAATATTTTATTAGCTTCAACCAGCATGTTTTTTTCTTTGAATGCTCGGCCCTTCCAATAGCGCCAAGCACCTTCTTGCTGTTGCTCTGCATTCATCCTACCAATCGCATCTAACAATACATCCCAGTTTTGCGCTCGCATCGCCGCACGCGCCATCCATGCCAGCTGCTCTTTATCCAATGAGGTTTGATTTGATTTTGCATAAAATTCAAGCGCTTGGGGGTGATGATTACGCGCAGCATGATAAGCAATGCGTCCCCATGCAAAAGCCGCATCAGCCTGCGACCATTGTGATTGCAACTGCTGATTGACTGTTACTGCATCATTAAGGCTAGTGCGTGCTAAGCGGTCAAGCGCATAAAAGTTCACCTCTATATCATCTCGCGCTTTAAACGAAGGCGTCTTTAATACAGTTTTCTTGTTGTTGATTTTGACGTTAACGGTTTTATTGGTCAGCAATAGCTTAGGTGTTTGATTCGCAACATCCAAGAGTGCTATGTTGTTTTTACCAAATGCTGGCAAACGAGCAATGATGTTCTTAGCGACATTCAATTTCCCATCATGCAAAGCCAGTCTTAGCCTTTCCCAAACATCGTTTGTACTAAGCACACCAGCTTGTTGCATTACATCAAACAATGGCGTGCAGCTAGTTGGCAGATCTGCAGAACTGAACCAGATTTTTTTAGCTTGCGCGACCACATCTTGATGCTCAAACTGGCTTTTTCCATACAATGCATAACATTCAACGGCGTTATCTGTCCGCTTAAAGTGTTGATAATGCTCAAAAAACAACGCCCAATCCTGTTTTTTACCTAGCGCCTTTAACCATTCACCTCGCAAACGATCAACAAAAGCCATGTCCGCATATTGTGTCATAAAGGCTTGCACCTCAGCATTATCAGCTTGTTCCAACCTCAGCAACATTAGCCAATAAGCAGCATAGGGTGCTAAAACATACTGCTGCTTGTTAAGTTGACTAACATCTTCAGTGAGTGACAGTTCATTTCTTTTTGCATAAGCCTCGCGGGCGTGCTCAAACAACGCCTGATCAGACATCGCAGCTACATGGCCTGATAGCAATAACATGGCTAACCAAAGCTTACTCACATGTCGCGATGGAAATAGATTTGGTCTTATTTTGAATAGGCTAAACATAAAGGATACGACGCAACACAAAGAGTACAGCGGTGACTATGACCAGAAAAAACGTATATTTAATAGTTTGTTTGAAGTAATGCAGATACTTTTTATCGCTTGATAACAAATACAAGCCTAGTAACACCATGGCGGTAATCACTAATAAAACGAACATCAGGCGAATCATTAACATATACGCCTCCTCTTAATAATGACTAATCTTACTTGACTGTATAAACAGTAATGCTTGCTTAGCGGTGCTAATACGCAGGCTTTGCCTGCAATTGGTTAGGCTGTGACAAGAAAGACGCTGGTGCATCTTCCTGTTTTTCAAAGGTAGTATATTCCCACGCAGTTTCATCTTGCATGAGCGCGCGCAACAATTGGTTATTCAATGCATGGCCTGATTTATAAGCATAAAAAGCGCCTAATATTGGATGACCCAGCATATATAAATCACCAATTGCGTCTAATACTTTATGCTTCACGAATTCATCGTCATAACGCAACCCATCCGCATTCAATACACGATACTCATCTAGCACAATCGCGTTATCTAAACTACCGCCACGCGCTAAACCATTTGAGCGTAAATACTCAACTTCATGCATAAAACCAAAAGTACGTGCACGGCTAATTTCTTTAATATAAGAATCGGCAGCAAAATCTATTTTGACGTTATTGCCAGAGTTTTCAAATACAGGATGATTAAAATCAATCGTAAAGTCTATCTTGAAGCCATGATAAGGCTCAAACCTAACCCATTTATCACCCTCTTTCACTTCTACCGTCTTTTTAATCCGGATGAATTTTTTAGCGGCCGCTTGTTCAACGATGCCCGCTTCTTGCAGTAAAAATACAAAAGGACCTGAGCTTCCATCCATAATCGGGATTTCAGAAGCATCAACCTCTACATACACATTGTCCACACCCAAGCCAGCAAGTGCAGACATGACATGCTCAACAGTGGCAACGCGTGCGCCATTGGACTCCAGCGCAGAACACATTCTTGTGTCATGCACTACGCCAGGAGTAGCCAAGATTTCATTAGGTTGAGGCAGATCAACCCGTTTGAAAACAATACCAGTGTCAGGTGCAGCTGGGCGGAGGGTAAGAGTAACCTTTTCGCCATTGTGCAACCCAACGCCTGTGGCGCTTATCGCTTTTTTAAGTGTACGTTGCTTTAACATGCCTAATCTATTTCCATTCTCTAAGTTCTAGTGCCGTCAGCTGCAGTGCAGTCAGTATCAGTACCGAGCGCTTACCCACTACCAAACCTGCCAGCTATCAAAGCCTATATTTTGCCTTACAAATCAATTAAATAATAACATAATTCACGGCGACAGCTTTTCGCTGGCTATATTGCCCTATCAACACAGCCCTTAGCAGAATGTCACTTAGTCAGCTTGTTTACGTAAAAATGCTGGGATGTCATATTCTTCAACCCCTGACATTTTCATTGCTTCAACTTGCGCACGACGGCTATTTGAGCCAAACACTGCTGGCGCTTCATCATCGGTAGCGATGTTTGCATTACCAACAAAAATCGGTTGGTTAGTGGTGCCATCACGTACTACTTGTTGTGGCATCACACGCAACTCTGGTTTTTGCTGACGGCGTTGTGCGCCAGTCAAACCTGTTGCCACCATGGTGACGCGTAAGCCATCGCCCATGCTGTCGTCAAATACGTTACCTACGATCACGGTTGCGTCTTCTGCTGTGAATGCTTTAATCGTGTTCATCACATCATAGTATTCTTTCATTTTGAAAGCACTTGAAGTGGTGATATTCACTAAAACGCCACGTGCATTAGCTAAGTTGACATCTTCAAGCAATGGACTTGCCACTGCTTGCTCAGCAGCAATACGCGCGCGATCTGGGCCTGTTGCTAATGCAGAACCCATCATAGCCATACCCATTTCAGACATCACAGTGCGTACGTCAGCAAAGTCAACGTTCACCATACCTGCGCAATTGATGATTTCGGCAATGCCTGAAACCGCATTGTGCAATACGTCGTTAGCTGCCCTAAATGCTTCTAGGAACGGTACATCCTCGCCCAACACTTCCATCAATTTCTCGTTAGGAATCACAATCAGTGAATCCACATACTTTGATAACTCATCTAGACCATCAGATGCGACTTTAGTGCGTTTTCCTTCGAATGCAAAAGGTTTAGTCACCACTGCAACCGTTAAAATACCCATTTCTTTAGCGATTTGTGCAATCACTGGTGCAGCGCCTGTACCTGTACCACCACCCATACCCGCAGTGATAAATAACATATCAGCGCCCTCAATCAGCTCTGCAATTGCGTCGCGATCTTCTAATGCTGCTTCACGACCCACTTCAGGTTTTGCACCTGCGCCCAAGCCACGTGTCATTGCCTCGCCAATTTGCAATACTGTTTTTGCTTGGCTCTTTTTCAAAGCTTGCATATCAGTATTCGCGCAAATAAATTCAACGCCACCCACATTTTTTTCAATCATGTGCGCAACCGCGTTGCCGCCGCAACCACCTACACCAATGACCTTAATCACGGCTTCTTGCGAATTTTTTTCCATAATTTCAAACATTTTACTGCCTCCTCTTTTTTAGCTTTCGATTTTACTGGTACTTCTGCCTTACTACTTTTCACTGCTAAACACTTACTGCCACTTACAAATTACCATTTAAAAATTACCTTGGAACCAACTCTTCATTCTTTCTAAAATACGTCCAAATGAGCTTGATTCCATTTGACCACTTAAATGCCGCTCTAACTGTTGCTTGCCCATTAACACCAAGCCTACGCCTGTGGCATAACGTGGATTGCTCACCACTTCTGATAAGCCACCTACATAACGCGGCATGCCTAAACGTACTGGCATATGGAATATTTCTTCACCCAACTCCACCATGCCGCGCATCATGGCTGAACCACCAGTAATGACAATGCCTGATGCAATCATGTCTTCCATACCACTGCGACGTAATTCGTTTAACACCAATTCATAAAGTTCAACCACGCGCGGCTCTAGCACCTCAGCCAGTGTTTGCACTGATAACTGACGTGGATCACGTCCATCAACACCTGGCACTTCAACCACCTCACGTGGATCAGCCAATTGACGCAGTGCACAGCCGTGCTTAATCTTGATATCTTCTGCAGATTGCGTTGGGGTACGGAAAGCAACCGCTACATCGTTAGTCATTTGATCGCCAGCAATTGGCACCACTGCGGTATGGCGAATGGCGCCTTGTTTGAATACTGCGATATCAGTGGTTCCACCACCAATATCCACTAAACAAACACCTAACTCTTTTTCATCTTCTGTTAACACCGCTAGGCTTGAAGCCAATGGTTGTAAAATCAGATCACTGACTTCAATGCCACAGCGCTTGATACATTTCACAATATTCTGTGCTGCAGCAACGGCGCCAGTCACGATGTGTACCTTCACTTCTAATTTCATACCACTCATACCTAGCGGCTCACGCACATCTTCTTGCCCATCAATAATGAACTCTTGGGTAAGGATATGTAGAATTTGCTGATCTGCTGGCAGTGCAATCGCACGTGCTGTTTCTATCACACGATCTACATCCATTTGTGTAACTTCAGCATCTTTAATCTTCACCATGCCGTGTGAGTTCAGACTCTTGATATGACTACCAGCAATGCCTGTGTAAACATTGTTGATTTTGCAATCAGCCATCAGCTCAGCTTCTTCTAGGGCACGCTGAATAGACTGCATGGTAGATTCAATATTCACGACCACACCTTTTTTAAGACCGCGTGAAACATGTTGACCTAGACCAATCACCTTTAAGGTACCTTCAGGCTGCAACTCAGCAACAATCGCCACAATTTTAGAGGTGCCTATATCCAAGCCTACAATCAAATTCTTATCTTCTTTTATTCTGCTCATTCTTCATCCCTTCCGTGAATTAGGTCACGGTTCCCATGCGTTTTTTCATTGCTTCGCTTTTAATCGCGTTTGTATCAGCCTGCTTCACTTTGTCGCTATTAATCACTTCTTGATTACTTTCTACGCCTGCGACTTTTTCTTTACTTAACATTTCTGTCGGCCTACGCACCGCAAAACCACTCGGATATCGCAAATCCACATACGCAATTTTTTTATTCAAACCTACCAAGGTGCTGCTATACACATTGGCAAACTTTTCTAACCTTGCTTGCATTTCCACTCGACCCAATTCAAGCACAATGCCGTTGGTCGTCGTTATCTGCCAAGCACGTCTTGGTGTTAACGCTAAAGTCGACACCTCTAACTTAGCGGTTTTCAACACTTGATTTAAAGCATCGTATTGTGATGCCACTTCAATCACACCATTATCTGGGCCATAAAACACAGGCAAGTCACTACCAGAAGCCGCATGAAACAGCTCCCCCTGCGTGTTCACCAAGGCCGTGCTACCCCAACGCGCTAATGCTTGATGTTCTTCAATGATCACTTCTAACTTATCTGGCCAGCGACGACGCACACTCACGTTGCGTGCCCAAGGTAACTTTTCAAAGGCATCGCGTGCATTAATTAAATCCAGCGTAAAAAAATTACCTTTTAAATGCTTTGCTACAATCAGTTTCACCTGCTCACGGCTCACGTGATGCAACTGCCCATCCACCTTCACTTCACGCAGTGGAAAAATCGGCAAATGCACTACCACATATACCACTGCATACATCATCGTTACCATACTTAATGCGTACAGTAGGTTTGCTATCCAGTTGAGTAATGCAGGCCTATCCCACATGTGCTAACCTCAATATTTTCACCACTAATTCATCAAAGCTAATGCCAGCAGCTTTTGCTGCCATTGGTACCAAACTATGGTCTGTCATCCCAGGGCTAGTATTAACTTCTAAAAAGTAATGCTTACCTGCTTCATCCATTAAAAAATCTACACGACCCCAGCCTTGGCAACCTATAGTATTAAATGCAAGTAATGCTTCTTGCTGGATAAGCGCTTCTTTTTCTGCACTCAAACCAGATGGGCATCTATACTCGGTGTCATCGCGCAAATATTTAGCTTCAAAATCATAAAACTCGTTCTTTGGCACAATGCGCACAATAGGCAGTGCCTGATTGCCCAAAATGCCCACGGTGTATTCACCGCCACCAACAAACTGCTCAGCAATCACTAACGGATCAGACTTGGCCGCCAACTCATATGCAGCTTTGAGCTCACCAGCTTGTTTTACTTTACTAATGCCAATGCTTGAACCTTCGTTGGCTGGCTTTACAAACAAAGGCAAACCTAGTTTTTTCTCAATCGCATCAAAGTCAGAATCTGCAGTCACCACTTCAAATGCTGGTGTACTCACCCCAGCTGCTGACCACATCATTTTGGTGCGCCATTTATCCATACCAATCGCGGATGCCATTACACCACTACCCGTGTAAGGAATGCCTAGTAGCTCCAAAGCCCCTTGCATCGCACCATCTTCACCAAAACGTCCATGCAATGAAATCATGGCTAAATCAAATGACTCTAAATCGTGCAATAGTCTTGTTGCTGGGTCAAACGCATGGGCATTAACCCCTTGTCTTTGCAGTGCGGCAAGCACAGCCGTGCCGCTTTTAAGCGAAACGTCGCGTTCGCCAGACTTACCACCTAACAACACTGCTACTTTTCCAAAATCCTGCATTATTCTCTTACCTCTAATTCGCCTAGCACTTTAACTTCTTGTTGAAGTGCAACCCCTTGTTTTTCTAACACAGTTTCTCGCATATGCTGAATTAACAGTTCAATATCTAAGGCATTTGCCCCGCCAATATTCACAATAAAATTCGCATGTTTTTCTGACACTTGCGCCCCGCCAATGATGTAACCTTTTAATCCACTCGCTTCTATTAGTCTTGCCGCAAAATCACCCGGCGGATTCCTAAATGTTGAACCAGCGCTTGGTTGATTCAATGGCTGGGCGGCAAGACGTTTTGCTAGCAATCCTTTAATTTTCTGTGCCGACTCTTGTGCGTCACCGTGCTCTAATCTCAACCATGCCGCCACAAACCATTCATCTGAAACAGGCATATCAACATGTCGATAACTTGGGATGAAGACCGCCGCATCTCGGGTGTTAAGCTCACCGTGCCTGTTTATTGTCGTCACACGCTTCACTACATTCCATGTTTCACTGCCATAGCATCCAGCGTTCATCGCAAGTGCACCACCCAAAGTACCTGGAATGCCTGCAAAAAACTCTGCGCCCTGCCTTGCTTCTTTGGCGCAAAATTTTGCCAACTTGGCGCATGTCACACCAGCCTCTACATATACCGCCTCGCCATCCATTTGCAGCGTAGTTAACACGTTATGCATCAACACTACCGTGCCACGTATACCGCCATCTCGTACTAATAAATTTGAACCTAAGCCGATAAAATAGATTGGCTCAGCTTCGTCCAGACTTTGTAAAAATTGACGTAAGTCTTCCAAACCTGCCGGAATATAAAACTGATCAGCACGGCCACCGACGCGCCAGCTTGTATACCGCGCTAATGGCTCGTTTAAAAGTAGCTTTCCCTTATGCTGAGTCATGCAGCAGCTACTCCTTTTGATTGCGATGCTTTATTCAACTGTAACTCTCTGGTCTTTGACGCAACCTGACCAATCGAACCCGCACCCATCACAATCACCACATCATCAGCATGCGCAACATCTAAAATGGCCTGTGGCAACTCATCTGTCGTTTCTACAAATAGAGGCTCTACCTTGCCTGCGACGCGAATCGCACGTATCAGCGAACGCGCATCCGCTGCAACAATCGGTGCTTCCCCCGCTGAGTACACCTCTGTTAGCAACACCACATCAGCACTAGACAGCACTTTTACAAAATCTTCAAAGCAATCCCTAGTGCGCGTATAACGATGTGGCTGGAATGCCATCACTAAACGTCTGTTAGGGAACGCACCACGCGCTGCCGCTATCACGGCCTGCATTTCTACTGGGTGATGTCCATAATCATCAATTAGCGTAAATGTGCCATGGCTGCTTTCATTACGTGGCATTGCTGGTACTTCGCCATAACGCTCAAAACGTCTGCCCACGCCCTTAAATTCTTTCAGGGCTTTAATGATGGCGACATCTGGCACATTCAACTCACTGGCAATCGCAATCGCCGCCAACGCGTTTAGTACATAGTGATTACCTGGTAAATTCAAGGTCACATCAAACTCAGTGGTCACACCGTTAATACGTTGCACGGTAAAGTGCATCTTGCCATCATCGGCGCGTACGTTTTTAGCACGAATACGCGCGTCTTCACTCAAGCCATAGGTCATCACTGGCTTAGTCACGCGGGGCAATATCTCGCGAATGTTGGCATCATCCACACACACCACCGCCATGCCCCAAAACGGCAATTGTTGCAAAAACTCTACAAATGCACTTTTCAGTTTTTCAAAGCTGTGTTCATAAGTGTCCATATGGTCTTGGTCTATATTGGTGACCACCGCCATCACAGGTGTTAGATGTAAGAATGAAGCATCAGACTCATCCGCCTCCGCAACAATATATTCACCAGTGCCCAACCTAGCATTGGCATTGGCTGCTTCTAACTTGCCGCCAATCACAAACGTTGGATCCATGCCTGCTTCCGCCAAGATACTGGCGATTAAACTAGTCGTGGTCGTTTTGCCATGCGTACCTGCTACCGCAATGCCTTGCTTAAAACGCATCAATTCCGCTAGCATGAGCGCACGCGGCACGACTGGAATCTTTTTCTCACGTGCGGCTTTAACTTCGGGGTTTGCTTCATTTACCGCAGATGACACCACAACCACATCGGCATCTTTCACGTTTTCTGCTTCATGGCCTTGGTAAACCGTTGCTCCAAAGGCAACTAGTCGTTTGGTCGTTGCATTAGAGGCTAAATCTGAGCCGCTAACGTTGAAGTCTAAGTTGATCAGCACCTCAGCAATCCCGCTCATACCAGAGCCGCCAATTCCAACAAAATGGACATTTTTAACTTTATGTTTCATTTCGCGACTCCTTGCGCTGCTATTTGTATGCAAATTTTTGCAACATCAGCGGTGGCTTCTGGTTTACCTAAAGCTCGTGCTTGCTTAGCCATTTCTAGGCATTTCTCACGATTCAGCTCTTTTAGTAATTTCGTCAATTTCTCTACACTCAATTCTTTTTGTTGCACCAATATCGTGGCGCCTGCATCAGCTAAATACTGGGCATTACTTGTCTGATGATCATCTACCGCAAAAGGGAACGGCACCATTAACGAGCCCAATCCTGCAGTTGAAACTTCAGCCACGGTTAACGCACCCGAGCGACAAATCACAAAGTCAGCCCATGCGTACATCTCTGCCATATTTTCGATATAAGCACGCGCATCTGCATCCACACCTGCTTGCTTATAATTGTTTTGCAATACCTCAATATGCTTCACGCCAGCTTGGTGTACCACTTGCGGACGTTTATCCGCTGGTAATTTTGCCAATGCCTGAGGAATCACCTCATTCAATGCTTGCGCACCTAAGCTACCACCCACAATTAATAATCTTAGTGCATCTGTTCTGCCTGCAAAGCGTTGTGCTGGCGCTGCTATTGCTGATATATCTGCACGTACTGGATTACCTACCAATAGCGCCTTGCTTCCAAATGCAGCAGGAAATGCAGCCAAAATCTTGGTGGCAACTTTTGCCAATGTTTTATTTGTCAACCCAGCCACTGAGTTTTGCTCATGTATGACTAATGGGCGGCCTTGCAATCTCGCCATCAGCCCACCAGGAAATGCTGCAAAGCCACCCATGCCTAACACCACATCTGGTTGATACTTATTTAACGCTTTCAGGCTCTGAGCAAATGCTTTTGCTAACTTCACTGGCAATAACAACCAACCTAACAACCCATTACCACGTACACCTTGCATAGTAATCATGGCTTTATCGTAGCCTTTGTCTGCAATGAGCTTATTCTCCATGCCGCCTTGCGTACATAACCAAACGATATTCCAGCCTTCGCTTTTCAAAGTATCAGCCACTGCCATAGCAGGATAGACGTGACCGCCAGTACCGCCAGCCATCACCATCAACGTTTTAGTTGTTGCCTTACTCATGCTGGCAGCCCTTTTTGGAGTCGACGATTCTCAAAATCAATCCGTAGTAATATCGCAATTGCAACACAGTTAGCCAAAATACCACTTCCACCAAACGACATTAAAGGCAACGTCAAGCCTTTGGTTGGCAACAATCCCATATTCACACCCATATTGATAATGCTTTGCACACCAATCCAAACCCCTAAACCCTGCGCTAATAAAGCTGAGAAGTAGCGCTCATTTTCAATCGCTTCTTTAGCAATCCCAAACGCGCGCATGAGTATCCATACAAACAAACCAATCACGGTTAACACACCAATAAAGCCTAATTCTTCAGCAATCACCGCTAATAAAAAGTCGGTATGGGCTTCTGGCAAGTAAAGTAACTTCTCCACGCTAGCGCCTAAACCCACACCAAGCCATTCACCGCGACCAAACGCAATCAATGCATGTGAGAGTTGGTACCCTTTACCATATGGGTCTGCCCATGGATCCATAAAGCCAATCACACGCTCTAAGCGGTAAGGTGAGCTCCAAATCAGGAACACAAAACCAACGACTAGCAAAATAATCAAACCGCCAAAAATTCTTGCGTTAATACCACCCAACCACAAAATAGAGATTGATATTGCGGCAATCACAGCAAACGCACCAAAGTCAGGCTCATTTAATAACAGGCCACCAACAAGCAACATCACAAACAGCATCGGCATAAAACCTTTGGTGAAGCTATCCATCACCGCAGCCTTACGCACGGTGTAATCTGCCACATACATGGCAGCAAATAATTTCATAAACTCAGAGGGCTGTAAGTTAATCACAAACAATGACAGCCAACGGCGGCTACCCCCTACCACTTTGCCTATGCCAGGTATCAACACTAATACCAACAATGCCAAACCCAACAAAAATAGGTACGGCGCCATTTTTTGCCACCAAGCCATTGGTACGTTAAACGCAATAAATCCAGCCGTTAAACTCACTACCAAGAATATGGTTTGGCGAACCAAGTAATAACTACTGTTATAACCAAGCACTTTGTCAGATTCTGCAATTGCAATCGATGCTGAATACACCATCACTAAACCAATGCCTAGCAAAATCAAGGTCACCCATAGCAAACTTTGATCGTAGCTAGGTGAGTTGATACGTTCACGATTCAGCATAGTGGCAATCATATAGATTGCTCCATACGCTTCACTGCCGCCACAAATACTTCTGCGCGATGCACGTAGTTTTTAAACATATCCAAGCTGGCACATGCGGGAGATAGCAACACTGCATCCCCCACCTGTGCTAGCTTTCTAGCGATGGTCACGGCCTCTGGCAAATCTGCCGCGTGATACATCGGCACGTCAGTCGATAACAATTCGGCTTCGATTAACGGTGCATCTCTACCAATTAACACCACTGCACGGGCGTTAGCACTCACGGCGCTTTTAAGTGGAGAAAAATCCTGCCCTTTGCCATCACCACCTGCTATCAACACGACTTTTTGTGACAAGCCAGATAAGGCTGCACAGGTGGCCCCTACGTTAGTGCCTTTTGAATCATCGTAATAATCAACATCATCAACATTGGCAACCCATTCCACACGGTGCGGCAATCCTTTGAAGTTGTATAAAGTCTGAATAATGGGCGCAAAGTCCAAACCAATACCGCGACAAAGTGCAATAGCCGCTAAAGCATTACTTGCATTATGCAAACCAGCGATTTTTAGATCGCGTATATTCATCAGATCTTGCATACCGTAACTCAGCCAAGCTTCACCATCTGCTTGCCTAATGCCATAGCTCTGCTCATCCTCAGCAGCATCTAAGCCAAATGTCACTTGTGCCAACTTTGCGCGTGACATCATCATGCTCCATGCGTCATCACGATTTAGCACTTGTAATTTCGCTTGGTAAAAAATATGTGCCTTCGCAACCGCATAACTCTGCATGCTGTCGTATCTATCCATATGGTCTTCAGATAAATTCAACATGGTTGCGGCATCTGCCAGCAAACTGTTCGTTGTTTCTAACTGAAAACTTGAAAGCTCAAGCACATAAACATCAGGGGTTTCCATACTTAAGGCATCAAGTACTGGCAGGCCGATATTGCCAGCTACAATAGTTTTTAAGCCAGCAGCTTTGCACATTTCACCCACTAAGGTAGTCACTGTGGTTTTGCCATTTGCACCTGTAATCGCAATCAGCTTGGCACTCGCAGGACGATATTGCGCAAAAAGCTCAACATCACCCACTACCGTTACACCACGATGAATCGCAGCTTGAATTTGAGGCTCACTCAGTGCCACACCAGGACTAATCACCACTAAATCAATAGCATTAAAAAATTCAGGCTTCAATGCGCCTGTGTAAACCACTGTTTCTGGTAGCTCTGCTTTTAATGCGTCAATACCTGGCGGCACTTCGCGCGTATCAGCCACAGACAAACGTGCGCCTTGGCTATGTAGCCAGCGCAATGCTGATAGCCCTGTATCTCCAAGGCCTAGCACTAATACTCTTTTGTCTTTTAACGCGATTTGCATGTTCAACTTTACTAATTATCTAATTTCAGACTAATTACCTAATTTTCAGACTGGCAAGTCCAATCAGCACCAACATCATGCTGATAATCCAAAAACGCACCACTACCTGCGTCTCTTTCCAGCCTTTTTCCTCATAATGATGATGCAGTGGCGCCATTAAAAATATGCGCTTACCTGTGCCTGTTTTGTACTTGGTATATTTAAAATAGGTAACTTGCGCCGCCACTGATAAGGTCTCCATCACGAACACACCTCCCATGATGAACAAGATGATTTCCTGACGTACAACCACAGCCACAATACCTAAAGCTGCACCTAACGCTAGCGCACCAACATCCCCCATAAACACTTCTGCTGGGTAAGCGTTAAACCAAAGAAAACCTAAGCCAGCACCCACCATTGCAGCACAGAACACAGCCAATTCTCCAGCGCCTGGCACATATGGAATACTGAGATATTTTGAAAAATATAAATGACCTGTCACATAGGCGAAAATTGCCAATGCACCTGCCACCATCACCGTTGGCATAATGGCCAAGCCATCTAAACCATCTGTTAAATTCACAGCGTTACTACTACCAACCACTACTAAATATGTCAGCACAATGAAGGCAAAGCCACTCAGCGGTATCACCAGATTTTTAAAAAATGGAATCAGCAATGTCGTTTCAGCAGGGGTAGCAGCGGTTTGTTGTAAAAACACAGCAACGCTTAAGCCAACCACTGACTGCCAAAAATACTTTTCTTTAGCAGATAAACCTTTAGGGTTGCGATGTACAACCTTGCGCCAGTCATCCACCCAACCAATAATGCCAAAACCAAGTGTCGTAAAGAGCACCACCCAGATGAATCGATTACTTAAATCAGCCCACAACAAGGTTGAGATAGCAATCGCAACTAATATCAAAGCACCACCCATGGTTGGCGTACCCGCTTTAATCAAATGTGTTTGCGGCCCATCATCACGCACAGATTGACCAACCTTATAGTGGGTCAATTTTCGTATTAAAGTTGGCCCCACTACAAATGAAATAATCAAAGCGGTGAGCGTTGCCAACACAGCACGCAACGTAATGTAGTTAAATACATTAAATCCACGGATGTCTTGTGCTAACCATTGCGCTAGTTCGAGTAACATTGTCTATCTCCCAATTCGCTTATTGCTTGTTTTCTACTAACAAATTCACTACACGTTCCATTTGCATAAAACGCGAACCTTTTACCAAGACCGTGGCGCCTGTTTCAAGCATTGGCAACACAGCCTGAGCAATGGCTTCAGGTGAGTTAAAATGCTCAGCGCCTTGTCCAAAATTCTGTACAGTTTCCACACTTAAATTACCTAAGCAATAAAGCGTTGTTAAACCTGTAGTCTTGGCATATGCACCAATTTCCGCATGCATATTTTTGGCATCAGCGCCCAGTTCACCCATATCACCTAACACTAGTATTTTTTTGCCTGTAAGCTGCGCAAGCACATTGATTGCAGCTTTCATAGAGTCAGGGTTAGCGTTATAAGTATCATCAATCACAACAGCCCCATTGATGCCAGCTTTCCGCTCTAAGCGGCCATACACCCCTGTAAAGCTTTCTAAACCACGGCCAATATCCTCAAGTGAAATACCTAATGCATAAGCCGTTGCACTTGCGGCTAAGGCATTACTAATATTGTGTTCGCCTTGCACATGCAATTTAATATTTAGCTCACCTGCTGGTGTTACCAGCGCCATACTGCTAAAACCGTCACCTGCTTGATAGTGTGCACTTACATCAGCCTGTTTTTTCAAGCCAAATGTCAGCACATTTCTTTGCGAGTTAAGCGACTTCCAATACTCAGCATAGTCACTATCTGCATTAATCACAGCAACACCGCCTTGCTTTAATCCTGCAAAAATCTCACCCTTAGCCTTTGCTATATTTTCTCGTGAACCCAACTCACCAATATGCGCAATACCAGCGTTATTGATTAACGCCACATCTGGTTTTGCAATATGCGTTAAATAGTCAATTTCGCCCAAATGGTTCATACCCATTTCCAGTACGGCATATTGATGACTTTGATTCATCTTGAGCAAAGTGAGCGGCAAGCCAATATCGTTATTCAAATTACCGTAAGTCGCATGCACATACTCTCTGCCGTTGCTAGCAATACTCAAAATAGCGGTGAGCATTTCCTTGGTCGTGGTTTTACCGTTACTTCCCGTTACGGCGATAACTGGCACGTCAAATTTCTCACGCCAGTATTTAGCCAGCACACCTAATGCTAACCTTGTATCGGCAACCACTAAGCGCGGCGCGGCTTGTACTGACGCATCAGAAACCAACACGGCTACTGCACCTAGCTTTAAAGCGTCTTGTGCAAAGGTATTCCCATCAAAGTTGGCGCCTTTCAGTGCCACAAACAACTGGCCTGCGACAATATTGCGGCTATCACTACCCACAGATGTAAATTGCACGTCAGTACCTACGTGCTTTGCATTCAATACGCTGGCGATTTCAGACAAATTCATCATTTGCTTACCACCACTTCTTGATCAGGCAGCCAAGTTAACAGAGCCGCTTTTGCAATGGCAATATCACTAAACGGCATTCGTACACCGTCAATTTCTTGATAACCTTCATGCCCTTTACCTGCTAACAACACAATGTCATCTTTATTCGCAAACTTAATCGTCTGCTGTATAGCGATTGCTCGGTCAGTTGCAATGCTTGGTTGCACCGTCATACCATGCACGATTTGTTCAATAATGAGTGCTGGACTTTCACTACGTGGATTGTCACTGGTCACCACTACATGGTCAGCTAATTTTTCTGCGATTGCGCCCATTAGTGGACGCTTACCCACGTCACGGTCACCACCGCAACCAAATACGCAAATCAACCTACCTTGCGTCTGCTCGCGCAAGCTCATCAATACGTTCTTTAAAGCATCAGGCGTATGTGCATAATCCACCACAACCAATGGTTGATTGCCTCCACCAAATTGCTCCATACGTCCCGGCACTGATTTAACTTTAGCAATCGCAGACACCGCATCATGCAATGGCACTTTGCGTACTAATAACGTTGCCAGCACGGCTAGTAAGTTATAAGCATTAAAGCGTCCTAATACTGGGGCTGCCAACACAGCCTCACCTTGTGGCGTTATCACTTTCATAGCGATACCAAACTGATTTAACTTCAGCTCCCTCGCACGTACATCACCGTGCGTTAATCCATAGGTCATGCATGGAAAATCACTTTCACTCAACGTCTCAGCAATCTTTTTCCCAAAAGGGTCATCTACATTTAAAACTGCCGCACCCAAATTAGGCCAACTGAATAGCTTTTGCTTAGCACTAGCGTATGCATCCATCGTCTCGTGATAATCCAAATGGTCACGCGTCAAATTGGTAAACACAGCTATATCAAACTCGACACCGTTAACACGCCCCTGATCTAATCCATGTGATGAAACCTCCATCACCACGCTTTCAGCGCCTTGCTGTGCATAATCAGCCAACATCGCCTGTAATAAGATTGCATCTGGTGTGGTATTACTTGCTTCCGTTAACCCTTGGTCTTCTGCACCAATAAAGCCATTGCCTATGGTGCCTATCACCGCAGCTTTTTTATCTAATGCTAACAACGCCTGCGCAATCCATTGGCTAACAGATGTTTTACCGTTTGTCCCAGTTACACCAACCATGCCAAACTTACGTGATGGATACTGATAAAACTCTGCGGCTATCTGACCTACTTGTTGCTTTAATTGATTTACACCAAGATTCGCAACATTTAATGCAGGATCCCATGCAAAGTCCTGACCTTCCAAAAGCACGGCACTTTCCCACAACACAGCACTAGCACCAGCCGCTATCGCCTGTGCAATATATTGGCGACCATCACTATGTGTACCTGGATAAGCCAAAAAGAGCGCTCCAGCGCTTACCGTGCGACTATCAGCCGTAATAGAAGTAAAGTTCAAACCCAATGTTGAGAGTAAAGTCATATGCTTTCCTTTACATCCTCAACATTGCTCGGAATCACCACATTATTATTGGGCGCATCTTGCGGCACAGATAGCATGCGTAACGCATCTGCCATCACAGCACTAAATACTGGCGCCGCTACTGTGCCTCCGTAATACTCTCCGCTACTCGGGTCATCAATCATGACAGCCATAATCAGGCGTGGGTTAGATGCTGGTGCCATTCCCACGAAAGAGCCTACATATTTATTCTTTTCATATCCACGTTCACCAAGTTTATGTGTCGTGCCAGTTTTCCCAGCTACACGGTAACCCAACACCTGTGCTCTAAGCGCTGTACCTCCTGGCAAAACAACCAACTCCAACATATCTTTCACTTCATTTGCAGTTTTTGCACTAAACACCTGCGTACCTACTGGCACATCTTTTAACTTCAATAAAGAAACTGGCTTCAATTCACCATCATTTGCAAACACGGTATAGGCCCTTGCCATCTGCAACAAAGTCACACTAATCCCATGACCATAAGACATCGTAGCCTGCTCAATCGGACGCCAAGTTTTATAATCACGCAACCTACCTGAAACCTCTCCAGGAAAGCCTATACGCGTTTTTGCACCAAAACCGATTAAGTTAAACACTCCCCATAAATACTGGGGCTCAAGAGACAGCGCCATTTTCACAGCACCAACGTTTGAGGATTTTTGAATTACTTCTGAAACGCTCATCACACCATGTGGGTGCGCATCATGGATAGTAGCAGAGCCTATACTCATATAACCTGGCGCAGTTTGAATCAACGTTTCTGGTCTGTATTTACCAGACTCTAGTGCAGCAGCAGCCGTCACCGTCTTCATGGTTGATCCTGGCTCAAAAATATCAGTAATCGCACGATTACGAGTTTTACCTTGAATATTCACAGGGTTATTTGGGTTATAAGTCGGCACATTCACCATTGCCAGCACTTCACCGGTTTTCGCATCCAACACAATCGCTGCACCCGCATTTGCTTTAAACTTATCAACCGCTTTGGTCAGTTCACGATGCGCTAGATACTGAATCCTGCGATCAATAGATAATGTAATATCCGCGCCATCTTGCGGCACTTTTACTGCTTCTAAATCCTCAATAATCCGACCAGCACGGTCTTTAATCACTTTGCGACTTCCGTTTTTGCCTGATAACGCATCATTCATCGCAAGCTCAAAACCTTCTTGGCCTTTATCATCAATGTCGGTAAAGCCCACCAAATGTGCAGTCACATCACCCGCAGGGTAATAACGTTTATATTCCCGCTGAAGATACACGCCAGAAATCCCTAGTCGCATAATCTCAGCAGCCAACTCTGGAGAAACGCGGCGCTTCAAATACACAAACTCACGTTCACTCTTGGTTAACTTCTTATCAACAGTTTCCTTCTTTAAGCCCAGCAACTCAGCCAGCTTCTTTGTTTGGCTTGCAGTAATTTGCACATCTGATGGATTAGCCCATACAGACTCTACTGGAGAGCTAATCGCCAATAACTCACCGTAACGATCAGTAATTTTTCCGCGCTGAGAAGGCAACACCAACGTACGGCTATAACGTGCATCGCCTTTTTCTTGCAAAAAACGCTTATGAAAACTTTGTAAATACACACCTCTGCCCAACAGAGCGGCAAACCCCAGCAGCACTATCACCAACAATAGGCGACGGCGCCATGCTGGCAGCTTTACAACCACCAAAGGTGTATGCATAGCCATTAAGGCGCCACCTCATTTTGCAGATTAGTCGATTGAATCAAAGGCAAACGAGACACCAAGCTCACCACTTGTATCCTCTTTGCATCAGGCACCTGCATTTGCAATTGCTGAGCAGCAATTAGCTCAATGCGCGAATGCATCGCCCAAGTACTCTGCTCTAATTGCAACTGACCATACTCTTGGTTGTACTGTGTTTCAGTTTGGTTCAAATGCTCTAACTCTATGTACAATTTACGCGCTTGATGCTGCGCATTGACCAACCCCAATGATGAAAACATCAAAGCAAAAAATAAAATCAGATTAAGGCGCGTCATACCACCGACGTCCTTTCCGCTACGCGCAACACAGCACTACGCGAGCGCGGATTAGCCTTCACTTCTGCATCACTAGGTTTAACTGCTTTCCCCACACTCTTTAACCTAGGCTGAGGCAAATCAGCCGCACGCACAGGAAAGTTAGCTGGCAAATCATCACGATCTTCTTGATCGCGAATAAACTGCTTCACCATGCGATCTTCAAGCGAATGAAAGCTAATCACCGCAAGCCTACCCTGTGGTGCCAGCAAGCTAAGACATTGCGGCATGGTTAACGATAATTCCTCAAGCTCCTTATTGACGAAAATCCGTAAAGCTTGAAATGTGCGCGTTGCAGGGTTCTGCCCTGGCTCGAAGCGCGTGACTGCACCTGCCACGACCTGGGC
Organism: Methylotenera sp.; assembly: GCF_030653755.1. Taxonomy (GTDB): domain Bacteria; phylum Pseudomonadota; class Gammaproteobacteria; order Burkholderiales; family Methylophilaceae; genus Methylotenera. The sequence continues at coordinate 292,530 of NZ_JAURYU010000045.1, forward strand.
AAGCTGCCCAGTAGTGGTGATGGCACGCCCGTCATTGCGCTCCGTAATAATCGCCCTTGCAATCGACTTAGCAAACCGTTCTTCACCATAATTTTTTATAACCTCCGCTAATTGCTGCTCTGTTGTACGGCCAAGAAACTCTGCCGCTGTTTCACCACTACTTTGATCCATGCGCATATCAAGCGGCGCATCGTACCTAAAACTAAATCCACGGCTAGCCTCATCAATTTGCGGAGACGAAATGCCAAGATCCAATAAAATCCCATCCACATGACTTACACCCAACTCTGCCAAACGCGCTTGCATGGCGGCAAAGTGGCTATGTACCAGCATAAAGCGAGCATCCTCAATTGCCTTGCCAGACTCAATAGCACTCAAGTCACGATCAAATGCAATCAAACGCCCGCCATCACCAAGCTGCGCTAAAATTTTTCTGGAATGCCCGCCACGCCCAAACGTACCATCTACATAGATACCATTTGGCTTAATATCTAAAGCATGCACAGCCTCATTCAGCAACACAGTGACATGCGCGCCTACAGAAGAAGCCTCATCCCCCATGCTTTGATTTTGATTTGAATTTAATGCTGACACTTCTTGTGGGTACTTTTCTAACTTATCAGCGCTTTTCGAAGACGCTTTTTTTGAAGACAATGATGCTTTGGTGGGCGCGCTGTTCACGCCCTTAATCACAGCGAAAATCCCTCTAATTCTGCTGGCATTGCAAAACTGTCACTTTGCATTACTTGCTCTAACTGAGCACGCCAAGCAGACATGCTCCACAATTCAAAATGGCTACCTTGGCCAACTAACATCACCTCTTTATCTAAACCAGCAAAATCACGCAATACTGGCGACACTAATAAACGACCTGCCCCATCTAAACTAATATCTTCAGCAAAGCCAACCAGCAGCCTTTGTAGCGCACTTGATTGCTTATCAAACGATGATAATGCCATCATCTTTGCCTGAATCGGCTCCCAAGCAGGCTGTGGATATAACAACAAGCAACGATGAGGATGCGCCGTTAGCACCAAATTGCCGGCGCACTCAAGCTGCAACGCTTCCCTGTGCTTTGTTGGCACAGCGAGCCTGCTCTTGGCATCCAAACTTAATGATGTAGCACCACGAAACATACGCTTGTTATTTCCCTTAAGGCCCTATAGAGCCCAAACAAACAATTTCAAATATAAAAAATGGGGAACTGCCTAATCTCACTCAACCGCCTTACCAATCAAATAACCCTTAGTAGTTATCTAACGAGCTAATATTTATTACCCAATCCAACACTTCAATTACAACAACTGACCAATGAGCAATTCCCCACAAAAACCCACTTTTCCCCACTAATATGCACTATAGATAAAAAAATTATGCAATGCAAGCGCTTTTTTGCTATTTTTTCTTTATACGTCAAGGACTTAGCGCATTTTTGCGATAAAAATAAAATCGTTATAAATTAAGCACATACAAAACTGTGTGAATGTAGATTATTAGAATAGTGATGAAAGCGTTTGAATTGTAATTAAGGGATAATATTTAAATGTTTTGATGATTAATTAAGCAGATTTAGTACGGAGACAGCAAGAGACCAAGCCAATACGCAGTTCAGGAGGGTAGATTAAAAATAGAGGCGATTTCTCATAACATTATTCACAGCCTAAAACACCTAACAAATAATGTGCAACACATTGAAAATATCAACAAATTGATGACGCAAAATACATTCGTTACCATATATTTGCCAAGTGGAAGTTAAAAACTGATTAACTTGATAAAAAGCACGTAATAACCGCAAGGGTCATCACCATTTCACTAACCGCTGAAGCAGCAAGTTCAATGCGAAGGGCATCACCATCAACCTAAGCAGCTAAAGCTGCAAGATTGGTGCGATAAGCCACTGAAGTGGCAAGTGAAAGAGTGAAGCTGGCCGATAAGCCGGGTTCTGTTTGCGTTTTGCAACGCATGACAGTCATTCATCTAGGCGTACAATTACTTGCACGCTCAAGCAACCTACCCGCTGGCAGCGCGAGCCACGCCAATACCAGCCTATTTGGTCTTGCTGCGAATGGAGGTTACCGCGTTTCACCGTAACTTAATACGCTCGTCTCTGTGGCCCTATTCCTCGCCTTATACCTTGCGGCTTTCAACGGACGGCCATTAACCGTCATCCCGCTCTATGCAGCCCGGACTTTCCTCCCCTCTCATTAACTAATCCAGTAAACTGGCAAGTTAAATGTGAGCGGCGACTGTCTAGCCAGCTTCATGCGTATTTTAGCATGCAGCAAGACAAACTATCCGAGTTTATTGCCTGACGAATCAGCGGCAAAAAAGTCTGAGCAAGACTTGAACACTAGGAAATATAAAAGGGGATGAATGTGTTGAAGCAACATTTGCACTTAAAACTTGAAGCCAAGTTATTTAAGCGCCCGACAAAATAAGCACAATCGTTAAATAAATAAAAAGAAACTATCTATAAAGCTAATAATATTTAGTTAAGCGAAAGTATCGATACTATTACCAAGATTTGGGGGATTATTAGGTAAAGATTGTGTAGCTGCTTGAATGAGCTGCAACGAGCTTTGAGCACTGATGTCGATAGCTTTTTTAAACACAGCCAATTGCACATCAGTGGCAGTTTTGTACTGTGCAAGATTAGACGCCGCCGCTGCTACTCCTGATATATCCATACCAAGCTCCAAACTTAAAAATGCAACAACCGAATTACAAGTTAAGCACTAATATCAATAATAGTGCCCATCAACATATCATTATTGGACTTAAATACGGATAAATTAGTCATGTAAGTATTTCTGGCTTTAATTTGCTCAACCATATCAGCTTCTAAATTATTGCCAGACTGCGCAGCATTTCTAATATCAGCAACTTTAGTACCACCCTCAGGCAAATCAGCCTGCACGACTTCTTTTCTTGTAAAGCCATCCGTGCTGAGGTTGGCAATATTATTCGCAGCTACGTCTAAGCGAGCTTGCGCAGTATACATGCCAGATAAAGAAGTATTTACATTCATCATTTTAATTTAACTCAATAGATTAAGCTCACACTAACAAGTAGCTTCAACACTGTCAATCAATATACTTTTTTGAATGTAGTTAAGCAAATTAATGTTATAAATACAATTATGACAACCTCTCAACACAACAACCCTTTACATGGCGTTACATTAGAAGCCATCCTGACCTATTTGGTAGATTATTACGGCTGGGAAGCGCTCGCGGAGCGCATCTCTGTCAATTGCTTTAGTCATGATCCTAGCATTAAATCCAGCTTGAAATTTTTACGTAAAACCCAGTGGGCTCGGGACAAGGTGGAGAGCCTCTACTTAGCTTCAATCAAGAAGATCTAAAATAAGAAAGTGTTAAGATAGGCGTTAAATCATCTTCCAACTCAACATTTGATCAGCCTTCAACGGCACCAACACATCACCTTCATACGGCAAGCTACTAGGCACTTTCCAAGTTTCTTTAACCAAGGTCACTTGCTCAGTATTACGGGCTAGCCCGTAAAAATCTGCGCCATAGAAACTTGCAAAACCTTCCAGCTTATCTAAAGCGCCAGCTGCTTCAAACGCCTCTGCATATAGCTCCATTGCGGTATGGGCTGTATACATACCAGCACATCCACATGCGGCCTCTTTTGTATGCTTAGCATGTGGCGCACTATCCGTACCCAAGAAGAATTTAGGGTTTCCAGAAGTTGCCGCTTTTACCAAAGCAACACGGTGTTCTTCACGCTTCAAAATTGGTAAACAATAATGATGCGGCTGAATCCCGCCTTTAAACATGTCATTACGATTCATCAACAAATGGTGCGCAGTAATCGTTGCCGCCACGTTGCTTGGTGCCTGCAATACAAAATCAGCGGCATCTTGAGTAGTGATATGCTCAAACACAACTTTTAAGCTTGGGAATCGATTAAGCAATGGAATCATATTGCGCTCAATAAACACACGCTCGCGATCGAACACATCAACATCGCTATCGGTTACTTCAGCGTGCGCTAGCAAGGGCACGCTCAATTTCTCCATCGCCTCCAGCGCTTTAACGCAGTGACCTAAATTGGTCACGCCAGAATCACTGTTAGTGGTAGCACCAGCAGGGTAAAGCTTAACCCCATGGACAATGCCACTTGCTTTAGCACGCTCAATTTCCTCGGCAGTCGTTTTATCAGTGAGATACAAGGTCATCAACGGTTCAAAGTTTGCGCCTACTGGTAGCGCGTTTAGAATGCGCTCACGGTATTCAATTGCCAACGCAGTGGTTGTCACTGGCGGACGCAGGTTCGGCATCACAATCGCACGCGCAAACTGTCTTGCCGTATCAGGCAACACTGCTTTAAGCGCGCCACCGTCCCTTAAATGTAAGTGCCAATCATCTGGGCGTGTAATGGTAAGTGACTGCATAGGATTATTCATGTTCAATAGCTCTAATTCAATAGTACGTGTGGTTATTCAGATTGTTGTTTTAACTGTAGTGCAAAATCGTATAAAACGTTCTTTTTTTCATGGGTGATTTCTGTTGCCAATTTAACAGCCTGCTTGAGTGGCAACTCCGCCAATAACAACTTTAATACGCGGACAGTCTCTTCAGGCATTTCTTCTGCATCTTTAATGGCGGCAGCTTCTACTAGCAACACAAATTCTCCGCGTTGCTGATTAGTATCAGCCTCTAACCAAGCCACCGCATCTGAAAGGTTGCAACTGTAAATCGTTTCAAAAGTTTTGGTCAACTCACGCGCAAAAGTAATGCGGCGTTCACCACCCAACACTGCGCACATATCAGCGATGCTATCTACAATACGATGTGGCGCTTCATAAATAACCAAAGTCACAGTTTGTATTTTTAGCGTTTCCAACACTTTACGCCGTGCAGCACCGCTTGCGGGCAAAAAGCCGTGGAATAAAAAACCATTTTGCACAATACCACTGGCTGACAAGGCTGTAATTACAGCACTCACGCCTGGCACTGGCACCACTCTCACGCCAGCCTTACGCACCAGATCAACCACCACAGCCCCTGGGTCACTAATCCCTGGGGTACCTGCATCGGTCACAAGCGCGATACTTTCGCCCGCATTAAGTAGGGACAACAACTTTTCCGCTGACTGATGCTCATTATGCTCATGCACAGCAATTAGTTTTTTGCTAATACCAAAATGACTTAACAAGCCAGATGTATGGCGCGTGTCTTCCGCGGCAATCGCATCGACTGCTTTAAGTGTATCCAACGCCCGCAAGGTAATATCTTGCAGATTTCCAATTGGCGTTGCGACAACATATAATATGCCTATAGGATACAAAATTTAATGACCAATAATTTAATAAACATCATTTTAGCAACATGCCTGCTTTTTAGCAGTTTAAATTTAGCCGCAGGGCAAATCAGCACATCCAGCCATAAAGCTGAAGCACAGTTTTTAGCTGGCGAAGCCTGCCTTAAGCAAGCCAATACGGCATGCGCAATGGTAGCTTTAGCAAAAATACCTAGTAGCTCGCCTTACGCTAAGCTATTACAAGGTGAAATTGCTTTTCACAACCAAGCACTAGATCAAGCGCTACAGCTATTATTACCACTGCAATCTGAAACACAATTCACTACAGAAGCAAAAACGAGTTTGCACCAATACTTGGCAAATGCATTTGCACAACTACAAGATACAGAACAAACCTTAGTACATTTATTACAGGTTGATATCGCCCTATCTAAAACACAAGCCTCACAGCAAACAAACGCGACGGCCTTAAACCATGCAAAAATATGGGACCTACTGAACAAGCTCAATCAAAACGAGCTACTGGCTATTCGTGGGAACAACACCGACGACCACTTTCAAGGCTGGGTTGATCTAGCCTTAGCCGCAAAACATCAAGACCTGAACAACAGCCTAAAAACTTGGAAAATCAGCTATCAAGACCATCCAGCAGTAGCATTTTCTAGCACTTTACAAACACATAACGCAGCGCAAACGCTCAAGCTGCAATCAGACAATGTTATTGCGATTACTTACAAAACAGCGTCGGATGCAAATAGCGCCAGAGCAGAAGCATTTAAACTCGGACTGCAAACCGCACTTTCACATCACGGACTGAACAACCCTATTTATATCAGCGCATCCACAAATGATAAGCCAGACAATCACGAGCAAAACTTATCAGTCACAGAAACAGAAGCAGAGTCACCGTTAGTGAATCCTTACCTCATCGCGCTACAGTTTGACCAAAATACTGATGAAGCTGAGTCCATTAGACATCAATCAACCATCCACCAAACGTTAACCCTAGGTTTTGACTTAAATGATGAAGCCGAGAAAATTGTAAAATTTGCCTCTAATAACGTCATTAGCCGTGTTGCGATTCTTACCACAGAGGACGAAAGCTCAGTAGCGCTACTTAATCACTTTAGCGCTGCATGGCAAAAAGCATTTAACTTAAACGAAGACCACAACACCCTCAATATCATCACATTGCCACAACACATCTCGGCCAGCGACCCAAGCTTGCTCGATATTCAAACAAAAATCAGTACCAATCCACACGACATGGTACTTTTAGCACTGTCTGCTACTGATGCACGTACCATCAAACCATACATGAATGCTGGCACACCCACTGTCGCATTCTCCAACCTACATGAAATATCTCCTGATCATCAGTTAAATACAGTACGCTTTGTAGAGATTCCTTTTTTATTACCATCAAATGTAGAACTCTCCGCACACCAAAATGCAGCAACGCAACTGAAATCAAACGATCTATTGCGCTGGTATGCATTAGGCGTGGACGCTTTACCCATACTCATTGCCACGCAACAATCTAACGAAAAAGAAGTAATCATTAATGGACTAACTGGGAAAATCAGCGTTAGCCGTGGCATGATGACACGCGAGCTATCCATGGCAAGGTTTACTTATGAAGGCATTACCAATGAGCAGTAAAATAAAATGAATGACTGAAAAATCACAAGCCAAACATCTAACCGAAGGTCAGGCAGCAGAAAAGATTGCTGCAACTTTTCTGCAAAAAAGTGGCCTTAGATTACTAGAGAAGAACTATCGCTGCGTGCATGGTGAAATTGACCTTATCATGCGTGACGGAAAAACACTCGTCTTTGTTGAGGTGCGCTTACGAAGCAATTCTAAATTTGGGGGTGCTGGAATGAGCATCACACCCAGCAAACAACAAAAACTTACGCGTACTGCCGAGCTTTATTTGCAGACTAATGGCGACAGCGCGTGTCGCTTTGATGCAATTTTAATGCATGCACTCGACATAACCGCAGTAGAATGGATAAGAGATGCCTTCTAAACTACAGTAATGTTTTACTTAAGCTTATGCCCCAATTAAACCACCCACCCATCAAAGGACGTTAATTATGAAACTACCCATTAAACTATTTGCCGCTTTAGCACTCGCCTCACAAATCAGCGCTTGCGTACCTCTTGTAGTAGGCGGTGCAGCAGCAACTGGCGTCATGGCAGCGGACAGACGTACATCGGGCGTATATGTTGAAGATCAAAACATCGAACTAAAAACGATTAAAAAAATTCACGACACTCTTGGTGAGGATGCACACGTCAATGTCACTAGCTTTAAAGGCAATGTGCTATTAACAGGTGAAGTGCCTAATGAAAATGCAAAAACTCAGGCTGGCAATATCATTCTAGCGACAGAAAGCGTGCGCAGCCTAACTAACGAGTTGGCAATCGGCCCTAAAACATCATTGAGCTCTCGTGCTAATGATTCTTTTCTCACTTCAAAAATTAAAACACAATTTGTGACAGAAAATCGCTTTAGTGCCAATTACGTTAAAGTTGTGACTGAAAACAGTATCGTCTACTTATTAGGTTACGTTACACAAAAAGAAGCTGATGCTGCTGTAGAAATCGCGCGTAATGTCAGCGGCGTAACTACTGTAGTCAAAGTTTTTGAATACATACCTTAACTAAACGTAAGAAACTTGGCATAAGGAAATTTGGCGATAGCTTAAGTGCACTCACAGTCAGTTAAGCGTAATTACTAACATATCAACCTCGCTGCTAACTTTAATTAGTGGTGAGGTTGTTTAGTGTGATATTTACTGGCAACAGTAATGATTAAAGACCACTCAAACTAAGATCAAAACATCTCAATAGTTTCAAAAGCTTTTAAAACAAGCTATGTTTTCATCATGGCTGGCAATGATATAATGCAACAAATCTTTAAGCTGCTAAAATAAAAGTAGCGCAATTACCGGTAAATTATTAAATGACTACAGAACACACCAATGCTCAAGAGCCACAAGAGATTATCATTGAAGGTAACACTCGTGCAGGCAAACCTTTCCGCCCTAGCGACTGGGTGGATCGTATGTGTAGCACCTACGCTACATTTGGTGAAAATCGCAAGCTAAAATACTCACCATACTTAAAACCACGTGTGGTAAATGGTGTACGTTGCTTAGCGGTGGATTTAAAATTAAAAGTCGTCAATCCAGAGGGTTACGCGCAGTTAATGCATTTTGCTGACGAAAATCAACTAAATGTACTCGATAGCAATGGCAATAGCATCCCTGTGCCACACTAGCTAAAGATTACTAAACACAGAGCCTTATGCGCAGTGAGAATAACTACGCATAAATTACGCAAGGCAAGCCAGCAAACCTTAGTGTGTGCTGGCAGACTTTATTAAACTTTCCACATATTGCTTAGTCACTACACCGCGCTTTATTTTCACTAACTTACCCTTAGGGTTGTAAATAAAAGTCGTTGGCATCACATCCGCTGCGCCGATCTGCTCAATCACACTATCGTCACCCAGCACAATGGGATAAGACATCAGCATGTCGTCCACATAATCCTTAACCTCATTCACATCTTTATAATCAAACACCACACCCAACACAACAAGATCTTTTTGTTGATGCTGATCATACAAATTAACTAAATCAGGCACTTCCTCTAAACATGGAGGACACCAAGTCGCCCAATAGTTTACTAACACCCATTTCCCTTTATACTGAGTAAGCTGATGCTGAATGCCTGCCATGTCCTTAAGTAGGAAGTTTGGCTTCATCAGCACATCAGCATTCGATAAGCCGCTAAAGACAAGCACCAGCAACACGAATAAAAACTTATTCATAAATCCACCATAAAAACAGCAACATACTAAATTAGTAACTAATAACCACAAGCTAGCAAAAACAATTTTTTAGATGTATGCTTACTTTAAGTATTGTTTATACTAATTTACAGATAAGCAATATCATACAATCATCCACACACATAATATTGATTGCAAAAGAATAATATGGCATTAAACCTCAACATTCCAACTTTTCTCGAGCATCCAACATTTATTGCTGAAACACGTCCACAAAAAATATATCAGTTATTACAAGAGCTTAATACAGAAGATCAATTTGATATAGCCATCCACTTACACAATGAGTTGGAAACGCTTAATCGTCAAAAAGTTTCTCCAAACCAAAGAATACAAGCACTAGACTGCTACCGCTCACTCATTATCAATACAACAAATGCACTTGCTACAAACTACACCAACTCAACCCTACCTTTAGAAGACAAAGCAAAGTCTGCGGCACTTGCTTGTGGAGCATTGTGGCTAGAACTTGGTTATGGTTACAAACTTATATTAATTGACCTACAGAACCAACTCATCAAATTAGGCACAGATAAAAGCTCGGCACTTGCCATTCAGCGCGCTATGCACGCCATATCACAATATGCATTAGTTCACTACCAAACTTATCAGTCGCCACCTAACCATATTTGGAGTGATTTACATCAACTTTACTTTTGCGCGGCAAAACTTGGCGTTATACATACAATCATTCAAAACGATCTCTCACAGATACAAACTAAAAACTACGCATATTTACTTACTTCAATAGAAGACACATACAAGCACACGCTACTCATGAGCTTGGCACAACCTCATCACTTAATACAACAAGACATCAGTGTAATTACAAACTACTTAGCACACCATGTTAGCGCTGCAAGAATCACAGCTATTGAGCCTTTGGAAAACAGCTCAGGTGCGTTTATTATTAATTTAATATCAGACGCACCTCCAACACCCTACAACAAACAAAAAGCCGCACCTGATCCAGACTCTGAACTTCTGTTACACACCATAGACCTCATTCGCGACATCCATGAAGACCTTAACAAACTTCAAAATCGCACCATCCCTGCAAATGGAAGCATTAGTCCAGATGCAAACCCCAATGACTACATAGAACTACTTGCATACCTCATTACAAACTGGGGGATATCACCTAAACGTTTTTTTAATCGTTCAGCCAAAAATGGTGACATTGATATCGTTGCAGGTATTGATGATATTCACAACATCATTAATACAACACAGGTTGTTACTACCATTAGTAATTCACAGCCTAATGTGTCTAACTCACTACCTTCGCGCTGGAAAATATTAAACATCAGTGCGACGGGCATATCAATTAGACGCTATCACACCGCTGAGAAAAACATTAAAGTAGGCGGTTTGATTGCCCTAAGGGGCAAGAATGAGTCGCAGTGGTCTATAGGATTTATAAGGTGGGCTAACTGTGGCACTAGAGATCGTCTGGATATCGGGGTTCAATTGATATCACCATACGCAGATACTGCAACCGCACAGACTTTTCAGCACGGCTCTAACAGCAACATTCTAGTAATGCCAGAAATGACAGCCGTGAAACAGGCAGCAACAATCATTGCGCCAAGAGGGACTTATATCAATGGCCGCCAACTTGCATTTACATGTAATCAAAAAACTGAACAAGTTGTACTTAATAAGCTAATAGAAAGAACTCATGACGTTGAGCGCATACAATTCGACATCATCAATATGAATGCAGGCTAACTATCAGAATCCATTCAATGATAGAAATAATTGATTGTGCTAAATTAGTTATCATTCAAATCCTATTCTAACGCTTACTGCATCAAGCATATTGTAAAATTTAAATCTTATTGGGCACAATTTAGACTTCACTAAACCATTTTTTTTCGTTACGATACACATTTTCAAGTATTATTAGTAATATTCAATTTAAAGGTTTTTTCTATGAGCGAACACATCACACACCTTAGCGATGCAAGTTTTGAACAAGATGTTCTACAATCGCCAATTCCAGTTCTTGTAGACTACTGGGCAGAGTGGTGTGGCCCATGCAAAATGATTGCACCAATTTTGGATGAAATTTCAAAAGAATATGCTGGCCGCATCAAAGTAGCAAAACTAAATATTGATGACAACCAACAAACACCACCTAAATATGGTATTCGTGGCATTCCTACTCTCATGTTATTTAAAAATGGTAACGTAGAAGCAACAAAAGTTGGGGCACTATCTAAATCACAACTGACAGCTTTTATTGACAGCAACATCTAAACACATTACGCTTAGCATAAATCAAGCGCTTGGTTTTAATACTTATAAGCTTTGAAACCAAGCAACACCCCCTTCAGGCAACAAAACTTAGCCTCTGGCGTTTAATCTAAAGCCTTTAAATTATCACTACACACATCTTGTTTTAGCGAGACCTCATGCACTTATCAGACCTCAAACATCTACCCGTTACAGAATTAGTAGAAATGGCCATTGCCAACGAAATCGACAATGCCAGTCGCATGCGAAAACAAGATTTAATTTTTGCCATTTTAAAAAATAAGGCAAAAAAAGGTGAAAGCATCTTTGGTGATGGCACTTTAGAAGTTTTACAAGACGGCTTTGGGTTTTTAAGATCACCAGACACCTCTTATCTAGCAGGTCCTGATGATATTTACGTATCACCATCTCAGATACGTCGTTTTAATTTACACACTGGTGACAGTATCCAAGGTGAAATTCGAATTCCTAAAGATGGAGAGCGCTATTTTGCTTTGGTTAAAGTAGATATGGTAAACGGTGAAGCGCCTGAAAATACCAAGCACAAAATTCTATTTGAAAACTTAACACCATTATTTCCCACAATTCCGCTTACGCTAGAACGAGACATCAAAGGCGCCGAAAATATTACCAGCCGCGTCATTGATATGATTGCGCCAATCGGTAGAGGCCAGCGTGGCTTGCTGGTTGCCAGCCCGAAAAGCGGCAAAACAGTCATGATGCAAAATATTGCGCATGCCATTACTGCAAACCATCCTGATATAATTTTAATCGTCTTGCTAATTGACGAACGCCCTGAAGAAGTGACAGAAATGACACGTTCAGTTAAAGGTGAGGTTGTTGCTTCGACGTTTGATGAACCTGCTACACGCCACGTACAAGTTGCTGAAATGGTGCTAGAAAAAGCTAAGCGGTTAGTCGAACACAAAAAAGACGTTGTCATTCTATTAGACTCGATTACCCGTTTAGCTCGCGCCTACAACACCGTCATTCCTTCTTCAGGCAAAGTTTTAACTGGTGGTGTAGATGCTAACGCATTGCAGCGCCCTAAAAGATTTTTTGGTGCAGCCAGAAATGTTGAAGAAGGTGGCTCACTGACCATTATTGCGACAGCACTAGTTGATACCGGCTCACGCATGGATGATGTGATCTATGAAGAGTTTAAAGGTACCGGCAACATGGAGATTCATCTTGATCGCCGTATGGCTGAAAAACGCCAATACCCTGCTATCAATGTGAATAAGTCAGGTACACGTCGCGAAGAACTATTGATTGAAAAAGACGTGCTTCAGAAAATCTGGGTATTGCGTAAACTTCTTTACCCGATGGATGACCTTGAAGCGATGGAGTTCTTGCTAGACAAAAACAAGTCAACTAAAAACAATGCAGATTTATTTTACAGTATGCGTAGAGGCTAACCTTACTACAAACAATTTTTCTTGAATAGCATCAGCAATGTAAAAATAATACTGAGTTAACGCAAAAATTTGCAACATATGCCGTATCATTCGGCAATCAATAAGAGGCTATTATTATGAAAGATGGAATTCATCCAGAATACCGTGAAGTTGTGTTTCAAGACATTGGTGCTGACTTTACTTTTTTAACTCGCTCTACTATCCATGCAAGAGACACTATTAAGTGGACTGATGGTAAAGAGTACCCATTGGTTAAAATTGAAGTTTCTTCAAAATCACACCCGTTCTACACAGGTAAACAAATGATTCTTGATACGGCTGGCCGTGTTGATAAATTCCGTAAAAAATACGGTATGTAATTTAATAGTTACGATCCTGCTTGCAGATTATCGTTCATCAAAAGGCAGCTTAGGCTGCCTTTTGTTTTAGTATGATGTTTATCCAATCCTCTTGCTCATATAAAATGAGCATACTTCAATGATGCAGATACCGAGCTAATCAATATGCGATTCCAACTTGATCACGACTGGCAAGGCAATATGTCCACGCCTCGCGCACACATAGGCGAGAACGCAAAATCACAGTTGCTTATCCTCTTATCTATTATTTGGATATTTCTTGGCCTTATTGGTCACACTCCTTGGAAACCATTAGAAACATCCAGCATTAGTATCGTTAAAGACATTCTTGATAACGGGCATTTGATCGCACCTTTGGCGGCCAACCAAACATTTATAGATTTGCCTCCGCTTTACCACCTCACGGCCGCAGGAAGTGCCAGATTATTCAGCCCACTGCTAGATATGCATGATGGCGCTCGCCTAATCAACGCACTCTGGATGTCGATTACACTACTGATGGTAGGCATGGCTGGCCGCGAATTATGGACGCGCGGTGTAGGTCGTTACGCAACATTTATCATGATAGGCACTATTGGCCTTATTTTAAATGCTCACAGCCTCAATGCTGAAGTTGCCACCCTAGCCAGCACTGCAACAGGGTTCTATGCATTTGCACTATCCAAGCGCAGACCATGGAGAGCAAGTGCCTTATTAGGCGTCGCAATGGCAATTGGATTTTTATCTAAAGGGTTATTACCAGTACTGATATTAACCAGCACAGCACTGTTGTTGTGGCTAACATTTAGCAACTGGCGTACAAAAAGTTTTACTACTTTTTTCAGCACAGCCCTTTTAGTTGCAACGCCACTAGTTGCCTTGTGGCTAGTTCCTTTTGTATTGTATTTCCCTGATTTATTTAATGCATGGCTCGATGCTGAGTTTAACAGCTTCACCCATGATCACTATTTCTACTTCTTTAATATATTAATCTGGTATGCGTGGCCTGCCCTACCTTTAGCATTATGGAGCCTATGGCGTTACCGCGCCCAATTGCTTAGTAAACCAAAGTTTCAGCTTACGATTACTTTCTTTATTTGCAGCCTAATTGCACTTGGTACCTGCGCTGACAATAAAGATATCAATGCTCTCACTTTGCTATTACCGTTAGTTGCGTTAGGTGCAGGTAGCGTTGAGTATCTCAAACGCGGTGCCGCATCAGCACTTAATTGGTTTGGTATCTCTTTATTTGCTTTAGCTGGCTCACTTATCTGGCTGGGCTGGTTTGCGATGGTAGTAGGTTATCCAAGTAAGCTTCAAGAGCGCATGCAGTTCTTGTCTGGTGCCAACAATGCTAATCTGGACATCATCAGCCTAGCGCTTGCCCTTATCATCACAAGCATCTGGATTTTTACATGTATTAGAGCCAGACAAAGCAACCGCGCTGCTGTAACTAACTGGGCTGTAGGCATGACGTTTGGGTGGGGCCTACTCATGACCCTATGGCTTCCGTGGATTGATAGCGCCAAAAGCTATATGCCAGTATTCAAGAGTATGCAGAGATCGATACCTAGCAACACCTCCTGCATCAACAGCCTGAATGTTGGGCAGTCTCAACGCTTGTTATTACACTATTACACCAACCTTCAATTAGAATCGATTGGTAGCATCCAATCGGCTCATTGCGACTTTTATCTGATTCAAGATGAAAGAGGTTTAACCAGAATGCAGCCTGGTGATGAATGGAGATTATTATGGCAAGGAAAAAGAGCTGCTGATAGAAAAGAAAGCTTCAGACTTTATCAGCGCCAACCATAAGAAAAAATTGAACAATTCTCACCGACACCATCTAAAACTAGTTTTTATAGGCCTAGCTCTTATGAGCTAGTTCAGTTTTAGATAGCCTAATACTGACGTGCTGAAGGGGTTATTAACAGTGGCACCTATTGAATGGTGCCGAAGTACTTACCACTGAAGTACTTAAGACCAAGGAACTTATAACTCAAGTACGCTTATAACTGCAGATGTGCTTTTATTGCAGTTTGAACTTTTTGATGCAAGCCTTCACCGCCCTGAATATTCACATATTCTGCAATTTGCTTACGCATAGGTAAGGCCCAAAAGCGATTAAGGTGCCCAGCAATATCTTCTTGGGCGTGATTCTGATTCGGATAAGACTCATAAAAATCACCAATCTGATTCGCCATTGAAATTAAACGTTGAATATCCATATACCCTAGCTTTTCTATATCTTTATTGATTCAAAATTCGTTCACCGTGGCTATACACCACATATCTATTCTCTCGTGCAAAACCTAGTAAAGTTAAGCCGCATTCCTTCGCTACACGTACAGCTAACCCTGTAGGTGCTGAAACGGCAACTAGCAAACCAACTCCTGCACTCGCAGTTTTCTGCACCATTTCAAAACTGGCACGGCTGGTGGTAATAATAAACCCATCATCAACAAGCGCAGACTTGGCTCTACTTTTTTCAAGCGCGCCAACCAGCTTATCAAGCGCGTTATGGCGACCAACATCTTCACGCACAATACTCAACGCGCCATCAGCTAAAGCGTATGCACTAGCATGCGTTGCACCCGTTTTTTGCTGCAACTCCTGCCTCCCTTGCATAGACTGCAAAGCACGCATAATACTTGACGCAGCAAATACAGATTGAGAACTTAAGCGTTCAGGGTAACGTACCGCCTGCGCCAAACTTTCTGCACCACACAAGCCACAGCCAGTCTTGCCCGCTAATGTGCGGCGGCGCTCTTTAAGTTGCACAAAACGCTCAGTTGCAATTTCACAATGTAACTGAATACCATTATCACGCACTTGAACATCGATATCGTATAACTCACTCACACTCTCTACAATGCCTTCAGACAGCGAAAAACCCAATGCAAAATCATCAAGGTCTTGGGCTGTTGCCAACATAACAGCATGAGAAACACCGTTATAAACTAATGCAACTGGTGTTTCTTCTGCCAAGCAATCCGAAGCTAGCTGTAGCTTTCCATCTCGCCACTGCTCAACCTCGAATCGACTCGTAGATGCATCTAATATTAAAGACAGCCTTAACTCCTAGTTAGCTTTTGCAACTTCTGCTTTTTTACCTGCAAAAGCAATTTGTGCCTCACTAAATGTTTTATAGTGTTTTTGCCAATCAGACAACTGACTAACGCGCGATACTTGTACTGCTGTTACTTTAAATTCAGGACAGTTAGTTGCCCAATCAGAATTATCAGTTGTAATCACATTAGCACCAGATTCAGGGTGATGGAATGTCGTATATACAACCCCAACCTGTACACGTTCTGTGATTTTAGCGCGTAACACAGTTTCACCCGCACGGCTGGCAATACCCACCCAATCACCCTCTTTAACTCCGCGCTCTTCTGCGTCATGTGGATGAATCTCAAGGATATCTTCAGGATGCCATGCAGTATTTTGAGTTCTGCGTGTTTGTGCACCAACATTGTATTGAGACAAAATACGACCTGTCGTTAATATCAATGGGAATTTTGCATTCACTTTTTCAGTGGTTGGTATGTACTGAGTAACAAAGAACTTACCTTTTCCACGTACAAATTCATCAATATGCATAATCGGGGTGCCATCTGGGTGCTGGTCATCACACGGCCACTGCACACTGCCCATTTCATCCAATTTTTTAAAGCTTACACCATGGAAGGTAGGGGTTAGCGCTGCAATCTCATCCATAATTTCTGAAGCATGCTTATATTGCATCGGGTAACCTAATGCTTCGGACAACTTAGCAGTTACTTCCCAGTCTTCATACCCATTTTTTGGACGCATCACTCTGCGTACAGGTGAAATACGGCGCTCGGCATTGGTAAATGTACCATTTTTCTCTAAGAATGAAGCCCCAGGGAAGAACACGTGGGCGAACATGGCTGTTTCGTTTAAGAATAAATCTTGAACAATCACACATTCCATATTTTCTAAGGCGTGCGTCACATGTTGTGTATTAGGATCTGACTGAACAATATCTTCACCAACACAATACAACCCTTTGAAGTTACCTTCACCCGCCTCATCCAACATATTTGGAATACGCAGACCAGGCTCTTTGCTTAGCGGTCTACCCCAAGCCGTTTCAAACAATGCACGTGTCGCATCATCTGCTACGTGACGGTATCCTGGGAACTCATGCGGCATTGAACCCATGTCACATGAACCTTGTACGTTATTTTGACCGCGCAATGGATTAACACCCACACCTTCGCGACCAATGTTAGCCGTTGCCATTGCTAAGTTAGCAATGCCCATCACCATAGTAGAGCCTTGGCTATGCTCTGTCACGCCAAGACCATAGTAAATCGCAGCATCACCGCCTGTTGCATACAACCTTGCGGCTGACCGAACCAGCTCAGGTTCTATACCCAACTCAGCAGCTAGCGCTTCAGGTGAGTTTTCAGGTTTAGCCACAAAATCACGCCATTCTACGAATGAATCCCACTCACAACGCTCTTTAACAAACGCTTCTTGCACTAAACCTTCTGTCACAATCACATGGGCTAATGCTGAAACTAATGCAACGTTTGTACCTGGGCGCAGTTTAAGGTGGTAATCCGCACGAATATGTGGAGAATTTGCCACTAGGTCAATTTCACGTGGGTCAGCAATAATGAGTTTTGCACCTTCACGTAAACGACGTTTCATTTGTGAAGCAAACACTGGGTGGCCATCTGTTGGATTGGCACCAATGATGAAAATCACATCAGAATGCATCACTGAATCAAATGTTTGCGTACCAGCAGATTCACCTAATGTTTGTTTTAAGCCATAGCCTGTTGGGCTGTGGCAAACACGAGCGCAGGTATCTACGTTGTTCACACCAAACACAGCGCGAATCAGTTTTTGCGTCACGTATACTTCTTCATTGGTACAGCGTGAAGAGGTAATACCACCAATCGCATCGCTGCCATATTGCTTCTGAATACGGGTTAACTCACTGGCTGCATAGCTAAACGCTTCATCCCAACCCACCTGTTGCCATGGATCTTTAATACTCTTACGTATCATTGGTGTTGTGATACGGTCTTTATGGGTTGCGTAGCCCCATGCAAATCGACCCTTAACACATGAATGCCCATGATTAGCGCCGCCATCTTTACTTGGCGTCATGCGAATCACTTCTTCGCCTTTCATTTCAGCATCAAAGCTACAACCTACACCACAATACGCACATGTCGTAGTCACGCTATGTTCTGGGGTACCAGCTTCAATCACTGTTTTTTCTATTAACGTTGCTGTCGGGCAAGCTTGCACACAAGCACCGCAAGAAACGCATTCTGAATCTAAGAAGCTCTTATTACCTGCTGAAACCTTAGACTCAAAACCACGGCCTGAAATTGTCAATGCAAATGTACCTTGTGTTTCTTCGCACGCACGCACGCAACGTGAGCAAACAATACATTTACTTGGGTCAAAGGTGAAATACGGGTTGCTTTCATCCTTAACAGAAGCTAAATGGTTTTCACCATCATAACCATAGCGCACTTCACGCAAGCCAACTGCGCCAGCCATATCTTGTAGTTCGCAATCACCGTTGGTTGCACAGGTTAAGCAATCTAGTGGGTGATCTGAAATGTATAGTTCCATTGTACCGCGACGAATATCCGCAAGTTTCGGCGTCTGCGTATGCACGACTATGCCTTCTGCCACTGGCGTGGTACATGACGCTGGATAACCTCGACGACCTTCCACCTCTACCAAACATAGGCGGCATGATCCAAACGGCTCCAAGCTATCAGTTGCACATAATTTAGGCACCATCACACCAGCCACTGTAGCTGCATGCATGATAGAAACGCCATCTGGCACCGTAATTTCTCTATCATCAATCGTCAGCGTTACTTGCTTAGCCGATTGACTTTTAGGTGTGCCGTAGTCGATGTTCGGGTTGTATTTAATTTCGTCCATAGTTATCTCCTAACCTGCTTGCGTTTCAGCAGGTAGTCCAAAATCTTGCGGGAAGTGATTAAGTGCGCTGAGTACAGGATACGGGGTCATGCCGCCTAATGCACATAATGAACCATTTAGCATGGTGTCGCTTAAATCGCGTACTAACTGAATGTTTTTAGCGTGGTCTTTACCTGATCTGATTTTATCAATCACTTCAACGCCTCGTGTTGAGCCAATACGGCAAGGGGTACATTTACCACAAGACTCAACCGCACAGAACTCAAATGCATAACGTGCCATTTTTGACATATCAACCGTATCATCAAAAGCCACAATACCACCGTGACCGAGCACCGCCCAAATTTTAGTAAACTCTTCGTAATCTAAAGGTGTATCAAATTGGCTCTCAGGTAAAAATGCGCCTAAAGGGCCACCAACCTGAACAGCGCGGATAGGCTTACCAGTCGCGGAGCCGCCGCCAAAGTCATATAACAACTCACGTAAAGTCGCGCCAAAAGCTAACTCCACCAAGCCATTGTACTTAAGATTACCAGCAAGCTGAATTGGCAGTGTGCCACGTGAGCGCCCCATGCCGTAGTCAGCATAAAATTGCGCGCCTTTATCTAAAATAATAGGCACTGAGGCAAGTGAAATCACATTATTCACTACAGTTGGTTTGCCGAACAAACCCTCAATCGCTGGTAGTGGTGGTTTAAATCGCACCAAACCGCGCTTACCTTCCAAACTCTCTAACAATGAAGTTTCTTCACCGCAGACATACGCACCCGCCGCGCGACGCACTTCCAGATGGAAGGCTTTACCGCTACCTAAAACATTTTCACCTAAATAACCTGCCTTATTCGCAGCTTCAATAGCTTCGTTAAGTGTTACTAATGCATGTGGATATTCTGAACGTAGATAAATATAACCGTGCGTTGCACCTACAGCAACACCAGCAATTGTCATGCCTTCAATCAGTACGAAAGGATCGCCTTCCATAATCATACGATCAGAGTAGGTACCTGAGTCACCCTCATCCGCATTACATACTATGTATTTTTGGTCTGACTCGCAGCCCAACACAGTGTTCCATTTAATACCAGTAGGAAATGCAGCGCCACCACGGCCACGCAAGCCAGAGTCAGTCACCGTTTTAACAATTTCTGCACCAGATAATTTAAGTGCATTTTTCAAACCGTTATAACCATCGTGCGCAAGGTAATCATCCAATGATACTGGGTCAGTCACACCAACACGCGCAAACGTTAAGCGCTGCTGCTTTTTAAGCCAATCAATTTCTTCTGTTAAGCCCAAACACAAAGCATGCGGTTTTGCGTTGATAAAGTCCGCATCAAAAAGTGAAGGTACGTCTTTCACTTTTACTGGGCCATAAGCAACACGACCATTAGCGGTTAATACTTCCACCATGGTTTCAAGCCAATAAAGGCCACGAGAACCATTGCGAATAATCTCCACATCCAAACCACGATTTTTCGCTTCAGTTGCGATAGCAACAGCCACTTTTTCAGCACCCACGGATAAAGCACTAGAATCGCGCGGAATATATATTTTTGTTGTCATGCTTTTGCCTCCGCAATCAATGCATCTAAATCAGATGGAGACACACGTCCATAAATCTCATCGTTCATCATCACAGAAGGTGATAATGCACAGTTTCCTAAACAATACACAGCCTCTAGCGTAATCGCGTTATCTTCTGTGGTTTGGTGATAGTCAATATTCATACATTTTTTTGCATGCGCTTCCAAAGCTTCGCTACCCATTGCCTGACATGATTCTGCACGACAAATATGCATCACATTACGACCAGGCTTGTGCGTTCTAAAATGGTGATAAAACGTCACTACGCCATGCACCTCTGCCACAGACAAAGCCAATGCTTTCGATATTTGTGGATACGCAGTTTCTGGCACATATCCAATATTATCTTGAATCGCATGCAACAAAGGCAGCAATGCGCCAGGACGATGCTGATGTTCGGCAACTAAACGATTAATCACCGTATTAATATCTTGTGGTGTGTTTGAATCAGGCAAGCTAATGTCTCCAAAACGACTATTATTACAATTGTATAATGCTACTATAATATACATGTAAAATGTTACTAATTATGACAAGTTGCGATGGAAAAAGTGCCCGATTCAAGCTCTAATTACCCCAATAAACTGATAGACCAATTTGGTCGTCAGGTTGACTACATTCGCCTTTCAATTACAGATCGTTGTGATTTTCGGTGCACGTACTGCATGGCTGAAGAAATGACATTCTTACCACGCGATGAGGTACTCAGCCTCGAAGAGTGCGCTCGCTTAGTAAAAGTGTTTGTTAATTTAGGGGTTACAAAGGTACGAATCACTGGCGGCGAACCACTCGTGCGCAAAAATGCACTATGGCTATTTGAAGAAGTCGGCAAACTTGAAACACTAAAAGAGTTAGTACTCACTACAAACGGCAGCCAATTAGAGAAGCAAGCCGCAGGTCTAAAACAAGCTGGTGTAAAACGAATTAACATTAGTTTAGACAGCTTAAATAGTGAGCGCTTTAAAAAAATAACGCGCACAGGTGAACTAGATAAAGTGTTGCGCGGCATACAGGCAGCCAAGCAAGTTGGTTTTGACAACATCAAGCTTAACAGCGTCCTCATGCGCGGCACAAACGAGGATGAAGTGCAAACCTTAGTGGATTTCGCAATCGATCAAGCCATTGACATCTCCTTCATTGAAGAAATGCCGCTAGGCGAAGTGAATCATGCTCGAGATTCCACTTTTGTCAGCAACGCAGATACCCTAAAAACATTGCAAAGTAAGTACACACTGATTGCAAGCACAGAATCTACAGGCGGCCCAGCGCGTTACTGGCAGGTAGCCAATAGCAAAACAAAAATCGGTTTTATCTCACCACACTCACACAACTTCTGTGAGGCTTGCAATCGCGTACGCATCACCTGC
Source organism: Methylotenera sp. (assembly GCF_030653755.1). Classification (GTDB taxonomy): domain Bacteria; phylum Pseudomonadota; class Gammaproteobacteria; order Burkholderiales; family Methylophilaceae; genus Methylotenera. The sequence goes on from NZ_JAURYU010000045.1 coordinate 314,602, forward strand.
AAGGGCGAACTATACCTATGCTTAGGGCAGGACAGCAAAGTGGATTTAATGCCCCTTCTGCGCAATAATCCTGATAACGACCAGCCACTCATTCAAGCCATTGTCGATAGCATGTCAATTAAACCTAAGGGGCATGACTTTGACATACAACGTGCAAAACCCGCCGTCGTTAGATTCATGTCACACACAGGTGGTTAATGTCTGTCTCTGCCATCATACTTGCAGGTGGACGTGCCACACGTATGGGCGGCGTTGATAAAGGCCTAGTTCAATTTAAATCCAAACCACTGATTGATCACGTTATTTCAAGACTGACCCCACAAGTCGATGAAATTATCATTAACGCCAATCGAGAAATAGCGCAATACACCACATTTGGCTACCAAGTATTGCAAGATGAAATCATAGATTACCCAGGCCCCCTCGCAGGTATATTACTCGGCCTAAAATATGCTAAAAATGACCTAGTACTTTGCGTACCTTGCGACTCACCATTGCTGCCAGATAACTTAGTGCAACAACTCAAAACAGCGCTAATTAAAGATAGCGCCGACATCGCAGTTGCCACATGCAACGGCAATACCCACCCTGTATTTTGTTTGTGCAAAAAATCACTACTCCCTAGCTTAGAAAGTTTTTTAGCGGAGGGTAATAGAAAGGTGAGCGCATGGCAGAAAAGTCAAAAATATATGGAAGTAGACTTCGGTAACGACCATGTCGGATTTGAAAACTTAAACAGCCAACAAGACATTACCAAGCTAGAGTCAAAATGAGTTAAAGCTCCCTCCATGCTCCAGAGCCATAGACAGATGATGCTTATACAGAATTACTCTTGATGAAATTAATCTAATCTATCATAGTAAACTAACGATTATTATCAACATCTATAAATACTAAATTTCATATCCAATGAATAAAGAAACCACACTAAAAACTTTTGCCAACAACCCTAGCTGCATGGATGATTACGACCCTAATGCAATGCCTGTCACTAAAGCGCGTGAATTTATTCAGCAGTTTTTAGATCCTGTTTCTGCGTCTGAAACACTCGCGTTGCGCGAGAGTTTGGGGCGTGTGTTGGCGGCAGATATTACATCGCCAGCTAACGTGCCAAATTACGATAACTCGGCGATGGATGGCTATGCACTTAAAGCGAGTGATATTGCTACCTCACGGCTATTGGTGGTGGGCACTGCATTTGCTGGGAAGGCATTTGATGGCGTAGTGGAAAATGGGCAGTGTGTCAGAATCATGACTGGCGCCTTGATGCCTAAAGGAACAGATACGGTTGTTGTGCAAGAAAAAGTAGTGGTTGATGGTGAGTTTATCAACATGAGCGAAGCGCCTAAACCGCATGCGAATGTACGCTATGCAGGCGAGGATTTAAAGCTGGGGCAAGCCGCGCTTGCAACAGGGCACCTAATGCGCCCAGCAGACTTAGGCTTAATTGCATCATTAGGGATTGCAGAGGTGCAGGCCTATCGTAAGTTAAAAGTGGCGTTTTTTTCTACTGGTGATGAACTAGTAGGCGTGGGGAAGCCACTGCAAACTGGGCAAGTTTACGATAGCAACCGTTACACGCTATTTGGCATGTTAGCTCGGCTTGGTGTAGAGGTGATTGATATGGGCGCCATTGCAGATGACCCTGTGCTGCTTGAAGAGACTTTACTCAGTGCCGCAGCACAAGCCGATGTTGTCATCACAAGCGGAGGTGTTTCTGTGGGTGAGGCTGATTATATGAAGCTGTTACTCGCGAAACATGGGCAAGTGATGTTTTGGAAAGTCGCCATGAAGCCTGGGAGACCACTTGCCTATGGCAAGGTGGGTAATGCGCATTATTTTGGCTTACCTGGTAATCCTGTTGCTGTGATGGTGACGTTTTATCAGTTTGTGCGTGATGCTTTGTTAAGGCTAATGGGGCAATCAAGCCCTGTGCCTTTGCCTATATTTCAAGTACAGTGCACGCAGGCAATTAAAAAGATGACTGGCCGCACAGAGTTTCAACGTGGAATATTGTTCACTGACACTGACGGTATTTGGCGTGTAAAACCAACAGGGGCGCAGGGTTCTGCACTATTAAGCTCTATGTCATTAGCTAATTGCTTTATTGTGTTAGATGAAGCTGTTGGCAACCTAGACGCTGGGGCGATGGTGCAAGTACAAGTGCTAGATGGTATTGTTTAACGTCATGTTTTACTTAAATTAGTAGGCGTTATAAAGAATATAAATAAGGTGAATAATAGACAATTTGCGATCAATCAAAACAGCACACTAGCAATCAAGGCGGCTTGTTGTATAATTTCGTGTCATTTTTAAATCAAACTCTACTCACTAGGTCTTTTTTCTCTTTGAATTCAGCTGTAATCCAACCCTCATCAAAGGAATATACAATCGTATGGGCTATTATTTGCTCAGTACTGTTGCATGGTTTACTCGCGCTTATCATCCCAAATATGAAATTTGACGATATTAAAGCGCCTGAAGTTTTAGAAGTCCAGCTGGTTAAAAAAGCAGAACCACCTCCTCCAGCACAGCCAGAACCAATACAGCCGCCAGCCGAGGTAGTAAAGCCTCAAATTAAACCCAAACTAAAGCCCGAACCAAAACCTATTATTAAAGAGACTCCTAGCCCGATTGTTCAGGAAGTTCAGCCTGTAGTCGAAACACCACCGATTGCTCCTCAACAAGAAGTCATTGCGGTAAAACCTTCACCTGAGCGCACTTTGCCGACACAGACAGTGCCCGCCGCCGACCCAGTTAAAGAAACAACTCCAAAGCCTAGCCAAGTAGATATTGACAATGCAACGGGTCGATATGGCAACGCGCTATGGAGTGCTATCAGCAAACATAAAAAGTACCCTAAAATTGCACAAATGCGCGGCTGGCAAGGTGAAACAATTATTGAGCTTGAACTTGATGGCACAGGCAAGATTAAATCAAAAAGAATCACTCAATCTAGTGGTTATGAAGTGCTAGATAAGCAAGCACTTGAAATGGTAGAGAGAGCCTTACCATTCCCCACACCGCCAGAAGCATTACGGAATAGTAACTTTACCATTACCGTTCCTGTACCATTTAAGCTCGAATAAGCATCAAAAAACACTGCCGTGGCTAAAAAAAAGACCTCTCTTAAAGACCTTTTACTCATCCATGAGCTTGCTTTTATATTACTCATTTTTTTAGTAGCTTCAATTGGTGCAATAGGGATTCAACTTCAAGACCAATCTACTCAAGAATCTAATCGTATTAACTCACTTGTTCAAGAAATGCAGCAAACACGCGGTGACTTATACCGTCAATTGAAAGAACTGTTTGACGCTTACTTTTTAGACGACCCAGAAGCGCGTGCTGAATATAACGAATTTACTCGCACTGTAGAGAGCCATTTTAAACAACTACAATTATTGGCAGTTGGTGAAGCAGAAAAAATGGCAATTCGTGATTTACATGCTGGCTATCAGGCGTTTGTTTCTGAGACGTCTGCACTATTTGATCAAAATGCGCACCTTAGTAGTGACGACCTTAAAAAAATACTCAATACTGATTTAGAGGCGGGTTTATTTAACCGCTATGAATCTTTGCTAGCAAGCACTGAGCAACTATTAAATCTAAAACAAGTTGAATTAGATACACAACTTAAAAACAGTAAACGTAAATCCAATTATTTACTATTTACACCACTGTTACTGGCAATTTTACTTTTGCTATTCTCACGCGTGTTCCTGAAACGCTCAATCGTGAGGCCGATTGAAGGTCTATTACACGCCACCACTGAAATCAGTGCAGGCAATCTAACGCACAAAGCACCTGATGAAAATATTGAAGAGTTAGCTTCTTTATCTAAAGCTGTTAACGAAATGGCTGATAAGCTACTAAATAGCCAAGAGAATTTGATTCGTACCGAAAAGCAAGCTGCCCAGGGTTTGTTGGTACCGATGTTAGCCCACAATATTCGCAACCCACTCGCTAGCATCCGCGCTACTGCGCAAGTAATGGATGACCCTAATAACAATGCGGAAACGCAAGAGTCAATTAACGGCATTATTAACACAGTTGACAGACTAGAACGCTGGACTGGTGCATTACTAGCGTATTTACACCCATTAAAACCTCAGCCAATTTATACCAACATACATGAAATTGTGAATGGCGCACTTACCCCATTACAACAAAAAATCGCTGAAAAATCTATTCAACTCTCATTACCGAACTGGCCCAAACCTAATACAACCAATAATGACGAAATCTTTACTGACCATCACCTATTAGAGCAGGTTATCTATAATTTACTGCTTAACGCCATCGATGCATCAAGCAAAAATGCATCCATAGAAGTAGCGCTTAAAATCACCCAGGATGAGTTCCACTTATACTTAATGGATCGCGGCAGTGGTATGCCATTCACACCCGACCCCAGCGCCATGAGCGCCCCCACTACCAAACGCTTTGGCACAGGGATAGGCATTCCTTTTGCATTTAAAGTATGCGATGTATTAGGAGGCTCTCTTCAATTTACATCAAGACACGGCGGTGGAACCACGGTTATTATCTCTCTGCCTAAAATGCTAAATAACCTTCATCATTCTGTATCAACATGAGCCCATGGAATACAAAACAAATATTTTTAACATTATTCGCATTTACATGAGATATAGGCTTGCCTTAATGGGGCTTTTTATCAACAATGTAGGTAAGTTTCATATCAGTGATCAATTTTCTTATGCTTAATCAACTCGCACCTGATTTCCAATTACCCGCAACTAGCGGAAAAACATTCCAACGCTCAGACTTTATAGGCAAGCACCTCGTTATTTACTTTTACCCAAAAGACTCCACGCCAGGATGTACAACGCAAGGCATTCAGTTCAGAGATGCTTATGCAGATTTTCAAGCAAAAAACACTGAAATTTTTGGCATTTCACGCGACAGCCTGAAATCACATGAAAACTTTAAAGCAAAATTTAACTTTCCTTTTGAGTTGTTAGCAGATACTGAAGAAGTCGCTTGCTCCTTGTTTAATGTCATCAAAATGAAAAATATGTATGGCAAACAGGTAAGAGGTATTGAACGTAGTACGTTTATTATTGATGCAAATGGCGTTTTAATTAGAGAATGGCGTGGTGTTAAGGTAGATGGTCATGCCACTGAGGTGTTAAGCTTTATAAGTTCACTATAGCTTCAATAGCCACCATCGAATGTAGGTAAACAGACTTGTATGGCACATGCAATTTAATATCAATATTTAAAAGTAAAGTAATATGCATTTAGTAAGTTTTTCTCAACCCAAATTTCACTTAACTTAAATTTTGTTTAACTTACTTCAACTCCGTTACATTCATTACTATTAGAAAGTCTTTTATGGCTAAAAAAGATACTGGTAAATCCAAACTATTTGTTCTTGATACGAATGTACTGATGCATGATCCTTCATCTCTGTTTAGGTTTGAAGAGCATGACATTTACCTACCGATGGTTACATTGGAAGAGCTAGACAACAACAAAAAAGGGCTTACAGAAGTTGCACGTAATGCCCGCCAAGTAAGCCGTAGTTTAGAAGAAATTGTTGGTACAGACTTAACTAACCTAGAACTAGGATGCGCCCTATCACTTAACGGAAATAAACAAGCCACTGGCCGCTTATTCTTACAAACAACACAACTGCATATAGATCTGCCAGGGCTCGCTGGCAGCAAAGCTGACAACCAAATCATCAGCGTGGTACTTTGCTTACAAAAACAACATAGCAATAGACAAGTCGTACTTGTCAGCAAAGATATTAACATCCGCATTAAAGCGCGTGCAATGGGCGTGTTGGCTGAGGATTACTTTAACGACAAGGTCTTAGAAGATACCGATATTCTCTACAGCGGCATGGTAGAGTTGCCTGCAAACTTTTGGGACAATCACAGCAAAGCGATGGAGTCGTGGCAGGAATCTGGCCGCATGTTTTACAGGCTCACAGGGCCACTTTGCAAAACCTTTCTAGTGAATGAATTTGTTTATTACGAATTTGAAAAACCATTCCATGCTATTGTGCGCAGCATTGAGAAAGATACTGCCGTATTAGAAGTCGTTAGAGACCATCTATTACCAAAACATAACGTATGGGGTATCACTGCACGTAACCGCGAGCAAAACTTTGCACTAAACTTGCTCATGGATCCTGAAGTAGACTTTGTCTCTCTACTTGGACAAGCGGGGACAGGTAAAACACTATTAACATTAGCGGCCGCATTGACCCAAGTGCTGGATAAAAAAATCTATTCTGAAATCATCATGACTCGCGTTACTGTTCCAGTTGGCGAAGACATTGGCTTTTTACCAGGCACAGAAGAAGAAAAAATGACGCCATGGATGGGCGCCCTAGAAGACAACTTGGATGTACTGAACAAAAGTGATGAAGAGGCTGGCGATTGGGGGCGTGCTGCAACCCAAGATTTAATTCGTACTCGCATCAAGATTAAATCTTTAAACTTCATGCGTGGCCGCACTTTCTTAAATAAATTTTTAATTATTGATGAAGCGCAAAACCTAACACCAAAACAAATGAAAACTCTAATTACCCGGGCGGGCCCAGGTACAAAAGTCGTTTGTTTAGGCAACATTGCACAAATTGACACGCCATATTTAACAGAAGGCAGCTCAGGGCTCACCTATGTGGTTGATCGTTTTAAAGGCTGGAGTCATAACGGCCATATCACACTACAACGTGGTGAACGCTCTCGTCTGGCTGACTTTGCAGCGGAAATTTTATAGGCTTATGATGTGTTGTAATTTTATGCTCAGCAGTCAGCACGTATGCTTCAATAAAGGTAACTTCTAATGCATATGTGTAAAGGCTTTTACACCTTACTCACAGCACAGTTTTTATCTGCTTTAGCTGACAACGCACTACTGTTCGCCGCTATTGCACTACTTGCCCAGATAAACTCACCTGATTGGCATACACCATTGCTACAGCAGTTTTTTGTGATCTCCTACATTGTACTAGCCCCCTTTGTAGGTTCATTTGCTGATGCATTACCAAAGGGGCGTGTGATGTTTATCGCCAATGCCATTAAGTTCATCGGTAGCCTTGCTATGTTATTAGGCATGCCTCCGTTGTATGCTTATGGCATTGTGGGCATTGGTGCAGCCGCATACTCACCAGCCAAATATGGCATTTTGACAGAGCTACTTCCACCAGAAAAGTTAGTCAGTGCCAATGGCTGGATGGAAGGCTCTACTGTAATTGCAATCATTCTGGGCGCTCTACTTGGCGGTAGCATGGCAAGTCATGACCCCTCTTTTGCAATGATTATCATCACTCTGCTTTACATGGTCGCTTCAATATTTAACATTTACATTCCTAAACTGCCTATCGATCACAAACTGCCAAAGAAAAACCCCGTCTTTATGCTTTACGATTTTTGGCACTCATTTAAAGCATTGTGGTTAGATACGCGCGGGCAGGTATCACTAGCAGTGACAACATTATTCTGGGGAGCTGGTGCAACATTAAGGCTAGTAGTTATCGCATGGGCAGCAAGTGCACTTAATTTTGGTTTAGAACAAGCCACCCAATTGATGGCGATACTTGCTGTCGGCATTGCAGCTGGCTCAGTGGTTGCTGCACGCTATATCAAGTTAGAGGAGTCCACAAAAGTACTACCTGCTGGCATCATGATGGGCTTACTTGTAGTAGCCATGGCTTTTGTTCAACATTGGCAACTAGCAGTAGTGTTGCTATTTGTTATTGGTGCACTAGCTGGCTTCTTTGTTGTACCATTAAATGCATTGCTACAGCACCGTGGACACGAATTGATTGGCGCAGGTCACTCAATTGCAGTGCAAAATTTCAATGAGCATATCGGCATATTATTAATGTTAGGTGCCTACCTATTAATGGTAAAAGCTGAGATTTCAATTAATATTATCGTGATTGTATTTGGTGTTTTTGTGAGTCTTTGCATGATGCTCATTAACAAACGTTACAGATATCTCAATTAGTCACAAAATTATTCTTAATATACAAATAAAAACGGATGAGGGAGTTATCCGCTCATCCGTTTTATCAGTGTGTTACTTATTCAGCTTAATTAATGCAGTTTTACATGCGCCTCTGTACGCCTCGCTATCATTCTAGCAAGCGTCTGTAACGCCATGCTCCAGAACCCGTGCAACGCCATCAAATGTAGCTTATAGAGAGATTGATACATCGTACGTGCAATCAAGCCTTCAATAAACAAACTACCACCTGATAGTGCCCCCATCAAATTACCAACGGTAGTGTAGCTACCTAAATTAACAAGCGAGCCATAGTCCCGGTAAGTGAACTCTGGCAAATCTGTTTTGCCAGCCACTCGGTATTTTAATGTTTTAACTAGCATACTTGCCTGCTGATGTGCAGACTGTGCACGCGGCGGTACGGTTGCATCTTGACCATGCCCAACCCATGGGCATGCTGCACAATCCCCAAAAGCAAAGATATTGTCATCTAATGTCGTTTGTAAACTAGGCTTAACGACTAGTTGGTTTATTCTATTAGTTTCTAAACCATCAATTCCGCTCAAAAAATCTGGCGCTTTGATACCTGCTGCCCAAACTACCAATGCCGATGGAATAAAACGGCCACTATGTGTTTGTACACCTTTGCTGGTAACCTCAGTGACGCGCTCACCCATATATAAGTGCACACGCAACTTTCTAAGCTCTAGATCTACTGAATTTGAAAGCTTAGCTGGAAGTGCTGGCAATACTCGATCGCTAGCCTCAATTAAAGAGATTTTCACATCACGGTCAGGGTCAATCTTATCAAGACCATAAGCAGCTAATTCTCGCGTCGTATTATGCAACTCAGCTGAAAGCTCAACGCCTGTTGCACCAGCTCCAACAATGACCACTTCTAACTGTCCTGCCTGCACTGGTTCAGGCTGTGTTTGTGCTCGCAATAATGCATTGTGCAAACGTCTATGAAACTTTTCAGCTTGATCTTGCGTATCTAGTGCAATTGAATGTTCGCGAGCACCTTTCACACCAAAGTCATTTGTCGTACTGCCTACGGCAATCACTAAAGTGTCGTATTTGATCGTGCGACGTGGGATTACTTCAATGCCATCCTCATCATAATTAGGCGCAATTGAAATTTCTTTTTTAGCCCTATCTAGACTATCCATACTACCAAGCCGGAATTTAAAATGGTGCCAATGTGCCTGTGCTAAATATACAAGCTCATGCTTTTCTGGGTTCATGCTACCAGCCGCAATTTCATGCAACAATGGTTTCCAAACATGTGTCTTTGATTTATCAATCAGAGTAATCAATGCTTTACCCTTGCGTCCCAAACTATCACCTAATTTGGTTGCTAACTCTAATCCGCCAGCTCCACCACCCACAATGACGATTTGATGCAACTGCTCTGCTCCCATTTTACCCATTGCGCACTCCTACAATTACTAATATTAAACGCTAAAAACGAAAAACGCTTACTGAAGTTCAGTAAGCGTTTTTACATCTAGCTATAACTTACTCGTTTCCAGTAACCGTTGAATTACTGCGAATCCACGCGATAACTTTTAATGTTTCATCTACAGTTAAACCATCTGGTGGATCAGCCTGCATCAGACCAAAACCTTTAGCGCCCATACCACCGTTTGTGCCGTGCCAAATAGTTTCAAACATACCCTTATTAGTTGCATTTTTAGCATATTTAAAGTTTGGGCCTTGCAATCCTGGAGCAACAGCACCTTCACCGTGACCTCCGTGACAAGCCACGCAAGAATATAAGTTAAATTTCTTTTTACCCGCCAATATTTCAGATTCAACACCAATATATGGGTTTTTACCAGTTGAAATAAACTCTTTTGCCGCAGGTGTATCGAATAGTTTTGCGTCTATTTTCAATGGCGAACCATCCTGTGTTGTTACCAAATCAATCATTTTGATATCTGCACCAGATTCAGCTTTAGCAGCTTCCCCATTAGAGCCAGAGTCTTGACCACATGCAACTAGCGTTGCGATGATAGCAACTAGAAATAAAAGTTTATTCATCATTCACTCTATCTATTATAAAAAGTTTAATAATAACGCATTTATGCCGTAATAAAAAACGGTCGCAATCGCGACCGTTTTTTATTTCATAAACACAACTAATTATTCGTTACCTGTAATTTTGCTGTTGCTACGAATAAACGCAATGACTTTTAACAAATCATCTGGTTTCAAACCTTCTGTTGGATCTTCTGGAACCATTAAACCTAAACCTTTAGCACCCATACCACCGTTAGTGCCGTGCCAAATCGTTTCAAACATACCTTTGTTTGTTAGATTTTTAGCGTACTTCATTGTAGAACCTGTCAAACCTGGAGCAATAGCACCTTCACCATGACCACCATGACATGCATTACATGAGTACAGGTTAAATTTCTTTTTACCTGCTTTAATAGCGACTTCGTTGCCTACGTATGGATTTTTACCTGTTGCTAAAAATTCTTTTGCTTCTGGTGTATCAAATAGATCTTTTTTAATATTTAAAGGTGCACCATCTTGCGTTGCTACTAGGTTAATGTCTGCAGCCTGCACATTCACAGATACCAAACCTGTTAATGCCAACATAGAAACTAATAATGTTGACGCTAAAGTTTTATTGCCTAACATGTTATCTCCTAATTTAATTCACATAAAATGAGTCACGTTTATTTATGCTAAGCGCATTTGGTCAACGTATATTCATTTAACGCAGTTATTTATATATCGGTTGACTCAACAACGCAAAATAAGCGCACATTTTACTCTGTTTTTGGGATTGCGTCACCGCGTGTTTCACGATTAACATCTTTTCCTTTACGATAAACTTTCATAATACTATCGCCGTCAACAACTGGCATGTGTGGAATGCCATAATCATCAAGAATTTTGTTAATTTTGTCTTTATTTCTTTCTAGCGCACCTTCGATCATCGCTAAACGCTCTTTATCTGATTTACGCACACCAATTGAAATATTCCAATTAGTTTTACCTTTAGCATTAACTAACTCGTAATCTGGCACCATCACCACTTCTAATGGCTCTTTTGATTGCTTAGCGAAATACCCGCCAATTGGACCCCACATAATTGCAACATCAATTTCACCTGCTAACAAATCATCAATTAAATAACTTGGTGGTAAGTTCAAATCACGTTGCATACGATACGGTCTTGCATTAGGCATCAAACCATAATCATTTAACGCGATCGTAGCTGGACTCTGCCCTACGATACCAATCGTCGACTTCTTAAGATCAGGACTATCCCAGTCTGTAATTTTCATACCGCTACTTTTTTTGTAAATAAACACATGGCCAGCACGGTAATAAGGTTTTGAGGTTCTCAATGCATCATAGTCTGATGTTGTACCCATAATCACATCACATTTTTTTGCACTCAAAGTATTTCTGATAAAGCCCATTCTGTCGTACCAAAATGTATAAGCAAGCTTCTTATTTAAATCTTGCGCTAACACCTCTGCGATTTTGTTTTCAAACCCTTCTAACTTGCTATTTGAATAGGGTAAGTTGTCTTGGTCTGCACAGACTTTAAATTCTGTACCATCATCTACACGTTGCACTTCACCAGCTCTGCCAGAAGAGTAATAATCTTCAGCCTGTACATTTCCTACAGTAAGAAAACCCATGAAAAGACCAAGCAATTTCATTCTTTTTAACATTTTTATTCCTTATCATAAAATGCGGCCTAAGCTTCACCGCGCTAACTTATAGAGTATTAACTTAATCAAAAGTTCTACCTATTAATCCCTACAAAATCGACATTTCACTATACAGGATAGCTCCGTCATGAAATAGCGGATTTTCATGAATTTTGCTCAAATCATGATTAATTTCTCTTACCGCTACCACACAAAAATTCGCTTAAAAAGTCACAAACAAACCGACATGCTGAAACAATTTAGATTAACTCACAAAAGTTTTGTGAGATTTAAGATTTCTTGAATTTTACTTATGCAAATACCACATTGGTTGGTTGATTGATAATTACTTAGATATTTACTTATATTCACTCAATCAATAAAAAAACACCCCGACGAATCGGGGTGTTTTTATTTACTACATTTAGTACTAGCTTACAATATTAGCTAATAATTTTATTGTTTTTCAACAATCAATTATAGGCTGAATACGTTCAATGCACCGCCGCCAGGAGCAGCGTTGTATTTAACTAATTCTGCATAACCACCAGCAGCACCTAAAGCGTCTGTTGGGTTAGTCATACCAAGGTTCATCGCTACACCAGCCCAGCCACCGATACCTGATAGC
>NZ_JAURYU010000050.1 GCF_030653755.1 Methylotenera sp.
GTGATTTGGAAGCGGAGAAGCCGCTTGAGCAAGAACTAGCCAATGTATTAGAGCTAACAGAGGTTTACTTTATCCATGGAAACCATGATAGTGAAAAAAAGATAAACCATGACAACCTGTTCAACTCTGCTTTGGCTGATCGTAACCTGCATGGCCATATTACAGAAATTGATGGTCATCGAGTTGCCGGATTGGGAGGTATCTTTCGTCCAGAAATCTGGTGGCCGGTGCCTGCCGACGCAGATCCAGTTCATGCCAGTTATGAAAAATTCGAGAATCACATAAAGTCTAAGGTTGCTTATCATCAGATGTTGCAAGAGGTGGCTGATAACCAATTGATGCAACATAAAGGCTCTATTTTCCATAATGACTATGAATATTTGTTTTGTCAGGAAGCGGACATTTTAGTGGCTCATGAAGCGCCTACCTGCCACCCATATGGCCATAATGCAGTTGATAATTTAGCTCAGGCTATGAAGGTAAAACAAAGCTTCCACGGGCATCATCATGACAGGCTTGACTACAGGTCACATGATAAAAAATTTGGTTTTAGTGCTTATGGAGTCGGTTTACAAGGTGTCAGTGATATAGACGGCAATATGATTAAGGAAGGTGCTCTGGATACACACAAGGGAAAATTGAATCGGAGTAAATCATGATCTTAATGTTCGGAGATGTACACGGTTCTTTTAAACACGTGCTGCCTATCGTGCGACGCGAGAATCCTGCGGCCATCATCTTTTTGGGTGATCTGCAGGCACAGAAACCGCTTGAGCAAGAGTTAGCCAAAGTATTAGATCTTACCGAGGTTTACTTCATCCACGGTAACCATGATACGGATAGCAAAGCTGATTACGACAACCTGTTTAGCTCGAAATTGGCAGACCGTAATTTACACGGCAAGGTAACCAAGATTGACGGTTTACGGGTGGCAGGCTTAGGCGGGATCTTCCGTGCTTCTATCTGGTATCCGCAGACAAGCGCGGAGGTTGAGCCTGTTTACCGCAGCTATGAAGAGTACGTTACAGAAGGCTTGCTTGCTGAACGCTGGAAGCTATACCGCCAACAGGCGAAGGCAAGCATGATTGCCGATGATTGGAAACAGTATCAAAAAAATAGGGCAACTGACTGGATGCCAGATTTACCGATGCCCGAAATTGCAGGCAAGGCTTTAACGCATAAGAGCACCATTTTTCATAATGACTGGATGACCTTATACGGGCAAGAGGCTGACATCTTAGTGACTCATGAAGCACCGAGTTGTCATCATCACGGCTTTCATGCAATCGATGTGTTAGCCCAAAGCATGAAAGCTAAATACAGCTTCCACGGCCATCATCATATCCGCCAAAACTATGCGGAAGATGAAGAGAAATTAGGCTTTAGTGCGCATGGTGTT
>NZ_JAURYU010000051.1 GCF_030653755.1 Methylotenera sp.
CCTACTTTCGTCAAGCAATCACATCCAAAGTAGAAGCAATTGATGCGTCATTTGACGCCACAAACTTACGCGGGGAAGTACGCATTGAGTCTTACATTGTCTGTGTAAAAAAGATATCAAGTTTCACATCCCCGGACATTAACAAAGAATTCGGGAAGGCCGCTTTCACATTTCTGCCTGGGCAAGTTCTGGCGCAGGACGAAACAGCTGTCATATACATAGATCGCGATCTGTTCAAACCTCTAACATCGGTGTTCGATCTGGTGAAGAGCGACTCCGTCGGTACAAACGAGTGGAAAGTTGGGCTGGATGATGATCACGTTCAGATCCAGGTCAGTCCGAGCATGAAAGAGGCCATCGACGACGCGCGCAATAGCACGAGTAGCAAAGCAATTTTGCTTAACTCAATCTATTCAGCAGCAGTGACCCAAGCACTTCATAAACTAAAGGAAGCGCCAGATCAGTTTTCCCAAACAAAGTGGGGCAACGTGCTTATCCGACAGCTTGAACAAAACAATCTGGACATCGCCACGACGGAACCTTACATTGCAGCACAAACTCTTATGCGTCACCCCTTGGGAGTACTGCGCGCATATGTTTTTCAAGGGTTGAAAGCATGATCCCACTGGCATTATTCCGACACAGTGCAGTCCTACAGCTCTACAAAGACATTGGTGCCAATTTACCGCGATATAGAGGAGGTGATTTCGAGTTTTTGACCGAAGATCCTTCCCGACTCATTGAGTCGAAATGCCAAATCGATGAGGACCGATTGCTTGATGTCCATTGCTCTCCCGAAGACGCGAATGAAGTCGCTTGCTGTCTCGCAGTCGCAGACGGGTTGAACGGAGTTACTCCGTATTTGGCCAGAGACGAGCGAGTTTGGGTTCGTTTGACGCACATAGAGCTTTTGCACTACTCGCGGACTAGGTGGCCTATTCCAAACAAAGACGAAGCCGCAATTGCCCACATTCAAAAGCACTTCTTTGCTAGGAGCGCGCGTGGCATAGAGCGAGACAACGCAGTCTCTCGGCTCTGGTGGATGGCTACAGTAGCAAGCAAAGTAGAAGGCCTGAAGGCGGCAGAGGCCCTTGAGGCACTGCTGTTTCAGAGTGACGTCCGCGCCAACATCA
>NZ_JAURYU010000057.1 GCF_030653755.1 Methylotenera sp.
CAGTAAAATCCAGGGCAAAACAGCGCACAAGCTGCCTGAATTTAGCCTCTGTGATTTTAGAACGGCTGTAGTATCTATTTTTATTAACCATTTCAGGAAGTTATCACACTTTAATTAGTGCTTTGCTTCCTAAGACCCTTGTTTTAAATAATTATTGAGATTCGAAATTCAAGACTAAAGACTATATATGCTTAACTTTAGCATCCTCATGATGCATTTGATTTGAAATAAAAGCAATCACCACCCAACGATTACTATCGCTTTCATGAAGCCATCAACACCTTCACCACCCAAAATGTCAATTAACTTTAAATCAATCCATATCACTGCAATTTTTGTATGGCTTCCCCTGCAGTTATTGCAGGTTCCCCGTAAGTTTACAGAAAAACCCAAACGCATAAAATCATATCCCAATGATTTTATTAACATTTCATTATTAAGCTATCAGTGGTACGTAAATTGCAGTCAGTGTGAGGTATGTTTTTCGACTACCACTTAAATCACACTTAGAAAGCAAACCTCTTTTGAATACAACAAACCAAAAAGCCTCAATTTGGCCTCATATTGCTTGGACGTATCTACTTTTTTGGTATCTGACGAGTACAACGCAACTTTTACTTTCCTCTTCAGGTATCACTTCTTTCGAAGGCTTGAAAGACACTACATTAACGACTGTTTTTTGGTTGATTCCAATATTTCTGCTACCTAAACATACGAAAAAAGTAAGTGCGATTTTAGGGATCGTCATTTGGCTATTTGCTTTACCTGCTTTTGGGTATTTTTTAATTTACAAACAAGAGCTTTCTCAAAGTTTAATTTTCATTATCTTTGAATCTAACAATGCTGAGTCGTCAGAATATCTGATTAATTATTTTACATTTGCGATTTTATTTAAATTCATCATTTTCTCGATTATTCCAATATTGATATGGAAGAAAATTCCACATCATTTGAATATTTCAAATAAAAAAGGCTACATCTCAGCGCTAATCACTTCAACACTATTTTTTGCCTACCCCATCAAACAGGGGGTGGTGGCGGGTAACGTTAATGCCACTTACAAAAGCCTCAACAAACATTTAATTGCTGCACCACCGTGGCAGCTAGTGTTAGGTTATTCGTATTACCAAAGAGAGTTAAAAGAGGTCGAGACCTTTTTAACGAAGTTCAATCAATCTACCCCGCTAAATAACTTTGCAGAACTTAAAAAACCATCACCTACGACAGTAGTGATTGTGATTGGGGAGTCATCTACACGCTTGCATTTTGGCTTATATGGTTATCATCGTGATACCAATCCAAAACTTGGCTCTATCAAAGATGAACTGTCTATTTTCAAAAATGTTTATGCCTCAAGACCTAACACCATAGAAAGCCTAGAACAGATATTAAGTTTTGCCGACCAATCACAGCCAGATTTATATAAAACAAAACCCACATTGATTGCCATGATGAAGCAAGCGGGTTATAAAACTTTCTGGATTAGTAATCAGCAGACCTTAACTGCAAGAAACACTATCTTAACCACATTTGCAAAACAAACAGATAAGCAAATATGGCTCAATAATGCCCGCTCTCAGAACTCATATAGTTTTGATGAAAAAGTAGTTGAACCTTTTAGCGAGACGCTAAAAGATAGTGCCGAGAAGAAGTTGATTATTGTGCATTTAATTGGCACGCACATGTCTTACAAATATCGTTATCCTGAGTCATTTGACTATTTCAAAGATAGTAAAAATTTATATGCTGGGTTATCTGAAGATAAAATCCAAAAGATTAACGAATATGACAATGCGGTTCGCTATAACGACAGTGTTGTTTATGAGCTCATTCAGCGATTAAAATCAGCTAATCAACACAGCATGCTTACTTACTTTTCTGACCATGGCGATGACGTTTATGACTCTAAAGGTCATGAGTTTCAAGGTAGAAACGAATACTCACCAACATTGCCTATGTATGCCGTTCCATTCATGACTTGGTCTTCTAAAGACTGGTTTACCAACGACCTACTTAAAAACCCTGAGGTTCTAAATAGGCAATATAGTAATGCGGACTTCATTTACACTTGGTCTCAATTGATGGGGATAACCTATCAGGGATTTGACCATGCAAAAAGCATCGTATCCAACAAGTTTAAAGACTATCCTATTATTGTTGGCAACCCATATGATAAAAAGTCACTCAAAAAACTTGACATAAATTAGCCCCATCCATTTTTGTATTATCGCAACAGTAACACTTTAAAAGCCCACGTCTATGTGGGCTTTTTCTTGCCATTAGAACCTCATTTCCACCTCAAATAAGTATTTAAGATAAGCAATATCAATCCATAGAATCACATCCACAATTTGTGTGGATAACTTTGTGGGTGCGATGGGGATAGCACAGGTAAGTCACTGGTGGATATATCAAACGGCTAATCGTAGAAGTTTTGAGCAATCAGTAACTGCATCGCCCAACTTGCTTGGTCTTGGTTTAATCATGCTGGCGGTTAATCTAGATGCTTGATTACTTTGTACCAATTAGAAACTCGCTTACAAGCCACTTACTTCTGGTGGCATTTCAACATCAAATCAAACGCTACCTTAGTAGGTTCTTATATTTGGAGTTGTCATATTTTTGTCATATTATTGTCACATTTAACGCGTGTATCAAACAAAACTCAAAGTAGCATAGCAACTTTAAGTTGATATTATGCGGACAGTTATTTAGTCAATGGCATCAAGCAGGCGCAATTAGACGCCTTAGCATCTATTTTTAGAGTGCTATCAACAATTGATAGTTCTTTACCAACCACTTTTATGGTGATTACATGAATAAAAACAGAATGGCCATGGCCTCTTTATCAATAATGAGTGCATTTTTGGTCAACCCAGCATTCGCTTTAGACTTGTATGTCGACAATGACACACAACAGATTTACGCTACTCCTGGCGCCAATCGTGTCAAATTGGGGTCTTTTGAAAAAAAAGAAGACATGGACAAATTAAAGGCAACGCTAAAAGCTGAAATTGAAGCAGAACTAAAATCAAAGCCACAACTTCAAGCCGAAAAACAAGAGAACACCCCAAAGGTTAGCGCAACCTTAAATACAGCGTTGGTCGATGACGTCAACGTGCCTCAAGCTCAACCTAAGGAAAGAAAAGGCTACACCCCAGCGAATATTAGCTATGGGAAAAACGGTTTCGAATTTAGAACGGATGATGATAAATTCTCCCTCGCAATTCAAAATAGAATACAAGCGCGCTTTGCTGAGCCGTTTGATGGTGACCCGCGCACACTGGCGGATTTAGATAAAGATGAAAAATCATTCATGATTCGCCGTGCGCGCACCAAGCTGAATGGGCATGCATACGTTCCCTGGCTTAAGTATTATCTGCAATATGACTGGTCTCAACCTGTGTTAAGAGATTTGAATTTAACCATAGATAAATACAAATGGGCGCAAGTGAGAGTTGGGCGCGGCAAGGTCTCTTACAATAATGAACGGGTCACCTCATCTGGTAACCAACAGTTTGTGAATCGATCTATTGTGAATGATATCTTTACGGTTGACCGTCAACAAGGCATTGAAGTGAAAGGAAATTTATTCCCTGGCAAATGGTACGACATGACTTACTATGCAGGTGCATTTACTGGCTTAGGCGTAGGTGAGAGAAATAATGACGATGGCAATATGATGTACTCTGGCCGATTACAGTGGAATGCACTGGGTGGCGAAATGAAGTTTAGCCAATCGGATATCGAATTTAGTGAACACCCTGCCTTAAACATCTCCGTGGCAGCCAACTCAAACAGAAGCAAATGTACGGCTTTTGAAACAGATAGCAGAAGCTGTAGAAGCTTAACTGATTTAATTGCACCAAATACTAACAGGTACAGAGACCCATCTAAAGCACTCAAAGATGGTGGCCCAAAGTCTGGCCAATATGAAATCAGCCAAATGATGGAAGAAGTGCATTTTAAATGGAAAGGTTTCTCTTTCTTGCAGGAGTTACATGCCAAAAGAATTAAAGACACCCTCAATAACGATGAAGAAACCAAGCTACTTGGTGGCTTTGTTCAAGCGGGTTACTTCCCGCACCGTCAATTAGACTTTATCCCTAAAAACCTTGAAATTGCTGGGCGTTATGCTTTTGTAGATATGGATACTGACCGTGATTATGACAAACAGACAGAACTTAGCGCTGTGATTAACTACTTCCTAGAAGGTCATTTCAACAAACTAAGCTTACAATTAAGTAGGCTTAGTATTGAGGACCCGATTAAACTCGAAAAAGATGCAGAAACTAGAGTTTGGGCGCAGTGGGACTTTTCTTTTTAACCACTTAGTTTAATCCACACATTAAGAAAACTAGCGCCTGCTTGGTGGGATTTACGGCTATCTAAAAACTAATGGCCGCTTACTCTGTCAATTAGCAAGAGGCTGATGTTGTTTGCATTTGAAATGCTATATCTGTCGTACATATTGAACCAATAGCAAGATTACACTAGCAAAAAACCCAAACATCAGCCAAAATTAAGCAGAGATGTAGATGAAAGCGCTAATTCAGACAATCAAACATTGCCTCACTGGTTGATGATGTACATCACATCCTTGAAACACCGTAAATCTCACTTTAATTTATAACATTTCACCCTATTTATTTAGTTACTTCAGGTTTATTTAATGAGCACATACAATGAAATCGACGCCCATGACTTATCCGTCATGCTGACCACCCAATCTCTATTATTAGTGGATGTACGCAACGACGATGAAGTGGCTCGTGGCTTAATTCAAAATGCAATACATATCCCATTAGCCATGCTACCCGTTCAGTATGAGTCACTCGCCAAAGCAGATAACATTGTGTTCTACTGCCATAGTGGTGTGCGTTCTGCACATGCAGCAGCTTTTGCAGCTAGCAAAGGTTGTAAGCATGTATATAATTTAGCTGGTGGTGTATTAGCGTGGGCTAGAGCGGGTTATCCGTTTGCTCAAATAAACACGCCATCTAAATAAAGAACATCGTGCAAATAAAAACATCGAGAAAGTAACACAGGAAAAACCATCATGGATTTTGATAAAGTAGTGGATGCAACAGGTTTAAACTGCCCTTTGCCAATTTTGCGCTGCAAAAAGGGGCTGAGCGATATGGCCGCGTCTCAAGTATTAAAAATCATTTCTACCGACCCAGGCTCAGTGAAAGACTTTAACGCCTTTTGCGTACAAACAGGGCATGAGCTTTTATTATTAGAAGAAGACGAAATCGCATTTACGTTTTACATTAAAAAACGTGCGGGCTAATCAATGCTAGCTTAGAAATACTTTGAGTGCCATCTTGTTGCCTGTAGCAACAAATAGCGCATAAAAAAATAGCTAGCCAATTGGCTAGCTATTTTTACAACTTGTTACCTACCACCTACCTTACTTAAGCTTTGCCAACTGACTGACCAGCTTATCCAAATTTGCACTAAAGTCAGCCACACGTGCTTTCTCTTGCTCAACCACTGCGGCTGGCGCTCTTGCCACAAAGCTTTCGTTATTGAGTTTTGCGTTTGCTTTGTTGATTTCATTTTCTAATCGCGCAATTTCTTTACCTAGGCGCTCTTTCTCCGCCGCGACATCAATCTCAACTTTAAGCATCAATTTAAAATCATTCACGAGCATCACTGGCGCATCTGCTTCTGGCAGTTCACTCACAATGGCAACACCCTCTAACTTAGCCAGCGCTTTTAAGTAAGGTGCGTAAGCGGTTAATGCTTCATTATCTCCTGCGGCAATCAGCGGCACCCGCGCAGCTGGTGAAATACCCATTTCGCCACGTAAGCTTCTACATGCATCTACCGCTTGTTTCAGTTGCGCTACCCACGCTTCAGAGCCTTCATCAAGCTTGTCTGGCTGCGCTTTTGGATAAGCCTCTAGCATAATGCTTGCGCCATGCTTTTCTGTCATCGGCGCAATCGTTTGCCAAATTTCTTCCGTAATAAATGGCATAATCGGGTGCGCTAATCGCAAGATGGTTTCCAATACACGTAACAAAGTACGACGAGTACCGATTTTTTCTGCCTCATTGCCGTTTTGCATCTGTACTTTGGCTAGCTCTAAATACCAATCGCAGTATTCATCCCATACAAATTCATAAATCGCTTTGGCTGCTAAGTCAAAGCGGTAGTCTTCAAATGCACGCTCAACCTCAGCTTCCGTACGTTGCAATATGCTCACAATCCAACGATCAGCTTGCGAGAATACGCGGCCGCCTTCCACACAACTACCAAGACCAAAACCGTTGTCTTGGCCTTCTGTATTCATCAACACAAAGCGCGTTGCATTCCACAATTTATTGCAAAAATTACGGTAGCCATCGCAGCGCTGTAAGTCAAACTTGATATCACGACCTGGCGAGGCTAATGCGGCAAACGTGAAACGTAGCGCATCGGTACCATAAGCGTTAATACCTTCGGGGAACTCTTTACGTGTGCGCTTCTCGATTTTTTCGGCATCTTTCGGATTCATCAAACCCGTCGTGCGTTTTTTAATCAGCACATCCAGACCAATGCCATCAATCAAGTCGATTGGGTCTAACACGTTGCCTTTAGATTTACTCATCTTCTGGCCTTCGGCATCGCGAATCAAGCCGTGTACATACACATGCTTGAACGGAATTTTGCCTGTGATATGCGTGGTCATCATCACCATACGCGCCACCCAGAAGAAAATAATATCGAAACCTGTCACCAACACAGAAGATGGCAAATATTGCTGCAAAGCCACATTGGCAGCGTCTTGCACTTCATCCCCTGTCCAGTCTAAGGTTGAGAAAGGCCATAAGGCTGATGAGTACCATGTATCTAGCACGTCATCATCGCGTTTTAAGTTGCCTGTATAGCCATCTTTTGCCGCAAGGGCTTTGGCTTCTGCTTCATCATGCGCAACATAAACCTTACCATTATCACCATACCACGCAGGGATTTGATGCCCCCACCATAACTGACGAGAAATGCACCAGTCTTGAATATTGTTCAGCCATTGGTTATAAGTATTAACCCAGTTTTCTGGATAAAACTTGATTTCACCACTGGCAACAACGTCCAATGCTTTTTGTGTAATGGATTTACCATCAGCCGCTGGCTTGCTCATCGCCACAAACCATTGGTCAGTCAGCATAGGCTCAATCACCACGCCAGTGCGGTCACCGCGTGGCACTTTGAGTTTATGCTTATCTACTTTAACTAGATAGCCTTGCGCTTCTAAATCTGCCACTACCTGTTTACGTGCTGCAAAACGCTCTAAACCTTGGTATTGTTTAGGTGCAGATTCATTCACAAAACCTTGTAAGTCCAAAATACCAATCATTGGTAACTTGTGACGCTGACCAACCGCATAGTCATTAAAGTCATGCGCTGGCGTCACCTTTACCACACCAGTACCAAACTCTTTATCTACGTAGTCATCAGCAATAATCGGGATTTCGCGGTCACATAAAGGCAGTTTTACGTGTTGACCAATCAAATGCGCATAACGCTCATCTTCAGGATGCACCATCACCGCCACGTCACCCAACATGGTTTCTGGACGTGTGGTTGCTACGGTCAGTGCGCCTGAACCATCGGCTAATGGATAGTTGATGTGCCACATTGAGCCATCTTCTTCTTCCTGCACTACTTCTAAATCTGATACGGCGGTACCTAACTTCACGTCCCAGTTCACCAAACGCTTTCCACGGTAAATCAGGCCTTCGTTATACAAGCGTACAAAGGTTTTGGTCACCGTTTGGTTTAAGCCTTCATCCATGGTGAAGCGCTCACGCGACCAATCTGGCGATGTGCCTAAACGGCGCATTTGTTTAGTAATCGTACCGCCTGAGTATTCTTTCCATTCCCACACTTTTTCAAGAAATTTTTCACGCCCTAAGTCATGGCGCGACACCCCTTGCGCATCTAACTGGCGCTCAACCACAATTTGCGTCGCGATACCTGCGTGGTCTGTGCCTGGTTGCCAGAGCGTGTTATCGCCGCGCATACGGTGATAGCGTGTTAATGCATCCATGAGTGTCTGGTTAAAGCCGTGCCCCATATGGAGCGTGCCTGTCACGTTTGGTGGGGGTAATAAAATACAGAAATTATCTTGTTTAGCGGTATCTAAACCAGCCGCATAGTAGCCTTGCCCCTCCCAGAATTCATACCATTTGCTTTCAATGGTTTTTGGGTCAAATGATTTGGCTAGCTCTTTATTTTCTTGCATTTTTTGTGTGGAATTGTCAGTTGTCATAACTTGACATTTTATCACAGGGCAAACCTGCTGTTATATCGCTAGGTAGCTTGCGAGAAAAGAAAGCAGGATGGCTACGGAAAATATTGAGAAATGCACAATCGCCCAATAGCGGTAACGCTGCCTAAGTGCCTGTGGCGTAATGCCAGAAATCACAAAGAGGCGTTTGTTTTGGGGTTTTGCAATGAGATGGCGCTCATTCTTTAGCAACTGGGCCTGCTTGCGCTTCACTTCAATATAAGCCTGCTCCCGCGCAAGCGCCCATTCATGCATATCCACCTCACCATTTCGGTTAAGGTCAAAACGCTGTAAAAGCCTAGACTTTGACTGCTTCCATTGAGTGAGCAGCTTGCCGACTTCGTGATTGATTTCAGATTCAGTATTGGCGTGTGTATTGGTATCTAAATCACCCAGCACATAAATAGATTTATCCGCAAATAACACATCCTCAATATAACGATGACCATTTTGCGTAATCACGTGACGACTAGCTGCATAAACATGAGCGCCTTTGGGGTCAACCACGCACACACCAGAAGCATCATGTAGCTCAAACACTTGCTCGCTCACTTGGTAGTCTTCTAAACGCCACATGTAATTGCTATCACGTGCGTACACCCACATCCGAAACCAAACACAAGGTACACCTTGTATCGGGCTACGCGTTGGGATTAACTGTTTGGATTTTCCGAACAGCTCAACATAACCTTGCGCAGCTGAGGCAATGGTTGAAATGGGCACTTCAGAGATGGCAAGCAGTCTTTTATAGTTAAATGCCCAAGCAAATATCGCCACTAAGGCACTCACACCAAACAACATAGGGAGTTGATGAGCATGCCTGTCGTGATAATCTAGATACACGCCCGCCAGCACGAGCCCAGTACAAACACATAACGCTAGCGGATTTAAATAGTAACTACGAAACTGCACACACAACCTAAAGCTTCGTATTAAAGCGCTGGCTAACCTCAACATCTGTCAACTCAGCAGAGGAGAACTTGAGTAGCTGTTTTTTTACAAAACCAAATAGTCTTGCCACAATTAAATCAGGAAACTGCTGAACACGTACATTGTTAATGTAAACACTATCGTTATAAAACTCGCGCCGATCTGCAATTTGATTTTCAAGCCCTGTGATGCGGGTTTGCAACATAAGGAAGTTTTGGTTTGATTTAAGCTCAGGGTAATTTTCTGCCACTGCAAAAAGACCACCTAAGCCCACGCGAAGGGCACTTTCAGCCTGCCCTAATGCCGCAACATCATGATGATCACGCGCCTCATTTACTTGGGTACGTGCTTGAATCACTTTTTCGAGCGTTGCTTGCTCATGCTGCATATACTGCTTACAAGTATCAATCAGCTTGGGCAACTCATCGTGCCGCTGCTTTAGCAACACATTGATATTAGACCAAGCTTTTTCAACGTTATTTTTAACACTGACCAAACTGTTATACGTAATCACAAAATACAACACCACTATAGCAACCACCATCCACGTTAACATTGCATCCCCTTATTTTTATTCATATGGCCTACATGATGAAAGATAGTATCACTGGCTGTTTGGATATTAGATATCAGCCATTAATAATGGGCCAACTTTCTCCCAATATCGAGAAAAACGTTTTAGCCGTCGCTCACTCACGGCCACATTAGCCAACTTTTTCACTGGCTCCCACCTTGGTGCAAACGGCGCTAAGATTTCTTTGACTCTTAAATTTGGTGTATCTTGTGTGACCACTTGCCCTACGCCTTTTTTCATCAACACCTCGTGAGTATCGCCCATCCACACCTCAACATTCATCATCTCGTTTAGACAGTCTGCCACAAACTGCAAACGATTGAGCGACCAGTTTCCATGCAATACAGGATCAAACACAAATATCTTAGGGTATGGCTTATCCATCAACGCATTATGCGCAGATAACATTTCATCATGTACAAAAATAGCAATGGCTTGAAAACTATGCGCGGCTTTCATTGGTAATGATTTAATCGCATACTGCTTTGGATCTGTAGCGATAGATGGCTTAAATAGGCGTACATTTAGCGCCTCGTAGCTATCGTCAAACGGGCATTGTGCGAAACATGTCGCGCAGTACTTTCCACCCGTATAGCGCTCTAGATTTTCTTTGTTGAAGTAATAAGGTTTAGAGCTAAAGGTAGAGGCAATCCATTGCCAAGACAAATGGTTACTAGCAAAATCACCATCCAACAAATGCGCTTCAAACCAATCGGCTGCTTCACGCCAATCCATTTTTAGATGATGAACAACATAACTGGCAAACCACATGCGAGCATGGTTATGTAGGTAGCCAGTATCAAGCAACTCTTTCACAAAGCCATCCATGCAGGGCAAGCCTGTGTTTGCTTGCTTTACGGCATCACTAAGTGGCAGATACTGAATATCTACTTTAGGTGACTCCATTTCACTAAAGATTGCATTTCCCTCTGTAAACCAGACTTGTCGCCAAAAATCGCGCCAAGCTAACTCCATCAATAACTTTTCGCCTTGTAAACCAGACTGCTTTTTGACAAAAGAAAATGCTTCATTAAGTGTGAGACAACCATGTCGTAAATAAGGCGATAAATGTGTCACAGCGCCATTGATAAAGTTACGATTACGGCCATACTGTATAGCATCAATTGCATTCAGCTTCCTTAACCCGCCAGACCTACCTCCTGCCCACTCCGTGGCCAGATCTGGACCTTTCGCCGCAGAAAATATACGCCTAATATAATGCAACCGTTCTGCTCGATCGCTGGGGATGTTGAGTTTGTGTGCGGAGCCCATTGATGAATTTCCCACAAATTTAAGGAGAATGTAGATACCACCCAAAAGAGTACACCTTTTGTGCGAAATTTTATATTAAAAATTATTGAAATATCATGCAATAATAATCACAGGCATTTACTATTAGAAATCTATAGACTTTTTCACCAGGATAACAAATGATAGAAGCAACATGGATTTGGGCGATACTGGGTACTATTTTAATTGCACTAGAAATATTGGCCATTGGTACTTTGTATGTATTATGGTTTGGTATTGCTGCTATTTGTTTAGCCATTGCAACTTGGCTCTTTCCTAACATTCCTTACGCAATTCAATTAATTATCTTCGCGATACTCTCGCTCGGCTCTTTAGCAATATGGCGTCGTTATTACAAAAGGACTGACGCTAACTCACCTATTGGGCAATCACAAGGTGAAGAAATCGGACGTATTGGCACAGTAGTAGAAACAACAAGTCCTGCACAAAATGGCTTAATCCGCTTCACTCAAGGCCTAATGGGCAGCCGAGAATGGGCTGCGGTTTCCGATGAAGTCATTGAAATCAACAGTCAGGCGAAAGTTGTCGCTGTTGAAGGCAATGCATTACGCATCACAAAGATCAGTTAACACATTCTAACTTTCACTTAAGGAATACTCTCATGACAGAACTTAGTTTAGTACTCATATTTTTAGTAATTGTTGCCATCATTAAAGGTGTACGCATTGTGCCGCAAGGTGAAGAATGGGTGGTTGAGCGTTTAGGTAAATTTGCTGGCGTACTTAATCCTGGACTCCATGTTATCAACCCAGTGTTTACCAGAGTGAGTTATAAAGTCACCACCAAAGACATTATTTTAGATGTTCCAGAGCAAGAGGTCATTACACGTGATAACGCTGTTATTTTGGCCAACGCTATTGCATTTATTAAAGTAACAAAAATCGAACGCGCGGTTTATGGTATTGAAAACTTCCGTGAGGCTATGCGCAACATGGTGCAAACCAGTTTACGTTCTATCATTGGCGGCATGGATTTAAACCAAGCACTTACCTCACGCGACCGCATTAAATCTGAGCTCAAAATCGCCATTGCAGATGAAGCACTAGACTGGGGCTTAACGGTTAAGTCGGTTGAGATTCAAGACATTAAACCATCACCTAACATGCAAGACGCAATGGAACGCCAAGCAGCAGCAGAGCGTGAAAGAGTTGCGGTAGTGACTGAAGCCGAAGGCGCAAAACAATCACTCATTTTAAATGCTGAAGCGCGTTTAGAAGCAGCACGTAAAGATGCAGAAGCACAAATGGTTGCGGCGAAAGCGTCGGCCGAATCAATTAAGTTTATTACAGAAGCCATACAAGAAAATAACGCCTCTGCCATGTTCTTATTAGGTGACCGCTACATTACGGCCCTACAAAAAATGTCAGCGTCTGATAACAGCAAAATTGTTGTGATGCCTGGTGATTTAGTGGGTGCGGTTAAAAGTTTAGTTGGCGGGAAATAAATACTTTTAATCAACAAACCTTTCCGATTCCTTCCCCTTGTAATGGGGAAGGAATATTAAGTGTCACAGACTGTACAAGCGGGATCTTTACTCAGCTTGATAGTGCGCCACTCCATAGAGAGGGCATCTAGCAACAACAATCGCCCTTGCAAGCTATCACCGATTTCCATCAGTATTTTCAGCGCCTCTGCCGCTTGGCAAGTGCCTATCATGCCTACTAGTGGCGCAAACACGCCGTTTGTTGCACAACGTAAATCACTGTCTTCACCATTGTCAGGGAACAAGCAGTGGTAACATGGACTAAGCGCTGAACGCATGTCATACACCGTAATCTGCCCCTCAAAACCAATCGCAGCGCCAGACACAAGCGGCTTCTTCAACTGCACGCAAAGGCGATTCAACAGATAGCGCGTCGCAAAATTATCGCTACAATCAATCACGACATCTGCCTGTGTAATCAGCTTTTCAAAACCGGCCTCTGATGACTTTTCGCAAACGGCATTCACGGTGACTTCAGGATTAATGGCTAACAGTGTTTTTTGTGCTGACAATGCCTTATTCACACCTACAGAGTTTGAGGTATGCACAATTTGGCGCTGTAAATTAGTTAAATCCACCACATCAAAATCACAAATAGTGAGAGTGCCAACCCCCGCCGCAGCTAGGTATAAAGCAACAGGCGAGCCTAAGCCACCAGCACCAACAACTAGCGCGTGACTATTGACCAGTTTATCTTGTCCTTCATATTCAATCTGCGGCAACAGAATATGACGGCTATAACGGAGGAGTTGATTGTCGTTCATTAAGGTAATTGACCTGCTTCGATCATGGCATTATAGAGAACATAGGGAGAAATCCAAGTCACTATATGATCAAACTCTCCATTTGCATCATTCTCTCTAGGCTCATGACTTACAAACACACCATCATCAATAATCCCATCATTATCAACATCATTTAGATTGGCTAGTTCATCATTGCCACCAATACCTTGCGCAGCGGTTGCGCCCGTGGAATAAATAACGACAACAGCATTATTAATTAGATAATTAATGCCTGAGCACGTTGTTGCTGTAATACCAGTCGATGTTGAACAAACACGTATATCATCGGGCGCTAATGCTGATATTCCAACATTACTCATACCGTTTGAGGTAACAAAAGCATTTGAATTACTCTGCGTCACTGCATATCTAATGCGATTACCCCAACCATCTAATACAAAACCCTCTGAATCGACTGGCTGTAAACCTAATGTCGCCGCAGGTAAAAAGCCTCTACCTTGTTGCTCACATACCCCTCCACCCAAAGGCTGCTCCATCCCGCTACTAGCAAGTGTAGCAGGGCAAGGCAACCTGCCCTGAGACTGTGCATAGCCTAGCAATGCTTTCTTAGCAATTTCAAGTGTACGCTCTGTTTGCGACTGATAGATTTGATTGCGTTGCACCTGTAAAGGTAGCAATAAAGCGCCAATAATAAACCCAAGAATCACGATGACCACCGCCATCTCCACTAAGGAAAAGCCTTTTTCTACGTCTTTAGAATGTATTTTTCTTTTCATGGCGCCACTATAAATACTTGGTCATTGTAGATGTGAGTTTTTTGCTTATTTGTAGCGTCAAAAACGGAATCCCCATCTGTGTTTTCTGCACTATCAAGATAGTCAGCTATATTATTTGAAGGGCGAGATTGTGGCGATCCTTTAAAAGAAAAAGGCGCATCAACAATAGGGGCTCCTGCCGAAACTAATAAAGCGCTAACTCCTGTTCTGCCACCTGACTCCAAACTAGAAGTCGGTGACCTTGTATAATAGATGTAATCTTGCCAGCGATTTGCTAAAAACCATAAAGGAAGATTTTCAATCCATTTTTTGGTCGATGTACAATTAGTCACAGGGCTCACAAAAGTGCCAGCACCAGTACAGGTAACCGTACCATTGCCGCCTAGACAAGAACCATTGGCATCTGTATTACTAGATAGCTTCGAAGTGTAAGTGAAAGTAAAATGACCACTGGATGTTGAGGTGCAACTCCCACCTACAGTGCAAGAAAAGGTTATACTTGATGCTGTACACGAGCCAACACCCCAACAAGTACAAGCATTACCAGCATATGTACATGCTCCAGATTTTGCATCATAGTTTTCTGCCATATCTAAAGTAAATTTCACTTGTGTCATTGGAAAACTCAATGTACAGGCCTGAGCCGAAGTACATGTCGCCATAGATGGCTGGATTGGCAAAAATCCAAAATTTGCATTTTCGACACAAGCATTATTCACATCTGCTGCATAAGGATAAGAGCGATTAGCAGGGTCTACATTACTAGCTAAGTAATAGTCTCTTAATTTCTGCCCAGCCTCTTGTGAGGCTCTTTTTTCTAACGCATACGTCAACTCATCAATCGTAATGTAAACCAGCCTGTCATTAAAGGTGGGGTTTGTTGTACCCCCCATAATGAAGTCTTCATTATCTTGGTCGTAGTCTCGGTTAGAATATGTTGCCCCTCCAATCACTATCTCATCAAGAAAAGCCCCAACAGGTGGTGTCGCTCCTGACCTATTTTGCCCAGCCAGTGGCTGGCCTGGAGCAATAATGACAACTGCGACTCTATTCGAAATCAAATTGCCATTAGCATCAAAGACTCGTAGCCACGGTTTGGTATCTATAATGCTAGGATTTATAATCGGAGTAGAGTCACTACCACTTGTTCGAATTAAATTCTTCGATACTGCATACCAAAATCGCTCTCCTGAGCTATCTACGGCTTTAACACCTAATCCATCTTGTGGACTAACACATGGGGCATCTCCAAACAACGGTAATTTACCAATCAAATGACTATTATTTAACCCATTAGTAACACAGTCACTTTTACCATCATAATTAGGTGAGGTTGTTTCTAACCGATCAGGAAAAGGCATAATACCAGGCCAATTCTTATGAGCTACTGACCAAGCAATAAGCGCACCCTTTGCCTCACCAAGTGCCACCATCGTTTTAACGTCTTGCTCTGTTCGCATAGAAGCTGCATTCATTGATTTGACAATGTAAGCCAATGCCGCCATGCCTAATATAAACATCATCAGCATCAATGCTGCGCCGCGCTGATAGCATGCAGGGGCATTACATCTATTAAATGTCTTGCTCTGTATCACAACAATAGCCTATTCAATAACACCATTATCACTGACGCCTGTCTCTTCCAGCCGTAATTGTTTTTCTTTTGCTAACAACTTAAATTCTTTAGTCTGATTGGTCTCTGGCTCATACACTTGCCCTGGCTTAAGCTGAATTTTCCTTCCATTTGCAGGAATGCTTAAATGCAAGCTCTCCGCACTAGACTTAGCGCCCACTGAGCGCCGCCCTAATCTACCAACTTGCACATCATCAACAGCGGAGTCTTCTTGCACTGCTTGGTTGTTAATCCACAAGGTACTTGCGCCATCACTACGTTTAACAAAACCTTGCATAGAAATTGGGTCTGGCAACTCGACTGGCGCGACTACCGCAGCAGTCTCCAGCTGTGTATCTTTCGGCGTGACCACTTTTAGCGCCTGATTCTTACGTAAAACATCTAAATGCTTGCGCTCATGTGGGCGGCTAAATAGTCGGCCTAAATCATCCTCTGCAACAGCATTTGTAGAAACAAGACCAAAGCCAACCATTATGCTCAGCATCAAGTTAATCCATGTCTTTATCATTTTGCTATGGCCCCACTACCGCTTGAATTGCCGCAGGCTCACGTAATGTAAGCCAATCTAATTCACATTGTGCGTGCAAATTAGCAATTAACTGTCCACTTAAAGCGCCACCTTCATTTAACCTAGTAATTTCGCAGTCTCGCAAGATTAATGCGGCCGTATTTGCCTCGCTCAATGACTCAGTTAGTTGCAATAAATCGCCTTCGTGCAACATATCAAGCTCAAACTGCATGGTAGATCGATTTAACGCAAAGCCGCCGAGATTGGATGCAAATGTAGGCGTGTATTTTTCTTGTTGTTTAATACTGTATTTAATACCAAATAGTTTATGGTTTTTATGTTGCTCTCTTAAGCTTTCCACCCACTCTATACGGCGCTCTTCACCCACAAACCCTTTGTTAATCAAGGCCTGATATTGCGGCAAATATTCGACTATCATCTCTTTTTCTAAGCCTGATGACTGATAACGCTGACGAGCCGCATTCAATAAGTTTTGCTGCTTAAGCGACGCTTCCGCTTGTTCTGTTTTGTATTGTTGTGCCAACACATTGCAAACCACCACAACTACAATGACTACACTTAATATGGCTAAGGGTATTTGTAGTTTTTTCCAGTCTTTTTGATCTAATTTCATCATGGCTTTGCTTCATCCATATTGGCAACTAAATCAGTGTTAGGTTTAAGTACGACCTTTAATTTAAAAAATGCTGGTTGTTTTTGTGTAGACTGTTCATCCGTGGTGCTTCCTTGCAAACTCACAAATGAGCTTACATTCACAGGCTCTTGCAACACAACCACTTCGGCTACTCTGGCATCAGCCTTAATGTTATTAACGAACTGGCTTAAGGTATTTAATGCACGGCGATAATCTCCAGTAAACCCTGAAATTTGTGCCGTTAAAAAAGCCACTTCCATTAACATGTTTGGATCTACAGGTGACGTATTAATCGCGCTTTGCTCTCTGCCAGAGGTGATAGGTAAGGGGGTGAATTTATCTTGGTCATTCACATGAGTGTCATTAGTCAGCACCCAATGCAATCTATCTATCTGCACTTCATCTAGAGGGGCTTTAGCGGCAGGCGCCAGTGCGGCACTAATTACTTGCATCATTCGCCTTGGCGATTTTGGAAAGCTAGTAACCGTTTTATCTAGCTCTACTGCCACTTTTAAATCGTTTGCACTAATCTCAGTGACTGGAAAATCTTTTGCGGCCTCGTCGTAGCGATGTTGCTGAATCAACGTATCCTGTTGTGCTTGCTCAAAGGCTGATTTGTGATCCAAGCCCTCTTTAAGCATCCATCCAGCAGCAACTAACCCAAAAAAACCAATTAAGGCCGAGCCAATGGCTAAACCCTGTTTTAATTTACTAAACTGAAAAGGCTTTGTGAGCCAGTCTGGCGCTAAGTTATCCACAAAATGCCCATTTGCCAGCAATTGCATATGCATTAACTCTGGCTTTTCATGAAGCAACTTAACTGGCAAATCCAGCGTTTTGGCTAGGCTACTTAGACTCACATCTGAACAAGTTAGCCCTTGCTCTTGGCTAATACCTTGGCTAATTTGCTGCGTTGAGCCATCAACACTGACCAAGGCTAGATTCAATGGTGTCTCACGCGAAATATGGCGCTGACTCATTAAGTAGAGGCGTGTTTTTTCAATTTCTACAAGATAAAAATAGCCGATTTGCCCAGGCGCTTCTGGCACGTTTGGCACCAAACGACTCATACGCAAGCGCCCATGATGGAAATAAGTCTGCCTGAGCCCTGAAGAAAGTTTTTCACAGAGCAAAAGATGCGGCGCACTAAGTTTAAGCTGTTTCATCAACACCAGGCTTAACATTGGAAGTAAGTAAACGCCCACCAACTGTGCTTCCTGTGCCTTAAGAATGGCTACCCAAGCTTGCAAGAAATCATCTTTACTGATTGCAGCAAACAAAAAGTTATCGTCTTTTCGCTTGTCTTTATCTCGATCAATAAAATGTGCTGTTCGGTAGTCTAATCCTCGGTAATGCTGATTCAACTTGCGAGTTACTAGCTCGTGTTTAGCGCTCCCAGAAGTGTGCGGCAAACTCTCTAGCCTGAAGTCTTCTTCTACCGCATCAGCAATTAAATAAACTGGGCTTAATATATATTGCGCTAAAAATGCTGAAAACGCCTCATGCCCTGTCTCGTTATTCTCAAAAATTTGGTTACCTTGCAGCTTGCCCGCATGCCAAACACCCACTAACAGTTGATTGGCTGTGGCACATAACACTAGTTTATTGGGGTTAGCGAACATCATGCTGTTATATTAGGTCACTTAAATTTTGAGCTTACTAAATGAGTCATATACTGGGCCTAGCACCGAGAACATAATAAACGCAAGGATGCCGCCCAGTAGCACAGTGAGTGCAGGCTCTATCATTTTTAACATTTTTTGCATTGCATCATTGACGTCACGGTCATAAAAATAGCTAATGTTAAGCAGTGATTTATCCAAGGCACCAGTGCTCTCGCCCACCTTAATCATCCGAACAACCAGTTGCGGAAATAAGCCTGCGTTTCGAAAACTCTCACTCATGGCATCACCCGCATTAATCTGAGCATGCACCCGCGTGAGTGCATCTGCCACGACGCGATTACCTACAATGTTTTCACATATTTTAATTGCATCTAAAATCGGGATCCCTGTTTGATACATTAGCGCAAAGTACCGAGCAAAACGTGCCATAATAATTTTATGTAAAATTGTCCCCGTGACAGGGATATTTAATTTAAACAAATCAAAGCGGTAACGCGCTGCTGGGTTGTTACGAATAATGGCCGCCAACACAACAACCGTCATCACTGGCAAGCCCAGAACCAGCCACCAATAGTTCACAAATGCATTAGACATTGCAATCAGAATCTGTGTATTAAGCGGTAGCTCTTGCCCCATATTACGCAAAAATGACACCATTTGTGGCACAACATAAATCATTAAAAACACAACAGCTAGCGATACAACGACAGCAACAAAGGCTGGGTAAGCCAATAGCTTTTTAGTTTGTGACATCAGCTCATCTTGCCAACGTATTGTATTAAACAGGTTATTCAACACCACAGGTAGCTGCCCTGTCCGCTCACCCGCATCAATCAAGCTCACAAAGACCTCACTAAACACGGCTGGATGCTCTGCAAGCGCTTGTGATAGCATCTTACCGCCTTCGACTTCTGAGCTAATAGCGCCCAAAACCTTTTGAAAATATGGGTTATTAGCACTCTCGCGTAAGTCGTTTAGGCACTCCAGCAGAGGCACTCCCGCGGAGGAAAGCTGCTCCAACTGAAAACAAAACATGACTAAGTCTTGGTTACTAACTTTATTATGGTTGAATAAACTGGTTGACCGTGTTGCTAGGCGAAACGTAATTAAATCCAGCCCCATACGCTCAAGACGGATTTCAAGATCCACCTCATTTAGCGCATCTACTTGCCCCATGGCCATACGGCCTAATTTATCAACGGCTTTATAGCTAAAAGATGGCATATATTTTAAGTGCTAATCCTGCTGGTTAAATCAACCACTCGCATGACCTCAGCCACGCTGGTGTAGCCCTCTAAAATCCGACGCACGCCATCTTCGGCTAAAGTCACAAACCCTTTATCTAGCGCAACTTTTTTAAGTTCATCTAAGTGTGCTCGACGAGAAATCAGCGCATCCATATCACTATCAATACGTAGTAACTCGATGATTGCCATCCGTCCTCTATAACCAGTTTGATTACAGCGTATACAGCCTTTTGGTTTGTAAATTTGTACTTTATCATTTGGCTTAAGCTGCAATATCTTTTGCTCAAGATCATCTGGTTTGTATTTTTCTTTACAATGCGGGCACAGCACCCGCACCAAACGCTGCGCCACAACACCAATAATGTTGCCCGCCATAATGTCAGGCAATATACCGATATCAGTTAAGCGCGGGAAAGCGCCTAACGCAGAGTTAGTATGTAGCGTACTAAACACTTGGTGCCCTGTCATTGCCGCGCGAAAAGCCATCATCGCGGTATCAGCATCACGAATCTCACCCACTAAAATAATATCGGGGTCTTGCCGCATAATGGACCGAATACCATTCGCAAAATCTACTTTATTCACTTCCGCTACAGAAGTTTGGCGCATCATGGTAACAGGGTATTCAACTGGGTCTTCCAGCGTCATGATATTAACCGCCTCGGTATTTTGATGCGTGAGCAATGAGTACAAGGTGGTTGTCTTCCCGCTACCTGTTGGGCCCGTGACAATCAAAATACCCTCAGGGCGGGTCATCATCAACTGGAGTTCATCTAACGTCTCTGGACGCAGACCCATGCGCGCCATAGGAATAATCGATTTCTCACGATCCAACACGCGCAAGACAATATTCTCGCCATGAATGGTTGGATGCGTCGACACCCTGAAATCGATAGGGCGCCCACACAGATTCATATTTAAACGACCATCTTGCGGCGCTCTGGTTTCTGCTATATCAAGTCCGCTCACCACCTTCAACCTCACGGCTAAACCGCCCCAGTAGCTTTTATGCAAACTTCTAATTTGCTGCAATACGCCATCGATTCTATACCGTATGCGTAAAAATGACTGTTCAGGCTCAAAGTGGATATCTGATGCGCCACGCTTCACCGCATCCATCAACAATGCACCCACTAATCGCACTACAGGTTGCGTATATTCATTATCGTCAACACTTAAGCTCTGATAATCAATTTCACCTGTTTCAATTTCACGCAAAATGCCATCTACAGATAATTCATATCCATAAAACTGATCAATGACTTCCTCAAGCTGCGCTTCTGCTGCCAACACAGGTTTTAATTGAATCTGCCCTCCCAGCATGGCACGCAACTGGTCTAACGCAACCACATTGAACATATCCGCCATGGCAACCACCATGGTGGCGGTCAATGCATCATAAGCAACAGGTAACAAATGATATCGACGTGAAAAATCTTGCGGCACCATTTGCAACGCTTCAAGATCAGCCACCACAGTAGATAAATCGATACTGTCAGTGCCGATGGTGTGCGCAACCATGTCGCGCACCATCGCTTCAGTTACAAATCCCAAACGAACAAGCTGGCGCCCTAAAGGCAAGTCATTATGCTCTTGCTCTATCAGCGCAATGCGTAGTTGGTCCTGGCTGATTAAGCCCTGCTGCACCATCAGCTCGCCTAAACGAATTTTACGGCGCTGCTCAACCATTCAATTTAGCCTGTTTGTTTGAATTCATTTTTATTTTTCATTTATCTAATCGGCACTACGATTATCTTAAGTCATCATTACAATAGATATATTCCACACTGTGCATGAATGCAGCATTAAATCATTGCAACGCATGCACCCTTGCCTCTATCTGGGCTCGATCTGGGCTTGTAGCGCCTGTTATGTTAAGCAAATCCAACGCACGCTGATATTGTACTAACGCCAACTTTGGCTTACCCAAATGTTCTAAGCTGATGGCCAAGTTAAAAGCATAGTCTGCACTAATCGGCGCATACTGACTTGCATTGAAATAGGCTGATTGCGCTGAAGCCCATTGGTTCTGTGCGGCATAAAGATTACCTAAAGCTGCATGTAAGTGAGCCGCGTCAGGCTGGCGTGCTAGCATACTTTTAATTTTACTCTCAGCC
The DNA here is from genome assembly GCF_030653755.1 of Methylotenera sp. Classification (GTDB taxonomy): domain Bacteria; phylum Pseudomonadota; class Gammaproteobacteria; order Burkholderiales; family Methylophilaceae; genus Methylotenera. The sequence goes on from NZ_JAURYU010000057.1 coordinate 21,881, forward strand.
CCTACGCCATCAGCATTCGCTTCCAAAGCTGCCATTGCAGATTGAGCAATGCTATTCCTAGGCTCAATTTCCGTGACCGTACGGTACCATCCAATCGCATCCATATTTCGGCCTTGACGCTGAGCAATTGCCGCCATCCCTAACAAGGCATCGATATTTCTGACATCTTTTTGCAGCACTAGACGATACTTTTGCTGAGCCGAGTTGTCATCACCCTGGTTGAATGCTTCATAAGCCGCCAACAAGGTTGGATCAACCCCTGCAACAGGCGCTTTGCTCACTAGCTTTATCGGCTCTCTTAATTCAGATGCTTGGCTATGAAACTGATTAGCTTCATCCAACTTCAACTGCTTACGCGTACCTGCAACAGCAGACTTCTGAAGTGGCAATCGCGGCTCATCTACGGCCACCTCATCGCTAAGCACCCTAGCATCAACTTTGGCAACAGTCGCTTGCTTTACCAACTCAGGTCTTACCGCTTCTTTATCAGCTAAATTCTGTCTACCAGCTACGCTCGCATTACCATCAACCTCATGAACAACCTGTTCAGCCACACCTGATTCTTCAGCTAGCTCACTAGATAATACTGCATCAGGCACACCACTATCGCCTATCGTTTCAACATTAACAACTTGGCCGACAGGCCCAACTGGCTTTACAACAACCACTTCATCGGCAATTAGTACCTGTAAATACTGATACCCTTGCAAGCCCAAAAACACCATTAAACCCCCAGCAACGCCTAATAACAAAAGTACGGAACGTGAGCTCACAGTCTTGATTGCCTGATTAGCAACAAACACACTAGCAGCAACTCGTTGACGTCCTTCCTTGGTAGCGCTACCCTGTGCTTTTAAGCTAGCAACACTTGCCATCGCCGCTTCATTAAAAGCATCAGCCTTGCTTTTTTGTTTAATCCCGTTGTTCGTTGACTGAGCACTAGGCTTAGTAGCCACACCCTCTTTTAACTTCACCTCAGAGCTTAACAAGCTTGGCTCTTCAGTAAGTGACAAGCCTACATCATTAAACACAACATCACCCGAGCTTGTGGCAATATCCTTTGAGTGATTTGATTGGCGCCCTAATTGCGACATCGCATCAGAACTTAATGACTCAGCGCGCTCGGACCTCTCAGCTTTTTGCTTATCCTTTTCTGCGCTAGCTAGCGCTTTAATTAGCAAACTCATTTGCTAATTACCTTTCACTCTCAGCTTCTAATGTATTAGTTAGCTGTTGTGCTGGTAGGTATTGCTTATAAGATGCCAGTTCGTCGCTTTCTAAGCTAGCGTTAGTAATGACAGTTGGGCGCAAGAAAATCACCAGCTCAGTCTTACTATTAGCGTCATCTCTACCAGTAAAAATCTTACCAACACCAGGCACATCGGACAAACCAGGGACTTTATCTGAGTTACGTTGTATTTCATCTTGCATGAGCCCTCCAAGAATGGCTGTACTACCACTATTGATTTGTAAAATTGATTCCATTTCACGAACTTGTATTTGTGGAATAAAACTTGGTATCTCATTTTTTAGTGACGGATTAGGATCTTGCACCCCCCTACCAACAGCCCTCGAGATTGTAGGTCGCACATTAACATTTACAAAATTCGCATCACTTATTTGTGGCGTTACGCTCATCACAACGCCCACAGGGACTGTGTTTGGAGTTGTAGTAATTGTAGTAAATGGCTGACTACTTACAGTCCCTGGCGTCTGCTGAGCTTGTACAGTAAAGTAAACCAAGTTATCGACAACCTTAAGCACTGCTGTCTGATTGTTGAGCACCATAAGTTTTGGGCTAGATAAAACTTTTGTGTCACCAAACTGTTTAAGTAAATTGATAGATGCCGCGATATCGCCCAATGGACTTATAGGATTAAAATATCCTGCGACTAACCCAGAACCTTCAGCCCGCTCAGTTAAACCTCCTGTCGTAAAGTTATCTGAGTTCAAATTTTGGCTAAAAGTAAATCCACTTCCTGCACCTGCTCGACCAAGCCTTCTCCAATCAATCCCAGCTTGAAAACCATCATTGAGGCGCACTTCTACTATCGTAGCCTCTATCAGCACTTGCTTCTTCGCGCTCGACAGCACTTTATCTAAGAACTCTTGAATTTTTTCATGCTGCTTATTAGTCGCACGAACACTGATAACACCTGTTTCAGGATTTGCAATCACATTTGCCGCAAAGAGAGTTTTATACTCGGATCTCTGCTCATCTCTGAGCTCTTTATCATTTTTTCCAGCTTCATTATTTAGCTTTTCATTTACAGCTTTGTCTTTAGAATACTGATCTTGCAAACTGCCAAAACGTGTCACGATAACCTCTTTATCAGTTTCCGCTAACAACTCTTTAAGATTTTGAATAAGGGACTCCCATAAGTGGTTTTTGGATTCGCTTGTTACTGCAGTACGTGAGCTATTATTAGCGCCATTACCTGAAGTGCTGGTTGTGGTAGTACTCCCCCCAGCACCAGTAATAGCAGCCTGACCTGTACTCGAAATTTCTGCAGCAGCACCAATAAACCCTTTAGTATCACGATTAATATTCACATAATCCACTTTATAACTTCTTAATACTGGCTGGTCTGGTGTAATCGTCAGCACATTGCCCTTAACGTGATAAGTCAAATCCACCTGTTTAGATAAACGCTCTAAAATCGCAGGCAAGGTTTGGTCTACTGCATTTAAAGTAACGCGTCCTTGAATGGCAGGATGAATATCAACATTTAGCTTGCTGTCTCTTGCTATAGCAAACAACACCTCTTTCACTGGTGTGTCGTACACAACAATACTGTAGACAGGCTCTTTAGCTTTAGGAGTAGGAGGCGGCAAATAAGGAGTGTTGGTGACTGGCTTAGGAATTCCTGCTGAAGAGGCAGCTGGTTTTGATATGACAGAGGGTGTTGAAGTATTTTGTCCATCAATATGCCCCTTTGATGGCTGGACTTTAGATTGATGCGAGCATGCTGTCATACACAAAACCAAGATCATACTCAGCAATGCTAATACTATTTTATTATTCATCACGGCTTGGCTACCCCTAATTCTGCAACTTTATCTATACGCTATGCATCAAATTGCATGATACCGCAAAAATCCAAATAGCAACAATTAGTTACAATCATAAATCAAGGTTATTGATTAGGTAACTCACGAAAGTTTATATAGAAACTAAGCAACACTCAGACCCGAGCCTCAGACTGCCATCAATTATGCAAACACCACTAGATAGGCCAGCTTCAGTCAATTAAAAGAAATACGGGACATCGGTTAAGGGGTTATCGCTATGTCTTTACTAATACCAGCCAACGTCCTCATATATGGTCGGCTGTTTTTAACATAGGGTGGTAAGCTTTTTAAAGCCTCTAATGCATCAACTCTCCGTTCATATGCACCATATAACACTACTGTATACAAACCATCTTTCTGATGCATGCGATATAGATATATATTATCCATTTCAACTTGCTGACTTAAACGCTCAAGCTCCGCGGCTAACTGACGCTCTTCACCCTGCAAAGCTAACGGCAACGCATTAGGAAGTGATTTGATTTGTAACAATACAGTCTCAGGCTTTGCACTTTTTAATAACTGATTCATCGCATCTAAACGCTGACTTACCAACCCAATAGTGCTTTTGCTTTCTGCAGCCTGAGCCTTATCGCTAGCTACTTCCATATCATTTAATACCGCTACGGCGCTAGCGCTATTGAGTGAAGACAAATCATTGACACCCATTTGGGTATTAGTAACAGCAACTGCAGATTGCTTTGTCTGCTGAAACGTGCTGGGCTTGATTATAGACAAATTGGAATTACTGGGCTGAACTTGCTGCATTGTCACACTAGCACTACTTTTCAGATTAGCTGATTGCTGCCACAACATCGCAACAGTTGATACAACAATTAAAATGATGAGCAAGGATACTATCCAAGTCGCAAATTGCTTATAACGCCAGAACCGCTGCCCATATGAGCTTTCCGCAAACTCACTATCTTGGATAGCTGCATTAACGTGCTTAGGGGTTACCTGATAAACATTATCAGCAAACGCTGCTAGCAATGCTTTATCCGCTAAGATATTCACGCGCCTCACTAACCCTTGTGCTGCATTTGACAGTTTTTTAATCGAGGCATCCGTAAACAAATGTGGGCCATGATACCCCGCCGCACGCAGCCTAAAGATTAAATACTCACCCACATCTTTGGTTTGCAATGGCGCCAAATTAAACCGATGCGTAATGCGCTCACGCAACTGACGAATTTGTTCCTGATTTAAATTCTCGTCCAACTCTGGCTGACCAAACAAAACAATCTGCAACAGTTTATCTTGCTTAGTTTCCAAGTTGGATAACAAGCGAATCTCTTCCAGAGTTGCCAACGGCATACCTTGCGCCTCTTCAACAAAGATCACCACCTGGCGACCTTCTGCGTGCCGACTTAACAGATGCGCCTGCAATGCTTGCATCACCTTTAACCTATCAGCATCTTTAGGTAGCTGAAGTTGCAGTTCAAATGCAATAGCATGCAGCACATCCTCAGGTGCTACGCTTGGGTTCGCAAGATAAATGCTCTCGATTCTTTCAGGAAGAATAGTTTGCAACATTCGGCACAGCATTGTTTTGCCACTACCTACCTCACCTACAACTTTGACAATACCCTCACCATTGGTAATAGCGTACACTAAAGCATCAAGCACCGCTCCACGATTGCTGCCAGAAAAGAAAAAGTCTGTATTTGGAGTAATCTTAAACGGGGGTTGCTGCAAACCAAAGTGTGGATAATACAAATGATTTCCTAGTGAGGATTAGTCTTCTTGCGTATTCATACGACTATACAGTGTCGTGCGATTCACATTCAACAGCTTAGCCGCCTGACTTAAATTGCCATGCGTCATTTTCATTGCCGCATCAATGTAAGCACGCTCCCAAGACTTAAGCACTGCATCCAAACTTACATTCACTTGGCGTTGCAAATGCTTTTGCGCCTGCGCAGTCATACTGGCTTCATCATTAAAGTTAAATGCATCAGCCGATGAAGCCTGCTCGTTTAAATCAAACTCAGCAATCAACTCATTTTCTTTCACTGTCTTGCCAGAGTACTTGGCAATTAACCGAATAACGATATTTCTCAGCTCACGCACATTGCCAGGAAAACCATAATCCAGCCACCTCGCCTCAGCATTCCCATCAAGCTTAAACGGTGTCTTGTCGATTTGCTTGGTATAAAACTCAATAAAATGATTACGCAATAAATGCTTATCGTCGGACAATTCACGAAGCGGTGGCACATGTACGGTAAAGACGCTCAAGCGATGATATAAATCCGACCTAAATTTACCTGCGCGCACTTCTGCTCTTAAATCTCGGTTAGTCGCAGCCACAATTCGCGCACGACTTTTACGCGTTTGCGTTTCACCAATGCGCTGATACTCACCATTCTCTAACACGCGCAGAAGCTTGGCCTGCAACTCTAAGGGCAACTCACCAATTTCATCTAAAAATAAAGTACCGTCACCCGCATCTTCAAAATAGCCTGCATGCGCAGCTACCGCACCTGTAAACGCACCCTTTGCGTGCCCAAACAAAATAGATTCTGCCAACAATGGAGAAACCGCAGCACAGTTAACCGATAGGTAAGGATATAACAAACGCTGACTTGCAAAATGAAAGCTACTAGCCACCAGCTCCTTACCGCTGCCAGACTCGCCCTCAATCAACACAGGAAAAGGCGAGCCTGCAAACTGCGTAATCTGCATACGTAATGCTTGAATAGGTAAGCTATTACCAAGCAAGCCACCATGCTCTTGCTCCGCCCTCATCTCGTTCAACTCGACATCTTGAACCTTGAGTGCATTCAACAACATGTCTTTCAGCTTCTCTACATCACAAGGCTTGGCAATAAAATCGACGGCACCCAATGTAAGCGCATGCTTGACATTCACATCATCACTTTGGCCCGAAAGCACATGAATTTTAATAGTAGGTGAATGTGTTAGCAGGGCGCTAATCACTTTAAAACCTTCTTCAGGCGTATGCGGAGTAGGTGGCAGTCCTAAGTCTACCAAAGCCAATGCTGGGGGTGCATCTAACTGCTGGAGCAAACTCTTCAATTGCGTATGTGACTCTGCCACGCATACTTCAAAATATTTACTCAACACAAAATGTAAGGTATCAGTGATCAGCGGGTCATCATCAATAATCATCAATACAGGACGTAGTGCTGCCATTAACAAACCCTTTTTAAAAATTAGATAACAACTGAAACCAATGCCACTATAGCCTGAATAGTTTGATGTATCAATACTTTCGCCAGCGTGCGCTATGGTGCGAAATCGAGGTCAAAACCACCAGCCAAGTATGCTCGTTATTTAAATCAATCACCGAACGGATTTAACCAACTGTTCTGAACTAACAATCTTTGACATAGATAAAAAAGGTGAACCCAAACATTCAATGACATTAAGCGGCTGTTATCGACGACCAGATTTTTGATCTTTAATGTAAGCCCTACATTTGGCTGGAAAATATGTGCCTGTGACTTTTCAACTATACTAAGAAATCCGCCCCACTCAGTTCTGTGAGCTTCTGATTTAGCGCCTTATCATCACTTGGGAAACTAAAGATTGACGCACTTTGCACCACCGCTTTCAAAGCATCATGTTCAGCATCCTGAATGATACTTCGTACTTTATCCTGAATTTTTTCAGCGGCGGGCGTGTATGGCACAATAATCCAAAAGTCACTTTCTATCCTAGCCACCAAGTCCGTATTCCTATAAAGCCTTCTAAGATGGCTTGTCATTGCAACAAGTTGCTCAGCGGCCTCTTTTGCACCGTAAGCATCCCCAAGCTCATGGTTCTCACCGTAGCCATATGGACCAAGCCAAACGGCATCGGGGACAAGTATCTCGACATGATGGCCATTAACCATTCAAATATAAAAAGAAAGCGATCTGTATTCTCAATACCTTCAATTAGCATAGCCTTCTAAACCCCACATTATCTTTAATGATCGGTTGCGATAACTGCCAGTACAAATTAAGTAGATGCTTAGTACTAATGCTTAGCGCGTTTGATACTATCCTACTAAAATTAAATTAATCAAGAATAATTTCACTTAGAAAAAGATATGCCAGAAAAAAATAAGCCCCACATTGCTGAGGGGCTTATTCAATATGGGGTGGCTGATGGGGCTCGAACCCACGACAACAGGAATCACAATCCTGGACTCTACCAACTGAGCTACAGCCACCATAGAGACTTTAAAATTCATGGCCTGCCCGACAGGAATCGAACCTGTAACCCCCAGCTTATAAGGCTGGTGCTCTATCCGGTTGAGCTACGGGCAGATTTTGGTTACAAGACTTTATATCATCTACAACATAAAGCACTACACTTTTCGGGCTGACTTTTAATATGGGTGTTAAAAGAAAAATCTACTTTTAACACTCAAAAATTTTGGTCGGCGTGGAGAGATTCGAACTCCCGACATCCTGCTCCCAAAGCAGGCGCGCTACCAGGCTACGCTACACGCCGAAGAGGCAGTAATATAACCAAAACTAAGATTAAGGTCAATCGCTATATGCTAAAATGACGTTTTATTTTACAAATTAATTGAATTTTCAGATTCAGACACCCAATGACTGCTCAAATTATCAATGGCAAGGCGATTGCCGACAATTTATTAGACTCAATCAAAGAAAGAATCAACCAACGCCTGTTAGCAAATAAACGTGCACCTGGCCTTGCGGTTATCTTATTGGGCGGCGACCCCGCCTCATCCATTTATGTGCGAAATAAACGTTTAGCATGTGAAAAAGTAGGCATTCGTTCCGTTGCCTACGATTTACCGTCATCAACAACAGAGCATGAGTTACTTGCGCTCATCACGCAACTCAACCATGACGAGACAATAGACGGCATCTTGGTTCAGTCGCCGCTTCCACCCCACATAAAAGATGAGCACGTGATTGAATGTATCAGCCCCAATAAAGACGTGGATGGATTTCACCCATACAATATCGGCCGCTTAGCCGTGCGCCAACCAACGCTGCGCTCTTGCACACCATTTGGCGTGATTAAGCTACTAGAAGCAACCAACATCAACCTGATGGGTTTAGATGCTGTTGTGGTAGGGGTATCTAACCACGTAGGTCGTCCAATGGGCTTGGAGTTACTGCTTGCAGGTTGCACCGTGACTAGCTGCCATCGCCACACAAAAGACTTAGCTAAAATTGTCGCAAATGCAGACTTAATCGTCGCAGCTGCAGGCAAACCTGGGCTAATTAAAGGCGACTGGATTAAGCCTGGCGCTATTGTCATTGACATTGGCATCAATCGCCTAGAAGATGGGCGCATCTGCGGCGATGTTGATTTCAACATCGCAAAAGAGCGTGCGGGCTGGATTACTCCCGTACCTGGCGGCGTTGGCCCAATGACCGTTGCTACTTTAATGGAAAATACCTTGCTTTCATTACAACTTAGCGAACAAAGCGCCATTATTTAATCTCATTAAATCAATAAGATACAGGTATATAAATTACAGTTTTGCATCAAACCATTAATCAGTGTACACTCATGCGCTAATTTTAAGCGCTAACATTTTAGTTAGCGCAGTTTTCAATATTTTTATTTTTTTGTATTTGGGTAATTATTATGGCAGATGTAATTAGTAAGCACTTCACGCCTTATCAGCCGAAGCCTGATGAAGAATACATGAGCAAAGCTCAACTTAACCATTTCCGCGCAATATTAAATGATTGGAAATCCGAGTTAAGCCAAGAGCTTGACCGCACCGTGCACACCATGCAAGATGAAGTGACGATGTTTGCTGACCCAAATGACAGAGCCAGCCAAGAGTCTGACATGACGCTTGAATTACGCAATCGTGATCGCGAACGCAAGCTCATTAAAAAAATTGATGAAACTTTACGTAACATTGAGCACGAAGAGTACGGCTACTGTGAAGGCTGTGGCATTGAAATTGGTTTAAAACGCTTAGAGGCGCGTCCAACGGCTACGCTGTGTATCGATTGCAAAACATTGGACGAACTTAGAGAGCGCCAAGTAGCTAAATAATTAGTACAGTCCAAATCATTTAAATTTTTATTTAGAATTCAAGTGATTTAAAGCTTCAGATAACAAAAAGCCCGCATATGCGGGCTTTTTGTTATCTAGCAAACGATGATACTATTGATATTACTCGTCAGCTTCTGTCTCTGCTTTAGCTTCTTGAGCAGGCGGGTCAATCAAAGCTTTCATGCTTAGACGTACACGACCTTTTTCATCAGCCTCAACCACTTTAACTTTCACAACGTCGCCTTCTTTTAGGAAGTCAGCAACGGCGTTGACACGTTGATGTGCAATTTGTGAAATATGTAGCAAACCATCTTTACCAGGGATCAAGGTTACAATTGCACCGAAATCAAGCAACTTGATCACAGTACCTTCATAAGTTTGACCCACTTCAACTTCAGCAGTGATTTCTGCAATACGGCGTTGCGCTTCAGCACCCTGCTCGGAGCTAGTACATGCAATTTTTACTGTACCGTCATCTTCAATATCAATCGTAGTACCTGTTTCTTCAGTTAAAGCACGAATCACAGCACCGCCCTTGCCGATTACATCACGGATTTTTTCAGGGTTGATTTTCATGGTAATAATGCGTGGTGCAAATTGTGACATTTCAGCACTAGCACCACTAACAGCTTGTTTCATAATACCCAAGATATGTGCACGACCCTCTTTAGCCTGCGCTAAAGCAACTTGCATGATCTGCGCTGTAATACCAGTGATTTTAATGTCCATTTGCAATGCAGTGATACCATCTTCTGTACCAGCCACTTTAAAGTCCATATCACCCAAGTGATCTTCATCACCCAAGATATCAGTCAATACAGCAACGCGGTTACCTTCTTTGATTAAACCCATTGCAATACCTGCAACGTGATTTTTCATAGGCACACCAGCATCCATCAATGCTAAGCAGCCACCACATACAGAGGCCATTGAGCTTGAACCGTTAGATTCTGTAATCTCAGAAACTACACGCATGGTGTAATCAAAATCTTCTTTAGCTGGCAAAGCAGCAATTAATGCACGCTTAGCTAAGCGGCCATGGCCGATTTCACGACGCTTTGGTGTACCTACACGGCCAGTTTCACCAGTTGCGTATGGAGGCATGTTGTAATGCAGCATAAAGCGGTCATTGTATTCGCCTTGCAATGCATCAATCGTTTGCTCATCGCGGCCTGTACCCAAGGTTGCAACCACCAAGGCCTGTGTTTCACCACGTGTAAACAATGCTGAACCATGCGTACGTGGCAACACACCAGTGCGGATGCTGATAGGACGCACAGTACGTGTATCACGGCCATCAATACGTGGCTCACCATTTAAAATTTGGCTACGTACAGTTTTGGCTTCTAAATTAAAAATCTCATTTTTAATTTTGTTAGCTTCTGTCGTTGAAGTTTCTTCTGTAATTAACTCAGCCAACACACGGCTTGTGATTTCATCCAATTTAGCTGAACGTGCACCTTTAGCTTTAATTTGGAATGCAGCATTAATATCAGCAGCGGCCAAGCCAGCCACTTTTTCAATCAATGCAGTATCTGGCTCTGGTGCAACCCAGTCCCAAGCATCTTTACCAGCTTCAGCGGTTAATTCGCTAATCATTTTAATCACAGCTTGCATTTGCTCGTGACCATAAACAACCGCACCCAACATGACTTCTTCTGAAAGCTCTTTAGCTTCAGACTCAACCATCATCACAGCTGTTTCAGTAGCAGCAACCACCAAATCAAGATCTGTTTCTTCTAATTGTGCTTTAGTTGGGTTCAATACATACTCATCATTGATATAACCAACACGCGCTGCACCTAATGGGCCGTAATATGGGATACCTGATAATGACATTGCTGCCGAAGCACCAATAATCGCAGGAATATCAGCATCAATTTCAGGATCTGATGACAACACAGTTGCCACCACTTGCACTTCGTTATAAAACGCTTCTGGGAACAGAGGGCGTAATGGACGGTCGATCAAACGACTTGTGAGTGTTTCTTTCTCTGAAGGACGGCCTTCACGTTTGAAAAAACCACCTGGGATTTTACCCGCAGCATAGGTTTTTTCCATGTAATCTACTGTCAACGGGAAAAAATCCTGGCCTGCTTTAACTTCACGCTTGCTAGTAACGGCCACTAACACTACCGTATCACCGTAGCTCACCATCACTGCAGCATCTGCCTGACGTGAGATTTCACCTGTTTCAAGGGTAAGCGTATGCGCACCGTATTGAATACTTTTAGTAACTTTATTAAACATTTATTTTCCTTTTTCAACAGACTGTTATTCACTACCCAATAACAATCTAACAATAAAAAAAGCCGACGCATATCCATGCAATCGGCTTTTTACAGCAATTATATAAGTGAAGCTAAAAACAAAAAGCTAAGCACTTTTATAACTGTTATTTACGCAGACCTAAACGTTGAATCAATGTTTGATAACGGCTTGAGTCTTTGCGTTTTAAATAGTCTAACAGGCTACGACGTTGGCTAACCAATGCTAACAAACCACGACGTGAGTGGTTATCTTTTTTGTTAGATTTGAAATGCTCTGTTAGGTATGTGATACGGCTAGTTAAAAGTGCAACTTGCACTTCTGGGCTTGCTGTGTCATTCGGTGCGCGTTGATATTCTGCAACGATTTTCGCGGTATCTTGTGCTGTAATTGCCATAACTTTTTCCTAATTTAGATGTTTTGCGTCAATACAAAAGTAGCCTAGAATCTGCAATAGAAACCTAACCCACTGATGCATTCATTTACATGAACCGTGCATTATAGCGATAACTTTATTGCTTAACAAGTTATTTTAATAAATAGCCTTTAATTATTTACTTGTTGCATCAATCGCTTAGGTGCGATTTTCCCGTCACTTTGCTGCTCACCTAAGCCTAAAAACACCTGATTCTCATCATAAAGGCGCAACAAGCCCGCTGGAATACTACCGCTCCGCCACACGGCTTGACCCTGCATTAAATAAAAGACACTGTCTGCATCCAGCGTTACCGATGGCAAATAATCCACCGCGGTTTCAGGCGCTGCTAACTTAGCCAAACGCTCTTCATTATTCAACGCTTCAAACGCCTCTAAAGTAATGGCTTCGGTGATGTCATAACTAGCTGTAGCAGTTCTACGTAGTCCAATCAGATGCGCACCACAGCCTAAATGTGCACCAATATCTTCTGCCAAAGTGCGAATATAAGTACCTTTGGTGCAAGTCACTTCAATTTCAGCGACATCTCCCGCAAAGCCAAGCACTTTAATCTCATGGATAGTAACAGTACGCACTTTGCGCTCAATTTCCACACCTTCACGGGCATATTCGTACAGCGCACGACCCTCGTGCTTCAAAGCGGAATACATGGGTGGAATTTGATTAATTACACCAACAAACTTGCGGCATGCCTCACTAAACTGATGGCTGGTGACATTGACTGGCAGGGTTTTGAGTACAGCGCCTTCCGCATCACCTGTGGCCGTGGTAACGCCCAACTTCATGGTGGCGTGGTATGTTTTATCTGCATCGGTTAGATAATGTGCAAATTTAGTTGCTTCACCAAAACAGAGTGGCAACAAGCCTGTTGCCAATGGATCTAACGTACCAGTGTGACCAGCTTTGGCGGCCTGTAGTAACCACTTAACTCTTTGTAGCGCTTGGTTAGAAGAAAATCCCAATGGCTTGTCTAACAACAAAATACCATTAATATTTTTTTTGACTCTTTTGAATTGCAAAGGAAGGTTACTTCTAAGGATTAAGACTTATTTTTATCTGAAGCAATCGCCTCATCAATTAATTTAGACATCATCATGCCATTATCAATCGAGGCATCGTACACAAAATGCAATTGTGGCACTGTGCGCAACAACATGCGCTTCGCCAACTGCGTGCGTAAGAAACCTGCTGACTTTTCAAGCCCTTGCTGCATGCTTTCACTCGCTTTTGCTGCGCTGTAAAAAATCTTAGCATGCGCCATATCACCAGTTACCTCAACAGCAGTAACCGTTACCATGCCCACGCGTGGATCTTTAATTTCAAACATTAACAAATCTGCGATTTCTCGTTGCATTTGCTCAGCCACACGGTGACTACGTGAAAAATCTTTTGCCATTCTAATCCTAAATAAAGCTGAACTTACCCAACAAAGGAGCCAGCACCAACGCAAAAGTAAACGCTGATACAGTTAAGCACAACCAAATACAACAAACATAAGCACAGACTCGCTTTTTGCCGTATCAATTACACCTATAGCTCACCAGAGCCATAGGCATAGGCATAGGCATATAGCGTTAAACTATAAAGTACGTGCTACTTCCACCATTTCATAAACTTCCAAGATATCACCTACTTCAATATCGTTGTAGCCTTTCAATGACAGACCGCATTCAAAGTTATTTTTAACTTCTTTAACATCATCTTTAAAGCGTTTGAGTGAATCTAACTCACCAGTATGCACGATCACGTTATTACGTAATACGCGTACTTTTGAGTTACGTTTAATCATACCGTCTTGTACGTAACAACCAGCAATCGCACCAATTTTAGAAATACGGAACACTTCACGCACTTCCACAGTACCAATCATGCTCTCTTTTTGCTCTGGTGCCAACATACCACCCAGCGCAGCTTTGATCTCATCCACAGCTTCGTAAATAATATTGTAGTAACGTACATCCACACCTAGCGTATCAACCAATTTACGTGCCCCAGAATCGGCACGCACGTTAAAGCCGATCAATACCGCTTTAGATGCCGCAGCCAAGTTAACATCTGACTCACTGATTGCACCAACACCAGTGTGAATAATATTCACTTTCACTTCGCTGGTAGAGAGTTTTTGCAAGCTTGTCGCTAACGCTTCATATGAACCCTGCACATCAGATTTGATAATCAAACCAAGTGTTTGCACTTCGCCTGATTCCATTTGTTCGAACATGTTTTCTAGCTTAGCCGCTTGCTGTTTAGCAAGCTTCACATCACGGTACTTACCTTGACGGAACAATGCGATTTCACGCGCCTTACGTTCATCGTTCAAGACAATCACTTCTTCACCTGCGCTAGGCACGTCAGACAAGCCTAGAATTTCTACTGGCATAGATGGACCTGCCTCTTGAATATCCTTGCCAGTTTCATCTAACATCGCACGCACTTTACCAAAAGTAGTACCTGCTAAAATCATATCGCCACGTTTTAAGGTACCTGATTGCACTAAAATCGTTGCTACCGAACCGCGACCTTTATCTAAACGACCTTCAATCACCAAGCCTTTTGCTGGGGTATTTTTAGGCGCTTGTAATTCCAAGACTTCTGCTTGCAAAAGCACAGCCTCTAGCAAATCATCAATGCCTTGACCTGTTTTGGCTGAAACAGGGCGGAACATAACGTCACCGCCAAAATCTTCAGGCACAACTTCTTGGCTTACCAATTCCATTTTCACACGTTCAGGATCAGCATCTGGCTTATCAATTTTATTGATAGCCACCACAATCGGCACACCCGCAGCTTTAGCATGGTGAATCGCTTCAATTGTCTGTGGCATCACGCCATCATCTGCTGAAACCACTAGAATCACGATATCGGTAGCTTTAGCACCACGTGCACGCATCGCAGTAAACGCCTCATGGCCTGGAGTATCTAAGAACGTCACCATACCACGCGGAGTCTCTACGTGATAAGCACCAATGTGCTGAGTAATACCACCAGCTTCACCTGTTGCCACACGGCTACGGCGAATGTAATCCAACAATGAAGTTTTACCATGGTCCACGTGACCCATCACTGTCACGACAGGTGGACGCGTTTCCAAGATAGCTTCAGCATGTTCAGCCTCTTCAATAAACGCATCAGGATCATTAGGTGCTGCAGCTTGCGCTTTATGCCCCATTTCTTCCACGATAATAATCGCAGTTTCTTGATCTAGCACTTGGTTAATGGTCACCATCATGCCCATGCCCATCAAGGTCTTAATCACTTCACCTGATTTCACAGACATTTTGTGCGCTAAATCAGCCACTGTAATGGTTTCTGGCACAAGTACTTCATACACTAATGGCTCTGTTGGCGCTGTAAAAGCATGTTGCTGATCATCATCGTGATGATGTTTACCACCCTTACCTTTTGGCGCTCGCCATCCAGCTTTACCGCCCGCGACATCTCCACGTGTTTTTAATCCACGTTTTTTGTTCTCGGCGTCAGTCCACTCTTTGTTGTTACCCTTGCCTTTTTTCGCATCTTTTGTGGCTGGTTTTTCAGTGCCTACTTTTGCGACAGGCTTATGCAAGGTGCCTTCTGAAAGCTTAGCTGCTTTTACTTTAGCAGCTTCGGCTTCGGCTATTTTTCTAGCCTCTTCGTCTAAACGACGTTGAATTAATTCTTCTTTTTTACGCTTATCTTCTGCTTGCAATGCTAACAAAGTGGCATGACGTTTTGCTTCTTGCTCTCGCAACGCAATCTCATCGGCACCAAGCAAATCTTTACGACTAATGGTTTGCTGTCTAACCACAACTTTTTCAGGCTCAACGACTGGCTCAGCAGGCGCTTCCACCACTACTGGAGCTATGACGACTGGCGCTACAACCTCAGGTTCTGGCACAATCTCGACCACTTCAGGCTCAACCACGACGACAGGCGGCTCTTCGACCACTGGCACTACAACTTCCACAGGCGCTTCAACTGGCTCAACGACTACTTCTGTAACCGCTTCAGCTACGACTTCTTCCACAACATCATCTTCAGCCATATCCGCATCTTCGCGCTGTTCTATCACACGTTTTTTGCGCACTTCCACTTGAATAGTGCGCGCCTTACCAGTGTTGTCGGTTTTTTTGATTTCTGTGCTTGATTTACGTGTGAGCGTAATTTTATTTTTAGGAGCAAGCGTACCGTGCTCTTTACGCAAATGATCCAGCAATGCCGACTTGTCATTCTCACTTAGCTCATCATCTGCACTTGTTTTATGCACGCCAGCGCTTTTGAGCTGTTCTAATAACAATGCCGTTGGCAGCTTTAATTCGCCAGCAAATTGTTCTACGGTTGTTTGTGCCATCTTGTTGCTCCAGTATTCTTTTTTCTAAGCTTTATTGCCTAGCATTACTACTCATTATTACTAGCTTCAGTTCGGTCAAATTAAATTGACCGACACCCACAAAGCTCTACATTTGACGGTTATTTAAACCAATATTACTAAACCCAATATCACTTAAACCAAGGTGCGCGTGCAGTCATAATGAGTGCCTTTGCTCGTTCTTCGTCCATATTCGTCAACTCCACCAACTCATCAATCGCGAGCTCGGCCAAGTCATCCATGGTTGAAATACCTTTTGCCGCTAATTGATGTGCAGTAGCATCATCCATACCTTCTAACGTCAATAAGTCTTCAGCGGCTTCTTCAACTTTCTCTTCTTTCGCGATAGCCTCTGTCAACAATGCTGCACGAGCACGCTTACGTAACTCTTCGACAGTATCTTCATCAAAAGCATCGATTTGATTCATTTCAGCTAATGGAACGTATGCGATTTCTTCCAATGTGCTAAAACCTTCTTGCACTAGAATTTCAGCCACCTCTTCGTCCACGTCCAATTTTTCCATGAACAATTGACTCACACCGGCATACTCTTCTTGGTTTTTCTGTGCAGCTTGGTCAACTGTCAAGATATTGAGCGTCCAACCTGTTAGCTCTGATGCCAAACGCACGTTTTGACCATTTCGACCAATCGCTAAAGCCAATTGCTCTTCTTCAACCACAACATCCATACTATGTGCATCTTCATCCACTACGATGCTTGATACTTCTGCTGGAGACATTGCATTAATTACAAACTGTGCAGGCTCCATGCTCCATAAAACGATATCCACACGCTCACCAGCTAACTCACCAGTTACTGCTTGTACGCGTGAACCACGCATACCAACACAGGTACCAACAGGGTCTAAGCGTTGATCATTGCTCTTCACTGCAATTTTAGAGCGTAAACCAGGATCGCGTGCTGCTGAACGAATCTCTAACAAACCCTCTTCAATCTCAGGTACTTCTAACTCAAACAAGCGAACTAAGAACTCTGGCGTGATTCTAGATAAAATCAACTGAGGACCACGACCACTGCGTTCAATTCGTAGCAGGTAAGCACGTACACGGTCACCCACACGTAAGTTCTCTTTTGGAATCATTTGTTCACGAGGCAATAAAGACTCAATACGGCCTACTTCAATAATCGCATTACCTTTTTCCATGCGCTTGATGACACCTGTTACCAGTTTTTCATCACGCGCTAAAAAGTCTTGTAAGATTTGTTCACGTTCAGCTTCACGCACTTTTTGCAAAATCACTTGTTTAGCAGCTTGCGCGCCAATACGGCCAAACTCAAGGTTTTCTAAAGGCTCTTCGTAATAATCACCGATAGTTAAACCTTTAGAGCGCTCATCTTCCTCATCGATTTGATAGGCAGAATTCTCTAGCAAGTCGTAATCAACATACTGCCAACGTCTAAAGGTTTGGTATTCACCCGTTTCACGATCAATAGCAACACGCACATCGGCATCATCGTGATGTTTTTTCTTTGTAGCCGAAGCCAAAGCCAGCTCTAGCGCGGTAAAAATGACGTCTTTATCAACGTTTTTCTCGTGCGCCAAGGCATCTACCAACAATAAAATTTCACGACTCATTTTCAATCTCCGACTATATATTGCAGGTTAACTGCCTTATTTATTAAATTCTTACAATACGCACACTTGCATTCAAAACATTGGTCTTAAAATACTGGGTTTAACCTTGCTTTATCTATGTTGCTAAGCGCCATCTTGTATATTACGCCTTCAAAATCAAGCATCAAGTGTCCATCTTCAACGCCTTTAATCAACCCTAAAAAGGTCTTTCTTGGCAACGTAGTTTCTGTTGCATTCGGACCTTCATCCTTCATGCCAACTCGCAATTTAATTGACACGCGCTCGCCAATGAATCGCACGTAATCTGATTCTTTCTTCAACACGCGATCTATGCCTGGTGACGACACCTCTAAGCGGTCATAGTCAATCGCATGCTCAACCGCTAGCAAATTACCCAACTGGTTACTTACCAACACGCAATCGTCAATATTGACACTATCTTTCATATCGACAGGATTTTGTTTATCAATAAACACACGCAACAATTTGCCACGATTGGAAATCTCCAAATCAACAAGCTCATAGCCTAACTGACTTACTGACTTTTCTATTAACGTTTGCAAATCTTGCATAAACCCCACCCTTTACTCTCACCGCACAATCTGAACATGAATACGCAGATTGCAGAAACAAAAAATGGGCACAAAGCCCATCAAAAAATTCATCCGCATTATACCAATCAATTCAATGAATTGGAAACACTACAGTTAATAAAGTTTGCTTTTAGCGCTTTTTACATAAATTATGCTTTTATATTCTTTTTAATTATAAATTTATTCAAAACAATTATTTTTAATTATTAAATAGTTTATTTATAGTGCGTACTTTCTTACTTATTCAACATTGACTGCCAATTATGACAAGCAAGCTAATCACACAAAATGTGAATCAAGAGATTATACGTGCTGTAGAGGATCTTAAGCATGGTACAGGGTTTGGGTCGATTGAAGTCATTGTACATGAGGGCCGTGTAACACAGATTGAAAAAAGAGAGAGGCAACGCTTTAGTCAAGGCAAGCCAAGTATACAAAAAGGAAATACGTCTACTACACTGAGCACGATCAACAGTGAAGCGACTTAAATAATAATTCATTAGGCTTGTACTGGACAACCAACGCACAACCCTACTTAAGCACTTAAATAAAAGGAACATCATGCAAAATAAAAGTAATCTTTCATTGAGTAATAAGCTAGTAAAGCCTTTACTCATTAGCGGCCTATTTCTTAGCGGTGGATTTGCATACGCTAATGAAGCAGAAGTCAAACTTTCTGAAAACACTCAGCAATCAGCAAGTAGTGTTGAAGACTTAGCACAACAAGAGAAAATACAAGCACGTTTAAATGAGATTGCAGCAGAGGCAAAGGCTGCAAAACTCGCGCAGAGTGGCTATTACGTTGAACGTAAAAGCTATGGGACTGGCCGTGAAACCGACCCACCTCGTTATGTAAAGCAGTTAAACAAAACATGGTTAAAAGATGTTGCAGGTATTGAAAATGTTGATTGGTTAGATATTGGACTAGATTACCGTTTTAGATATGAAACGCGCGATAACGACTTCCGTCGTGACAGAGATACAATCGACGAGCCAATCCTGCTTCGCACACGTGGATATGTGGCTGTTAAAGATATTTTAGACCCACTACGCTTCACATTAGAAGTTGAAGATGCGAGAAGAAACCATAGTCAATTCTCACGCGAGTTTGACACGCGAGATGTTAACTATGCAGAGCCTATTCAGGCTTACCTTGAGCTATTTTTCAAAGAGACACCACTGGGCAAAGATGACTTAGGTAATCACAGACCGATTAGCATCAAAGCTGGTCGTCAGGCTTTTGAATATACAGATCGCCGATTATTAGCACGTAATGAATGGCGCAATACTACCAACAATTTCCAAGGGGTCCGTACCACAATCGGCCAAAGTAAAAACGACTGGCAACTCGATTTGTTAGCACTTAAACCAGTGCAGAGGCTAAACAACCAACTTGATGAAGTGGATCACTCACAAGATTTCTACGGTGTGATTGGTGACTGGCGTCGCTGGTCTGAATACGTCACCTTACAACCTTATTACTACTTATTAAATCAAGAAGGCAGCAAAGTTAAATATGATGCCAACGGTAAAGATGCCGCACCAACTGCAAAAATTGACCGTGAAATCCATACTGCAGGCATTCGCGCCTATGGTGTTATCGGTACGACAGGTTTTGACTATGACGCAAGCTATGTAAAGCAATGGGGGAATCAAGACCGTATCTCAGGTGGAAATACATTCAAACTTGATCATGATGCCTACTCTTACAATGCTGAGATTGGTTATTCATTTAATCATGCATGGAAGCCACGCCTAAGTGCATTTTATGGCTTTGCAAGTGGCGATAAAAATCAAACAGACGGTAATAATCAACGATTTGAACGCCTCTTCGGTTTTGCTCGACCATGGTCAAACAATGACTATTTTCAAATGGAAAACATTAGCGCTCCAAAAGTCCGCGCTGAATTTGAACCGCAATTATCTTGGCTACCTGGCCTTAAAGTGGACGCTGGTTACAGTTGGTATCGCCTAGATTCTGACCGTGACCGCTGGAATGGTGCTGGATTACGAGACAACACTGGCGCTAGCGGCAAAGATGTAGGTGAAGAGTTCGACGTACGTTTACGCTTCCCTATCCACAAACAAGTGGCGGCCAATATTGGTTACGCTCACTTCTGGGCGGGAGACTTTACTAAAGCCACCTCCCGTAATGGCGGCGGAGGTGGTACAAACGTTGCTGATCCAGCGCGCAGAGATGACTCAAACTTCTTTTATGTAGAAATTTCTGCTTCAGCGTTTTAACGACACAAAACATACATCTTCATTTATTAAATTAAATATATATAAGGATTCATCATATGAAAGCACCATCAAAAATTAAGCAACTTTTAGTAGCGCTAGCATTAAGCACACCGCTACTCACGCTTGCTGCCGACATTACATTACTTAACGTGTCTTATGACCCAACACGTGAGCTGTATGTCGAGTTTAACAAAGCATTTGCAAACTACTGGAAAGCTAAAACTGGTGACAACGTCACTATCAAGCAATCACATGGTGGTGCTGGCAAACAGGCGCGCGCTGTGATTGACGGGCTTCCAGCAGATGTTGTGACACTAGCATTATCTTACGATATTGATGAAATTAGCGCTAAAGCGAAACTTATCCCCAAAGATTGGCAAAAGCGTTTAGCGCACAACAGCTCACCATACACATCTACGATTGTTTTGTTAGTTCGTAAGGGCAATCCTAAAAATATTAAAGATTGGAATGATTTAGTTAAACCGGGCGTTTCAGTGATTACCCCTAACCCAAAAACATCAGGCGGTGCACGATGGAATTATTTAGCAGCATATGCCTATGCACTTAAGCAAAACAATAATGATGATGCAAAAGCACGCGAATTTGTAGGCAAGCTGTTTAAAAATGTACCTGTTCTCGATAGCGGCGCACGTGGATCTACTACTACTTTCGTAGAACGCGGCATTGGTGATGTGTTTATCTCTTGGGAAAATGAAGCCTTCTTAGCACAAAAAGAGCTTGGTCCAGACAAGTTTGAAATTGTCATCCCATCTTTATCTATTTTGGCAGAGCCTCCTGTCACTATTATCGACAAGACTGTTGATAAGCGCAAAACACGCGCAGTGGCACAAGCTTATTTAGAGTATTTATATAGTGAAGAGGGTCAAGAGATTGCTGCTAAAAACTACTACCGCCCAACACTGGCATCTGTAGCAGCTAAATATGAGAAGCAATTTCCTAAAGTCAACTTAATTAAAATTGATGATGTGTTTGGTGGTTGGCAAAAGGCACAAAAAACGCACTTCTCTGATGGCGGTACATTTGATCAGATTTATCAAAAATAACTAATAGCTCGCCTGCTTTATTGTATTAATGGGATATAAAAATGACAGCACCAACCAACGCAACTTCACCAATTGAGCAATTGAGATTGCAACTAAAAGAGTCTCTATTTTTAGATGACTACGGCTTAGTAGAACAATCGACGGGTGAATTTAATAGTACTTTTTTAGGCGTTCAATTAAATACTGCATTTCAGCCTATTTATGACATAGCAGCAGGCGACTTAATTGGCCACGAAGCGTTATTACGCCCATCACTTGGAGGTGAGCTGACCAGCACACCCGAGTTCGCCTTCACTTATGCCGAGCAAACTGGAAAACTAGTACAGTTTGACCGTGTTGCCCGAACACTACATGTGCTTAACTTTAAACAAATCTATGCAGAAAACGGCTTATTGTTTCTGAACGTTTACCCTAAACTGCTAGTTTCAGTAAATACGCACGGTAAAGTATTTGAGCGCATTTTACATGCAAACTCGGTCCCTACTCACCGTGTTGTCATTGAAATCAAAGAAAGCGAAATTGAACAAGACAAACAGCTGTCAGAAGCAATCGACAACTATCGTGACAGAGCATATCGAATTGCCATCGATGGCTTTGGCGGCAAAAAGTCCCACATTGATCGCCTTTGGAAACTATCACCAGACTTTGTGAAGCTCGATTTAAGTATTATTCAGCAAGCCGAAGGTAATCATCGTGTACAGAAAATACTGCCTAGCTTAATTAGTTTAATTAAAGAAAGCGGCGCACAGGCCATCATCACAGGCATTGAAACACAAACACAGCTTGATATTGCCATTGAATCTGGCGGGCTATTTGTTCAAGGCTATTTTTTAGCAAGGCCAGTCACGGCTAAGGTACTTCAACCGTCATTAGCGTTTAACAAACTTACCTCACCCAACAAAGCTGCATAAGCACGCGGCAAATAACCTATTAAACACCCATATAAATACGATTTAATTATATAAAAATAACAAAATATTATTTAATTGTTATTTAGCTATCAGTTACATTATCACGCGATTACAACAGATTTAGAAGACTGATTTAGAAAACTATGGCAAAACGAAAAAACATCCTACCTGGCTTTAATTTATCACTCGGCTTCACGATATTTTATTTAAGCCTGATTGTACTTATTCCATTATCTGCCGCTTTTATTAAAACGACAGAGTTATCAATGCCAGAGTTTTGGGAGGTCATTACTGCGCCGCGCGTAGTCGCATCCTACAAACTCACTTTTGGTGCATCGTTTATCGCGGCAATCATCAATGCTGTATTCGGCTTATTAACAGCATGGGTGTTAGTTCGCTACCCATTTCCAGGCAAAAAATTCATTGATGCACTGGTTGATTTACCATTCGCATTACCAACGGCAGTTGCTGGTATTGCGCTAACTGCAGTTTATTCTGGCAATGGTTGGATTGGTTCATGGTTAGAGCCATTAGGCATTAAAGTCGCCTTCACACCCATCGGCGTGATTGTCGCTCTCACATTTATTGGTTTGCCATTTGTTGTCCGTACCGTACAACCTGTATTGGAAGATCTAGAGGCCGAAACAGAAGAAGCCGCAGCAAGCTTAGGTGCTAATCGTTGGCAAACATTTACTAAAATCATATTTCCTGCCATTTGGCCTGCATTACTGACGGGCTTTGCATTAGCCTTTGCACGAGCGATTGGTGAATACGGCTCAGTGATATTTATTGCAGGCAACATGCCGATGGTGTCAGAAATAACCCCACTGATCATTATCACTAAACTCGAGCAATACGATTATGCTGGCGCGACAGCCGTTGCCGTCGTCATGTTGGTGATTTCATTCCTGCTGTTATTCGCGATTAACGGCTTGCAATGGTGGTCAAATCGTCATAGCAGTGCCGCACGGTAAACCATTAAATCACATTCCCAATAAATTAATATTAGGTCATTTATGTCAGGCATCACTACATCACAATATGGCAGCTATCACAGCAAAGTAGCGCGAAGTCGCGCCACATCGGAGCCTTCATGGATACGCTATGGCTTAACCACGATTGCTTTAAGCTTTTTAGCCTTATTTTTATTTGTGCCTCTAGCAGCCATATTTACCGAAGCTTTACGAAAAGGCTTTGATACTTACATTACAGCATTAATCGATCCTGATGCTTTATCAGCAATCAAGCTTACATTTATTGCAGCCATCATTGCCGTTCCACTGAACCTGGTATTTGGTGTCGCCGCAGCATGGGCTATTGCCAAATTTGAATTTAAAGGCAAAAGCATTCTTATCACACTCATTGACTTACCGTTCGCGGTATCTCCCGTAATTGCAGGTTTAATCTATGTGCTGATTTTTGGCTTACAAGGCTGGTTTGGTTCTGCTTTAGTCGATCACGATATCAAAGTCATTTTCGCGATACCAGGCATTGTATTGGCCACGGTGTTTGTTACCTTTCCATTTGTTGCAAGGGAGTTAATTCCGCTGATGCAAGCTCAAGGCAAAGATGAAGAAGAAGCAGGGTTAGTATTAGGCGCTTCTGGCTGGCAGATTCTATTGCGCATTACATTACCCAATGTTAAATGGGGCTTGTTATATGGCGTGATTCTTACCAACGCACGCGCCATGGGCGAATTTGGTGCAGTTTCTGTCGTTTCTGGACATATTCGTGGCATGACAAACACTTTACCGTTACATGTAGAAATCCTATACAACGAATATAACTACGCTGCCGCGTTTGCTGTGGCCTCGTTACTTGCTCTACTTGCCTTAGTCACTTTAGCACTCAAGACTTTTGTCGAGTGGAAAGTTGCACACAATGCTAGTCATAACGAAGCTGCTTAATGACCATGTTTAATCGCGAGCTATCGCACTATTATCATAATGGAACACAACCATGAGTATAGAAATACGTAATATCAAAAAGAATTTCGGCCAATTTAGCGCGCTAAATGATGTAAGCCTAGACGTCCCTAGTGGAGAGTTAGTTGCATTGCTAGGCCCATCAGGTTGCGGCAAAACAACATTGTTACGCATCATTGCTGGCTTAGAAACACCAGACTCTGGCAATATCCTATTTCATGGAAATGATGCCACAGAACGGGAAGTGCGTGAACGTGAAGTTGGTTTTGTATTTCAACACTACGCACTATTCCGCCATATGACCGTATTCGAGAATGTCGCATTTGGATTACGCGTACGCCCTAAGCACACTCGACCATCAGAAGTAGAAATCAAGCGCCGAGTGCACGAGCTACTTACGCTAGTACAACTGGATTGGCTTGCTGATCGCTACCCACCACAACTTTCTGGCGGCCAACGTCAGCGCATCGCACTCGCTCGTGCTTTAGCAGTTGAACCTAAAGTTTTACTGCTGGATGAACCATTTGGTGCGCTTGATGCGAAGGTACGTAAAGAATTGCGCCGCTGGTTACGCCGCCTACATGATGAGCTACACATTACCAGCATTTTCGTGACGCATGACCAAGAAGAGGCACTAGAAGTAGCTGACCGAGTTGTCGTCATCAATAAAGGAAAAATTGAGCAAATTGGTACACCACAAGAAGTCTACGACAAACCTGTGTCACCATTTGTATATCAATTTTTAGGTAACGTGAATAAGTTTGATAGCCAAATACACCAAGGTGCAGCAAACATTGCTGGTGTCAATTTAAAATTAGATTCTCATCATGACACGCAAAACTCACCAGCATTAGCCTTTGTTCGTCCTCACGACATTGAAATCTATAATACCCCTAAGGAAGATCGTATCGGTTTTGAAGCTATTGTTCGCTATGTAAACGCAGTAGGTCCACTTGTTAAAGTAGAGCTAGAGCGTGCTGACCATACGGAGCTGATTGAGGCAGAGTTAACCCAAGAACGCTTCCGTGAACTGGCACTGACATCAGCGCAACACGTTCACATCTACCCAAGAAACGTAAGAGTGTTTTTGGCTTAAGAATCAATACAAGGAGTATTGTCAGAGAGTCTCCCACACTTTTGTGGCGAACGGTTTTGTCCTCTTTCTTTAGCGTCATATAATTAAATATCTATCGTAGCGATGAATTAATTGCACTAATCCCAATACTAATGGTCAGAAGTTACCAAACCGAATACTTCTCATGCGCGAAATTAGCCTTTGTTTGCTCTAAGTATGATGGGTCCACAACTTGACTGTGCTAGACATTAACTCACCTACAATGAGTGTACATACCACCACGTAAAGTAGAATACTTGAAGTCACTACAGAAGCATGTTAATTTTGCGCCAAGCCTAGACTATATGAATAGAATATATTTCACCAACCGAAGTGATACGCGTGTGTTTATAAATCGGTAATAGGCATCGCTACTGAAATAGACCTTACCAGTAGATACATTTCACTTGTAACGTTAAATGCATTTAAAAATGCTAAAGCACTTTAGGCTATAAAAAGGAAGCAGACTTTCGGAACCACATCCATAGTTAACGGACATAAAAAACCCCCATCATATTGCTATGATGGGGGTTTTTGGTATAAATAGCTTGGCAGTGACCTACTTTCGCATGCAAAAAGCATACTATCATTGGCGCTGGTTCGTTTCACGGCCCTGTTCGAGATGGGAAGGGGTGGTTCCAAACCGCTATGGCC
>NZ_JAURYU010000001.1 GCF_030653755.1 Methylotenera sp.
GTATTTGGGCGTAATGCGATGAACTACGCCATATTCACACCTGCGAAGTCGACTATAGAATGCCTCTGCTTGGTTCTCATTAACTCCGTCAATCGTTGAAAATTCTTTAGCATGCTCAACCGTTTTGTGGTCATACCATTGCGATAGCCTTGCGTACGCTGCATTCTCGTCCGACATGATAAGTGTATCATCAGTAATATAACGTCTTGCCAAGGCTTCAGCGCTTGCACTATCCTCAGACATTGCAATTGAAACTATAGTACGCTTAGCACCTTTTTCCTTTTCAGGATAAATCTCTCGCATCACCATTACAATGCGCCGATTTTTTCTTCTCTCGATGTTTGATCTAGTTCCTGCGTAGCCATATTGAGGTGGCGCCTTCTTTTTCTTGCCACTCATTTGCTGCTCGACTTTATCAGCAATTGCTTGAGCATCTGGCTTTCGTCTAACATTTGGTTTACGAGGTTTTCCACCAAAATGCCCTCCATCAACATGCACCGTGCCACTCAATGGGCTAGCATCACGCTGCCGCAGTAAACACTCCCTTAATTTACCTACCAGCATATGTGCAGTCTTAACCTGAATCTTTAGCTTTGCGGACATATCTACACAAGAGATACCCTTAACAGAAGATGAGTATAAGAAGATTGCCATCAACATTTTTTTGAAGCTGAGTTTGTGATCTGCTAGAGGAGTGCCACTAGTAACGCTGAAACATCTATCACAATGCTTGCATCGCCATTGATTTCTGTTCTTACGGAAATAATGCTTATCTACTACACTGCACTCAGGACAGATTTGTTGATCTCTACTTTTCCAGCGCTGTTCTGCAAGAAACATAAGTGCTTCATTTTCAGAAAACTCAGCAATTTCAAAAAGGCTAAAATCTCTACGCTGACTTGATGATACATATGGCTGTGCCATTTACCTTACTCCTAAAGATAAATTCAAAATGGCGAACTAAGAAATTTGGACGTAAGAGTCCTCAGTCCCGATTAAGGGATTGCTTAGTCGCTTGATGTTGAGCGCTCTGCTGGATGCAGCGCGTGGGCGTACGGTTTCAGGCTGAGACAGTTAAATTGCCTCATGCTTGACAACCGAATTGATTTGGCACAGAATTTGAAATATCAAGCGAGTCAAAATTACTTGAAGCACTTCAAAAAAAGCCCTTATATCTCGTCAAAGATGTCGGGGCTTTGTGCTATCCAACGCCCACATTTAATCAGCTTGAATCAATGGGCATTTCTTCTCCTTTTTTCATGTTGTTTTCCATAAGCTCTATTCATTCCTTCTCCCTAAATATTGGGACTAAGTTTTTTTGATTGTTCCATTTTTAATAATGCCACCTCACGTTGCTCGGAAAGCCAAAGTGCAAGATCTTTAACCAACGCATATTTGCCTCTTCTATTCGGTAATGAAAATACTGGTATTGGTACAGTTTTACGTACCAATGACTGACGAAACGCATCCATAGAGGCGTAGCCTAAAGCTATTCGTAGGTCGTCATTTGAAACCATTGGACCATGCTGTAAGGTCAGCTCTTGTTCGAGCTGACTAGCTAACTGTTCTAATCTTTGGTTGTTCATAGCTATATTTGTCATGTCTGGTCACATATAAATGTTAGCAATATGTTTTGTTTTATACTAGAAGGTAGCTTTGGGCGAGTAACGTTACTCTAATCGGAATTTACAAGTGACTGATATTAAATATAAAGAAACTCAAAACCAACGTTTCCATGGGTCCTTGCGCAAGAATATGGTTGAAGCTACGGGACCAAAAAGAACAGAAATAGATGTTATTCGAACCGCTATTTGGTATGCCCAAGTGAAACAAAAATTATCAGCTAATACCGCATACGAAATAGAGCGAAAATTAGAGCCAAATGCGTTTGGATTCAATAAGTATCATGACGAATATCACACAAACAAATGGTCAAAATATCAAGTTGGAGAGCGGACACCGAACAAAGCTTTGATAGCTAGCGTCGATTGCCAACTATCAGGAACGCAATACCTAATAGATCATGTTTTGTGGAAATGCTTAAAAGTTGATATTAATGGTGCATTTGATGTGGACAGTTGGATTAAGGAATTAAGGCCAAATATTCAGCAAGTAATATTTGAAGACAGCTTCCCTAATGTTGTTGGTGGTGTTCGTCGTATTAAGTTCTCCGAAGTGCAGTTAAAAATGCTGGAGAGAAAAGCTGGAATTGAAGCGCTTGCTTGCCTAATGATTCTATTTCATGAGTCCTATTCAGAAGGAAATTATGAGAGAGCACTTGATATTGGTATCTCACTATATCGGGTACTACTAATAGCTTGTAATACTTTGCCCTTTAAACACTTTACGACGGAGTTATTTTACATCTTCGATAAAAAGGTTTTTTCTCAAATTGATGCAAATGGATTAGGGTTTCGTTTTGATGAGTTTAATTTTGTTGAGGCAGTTGAGTTATTAAATACATTATTGCTAGTTATCGAAGATAGCAATCAGTCAGTTAGTAGTTTAGATACCATGATAAAACTGATCGATGGAGGTCATGGCTTTGATATTATGTGTGTATTACGCGCGCCAATTGGCCCTGTTAATCCTGAGTCTAAATCCAATCAAAAGCTTAGTCAGAAATTTAAAATGCAAGAAAAGCTGCGTACTTGGGGAAGAGAAAACTTATCTTCGTCCAATAGAGCAAAATTTCCGCAGGCAAACCTCCACATAGTTTAACTTTGATTTGCAATCTGGCCATTTTATATTAGAAATAATCTATACTCCAACAGCTTGCCTAGGCTAATATATAGAAAATAATTTTCTATATAAAAATATGGCCAACGGATTTCGAATAGCAGCAAGAGCTCTGAGACAATTAGGCGCAGAATTAATCACGTCTGACGACGTTGCGTTAAATGAGCTTATCAAAAATGCATTTGATGCAAACTCTCCACGAGTTAAAGTTTTTATTTATGCACCTGCTGATTCTGCAATTATGCAGTTGATAGAAGAAAAACTTCAAAATGAAAAAATATCAAAAGAACAGGCGCGGAATGAGTTTTCTGATTGCCTAAACTCCCAACTTACCCTTGAACAACGTAGTAACTTACTTGCCCAGTTTAATGAGAATGCAATATCTAGAGAAGCTCTAATCGGTTTTCTCAATCATTTGAGAACGGAAGAATTTTTTATTGAAATATCCGATACCGGGATAGGGATGAGTCAGTCTGAGCTTATTAATTGTTTTTTAGTCATAGGTACTCCCAATAAGTTTTTGGCTAAAAAAAATGATAAGTCCTTAAGTTTGTTAGGTGAAAAAGGTGTTGGCAGGCTTTCTATGATGAGGTTGGGCAAGCAGGCAACTGTTAAATCTAAGCAGTCTGATAGTAATGGATGGAATAAAATTAATTTTGATTGGGGTCTTTTTGAAAATCCAGAATTATTTCTTGATGATATTGACATACCAGTTTTGGATGGTGATTTAGACGATTCTAATGTACATGGCACATCGATTTTAATTAAAAATTTAACTGCAAATTGGAGTGAGTCTAAAGTTCAAGGGTTTATCGACAAGTATATTAGAAGGCTACAGAATCCATTTAGTAAAGAACTTAAACCTTATCCAATTGATATTGTTATGAATGGTAGTAGACAAGTTATCAGGTCTTTACCCCCATGGCTCTCACAAAAAGCTCAGTTTGAAGCAACTATTATCTTTGATCCTAATGGTATTGAAGGTAGCGACCAAGTCCTAAGAAGGATGATTACTTGGAAAGGTAGTACCTCACCCGAGATTCGCTCATGGAATTTAAAAGAGCTAACGTCTAAGTTAGCTATAGCCGAAGAGGTATTCAGAAAACTTGGGCCAATACAAGGTAAATGTCTATGGTTTAATCGCCAGAGGATTGATGCCTCAATAGAACACTCTCGTAAACAAATAATTGATGAATTAAATTTATGGTGTGGTGGTTTTAGTATTTACCGAGATGGCTTCCGTGTAGGGCAGACAGGAGGAATGGAAGATGACTGGTTGGAATGGGACAGTGCGACCTTGAAATCTCAAGGCTATTCCCTTAATCGCTATCAGACTATTGGAAGTATCAGCATATCTTCTCGTAATAATCCATGTTTAATAGATGCAGCAAATCGTGAAAAGTTGATTTCATGCCCAGAACAGAATTTATTAAAAGATATTTTCGGTGATGTGATTTTAACTGACTTAAAAATGCATATCAGCGTCATTTTTGATGCAGAAGTTAAAGTTGCAATTGCTGAAGACTCTACTGAGGCTTCATTAAAGAAATCCCAAGACTCACTAAAATCTACAATTAGAACTCTTGATGAAATTACTAAAACAATATCAATTCCCACTTCTGAGAAACAAAAGTTTGCTGCAATCAAAGAGTCACTACATGAACAGGTTGAATACATCAAAACAATAAAAACCGCATTGACTATGGCAAAAGAAACTAAAGTAGAGCTATTGGAACTTGCTAATATCGGCCTAGTGGTAGAAATCGTAATTCATGAACTATCTAGACTAACTGAAAAGACTGGAGAGTTACTTCTTGAACTGAAGAAAGGTGGCGGCACGCAAAGTGGAATGGTGTCTATTATAGATAACTTACAAAGTCAAATTAAAGCCACCAATAAACGTATAAGAACAGTTGATGCAATGAGTCCTTCTGGCCGGCATAGAAAAGAAGAATATGATGCTGTAAAACAGGTTCAAACTGTTGTGACTGGATATAAAGCCAGGCTAGATAGACATGAAATTATATGTTCAATAATCTTGGATCAAGGAATTTCAAGCAAACCTTTTATAGTGAATATGGTAAAAGGATTAATTGCTCAGGCATTAGAAAATTTGATGTCAAACTCTATTTATTGGTTAAAACAGGACTTACGACCTGGGGATAACCAGCGTCAAATTACAATTGAAATTGATTCAAAAGCTTACACCATTATTTACTCAGATAACGGTCCTGGTATTGATCCAAAGAATGCTAATCAAATTTTCACACCATATTATTCGACTCGAAGAAAAGGTAAGGGATTGGGTCTTTATATAGCTAAAGAACTTGTGGAATATCATGGTGGAAAAATCTACCTTGATCCGAATCCTGAGACTGATGGTCGTCTGAGAACATTTACTATTGAATTACCAAAAGACTAAAAATGACTGAAAATACTAACGATATGGAAGCAGCAGTTATTGACGCTAACGTTCCTGCTCAACCTAATGTGTTAAAAAAAATAGCTGTCGTTGATGACCAATTATTTTCTCTCAAAAGGAAAGATTTGGCTGGATCTGATATTGATTTTTTTGAAGACCGGACAAGCGAAGAACTTGCAGAATTATGGGGGATTATCCAAAAACAGAAGCCATTTAATAGTCTTGAAGATACCAGCGACGACGAGATTCAAGCCTTTTTAAACACAGATGACTTTATTGAAGATGTTCTTTTATCAGAAGTGTTTGATGGTGAAGCTAGCCAGAATTTAAAACAGAAATTCGACCACTTTTTCATGTTGTCTACAACTGCGAAAAAGCATAAAGAGATCATAAAAAAAGTTTTCCCCACTTCAGAATTTGAAGTGGAATATCTAGGGGTTAGGCCTCAAAATCCAAAAGTATTACTTAATTATGAATTCATAATGTTAGATTTATTTATGAACGATAGTGTTACAACCATACAAGATTTAAAAGATTATCTTAAGAAGTTAGCAACCTCTGCTCGTACGTCTCCGATTCCACCAATTGTATTATTTTCGAGTAATCCCTCACTATCAGAAAATAGGAAAAGTTTTTCTAAGGCCGCAAAAATTAGTTCTGCAGGTATTTATATATTACTAAAAGCAGATTTATTAGATACGAATTTTGCAGATGTAGGCTTAGCTTTGATTTACAAACAACTAACTGCTCAAATTGATGTAGCTAACAAAATGCGTAACTTTATTAAAGCATGGGTTAGTGCACTTAATAATGCAAAAAGTCGTGCGGAAGAAAATTTATGGAATTTAGATGCTGGGGCTATGCAATATATTCACTATACAGCCGTTACAGATAATGACCCTTATGATGAACATTTAAGTGAGTTAATATCGAGAGAATATTCTTGGCATGTTGAATCAAATCCCAAAGTTCGTAGCACCTTATCTAAATTGGATAATAGTTTGTTTGATCATTTAGAGTCTGTAGATGGTAATAAGCAAATCAAAAATCATTTTGTAGTTCCAATGGAACAGAAAGATAGTAGAAATTTAATTTCTCATTTCACATGGTCAGGTCTAACACTACCTGAAGCATTTAATAACTTTCCCGAAAATAAGACCTTAATATCAATCAATAAACTTATCCCATTTGGGGCCTTATTAATCGATAAGAATTTTGCTGAGGCAGAAAAGAAAGTAGCATTAATTCATATTACTCAACAATGTGATTTAAATGACATTAGTCGTGGTGATTTTGACAAAAGCCTAACTTTTGTAATCGCAGAAGCAAATAAAGTTGAAAATCACAAAATCAGCCAATATAACTCACAAGATCTGGTAGCTAAAAGTTTAAAAATTAATGATATTGAATATGATTTTCAATTTATTAAAGGAAGATTATTATGTTTGCCGGTGAGACAATTTCTACAATATTCGAAAGAGCATGAATACAAAGTAATGGGTAGACTGCGACACGATATCGCATCACTATTTATGCAAGCAACAGTGAATGAAATGCTTAGACCAGCGTCTCAAAAATTAGATAGAAGCGTGGTAATTAAAGGGAAGATATATCTAAGGATTCCCAACTCAAATGAACCTATCCTTTTTGTTGAGCAAGGTGTAGAGAAGGTATTCCAATTATATAAAATTAAGTCTAATAGTTATAGTTTTTATGACAGCGACAGTAATGACATCGGAATGTGGTTGAAAGTACAAGGCAACCAATATAATTCTGATTTATTTAAAGACCTGGATGTTTATGGGCTTAGCCAAGCTTTGATGAAACCTCGAAAAAATGGAGCCATTGTTCCGAATATTGAGTTTAAAGTCATGCCTGAAAATTTAAATGAGGCTACTGCCAAAGCAAGAGGGGTTGCTACAAGACAAAACACTATAATTTTTATACTAATTATAGAGCCTGAATCTTGAAGTCATTTATGACAAATGGCACAAGACCCGCCACCTTCGTCTACACCATATATCTCGTCAATTTCCACGTTAATACGAATAGGGCGCAAGGGGTTTACAGGCCGACTCTTTAGCTCTCTATTTTTTCTAACTTCAAAGTCTTTAATGATCTGCTCTATCCGCTCAGGGGCTTCAAGCTGGATAAGTGACTCCCCTTGGCTCCATGTGAATGGAGAGCCATGTGCAAGAGCATCTTTCTCATAATTTTTTGCATCCTCAAATGCCTCTGGATGGATTTGTTTTAATCTAACCCATTCAATTTTTTGTTGAAAGAAACAAAACGTGCAACCACTTCTGCTACGCCAATCGTAATATTCCGGCCAGCCCACACCAGAGGAATCCAAGATATCGGATACCGCCATCTTATCTATCCCATTTTCCCTGAATGGTAGTTTCACAATTAAATTCTGGTGTTTAGATGTGTAGCCTTCTCGATAGTCTTCGTCAGATCGTATAGCCACATAACTTGTGACAGTATCCCCAGCATTCAACATCGGTCTAACCCATCGCTCAAATGGCAATAGTTTGAGCTGACGTGTGCACCAACGAGCTTGGGCAGAGGGTAAAAAATGGTTGTATTCACGTAACCAAAAATCAAAATCTCTAGTTGGGTTAAGTCTTAAGATTGGCTTTCCCAGGTAACCTTCAAGCTTACCTAAAAAATCATAGACCTCAGGAAGCTCCTTGCCGGTATCTGTAAAAAAATAATCAATGTCGAGTTCAGGAGCATGATGTCGCATAAAAATAGCAAGGGCTGCGCTGTCCTTACCTCCTGACAACCCAAGAACGTGTCGTTCAGCCATGGCTATTCCGCCTCATCTGCAAATTGAAGGCCTGCTTGAGCAAGTGCAGCTAAGGCAATTTCTGGAGATAAATCACGTAAGTTGAATTTTTCGGTGATTTCGGAGGCTAAGTTAAATACCATTTGCCTATCCCGATCATTAACATCGAACACTCTTGAATGCACACGAGCATCTGAACCAGATCCCAGTACAACCGCAAACGCAGATCTGGTTGGCGTACGATGTTTGACCGCCGCTAACGCTTCTACTTGTTTGAATTTGGTAGCCCAACCTTCAAGCTCCAGGTAAACCTCATTAATAGTATTGTCATTCCATTGTGACGGAGGTTTGTTCCCAGCTTGGCTTAAAATGCCCTCAAGACTAGCGAAAGACCCGTCATAACTCATGATTCTTGTCACAAAGCCATTGAATCTGAGGTTACCTGAGATATC
This sequence comes from Methylotenera sp., assembly GCF_030653755.1. Lineage (GTDB taxonomy): Bacteria > Pseudomonadota > Gammaproteobacteria > Burkholderiales > Methylophilaceae > Methylotenera. The sequence continues at coordinate 8,405 of NZ_JAURYU010000001.1, forward strand.
CAAAACGATTCCTGCCCGACGGTTGAGTTCTTTAATGTCACCTTGAGCATCAAGTGCATCCATTAAATGTGAGCCAAGTTTATTAATCATATTTGCATAAGCTCTGAATAACTCTAATATCGGCGGCCCGATATGGGCTATATACTCTTCGGTCGTATCAGTATTAAACAAAATTGGCAAATCAATAAACAGTAATTTGTGCGGGTCTGAGGCGCGAAGTAGATGCTCGCGCAATTTGCTAGCATCCATACTTAAAGATGAGGTTCTTTGAGTCCATTCCGGCAGATTAAAAAAGAAGCCAACTAACCCTCTAGCCGTGTCCAATGGGTCTGCCATGGATAGATGAATCCCAGCTGCGCTCAAAGCATCAGCAATACCAATGAGTATGTCGTTTTTAGCAGCATCAATATAAATCTTTCTTAATGAGAATTTAGTCGGCTGTTGTAGGCAAAGATCCATGCTCGCATCATCAAACGTATGCTGAAAGATACCATTGTCGTAAATTGCAATTTGATCCCGTCGCGAGAGGATGTAAGCTGCGATCAATACGGGCATAACACCTTCTTTTATACCAAATGGTTCAGCTTTCCAATGTGCATATACATCACTCACCAATATGCGATCCGCCTCCGAAGAGAACAGTCGATCAGTCTCATCCCAAAGTGCTTTTAGATTAGCTGGATCACTATCAGTAGGCACTTGGATACGCCAAATGCCATCAGCATCCTGCCTGTGGAGGCCTGTCAAATTTAGTAATGTTTCATGCAGTCCACGCTCCGCAGGCCAACCTGTGAGTCCAAGATTCTCTTCGTTTTCATTTAGGATCATGCGATGCAATAAATCGCGGCGCGCTTTTGCTGCATTAGATGATAGCGAGTCTCTATTCACTAATTCGCTTTTGAGTTTCGGGGCGCTGTGGAATAACCGTGTAGCTAACTCAGAGGCGTGTTGAGATAGATTGATATGGCTCTTCCATTTATTGTCAATTAACCATTGAGCCTTATCCATGGAAGAACGTAATTCAGATTGCAGAGCAGAGCTAGTAGCAGCTATTCTCGCTGCTAACTCTCTTTTAGCGACTTGGTCGCCAGCAATTTCATGTGCACTAGTGTCAATCTGTTTGAGCGCCAGCAATTCCAAACCAAGATCGTTGATCTGTTGATAGTTCGTGGGGATGCCGAATACAATTTTGGAAGAAAGTGATTTGGCAGCCGCAGCAATTTTCTTTTGCACGATGGATTCACTGTCACTGACTTCAGGGATGACTAGTAGGAAACGACCGAAGCTGCCATCACATAATTCCTCGGGTTCGTTTAATGATTCTTCAAGGCTGATCAATGAGAAGTCCATCCATCGCAATGTCCCAGTTTCCTGGTAATGACGCTTGGCAACGATGGGGCGCAATCCCGCCATCGTTGAGAGTGTCGATGGCTCAAGCTTACCTAAACTATTACGTGATTGCTTTAAAGCAGCATCAATATCGAAATCACTGCCCTCAAAAATCCCCCATGCTTCTATGTGGCTACGGTAGATCGCCACTCTCCACTTAGAGAAACGCTCAAGAGCCGATTCAATAGACTCTTGAGATTGATCTGGATAGATCGTATGAAGCACTGGGACGTTAGGGTAAAGACCAGAATCGGATTTAAAGAGGTCAAGAATTGCAATACATTTCATCAACCCGACTTCAAATCCATCGCTTCTCGCTTGCACTTTTGTTACTGCTTCTACAGCCAGTGCCCAACGATGGCTATCAGACGACCCTATGATTGCGGATTCTAGGTTCGCACGTAAAAAATCCCAATAGTCAGCTGGTGTGTAGAGGGAGTCTTCATTCAAGCTTGTTTGTTGCAGAAAGACTTTAAATGCATGGGGTTCGCTTGATGTTAGAAACCCAAACGTACTGCGCTCATTCTGTCCAAACTGTCTTCTGGAGGCAGGACCTAAGATTGCAGCGACAGTTGGATGCAGTGGCCAGCAGGCATCAAGTCTGTCCCTGAATTCTTTGCCGATATTCGGGCGTCTTTTTTGAATCGCCTTGGCAACGACTTTTGCTGACTGTGCAGTCCAGTCGTGCGCTTGATCAGTTTGGATTGCTTTACCTATGAGCTCAACTACTTCATCGCTTGTAGAAATTAAAGGAATATCAGAATATCGGCCTTGAATCTTTGCCCATTCTTCTTTTGTATCTTGGCCCAGCTTATTGGCATATTGGCGGAATGCCTGATGCAAAATGCCAACCACGATTAATTTTGAATGGCCGCGTTGTGTATATTCTGCCAAGTCCTGGAAAAAGTGCAGGTCACCACCTGTTTGTGCGCAATACTCAAGAAACTTACCCATCTCATCAACGATAAGTAACAATCCATCTGAATCGTCTGATTTAGAAGCGCTTAATAAAGCATTTAGTACTTCTTTTTGATTCTTAGGATCAATATTTAGTTTCTTGCTATTAGCATTTAAGGCATTCCCGATTTCCTCTACAGGGTTTGCTTTCTTGCCAGTAATTGCAATGACACTCCAACCTTTTTTAACGGGAAATGCCTGATCAAACACTTCGAATATCTCAGGTGCTAGAGTTTCCCTCGCTTTGTTTCTCAAGACTACATCAGCCAATAAAGCTGAAGCTAATGTCAATGCTAGAGAGGATTTACCACCACCAAATGGGCCGGTCCAAGTAAATGCCCATTGCGTACCTGATACTTGGTTTGACATGTTTTCTAGAACCATCTTAGCCGTTTTGTGGCAGATATAACCCTCGAGTGCTTCTAGGCGTCCCAGATCGCTATCAATTCTAATAGCCCGTTGGTAATGCCGACCAATCCTTACATGGTGTATCATTGTGCTAGTCATATGCGCTCAATAAAAGCTTACTTTTTAAACTGTTTGTACTGTTCTGATCAAATATACGTCTTGTTATTTGGCGTATACCTGCGTGGTCAGACCAGACCAGTTGCCCATCGGTAGAATCTGAAAGGTGAATCAATCGCTCCGCAATTGAGTCTTCATCCAGCTTGAATACCAGTCCAGGAGATCCAGGACCATAGGCGATAGACTCAAATGCAAGTGATTTTTCGCTAGGAAAGTTTCTGTCCCAATATTCAAGTAGCGCGTAGATAAACAAACTGTCGGACAATGATGCTTTCGGCCCACGTGAAAATACAAAGCTACCATTCCCTTGATCCAAAATTAAACCCAACTCACCAAGCATGGGCTCAGCCATATCCTCTACCGAGTCTTCAGATCTAGGGCAGTAAGCTCTAAGGCAAGTTTCAATATCCCTCGTGAGCGTGCTTTCTGAGACTTTGGCCTTTTTGCTTTCAGCATATTTACTCAACTGCTGGTAAATATCGTCCTTGTTAAAAGTTAAGGCAGTAACATTATTGAAGAGCCACCAGCAGGTCGTAGCCCGATGCTTACCAATTGGTGAACCTGCTAACCGCCAATGAGCGAGCCAAGTGGTTGATGCATGCTCGCAATAGGGATCTAAGCCTCTAGAAGATAAGATATTAGCCCAATCTCCAGATATTTCATAACCACCTGAATTTATTGAATTTTCTTTAATAACTCCACATGCGAGTGCCCAATGTCGAATTGAGCTAACCATGTTTTTACCAACACCAAAAACTGCAATGGCCCGGTCTTGATTAAATACACTTTTATCAATCGACAATTGATCGGTAGTGCAATCAAATGCTTTTTTTAGCCACATCTGACGCAAAGGAAATGTCTCATGGCCAGAGAAATGTGGCTGATAAGTTGCATTGAAGATATAGTTTTCCATGAAAAGCATTCTACTGGAGACTCTCCCCAGCCGCAAGGAATTCATGACTGGACGAAGTCCCCAGTTAATACTGTTATTGAAAGCACAAGATGACATTACAACTACAGATTTTTAATAGAAAACAACTATGTATGCAAAATTAATTTAATGTAAGCAATTGAATTATATGAAATTAATTTCAGTCGTTGAGTGCTCCGCTTGAGTAAGTTATTAGATCTTCTAACGCTGGTAAATCATCTAAGGTCTTCGAAAATATATATTCTCTAATTTGGGGATTTATCAACCCAGCATATGGTCCAGCTCGCCTTAAATTTTTATTATTCTCATTTACATCATCTGTTAATGCACTAATAAGCTTTTGGTCATTCCCACCTATAAGTAACTTTACCCATTCATCCCATAAAACACTATTTGTACCTTGTGACCTCCATCGTACGATATTTGATAGACAAGTTTGGCGAATAATTGATATATCCACAGTAGCTACTATATATCTAGCCATAAGAAGTCCTCTTAATCTTGCCAACTCTTGTGGATGTATTGTTTTATTTGATTTACTCATTAAATTTCCTAAGTAAAAGTTATGTCTGACTCTTAAAAAGTAATGGGTATCTTATGCTAAAAAACCAAGCTCATCACCAATGGTCCATAAAAAATACCCGCATAAATGCGTGTATTTTTTAGCCTTACCAGTTTGAGAACTATTCAATAAGTTAATGCCTAATTGATTTGGGCAACAGATGGGTAAAAGCGACACACAATAAAAAAGCGGCTTTAAGCCGCTTTTTTATTGTAACAACTAATCTAGTTCTAGTTAGCTGCTTTCGCTTGCTCTTTATAGTATTCACGCACTGGTGTCATATCAAAATCACGCGCCCATTTGATAATTTCATCAAATGCTGGCGCGCCGATTTCACCCACTTGCGCATGGATACCAGCTTGTTCACGAATCACCAAAATACCTGGAATCTGCGTTACTTCAAAATACTCGCCAATTTCTGGGTCTGTTTCTGTGTTTACCATACCAAATACGATATCTGGGTTTTTCTCTGATGCAGCTTCAAATGTAGGCGTAAAAGCAACACATGGATCACACCATTTTGCCCAAAAATCAACAATCACAAAAGGATTGTTTTCTATCGTTTCTTTAAAATTAGCTTTGGTAAGTGCAATAACTGCCATAATTTTGCCTTTAATTGAATAAGGTAACACCTAAAGATAGCAGTTTATCAGAAGCCATATATTTCGTTAAGTTTTACGTTAACAATGCAGTTACTCGTTCAAACCTTTTACTGATTTACCCCATGTGGCTTCAAAGAAAAGTTCAGACAAAGGTTTTCTAACACGTTCTGCAGTCTCTCTCGCTAAAGTCTCGCCTTCTAAAGTTGCAATATCTGCTGGATAACCAACAGCAACCATTGCCATTAAAGTGTATTGCTCAGGAATCTTAAATTCACTTCGTGCTTTATTCGCATCAAACCCACCCATCTGATGTGCCATCAGGCCCATACTAGATGCTTGTAAGCATAAATTCTCAGCTGCAGCACCTGTATCGTATTGTGCCCAGCGATTGGCTTGCTGATTATGCCCGAACAAAGTATCCGCACAAATTAACAACAACAACGGCGCATCTTTCACCCAAGCTTGATTACCAGGGACAAGACAATCAAATGCCTGTTGCCAGGTCGTTGCATCTGAGCCTTTATTCCAGACAACAAAACGCCAAGGTTGATCGCCAAAACATGATGGCGCCCATCTTGCGGCCTCAAGCAAGGTAATCACTTGCGCGTGAGTAACACCTTTTGCTGCATCATAAGCACGACCACTCCAGCGATTTGAAAGCGTGGTATCAATAGGTGTTTGAGTAATAGCTGGTTTATGCATGATTATTTAAGCCTCAATAAATGGGTAATCTGTGTAGCCTTTTTCAGTACCGCCGTAGAACGATGATGAATCCGCCTCGTTTAATGACGCATCTGTTCTAAAACGTTCAACTAAATCAGGGTTAGCAATGAATGGTACACCATAAGCCACTACATCTGCGTGACCACTTGTAATCACTGCGTTACCACGTGCTTTATCATAAGCTAAATTAGCCATGTAAGCGCCTTTGAAGAGCTTACGTAATACATCAAAATCAAACGGATCTGCAATACCACCGCCGTGGATGCCACCTTCTACCACATGTAAGTAAGCGAGATTAAACTGATTTAACGACTCAGTGACATAGTTAAATAATGCTTGTGGGTTACTATCTTTCATATCATTGAAAGGATTCACAGGAGAAAGGCGCACACCTACTTTATCTGCACCAGCAACATCCACTACTGCTTTTGTTACCTCTAACAAGAATCGCACACGGTTCTCGAAACTACCACCGTACTGATCTGTACGTTTATTACTGCCATCGCGTAAGAACTGATCAAGTAAATAACCGTTAGCCGAATGAATTTCCACGCCATCAAAACCAGCCGCAAGTGCACACTTAGTGGCATGCACGTAGTCAGCAACAATCCCTGACAACTCATGCACATCTAAAGCACGCGGCTCAACGTAATCAACTAATCCTTGATAAGTAAATGCCTGACCAGCGGGCTTAATCGCAGAAGGCGCAACAGGCAATGCCCCATCAGGCAATAATGTCGGGTGAGAAATACGGCCTACATGCCATAACTGAATGACAATTTTTCCACCTTTAGCATGCACTGCATCGGTAATTTTCTTCCAGCCAGCGACTTGAGCATCGGTATAAATACCTGGCAATGCAGGATAGCCATGTGCCATCGCCGATATTGGAGTTGCTTCAGTCACAATCAGCCCAGCACTTGCGCGTTGCTCGTAATATGTCACATTGAGTGGCTGAGGTACGCCGTGTTCACCCGCTCTATTTCGTGTTAACGGGGCCATTACAATGCGGTTACTCAATTGCATACTTCCCAGCGTTACTGGGCTAAATAAGTCTAATGCCATTCATTACTCCTATATTTTCGAACTCACTAATACATTTGATTCAATAGATTTTTTAGTAAATAGTTTATTTTTAGTTATTTTTTTGGTTTTTCCGCAGAAGGTTTAACTGCCTCGATTAATAAAGTGATTTCTATGTCATCACCGACAGGTGCATTAGGCTTTAAACCCCAACCAAAACCATAATCAGATGCTTTAAGAGAAGTTTTAGCCTCAAACCCACTGCGCTCACCGCCCCATGGGTCGTTACCAAAACCCAACACTTTAAACGGTAACGCAATTTCTTTAGTTACACCATTCATTGTAAATTTGCCAGTCATCACGCCTTCAGTAGCACTTTTTGCTTCAATTTTTGTGCTGACAAAATGCATCTCAGAAAATTTTCCTGCGTTCAAGTAATCTTTTTCCTTGATATGTGCATCACGCTTAGCAAGTCCACTGTTGACGCTAAGCACATTAATTTTTGCATCCACTGATGAATTTGCTAAATTGTCAGCATCAACAGAAATATTGCCTGTAATGTCATTAAAAGTACCAGACGCCTTTGCGACAACATGACGGACGCTCCAGTTAGCAAAGCTATGTGCTGCATCAATGTTGTAAGTAACAGGTGCTGCAACAGCCATGTTCATACCTGAAAACAGTACGCCCAACAATAATGCTGTCGTTTTCAAATGTGTGTATTTCATATGTTATCCTTTTTCATTACTTAATTTTTATAACACAATTTTCATTAAATTATGGGCACCCTTAATTTAAAGCGCCCGCACTTTGCTTCTGCTTTACTTTACAGCGCGCACTGATTGATGACGAAGTATGATGCTTGGTCAAACTTAGCGACATAAAGTTGCATATCTGATACAACTCTATAATATCGTTCAATTACAACCACATATTATCATTCAAGTTAATTGAATCATTAAGAGCATGTTATTACTAATGAGAATATACTAATAGCAAATAATTTTGCATGGTTTGTTCAAAAAAATTGATTAAGATTTTCCTACTATTATGTCAATAAGACTCTCTTTAGAATCACTTGAAGTTTTAGATGCTATCGCACGCAAGGGGAGCTTTGCGGCCGCCGCAGAGTCATTGTTTCGCGTACCATCCGCAATTACCTATACAATAAGAAAACTTGAAGAAGACTTAAACGTTAAGCTATTTAACCGCAGTGGTCACCGTGCTGAGCTTACTTTAGCTGGGGCAGAGTTGCTCAAAGAAGGTCGCAACCTACTCAATGCCGCTAGCGAGCTAGAGTCACGTGTAAAACGTGTTGCTAAAGGCATTGAAACTGAACTCACCATTGCTGTAAGCGATTTGTTCAATGTCACTAGTGTTTACCCGCTACTAGAGAAATTTTATGCACAAAATTTCGGTACGAAAATAAAAATAATACAAGAAGTATATGGCGGCAGCTGGGATGCACTGATTAGCGGGCGGGCTGACATCTCTCTAGGTGCGCCAGGTGATGCGCCACCAAATGCAGGGGTTATGACAAAAGCGATTGGTACGCTAACATTTAGTTACGCAGTTGCGCCACATCATCCGCTAGCCAAATTGGCAGAGCCACTACAAAACCAAGATATTATTCGCTATCGTTCGGTTTCTGCAGCGGATAGTTCACGTAACTTGCCTCCACGCACTTCTGGTATTTTAACTGGGCAAGATGTACTCACCGTGCCTAATATGCACTTAAAGTTACAAGCACAAATTGCAGGCTTAGGCGCAGGCTATGTGCCCAATAAGCTATTAGAACAATACGTCAACAACGGCCAACTCATCATTAAACAAGTGGCTGAACCAAAACATGAAGGCACTATTTTCTTAGCTTGGCGTAGCGATGGTGGCAAAGCACAGCAATGGCTCATTAAACAATTCCAATTATTGAACATCAATGATATTTTATTATCATCCGCACAATGAAAGTAATAAGACATGTCCCAAGAACAACTACCAAGAAATTTCGAAAAAATTAACAGTTTTGCCATTAAAGCAATGCAATGGCTAAATGGCTTTGCACATATCATCATTGGGCTTGCACTTGCAACCTCCGTCATTATGTTTACTTGGTTGTTTTTTATAGATGTCTACGCAGCCGCTACTGCACATAATCTTGTGCATGGCTTTTTACATGCACTTGGTACACTAATGTTGCTCTGGTCAATTTCTGCACTGATCTCTGCAGAAATACGTTACCTACAAGGCAGCAAACTATTAGTAGAAACTTTTGTTGAAGTTGTACTCGTGTTGTTTTTACGTAAATTAATTGTCATGCCTGTGCAGGATCTTTCACCAACCACTGAAGAGATTGGAATATGGGTAGGTGGCGCTTTTGTTTTAGGTTTGATTTATGTATTGATCCGCTGGGGTCAAAAGCAAGAAGACTAAGCTATTGACTTACTGCATAAAAACATTAGGCTACCTCAAAAATGACAAGTAATTCTGCCCAAAGCTTGGAACAAGACCAAACTTTCATGTCACTCGCACTAGCACTAGCAGAACAGGCCGCCCTCGCAGGGGAGGTTCCTGTTGGGGCGATTATCGTGAAAGATGGAGAAATTATAGGTCGCGGTAGCAATGCACCCATCAGCTCACATGACCCTAGTGCGCATGCTGAAATTCAGGCCATGCGTGATGCTGCAAAACACTTAGGCAACTATCGCTTAGTTGATTGCACGCTTTATGTCACCTTAGAGCCTTGCGCAATGTGTACAGGTGCAATACAACATGCCAGAATTGCCAGACTAGTTTATGGTGCAAATGACCAAAAAACAGGTGCTTGCGGCAGTGTAGTCAACCTCATGGCAGAACAAAAGCTTAACCACCACACGCAAGTAGCAAGTGGCATCCTTGCTAACGAATGTGGGGCGGTACTATCACACTTTTTTTCTGAACGTCGTAAGCAAGCAAAACTGCAACGCCAATAAAAAACCCGCCGAAGCGGGTTTTTTAATATCTAAACGCATGTATTAACAAGACACGTTGTTTAGAAACGTTACTTAGTCATTACTGCCCATCAAGCCCATTAACAAGTGTAGCAAGCTAGTAAACAGGTTATAAATACTTAGATACAAGCCAAGCGTCGCCATTACGTAGTTAGTTTCACCACCGTTAACGATACGACTCACATCATACAAAATGAAGCCCGAGAACAGAATCACACCAACCGCAGACAAAGCAAGCGCCATAGCGGGGATTTGTAAAAAGATATTAGCCAATGAAGCAACGATTAGTAAAATAATACCAACCAATAAGAACTTGCCCATAAAGCTAAAGTCTTTTTTGGTAGTCGTTGCAATACCAGCCAATGTCATCAAAATAATACCTGTACCGCCAGCCGCTAAGCCAACGATTTGTGCGCCATTGCTTAGGTTGAGTGCATGTTGCAGAATTGGGCCAAGCAACATCCCCATTAAGAATGTTAGGCCTAATAAAAGTACCACTCCGAAACTGCTGTTACGGTTAGCAGAAATTGCTGCAAACAGACCATACATCACAGCCAAAGCACCAATTGCAAAAATAAATGGATGTTGCTGTGCAATCGAAAAATTCATGCTCATGCCAATAAAAGCACCAATCACTGTTGGAATCATTGTCAAACCCAACAACGCGTAAGTATTACGCAATACTCGATTTGTCGCTAGTTCAGCTGACTCTGAACGACCTAATACTGGGGTGTTGTCTAACATTGTTGTTTCCTTTACATTAAAATTACTACTACTAAGATACCGATTTAATCATTAAGTTTCAAGTACTTTTGTTAAGCAAACAGCTCACCTTCTACAATACCGACTTGCGCCACTTGGCGAACAGCACTGACAAATTCAGCGCTTTCATGCAAGGCATCCATCGTTAATGGGTGCCTATGCCCATGCATACGTGCAAGCCGACTCAAACTTTGTGCTGAAATTGTCCAGCTAAGATTAGCTAATAATTCATCTGCCATGGCTGGCTGATTACATAACAGCACCATATCACACCCAGCGTTAAGCGCCTCCAAAGCGCGACTTGTGACATCACCACCAGCTGTTGCCGCTTCCATACTTAAATCATCGCTAAAAATTACGCCATTAAACCCTAAGCGCTCGCGTAATACTTTTTGTAGCCAACGCGGTGAAAAACCAGCGGGTTTATTATCCACTTTAGCGTATATCACATGAGCAGGCATAATGGCCTGAATGCCATCATCAATTAGCATTCTAAAAGGCTGCATATCGTGCTGTGCAATTTGATCAAACTCACGCTCATCTACTGGCATGCTCACATGCGAATCAGCCACCACAAATCCATGCCCAGGAAAATGCTTACCAACAGCAGCCATGCCGCCTTTTTTTAAGCCTTGCATCAGCGCAAAAGCTAAATCACTAATCGCTTGCGGATTTAAATGAAACGCACGGTCACCTATGACTAAGCTATCACCGTAATCCATATCTAGCACTGGGGTAAAACTAAAATCTACACCATGGGCACGAAGCTCTGCGGCTAAAATCCAACCCGCTTCTGTGGCTAGCTCTTTGGCTTTTTTAGGATTTTTATCCCAAATCTTGCCAAATTCACGCATAGGTGGAATTTTAGTAAAGCCGTCTCTAAAACGCTGTACACGCCCGCCTTCATGATCAACTGCAATCAACAACGGCGGTTGACGTACTGCATGAATACTTGCAGTAAGCGCTTTAAGCTGCGCATTATTTTCATAATTACGCTTAAATAGAATTACGCCACCAACGAGTGGGTGTTTTAAACGTCGTATGTCGTCATCGGTTAATTCTGTGCCGACAACATCTAACATGACTGGACCTAAACTCATGCAATCTCTTTTCTTAATCTGGTTTTCTAACATCTAAAGCGTCGCGCAAATAGTCACCGCCTAGATTAATGGCTAAAATCAAACTCATCAAGCATCCGCCTACAATTAATACATAATGCGGCGCAATTAACATATAGCGCACAGCATCTCGCAACATCGCACCCCACGAGGCATCTGGCGCCTGTATCCCTAAACCAAGAAATGACAAGCTAGCCTCTGCAATCATGACGCTCGCCAAACTATAGGTGGCTTCTACCACTAAAATAGAAGCCAATAAAGGCAATATATGCCGAAACAGCAATCGCGGCACACCTGCGCCTAATGACTCTGCGGCTTGCACATGCTGACGATGACGCAAACTTAAAGTCTGTCCGCGTGTTAGTCGTGCGTAACTCACCCAACCCGTTAGACATAAAGCCATGATTAAGTTGCCAAGCCCAGGCCCCAATACAGCTCCAAAAGCAATCGCTAACAAAATACCAGGAAATGCTAAGAAAATATCGGTAATTTGCATCAATATTGCATCTACCCTACCTCCATAAAACCCAGCCAGTAAGCCGACAAACACGCCTATTGTCATGGTCACGCCAGTGACAATAAGCGCAACCAAGAACGACACTTCAACTCCACTTAACACGCGCGCTAAAATATCACGGCCTAAATCATCTGCACCGAACCAATGCTGGGCTGTAGGCGCTTGTAAAATCACCTCTAAATCAATCGCATTGGGGTTAAGCTGCAATAGGTTTCCGATGAGTACCGCGACCAACCAAAGCGCTAAAATTAAGTAGGAAAATAATTTCATTGAACAGTATTATTTCCCATGCACGTTAAGCATGATAGATTCATTAAGCATGGCGCACTCTAGGGTCTGCTAATCTATATAAAACATCTGTTGCCAGATTCACCAACACATAACTTAAAGCAACAATGAGTACACAAGCCTGAGTGACAGGATAATCACGTTTTTCTATACTCTCCACCAGCAATCTACCTACGCCATCCCAGCTAAAAATCGTTTCGGTGATCACCGTACCTGCCAACAAACTCCCCATCTGCAAGCCAACTATTGTAATGATCGGCAATAACGCTGCACGCAGTGCATGACGTAATATCACGGTTTGCTCACTTAACCCTTTAGCGCGTGCGGTACGAATATAATCATCGTTTAATACTTCCAGCAAACTAGTCCGTGTCATCCGTGTCAAAATCGCGCTCAAACCAAACCCTAAAGTGACAGCGGGTAAAATAATGGATGTCCCAGAATCCATGCCACTCACAGGTAACCAACCCAACCATACTGCAAATATCAGCATCAATACTGGCCCAAGCCAGAATGCAGGCATGGCAGATAAGCGCACGGAAATAATGGTTACGATGAAGTCTTGCCATTGCCCCGCTTTAAGCGCGGCGAAAATACCTAGTGGCACACCCACTAGAATACCAATGAATAATGACAGCAAAGCCAGTTTTAGTGTGGCTGGATAACGTGTTTGAATCAAATCAATAATCGGGGTTTGTGTATGAATCGACTGACCGAGGTCACCATGCATAAGCTTTACCAAATAATTTCCAAACTGCTTAACCAGCGGCTGATTTAAACCTAAATCTGCACGTAATGCTTCTCTATCTGCCATATTGGCCGACTCGCCCAGCATGACATCGACAGGATCACCTGGCACCAAATGTATCAGCAAAAAAGTGAGTAGTAATACGCCAAAAATGACGGTAAAGAAATTGACTAAGCGTTTGATGATGCTCATCAATATCTCTCGCCATATCGATAGCTATTAGCCAGCAATGGTTTGCTCACTAAAAAATCATGCTTCAGTGCTTGATACGTATTCATCAGATTTAAAAACACACGCATTACTCAGCAATCATGACAGAAGTACCTACTGGCACCCTATTAAACAACTCAATAATATCGACATTGCGCATGCGTATGCATCCGTGTGAGTCTGGTTTACCAACGGCGATAACATCTGGCGTACCATGAATATAAATATAGCGTTGCATGGTATCCACATTACCTAAACGATTTTTACCGAGCTCGTTACCTGATAGCCACAAAATACGTGTCAGTATCCAGTCACGGTTAGGAAATTCAGCCATCAATGCTGGTGTGCAAATTTCACCTGTGGGCCGACGGCCAACAAATACAGCATTGATTGGTTGATGATCGCCGATTTTGGCACGGATAATATGTGCACCTAAGGGCGTACAACCACTATTCTTTTCGCAACCTACGCCATTAGCGGCGCTAGAAATAGCGTATTGCGCGTTAACATTGCCCATATCATCAAGCAAGGTAAGCGTCTGCTGTAAAATAGAGATGTTAATGTGCATAAGTGCTTATTGTAGCTAAATCGTCCCAATTACCGTCTGGTTTTGGCGAGTAGTTGGTGATTTTTTTATTAAACACGGCAAACTGCCCCTCATACCATAGCGGAATAAAAGGCAATTGCTCATGAATTCTATCAGTAGCGGCCTGCCAGTCTTCTTTTGCAAGCATGCTGTCTAATGTTGCATCTGAAAATCGACCGCGGTTAAATCCGTTAGGTGGAAAGTGATTACTATCAAATACCTTGGTGTAGATTTCTGGTGTTTTGATACCCACCCAAGTCAGCCCAAATAGCTGGAAGTTACCTTGTTTGACATCTTCAAAGAACGTACCCCAATCTAAACTCCGAATTTCCAACTCAATGCCCGCGGGGCGCATTTGTGCTTGCAGTATCGTTGCGATACGCACACGCTGTGCATCAGTAGAAGTTTTATAGACAAGCTTTATTGGCAAACTAAGCCCAGCTTCAGTGAGTAAGTGTTTAGCAAGTTCGGGATTGTAGTCATAGGCTTTTAACCTAGGATTACCCGCATAATGCTCTGGCGGCAAAATGGCACCTGCAATACGCGTGTGATTAACCATTACTTTATCAATCAAAACTTGTCGATCAATCGCATGTGCAATGGCTTGCCTTACTTTAAGATTACTTAGCACAGGGTCTTGCATATTCAAGCCTAAATATGAGTAATTGGCGCCTGGGCTGTTTTTTACAGTGACCTCAGGCTTGGTTTGCAAGTACTTTACTAGCTCAGCAGGTAATTCACCTTGCAACAAATCAGTTTCACCACGCAATAACTTCAACACGCGCACAGTGGGATCTTTCACTTCACTGAGTGTAATGATTTGCCCATCGGCAACTCTACGCAACACTAACTTGTTATTTTTTTCAACAAACGCCAGTGGGCCATTACCTATTGGATGGCGCGCAAAGTCATGCTGTTGCTCAAGTAACCGTTTCGGCATAATCCCGATAATTAATTTCGCCGCAAAATAGGGGTCTGGCTGTTTAAGATAAAAAGTGAGATGTTCAGCATCATGCACGGTGATTTTTTGAATATTGGCATACTCAGCGCTGAGTGGTGAATTAGCCAATTGGACAATCGCATCATAAGTCGTCTTTACGTCCTCAGCATTTAGTGGCTGTTGATTGTGAAATAGTGGGCGCGGTGACCTTAGAGAAACAAGATACTCAGTTGCACTGACCATCTGCCAATCGGCTAACTTTGGGGTTGGCTTAAAATTTTGATCAAAATCGACTAAGGGCTGATAAATTAAACGAATCACCCGTTCAGATGCCGCATCTGTCGCCACTCTCGGGTCTAAACTCAAAGGCGCTTGAGATAGCGCAAAGTGAATAGGTGTGGATTGATGCACACTGACATCTCTGTTTGTATCTTTACTTGCAAAATCACAAGCATTGAGCTGTAAAAAACAGATTATTAATAAAATATTCAAATATTTCATGTGCGTCAGTTTACTTGATTTACAAAAATTAGGATTCAAACAAGCAACTGAAAATAGTCTTTTCTACCAGTTTTCTGCACGCATCATCAACTTTTAATTTTTTTGAATCGCAAACGATTTGATATGCATCAAATGTCATTTACTAAAGCTGCGACAAAATGCCACGTGTAAAACTCGCAATAAATTATTAATGGCATTTTAAAAGCACTTGGGGGAGAACTAAATGCAAGTCTCGAATTCGCAATCAACTACGTATAACGATTCCGTTGTACGGCAATTTTCTATCATGGCCGTGGTTTGGGGCGTGGTCGGCATGTTAGTAGGCGTAATTATCGCCGCTCAACTTGTTTGGCCTGAACTTAACCTAGGCTTACCTTGGACAAGTTTTGGCCGTTTACGACCACTTCATACGAATGCTGTGATTTTTGCATTTGGTGGCTGTACGTTATTTGCCACGTCATACTACGTAGTACAAAGAACCTGTCATACGACATTATTTCTACCATCATTAGCAAAGTTTACATTCTGGGGTTGGCAATTAGTCATTGTTGCTGCTGCGGTTTCATTGCCATTAGGCTTCACTCAAGGTAAAGAATATGCAGAGCTTGAGTGGCCAATTGACTTGCTGATTGCGGTTGTTTGGGTGTCTTATGCCATTGTATTTTTTGGCACGATTGGTACGCGTAAAGTAAAACATATTTATGTTGCAAACTGGTTCTTTGGCGCATTTATTCTTACCGTCGCTTTATTGCATATTGTAAACAGCGCGGCAATGCCAGCTAGCATGATGAAATCATACTCAGCTTATGCTGGTGTACAAGATGCAATGGTGCAATGGTGGTACGGTCATAACGCGGTTGGTTTCTTCTTAACAGCTGGTTTCTTAGGCATTATGTATTACTTTGTGCCAAAACAAGCAGACCGCCCGATATACTCATACAGCTTATCTATTGTGCACTTTTGGGCATTGATTTTCACTTATATGTGGGCGGGTCCTCACCACTTGCACTACACAGCACTGCCTGACTGGACACAGTCATTAGGCATGGCTTTCTCATTGATTTTATTAGCACCAAGCTGGGGTGGCATGATTAACGGCATGATGACCTTATCAGGCGCGTGGCACAAATTACGTACAGACCCAATTTTACGTTTCATGATTGTTTCATTGTCTTTCTACGGTATGAGTACGTTTGAAGGCCCAATGATGGCGATTAAAACAGTTAACTCACTTTCACACTACACAGACTGGACTGTTGGACACGTTCACTCAGGCGCTTTAGGCTGGGTTGGCTTGGTTTCAATGGGCGCTATCTACTACATGATTCCGCGCTTATTTGGTCAAAAACAAATGCACAGCATCAAGGCCATTGAGTTGCATTTTTGGCTAGCGACTGTAGGTATCGTACTTTACATCTCAGCACTTTGGATTTCAGGTGTGATGGAAGGTTTAATGTGGCGTGCAATTAATACTGATGGCACATTGACATACACTTTTGTTGAGTCTGTTAAAGCAAAACAACCTTACTACATCATTCGTATGTTGGGTGGCCTGCTCTATCTAAGTGGCATGACTATCATGTTGTGGAACGTTATTAAAACAGCAACCAGTGGTAAAGCTGCTACAGCCACAATTCCACCAGTTGCTGCTCACGCTTAAGGAAAACAATCATGTCTAATCAAGATAAAAATACTGGCTTCAGCCACGAAAAAATTGAGACCAGCAACTTTCTGATGATTGTGCTGATACTGGTCGTTGTTGCGTTTGGTGGGCTAGTAGAAATCGTACCGTTGTTCTTTCAAAAATCAACCACTGAGCCAATTAAAGGTTTAGAGCCATACACAGCAGTGCAACTTGCTGGACGAGACATCTACATTCGCGAAGGTTGCTATAACTGCCACTCGCAAATGATTCGTCCGTTCCGTGCTGAAACATTGCGTTATGGCCATTACTCAGTCGCTGGCGAGTTTGTTTACGACCACCCATTCCAATGGGGCAGTAAACGTACAGGTCCAGACCTACACCGTGTTGGTGGTAAATATAGTGATGAATGGCAACGTATTCACTTAATTAACCCACGCGACCTTGTACCTGAGTCAATTATGCCAGCCTACCCTTGGTTGGAAACTACCAAAGTAGATGCAGCCTCTCTTGCGCCAAATATGCGTGCATTACGTGCAGTAGGCGTGCCATACACTGATGAGCAAATTGAAGGTGCGGCTGAAGAAGCCAAGGGTGTATCTGAATTAGATGCGGTCATTGCTTACTTGCAAGTATTAGGCACACATCTTAAATAAATTAACTTAGAAACTAGGGAGCAATACCATGGATATCAATACGCTACGGATTCTTGCCACGATTGCTAGCTTTGCCGTGTTTCTAGGCATCATGGGTTGGACTTGGAAACGCCGTAATACATCAGATTTTAAAGAAGCAGCTAACCTGCCCTTTACTAATGATTAAAGTTTAAAAGACTAAATAAACACTTTTTAAAACTTCATTTTAGAAGTTTAGAGGAAAACAAAATGAGCGACTTTACCAGTAGTTTTTGGCCAATATTCATCACGGTGATATCTTTGGCTGGTGTAATTGGTTGTGCATTGTTACTATGGGTGACTAGCAAAATTAAAGCTAATAGTCCAAATGGTGACAATACAAACGGGCATGTGTGGGATGAAAACCTGCGTGAAATGAATAACCCATTACCACGTTGGTGGGTATGGATGTTTATTATCACGATTGTGTTTTCATTGTTTTACTTCTTAGCTTACCCGGCACTTGGTGGTTACGCTGGCAAGTTAGGCTGGTCACAAGTAGGTCAATATGAGCAAGAAATGGCTGCAGCTAACGCAAAAGTGGCACCGATTTATGCCAAATTTGCGGCAATGCCAATTGAAGAACTCGCTACCAATAAGGAAGCACAAGCCATTGGTGAGCGTTTATTTATGAACAACTGTGCGCTATGTCACGGTTCTGATGCACACGGCAGTAAAGGCTTTCCTAACTTAACGGATCATGACTGGATTTATGGCGGTAGCCCTGAGAAAATCACAGAAACTATCACCAATGGCCGTATGGGGATGATGCCCCCGATGGCTGCTGCGGTTGGCAATGAAGAAGATGTTAAGAATGTAGCTCACTATGTACTTAGCCTCTCTGCTAGCAAACACGACACCGCACGCGCCGCATTAGGTAAAGAGAAGTTTGCAGTGTGTGCAGCTTGCCATGGTGCTGATGGAACAGGTAATCAAGCATTGGGTGCGCTTAACTTAACAGACAACATTTGGCTACATGGTGCTGGTGAAGAAGCGATTATCAAACGTATCAATCTTGGCGTGACTAACCAAATGCCAGCGCAGTCAGCTAAATTCTCACCTGAGCAGATCCACGTACTCACTGCTTATGTTTGGAGTTTATCTAATAACACTAACCCTCAATAAAGGTATTCACATTTAATATGAGCAATACTAAAGACCCGAAGGCCTCAACAAGCGCATTAGATGCGCCTAACGAGACAACTGTGATTAATTTGTACGCTGCTGCGGAAAAAATATATCCGCGCAGCACCTTCGGGTTCTTTACTAAATGGCGCTGGGTCATGATCTGGCTCACGCAAATAGTTTTTTACGGCATTCCATGGATTGAATGGGGTAGCCGCCAAGCCTTATTATTTGACTTAGAAGCCAAACGCTTTTATATCTTTAACTTAGTCTTATATCCGCAAGACCTGATTTACCTCACTGCCATTCTCATCATCTCCGCCTTATCACTATTTTTATTCACAGCCATTGCTGGACGATTATGGTGTGGCTACACCTGCCCACAAACTGTCTACACCGAAATATTTCTTTGGATTGAGGCAAAAATAGAGGGTGACCGCGCCGCGCGTATGAAATTAGATGATGCTGGAATGTCCAGCAAGAAACTCGTTAAAAAGGCTACTAAGCATTTTGTATGGATTGCATTTGCGTTATGGACTGGTTTTACATTTGTAGGCTACTTCACCCCAATTCGTGAATTAAGCACTGCAGTAGTCAATATGGGCCTTGGGCCTTGGGAGACATTCTGGATTGGATTCTACGGGTTTGCAACATACGGCAATGCAGGATTTATGCGTGAACAAGTTTGTAAGTATATGTGCCCTTACGCACGGTTCCAAAGTGCAATGTTCGACGATGATACGTTAATCGTCACTTATGATGAGGCTCGAGGTGAACCTCGTGGCAGTCGTTCACGTAAAGCAGATTTAACAAACCAGAAATTAGGTTCATGTATTGATTGCAGTATGTGTGTACAAGTGTGTCCCACTGGCATTGATATCCGTAAGGGATTGCAATATGAATGTATTGGTTGCGGCGCATGTGCTGATGTTTGCGACACCGTCATGGATAAAATGGGTTACGAACGTGGGTTAGTGAAATACTCGACACAAACCGCGATGACCAATGGTTGGTCACATGCGCAAATGTTAAAACGTATCTTACGTCCGCGCGTAATGATTTATGCAACTGTACTCATTTTGCTAGTGGTCACTTTATTAACGAGTTTATGGTTACGCTCTCCATTTAAAGTAGATGTCATTCGTGACCGTGGTGTCATGGCTCGCTTGGCTGAAGGTGGAATGTTGGAAAATGTATATCGCTTACAGATTATGAACGCTACGGAATCTACACAGCATTACCAATTGAAAGCCACTGGACTTGATCAACTGGTGATTCAATCAGATGTATTAGATGCTAATCATACAGTAGCGGTTAACCCTGCTGAGTCTCGTGGAGTTCCAGTAAGGTTGCAGATTCCAGATGGGTCAATGAAGTCTGGCTCTCATACAGTGATATTTGAGATTAAAGCAACCGGGAGTAATGCAGTTGTCACTGAAAAATCGATCTTTCTAGTGCCTAGATAACTAGCGCTTAATAAGCGACACATACTCTTAAAAGGTATGACGGGATTGAGGTAAGCAACACCAATAAAACGAATATTACGAAGCAAAGTTAATGTACTTTTAATGTAAACCACACCCGAACAACATGAATTGTTTTAATCAGAGGTAAATATGAGCAATCTAAACAGCAGTGACTTAAGTTCTGAAACTACATCAAAGGCATGGTGGCATTACGGTCATATGTGGCTTGTGGTTGGCGGGCCATTAACTGTCGTTGTCGCATCATTTATTACACTTTACTTTGCCATCAAAGTACCTGACCCTGTCGTGGATGCAGACTACTACCGCAAAGGGATTGAAATTAACCAAACACTAGAAGGTAGGCATGATGGTTTAGTTCCAGCGATTCAAGGACGAAACCATGCCGCAACTGGCATTAAACCTACCAACCCTTAATCATTGCTCCTGCCGTCTAGAAGCAACTAATATTATCTGAGGGAAATAGAACCACTTTGCTGTTGGTTCTATCCTGCATAACCTGCTAATCTAATGACCATGTTTTATGGTGTGCCTTCCAGTAGTTTTTAACAAAAAAATCTCAGCCCAACCAACAACAGTGCTAACTATTAAATTGACAACATGAAGTGAACTTCATGTTGATATGAAAGCTCACTATTTTTTATAAAAATAATGATGTTAAAAAAACTGCTAATATTATCTACTCAATAGTTAGTCAATAAGTGCAACTCATGAAGACCATGGCCACAATCAGACACATTTAGCTGATTGATAGGCTTAAAGGAGAATGACCGATGAGCGACAAAACAGACAACAACGTATTATCTAGCAACGAACTTAGACTCACACACCAATACTGGAGCGCTTGTAACTATTTAGCCGCGGGTATGATCTATCTCCGTGACAATCCACTTCTAAAGCAGCCGCTCAAGCCAGAACATATCAAGCAACGCTTACTTGGACATTGGGGCTCTAGCCCAGGACTAAGTTTTGCTTATGTACATATCAACCGCTTAATCAAGAAGTTTGATCTAAACGCCATCTTTTTAGCAGGTCCAGGGCATGGTGCGCCTGGTGTGTTAGGTCCAATTTACCTAGAGGGCACTTATAGTGAGGTTTACCCAAACAAAAGTGAAGATGAAGAAGGCCTAAAGCACTTTTTTAAAGAGTTCTCATTCCCTGGTGGTATCGGTAGCCACTGCACACCAGAAATGCCGGGCTCAATTCATGAAGGAGGCGAGCTAGGCTATAGTATTTCACATGCATTTGGCGCCGCTTACGACAACCCAGACCTGCTGGTTACCGTTATGGTTGGCGATGGTGAGTCTGAAACAGGTCCACTTGCCACTTCTTGGCATTCTAATAAGTTTCTTAATCCCATTCGTGATGGTGCTGTATTGCCAATACTGCATCTCAATGGCTATAAAATTAATAACCCCAGTATTCTTTCCCGTATTTCACATGATGAACTCAAACATCTATTCATGGGATACGGATGGACGCCATATTTTGTGGAGGGTAGCGACCCGAACACCATGCATCAAAAAATGGCTGCCACACTAGAACAATGCATTAATGAGATTAAAGCAATACAAAAAACAGCACGCGACACCAACAACCCCAAGCGCCCACTGTGGCCGATGATTGTTTTGCGCAGCCCTAAAGGGTGGACTGGCCCTCAAGAAGTAGATGGTCATAAAGTAGAAGGTTTTTGGAGAGCGCATCAAGTACCAATGAGCAATATAAAGGATAATCCTCAGCATCTAGCACAACTAGAAACCTGGTTGAGGAGCTATCAACCTGAAACGCTATTTGATGAAAATGGGCAATTAAATGCCGAACTGAAATCGCTTGCACCTCACAAAGAACGCCGCATGAGTGCTAACCCTCACAGCAATGGAGGCTTGTTGCGCAAGGCATTGCGCATGCCAAACTTTGACGACTATGCGGTTGCATTAGAAGCACCAGCAAAGATTTCAGCACCAAACACAAAACCACTAGGTAAGTTCTTACGCGACATCATGCAAAAAAATATGCATAATTTTCGCGTATTCGGTCCAGATGAAAACAGCTCAAACAAACTTGATGATATTTATGAGGTAAGTAAAAAAACTTGGCTAGCTGACTACTTGCCAGAAGATACTGATGGTGGCGAACTGTCTCCAGATGGTCGCGTCATGGAGATGTTATCTGAACATACTGTTGAAGGCTGGTTAGAGGGCTATTTACTCACGGGTCGCCACGGTTTCTTCTCAACTTATGAGTCTTTTGTTCACGTGATTGACTCGATGTTTAACCAACATGCAAAATGGCTGGCTATGTCTAAAGATGTGCCATGGCGCGCACCTATTTCATCTTTAAATTTACTCATCACCTCTACAGTATGGCGGCAAGATCACAACGGCTTTACGCATCAAGACCCTGGCTTTTTAGACATTGTGGTAAACAAAAGCCCAGAAGTCACACGTATTTACCTGCCACCTGATGTGAACTGCTTACTTTCTGTAGCAAACCACTGCCTTAACAGCACAGACTACATTAATGTCATTGTTTGCGACAAACAGAAGCATCTGCAATATTTAAATATGGACGCGGCGATTGAGCATTGCACAAAAGGTCTAGGTATATGGGATTGGGCAAGTAACGACCAAGGTGAAGAGCCTGACTTAGTGATGGCATGTGCGGGCGACATCCCCACCAAAGAAGCGCTGGCCGCAACATCCTTATTACGCGAGCATTTTCCAAAACTTAAAGTGCGCTTCATTAACGTCGTAGACCTCTACAAATTATCACCTCAAATTGAGCACCCACATGGCTTGTCTGATCGTGAGTTTGATAGCCTGTTTACTACCAACAAGCCCATCATTTTTAACTTCCATGGCTATCCATATTTGATACACCGCCTTGCCTATCGCCGCACCAACCATTGTAATTTGCATGTGCGCGGCTATAAAGAGAAAGGCAGTATCAACACCCCATTAGAACTCGCTATACAAAATCAGATTGACAGATTTAGCCTAGCGATTGATGCTATCAACCGCATTCCATCTCTACAAAAAATTGGTGGGCATGTGCAAGAACAGCTTCGCAACAGACAGATTGAATGTTGCAGATACGCCTATGAACATGGCGTTGATCTACCAGAAGAAGACGAGTGGACATGGAAACATTAACCACGCTCACCATCAATTGTGGCTCATCCAGCCTCAAAGCCAGCTTATTTCTGTCAGATGGTCAACGTATTAATTATTGCTACAGGCAAACCCCAGATCAAAAACATGGTAACTATCACGCCAAAGCTTTTGAGCAATTACTGGATGACTTAAAAGTTGCACTCACAAACGATAACAGGACCTTACAAAAACATACGCTGTTAATTGGTCATCGGTTTGTACATGGCGGTGATATTGCCGAAGCTGCCAGACTGATTGACGCCAATGAACGCAGCAGGCTTGAAAGCATCACACACTTAGCACCACTTCACATGCCAAGTAACCTGCAAGGTGTAGATATTTGTACGCAAGCGTTTGCTGATCGATTTAAGCTAGTTCAAGTCGCCTGTTTTGATACAGCCTTTCATCACACCCTTTCAGAACTAGCTTACCGCCTCCCAATACCCAAAGCACTCGACTATCGGCGCTATGGCTTTCATGGGCTCAATTATGCAAACATCGCACAACAACTAACCCAGCATATTGGCGCAACTGCAAATGGTCATGTTGTGATTGCGCATCTTGGTAGTGGTGCTAGTTTATGCCTGATTAAAAATTTACGCTCTATTGATACCAGTATGGGCTACTCCCCTGCTGGTGGTATTCCAATGGCAACACGTAGCGGAGATATTGACCCAGGGGTGATGTTAGAGCTGACAAAAGACCATGACTATCATGCACTTTCAGAACTTGTTTATCAAAAAATGGGCTTATTGGCACTATCAAATGGTGAAAGTAGCGATATGTCGACACTGATTGCAAGTACTAGCGCTCATGCCAAGTTTGCAATTGCTTTTTTTACAAGACAAGTTAGGGCTACAATAGGTGCATACGCAGCAAAAGTGGGCGGCCTTGATGCCATTGTCTTTACAGGCGGCATTGGAGAACACTCTGCATTGGTACGCGCGATGATTTGTGATCATCTTGAGTTTATGGGATTCAAATTAAATATTGAAAAAAACCAACAACATGCCACAGTGTTAAGCAACATGGATTCAAAACCTATTTTGATGATTCCAGCCGATGAGGAAGCAGAAATGGCTAGATTAGCCTATAGTTTCAGCCATCTATAATTTTAGTGATTAGGCAACGCTTTATTGAGGAGAGTAACATGCAACCCATTACCCATGTAGTCGCAGGTACTGATTTTTCAGCAGAAGCAGATTTGGCCGTCAATCGTGCCGCCTTAATTAGTAAAGCACTTGGTGCAAAACTGCATCTGATCCATGTAGTACATCCGCTTGATCTATACGCGGGTTCAGAGCTTTCCTTCAGTTTTCAAACACACTACCAACAAGCACAGCAAGAAATAGTCAAAACGCAAATAGACACATTGGCATTTCAACTTCGTGAGCAATTTAATATAGCGGTAGAAGCCGCCACCCGCATAGGTCGTGCACATACTGAAATCTCTCAGTATGCTGACCAAGTCAACGCTGGGCTAGTTGTGACAGGGGCTCAAGGTGAACATAGCCTGCTTGAAAAACTACTAGGCTCAACAACTTCACGGCTCATGACAGTTTCAAAATGCTCAATTTTAATTGTTAAAAATAAAGACGCCACCACACCGCCATACCGCCATGTCATTGCAGCGGTGAACTTCTCTGCTGGTGCTGAAAAAGTGCCTGCACTCACACGGACAATCGCTCCAGATGCTCAAATCGAGGGTTTGCTGATATTTGATACCAATCAGGAAGCGCATATGTACAAGGCCGGCATGAATGAAGCATTATTACAACAGTACCGCACTCAAGCATTAGCAGATGCAGATAGCAGACTCAGTGCAATTTTTAATGAGCAGACCCTTGGTACAAAAGTATCTAGAACAATACTGTCTGGCTACCCGTCACAAAGTATTTGTAATCATGCAAAAACGCAGCGCGCTGATTTAATCACGATAGGTAAAAATGAGAAAAGCGGGATTGAAAACTGGTTACTTGGTAGTGTAAGTAAAGGTGTTGCCTATTCTGCAACCTGTGATGTACTTTTAACCAACTAAGAATACTGATTTAAACTACACCGATGACGACAATTAATTAAACAAGCCGCTCCACAGAAACAGGATGCACAACATTTCCAGAAAGCTCATATGCAGAAATATTGGCAATGGTAGTACTAGCAATCTCTGTTAATGCCTCATCAGTAAAGAATGCCTGATGTCCAGTAATGACTACGTTTGGAAACGTCAATAAGCGCGCAAATACATCATCATGAATAACGGTGCTGGATAAATCCCTGAAAAATAGATTCTCTTCCTCTTCGTATACATCAAGCCCTAAGCTACCAATCACACCAGACTTTAATCCACGAATAATCGCACGAGTATCAATGACAGCTCCTCGACTAATATTAATCAGCATCACCCCAGCCCGCATCTGCTTAATCGCTTTTTCATCAATTAAATGATGCGTTTCAGGCGTTAGTGGGCAATGTAAACTGACAATATCACTACTACTCAATAATTCTTCAAGTGCTACATAACTTGCACCAACTTCTATACACTGCTGATTGGGATATGGGTCATACGCCAACACTTTACAACCAAAACCCACCATGATTTTTGCCACACATTGGCCAATTTTGCCTGTGCCAACTACACCAACAGTTTTGCCATACATGTCAAAACCGAGCAGTCCATCTAATGAAAAATTAGCTTCCCGTACACGGGCGCTAGCACGGTGAATCTTACGATTCAGGGTCAACATTAAGGCAACGGCATGTTCAGCTACTGAATGTGGTGAATATTCTGGTACGCGTGCCACAGTAATACCATGTCGTTTTGCGGCCTCTAAGTCGACGTGATTAAAACCAGCACAGCGCAAAGTGATTAACTGCACACGCTGTTTTGCAAGGATTGCAATCACTTCAGCATCAAGCACGTCATTCACAAAGACACACACAGCTTGCGCACCCTCAGCAGCAAAAGCAGTCGTTGAGTCGAGTCTAGGTTCTAAATAAACCAGTTGATGCTGACCCGAATTGGCTGAATCAAGATAAGTTTTGTCGTAAGATTTAGTGCTAAATACAGCAACGCGCATTTTTACTCGCTATCATGAAATAAACCAACCAAAAACGCTAGCAACGCCTCAATGCAGTCTAATATGATGTATTAACCAAGCAATATCATCATGGACTAACATACACCGTGATTCCATATTCTCGGATACGTTGCCCCATTGCTTCAAGCCATTCAGCAGGTAATCTTGACAGCCTATCGACCTCAACCTGCTCTGAGCGACGCGCCAGCCCATAAAGATGCACACCTTTAATGACATCCTTTGCTTGACTAACCAGAGTAAGGTAATCATTGATATCAGCTTCACTTGGCAGCAATCCATCTAAGGAAAACATGCAGGTTTGTATATAGGTTGGGCAAGCGATCGCACACTGCCTTAAGCGTTGTAAGTGACTCTCTGGATTTAGATTCACATCGTTCACACGTGCAATCGCATCCTTAGAGCCACCATCTACTTTAAACCAAACCTCGCCATTCAGCTTTGCCAGATGCTTCATGCTCTCAAGTACCAAAGGTTTATCCATCAAACTCCCATTGGTGATAAGCCTCACTTTAATTTTTCCAAGCAGGTCAAAATCACGCAATACCTGTTCTACTAGTGTCAGGACTTGTGGAAACTCTTTTGCACTGGTTGGCTCACCATTACCTGAAAATGCAATGTCTTTAAGCTGACGATCCTCTTCATTAACGTGCTTTTGCATAAAGTCACCATGCAACACGTCATGAAGAAACGCTCGCAACTCTTGCTCTAGGATATCTAACTCAATAGCGGGCGGTGACCCTCTAGTAAGGTTAGGCACATTACAATAGATACAACGCCAATTACACGCGTTATTGACATTAAGATTAATGCCAACAGACACGCCACCAGCACGCCGTGAAATTACTGGATAAATATACTTGAGCCCGACGACATCACGGTTATGGTCTGTGGTGCTAAGGTGAATTTTTATGGTCATGCAGGAATCATTACTTTTAAGTCTTAGATTTTAAGTCGTAGATTGACTTGAAATTGGTCATTAAAATAAGTAAATCTTTACAATACTCACTAAAAGTAAGTTTGCGGATTGAATATTTTCTTTAATGCATCAGGTGCAATTATTTTGACGTAACGTTGCTTGACTTCAATAATGCCATCTTCACTAAATTTAGAAAAAGCACGGCTCACTGTTTCTAATTTAAGACCCAGATAACTCCCAATCTCTTCGCGTGTCATCCTTAGCACTAATTCAGACTGAGATAAGCCTCTAGCATGTAAACGTTGTACAAGGTTCAGCAAAAATGCCGCCAAACGCTCTTCCGCACGCATATTACCTAAGAGCATCATCACACTATTCTCACGCACAATTTCACGGCTCATAATTTTGTGTACATGCCGCTGCAACACAGGCAACTCTCTAGATAGATCTTCAATCGTTGCAAAAGGCATCACACAGACTTCAGCATCCTCCAACGCAATAGCATTACAGTTATGGTGATCACTGACAATACCATCCATACCAATGATTTCACCGGCCATTTGGAAGCCAGTCACTTGCTCCCGGCCATCTTCGCTGGTCACACAGGTTTTAAAAAATCCAGTACGGATTGCATAGAGAGAAGTAAAGGTATCCCCACTATTAAATAGCAACTCACCCTGTTTCACGCGGCGGCGTTTTTCAACGACTTCATCAAGCCTTTTCATTTCATCGGCGTTAAAACCGACAGGCATGCAAAGCTCGCGCAGATTACAGTTTGAGCAAGCGACTTTAATGGCTTCTGGATTTAAAACAGGTTGCATAATGTGCCCATTGATACGATTTTAATAAGGATACCGCTTTCAGCAGTTTGCCGCTAGTGAATTAAATAATCATTATTCATAATTATCTTTTGATGTGTATCAAAGTACTTTAGTGGCAGTAGTGGCAAAGTAGAGTCCTGTAGTTTGCCCTGTAAATTTAGATGTATGTAATCACAACAAAAATGCTCTGTAGCTAGGCGAACTGCAGCAACAAACCTAACTTAAGTTGGGTAAAAAGGCCATAGTGCAGAGTGTATTTTTATATTTACAGGATAAACCCAAAGGTTTAGGAGTCACAAATGATGGTTGCCGACAATACAATCAATTTTCCTAGCAATCAACCGACAAACACTAAAGTTGGGGAGGAAAGTGCCGTCCCTACGTTAACACCAGAAACCTTACAAAAATTTGACGTTTCAGGTCCTAGATATACCTCTTACCCGACCGCAGATCGATTTGTTGAAGCATTTACTGAAGAATCTTACAAGCAAACCTTAGCTCAACGTCGTATTGGTGGCTTAACACTGCCTTTATCTATTTATGTACATATCCCATTTTGTGAGTCACTCTGCTTTTTTTGTGCTTGCAACAAAATCGTGACTAAACATCACGAGCGTAGCGCGGAGTACTTAAGATATCTAAGCCGCGAGATTGACTTACACATCGAGCACTTAGGGGCTGGTCAAACCATCTCACAATTGCACTTAGGCGGTGGCTCACCTACTTTTTTTAGCGATGAAGAACTCAGCGAACTGATGGCAATGATACGTCGCAGTTTTGTGTTAGCGCCTCATGGTGAATACTCAATAGAGGTTGACCCACGTACAGTGAATGAACAACGTTTGAAACACTTAGCAGAACTTGGATTTAACCGTCTCAGCTTTGGTGTTCAAGACTTTGATCCAGAAGTACAAAAAGCGGTGCATCGCATTCAACCAGCAGAACAAGTATTCTCGCTAATGGAAGCAGCACGACGCTTCAAATTTGATTCAGTCAATGTTGATCTGATTTATGGCTTACCTAAGCAATCTCCAGAGTCATTTTCAAAAACTTTATCGCAAATTGTGGAGTTAAGACCTGAAAGAATAGCATTATATGCTTATGCACATTTGCCTGAGCGCTTTAAGCCTCAACGTAGAATTGATGCTTACGAGCTACCAGCGGCATCTGCAAAGATTGCGATGCTATCTAATGCGATTTCAACATTCCTTAACGCAGGTTATGTATATGTAGGTATGGATCATTTTGCCCTGCCTACAGACGCACTAGCCATCGCCAAACGCCAAGGCCGCCTACATCGCAACTTCCAAGGCTATAGTACACAACCAGATTGTGACTTAATTAGCCTGGGCGTTTCTGCAATTGGTCGCGTAGGTGCAACTTATAGTCAAAATGCTAAAACACTAGAAGAATATTACGATTTTCTTAATCAAGGTCGATTCCCAATCGTACGTGGCCTAGCATTAACACGCGACGACCTAGTACGTCGGGCCGTGATTATGGCCATCATGTGCCAGGGTGAATTGCAGTATGAATCTATAGAACTTGCCTATATGATTAACTTTAAAGAATACTTTGCCTCAGAACTGGAACTACTTAAAGAACTAGAAAAAACTGGCATGATTATCTTAGAAAACTCAGGTCTGCAAGTCACAGACTTTGGATGGTTCTTCGTACGTGCGGTAGGCATGATTTTTGACCGTTACTTACAAACAGATCGCAACCGTGCTCGGTTCTCTAAAATCATTTAAATAACAATTTAAGCAATAAAATGGGTGTGCAGGATGTTAATCCAGCACACCGCTGCATCACCTCAGAACTAGCTTAAAGCCACTTCAAAGCCACGTAGTCAGTACAATCTCCCATAAAACTGCTAAACATATACCGCTAAGCTAAGAACACTTCTACAAAAATTTCAAACAAGTTAAAGATATTTCATTAAAAATCTACTCAGGTGATATATAGATAAAAAAAGCCCCTGCTACTAGGACAACAGGGGCAAATGTGGAGCCTTAAAATCTTGAATTAAATTGTTTTAGTTTTAACGCATTGCAAATTTAGCAATTAGAACTTTTTACCAAAGCCAACGCTTACTACTAATGGGTCGACATGTAACTTATCTATTTTATTCCAGCCACCGCCATTTACGTTAAGTTTTACGTCAGTATCAAACCAAATCTTTTTAACGTCAAAGTTAACCAACCAACCGTCTTTTAAATTCACGTCGAAACCTGCTTGAATAGCTGGACCCCAGCTATTACGGTCAATACGTATTGGTTGATCACCAATAGCAGTCCTTGCTTTCAATCCATTATCCATTGCGCGCACGTAAGATAGACCAGCACCTACATACGGATCAAACGTTTGATCAGGATTAAAGTGCCATTGCGCAGTCAACGTAGGTGGCAATAAATTAACTTCACCTAAATCTCTAGAATTAAGCGCAACACCTGCACTTGACGTTTTAACATCATGTTTAGTGCCCAAGGCCAAAATCAATTCTAAGGCAATGTTTTTGGTCACATAGTAAGAAATATCCAACTCAGGAATAGTGTTACTATCCACTTGAAGATTAGCGCTCGTGTTGCCATATAAAGCAGTAGCTAGACCTTCTCCATAAGCCTGAGCAGTTTTCTCACCTAACTTACTGCTCTCAGATGGGTTTACGTTAGTTGCACGTAAACGTACTACCCAGTCACCCGCTTCAGCTTGCGCCAACATTGGTGAAAACGCTGCAGCTAAAGCTAACACTACAAATGATTTTTTCATTTTCTTACTCTCCGCTTAAAAATTAAGTTATCTATTACAAATTCGATGGCTGAATTATATTGAGCTAACTTTAGAGGTCATTTGATTTGCATCAAATGAAGCGGTGCTAAACAATTTTTTGTTGTTTTTTCACAACAATAATTAATGATTTAACGTGAATAAAGCAATAGACTCTACGTGGGCAGTGTGTGGAAACATATTAATCACACCCGCAGCTTTTAATTGATACCCTTTTTCATTGACCAGCACACCAGCATCACGTGCTAATGTAGCTGGGTTACAAGATACATAAACAATAGACTCTGGCTGATTACTAGGGTCTAGTGACTTCACTAATTCAAACGCCCCATCACGTGGTGGGTCAACTAACCATTTATTAAAGCGCCCTAAACCAGTTAAAGCCTCTGGTGTCATTTTAAACAAATCTGCCACGCCAAATTTAACGTGATTAATCTCATTTAACTGCGCGCTTTCATTTGCACGTTCAACGAGATTAGCAAGACCTTCCAAACCCAACACTTGTGCGCCACTACGTGCAATAGGTAGCGTGAAGTTACCAATACCACAAAAAAAGTCAGCAATATTCTCGTTCGCTTTAGGTGAAAGTAGCTGCATCGCACGGCGAATCATCACCTGATTAATTTGCGGGTTCACTTGTGTAAACTCATTAGGTTTAAATGGGTATTTCAAATCAAACTCTGGCAGGCTATAGCTAAGTGCAGAGCCATTTAAAGGGTAAAAAGGTTTAATGGTGTCCGGCCCTTTGGTTTGTGTCCAAACCTGAACGCCATGATCATTAGCAAATGCTTTAAGCAAGCTTTCGTCTTGAGTATTAAGCGGTGCCATAATGCGCATAATCAACACAATCACTGGCTTATATTGTGCATTGACATCAGGCTCAATAGCATCTGGTTCACCTACCGCCAATTCTATTTGAGGTAATTTATCTCTAATACTCAGCAACAAAATTAAATCTTGTAACGGTGTAATTAAGGCTGAAACTTCGGGGACTAATACCTCACAACTATTCATATCTGCTACAAAACGTGTTGATTTCTCATTAAAACCAACCAATACGCGTTGTTTTTTCTCTACGTATTTAACACTTAGACGCGCTTTATGACGATAGCCCCAAGTCGGGCCATACAATGGTGGTAGCATATTTTCAGCTTTTACCTTGCCAATATGCCATAAATCACTTTCTAGCAAACGCTGCTTGGTAGCAACCTGCGCAGCAAAATCTAAATGTTGCAATTTACAACCACCACATAGTCCAAAATGAGGACATTTCGGTGTGACGCGTTGGTTAGATTGTTTCAACACCTCAACCACGTTAGCGACTTCATAACTCGGTTTAATCCGGTGAGACTGGAAAGTGACTTTTTCACCAGGCAATGCGCCGTCAACAAAAATCGTTTTACCTTCTACATGGGTAACACCACGACCTTCTTGGTCTAATGATTCAATCACCGCTGTTAAAATTGGGGCTGGTATATTTTCAGCTTGTGCTTTATTTCGTCTTTTTCTCATAGGCTAAATTTTACCGCAGAGCTTGTATTAGAGGAAATGATCTTATTTTGATAAACTTAATATTAATGCTTTAATATCAAGCAATCTTAAGTAATAAGAAATGATTTCTCTCATGAATCTAAAAAACTTAATCATCTCAATCATGCTGGCTGGAACTGCTATATTTCAACTCGCACAGGCGACTGAACAGCAAATTCGCACCACAAAAAATGGCATTCAATACCTAACTGGCGGCATTGGCCATGAAGAAGTAATTGAAATGCGGCCGCATGCAAAAAAATTCACACTAAACTTAATATTCTCAGAAGGTGAAGATGGTCATTCTGCCACTGCGATTAACATCAATATCTACAATCATAAAAATGAGCTTGTGTTTAGACTAAAGAATGCTAAACCAATGTTATACATTAATTTATCAGTAGGGACTTATACGATTCTGGCAACGAACAATGGTGAAAAGCTACGCCATCGATTAACGATTGATGGCAACAACAATCAAAAAGTCATTCTTAACTGGAAAGAAGCAAACCAAAGCAACATGCCTGAAAAAACTCTTTAATCAACTAACATCATGATTGTTGACTGCTAGACAAAACAGAAATTAAACTTCCATATCAAAAAAATCAATAAAAACCATAAGGAAATCAACGTGCTTCTGACCAGATCACCACTATTTATCGTAGCCCTACTTCTTGCTGCATGCGCAGCACCACAAACTCGAGCACCGATTGCTAATAACGAGACCACCAACGCTGAGGCAAAGAAACAACAAGAACTTGTAGTTGAAGACTACATGAGTAACTATAAAAAACTACAGAATGTTTCTTCGCGGATTATTACGGATGGCAGTGACTTATGCGGCGATAAAACTGCTGGCTATTACGGATTTAATTATTGGAATCGAGATGGTTTTAAACCAGCATGGAAAGAAGTCACTAAATCTAAATTTGGTTTAGATGAGCGTTTTAAAATTCTGCATGTCGTTGAAAAATCTCCTGCTGAAAGAGCAACACTAAAAGAAGGTGATGTTTTAGTGTCCATCAATCACTGGCTTGTACCCATTGGCAAAGATGCCGATAAGCAATTATCACAAAAACTAGCAGAACAAGCGAAAAGTCTATCCCCAGTAGAAATGTCAGTATTAAGAGACGGTACAGAACACAAAGTATCTATCACGCCAGTAAAATCCTGTGACTTTCAAGTACATCTAGCACCAGACGACACCAAAAACGCTTATGCAGATGGTAAAAACATTGTGGTTTATAAGGGGCTCATGGACTTTTTTAAGACCGACGAAGAGATGGCTCTCGTCGTCAGCCATGAGCTTGCTCACAATGCCATGAAGCACATTGATGCAAAAAAGAAAAATGCTACTGTAGGTGGCGTATTTGGTTTACTACTTGATATCGCGGCAGCCACTGCTGGCGTCAACACAAACGGTGACTTTAGCCGAATGGGCGCTGGCATGGCTGGCAACGCATACTCTGTTGAGTTTGAACAAGAAGCCGACTACGTTGGCTTATATATCATGCAAAAAGCTGGTTTTAATATCGATAACGCTGCTGGCTTTTGGAGAAGGATGGCGATTAATAACTCACAAGCAATCACCACAAAATCTTCTCACCCTACTACACCAGAGCGGTTTGTCGCCATTGAAGAAACCGTAAAAGAAATTAAAGGGAAACTTGAAAAAGGCGTTGCACTTAACCCTGAGTTAAAGAAATAGACAGGACGCTTTATTCTTTACACATCATGCGCTATTTCCATGCCGCTAGGAACTCTATCCAATGCGGCGCGGTATAGCCTGATAAAGTATCTCGTACTAAATTAACTTCTGCTTCATACGCTTCTGGCGATAGGTGTCCGCGCATCAGCTGAAAGCGCAAAAATACCAGATGCGTATTGGCCACATCAGTTTCACAATAATCTCTAATTTGCGCAATCTGACCAGCTTTATAGGCATCCCACACTTTACTGCCGTCCATCCCCAACTTACCAGGAAAGCCGCACAGCTTCGCCAAATCATCCAATGGCGCATTAGCACGTGCGTTAAACATCGCCATCACGTCCATCAGATCTAAATGGCGTGTGTGATAACGGCTAATATAATTGTTCCACTTAAACTCTTTGTCATCCTCGCCTAAATCCCAGTAACGGCTGGCATTAATCTCGTGAATTAAGCCGCGGTAATGCAACACTGGCAAGTCAAAACCACTCCCATTCCACGAGATAATCTGTGGCGTATATTTTTCTATCCCATCAAAAAAACGCTGAATAATTTCAGCTTCAGAGGAGTCAGGATCGCCTAGTGTCCATACTTTAAATTGTTTACCTTCACGTAATGCGCATGAAATCGCGCAAATTCGGTGCTGGTGCAAGGGTAAAAACTCGGTACCATTTTGTTGCCGACGTTGGTGTAGTGCAATATTAGCAACATCTTCATCAGAGGTTTCAGCGGGTAAATCTAGCAAGGTACGCAAACCATCTGTATCTGGAATGGTTTCAATATCAAAAACTAATGTAGGGGTCATGGCAAGGGCTTTATTAAAATCTTAGTAAACACGGAAAAAAGTATCTCAACTATTTTTGCGTCCAACCGCCAGCACCCTGCACCCACCAACCACCTTGTGCTTTATCAATCCAACGGCTTGCAAACGTGCTTTGAATTTCAGCTTGCCACTCAGGATGTCCATTAGCCGTAGCAATTTCTTTGTATAGTTTGGCGCGGTCTGCATTCTCCGCCGCCACTGTGCCATTTAATGCCGCACGATCTTTTAACGGTACAGCATTAGCATCGCGCACTGCAACCATGCCATCTTTAGTTAAGCCAACCGCTCCACTTGCATAGTGTGGCGCAAGCTGTGCATGGCGAGACTGCATACTGCCCTTAATGGCTGTAATTGCTGGTGTGTTAACCTCTAAGTCTGCGGCGGCAACCACCATTTGACTCGCAAACATCGCGCCTAATAACAACACGCTGAATAAGATTTTTTTCATGATGATTCCTTTAACTGGGTTATTTATTTTGCCAACATGCATTTGCAACTGATTAAGGCTCTACCGTATTAGTGCTTGGCTTCCCTGCGCCATTTTTAAGTTGCCAAACATCATCAATAATCTTATCTGCGGCTTTTTCTGCCGCGGCTGCTGGGAAATAAATATTAATCGTGACACAAGAGGGTAAAGCACACGCCAACACCAAAGCAATCGACCAACTTTTCATCATTTATCCTTTTCTTAAATTACGCACGCTATATTAGCTACTCATATTGAAAGTGGCTTCGGGGTCATTGCGCCCTACTGCAACCTTATTTAATTTATTGCGTTAACTCATTGCGCTATTCAACAACAGCCAGTGTCAACAATAGCCTTACTTAACAAGCAACTTATTCAACAACCGCCTTAGTATTACCATCAGTCACACGCTTCACCCGTGCTAAGAGTTCACTCCAGCCTACTGTTTGATTGTACCCCATCACTGTAATTGCGGGGATACCACTTCCTTTAACGATGATATACCCATGTGCGGTTGACTCAACACCGCCCATTTCACAAATATCATTGCGTAACCGACAACTTAACCCCATTTTTCCATAATTAAATTGCTCAAAAAATCGTAAAAAACTACGTTGTACAGCCGCGGCAGCACCGCCGCCACCTAAAGCAGAAATGTTTTCTACAGCACGTTGTGAGATTTTTTTAGGATATTTTCCAGGGCTACTTTGTACGACGGCATCAAAAGTCACTGGCTTCCAGTTTTGTAGTTCTAAGGCTTTAATATCTCCATCTAATTTACCTTCAATCGCACCAAACGAGAATGTTCTTGTGAGTTCACCTAAATCCAAATTTCTTAAGGCAATATCCGCATTCAATTTCGGGGCGATTCCCAATGGGGTAAGCATGGTCAAATGAGTGACCGTTGCCGTACCATTGAACACATGTAGCACCACACTACCATCAGTAGTCAATATGCCCCGACTATAAGTCACCAGGGGGATTTCAGCAGAGGCTTTACCTAGCATACGTGGCAACTTGAGCTGTGTTGTAAAGTCCGACATGGATATGGGCTCAAGCCTTGCAGCTAAATGCCAATACCACTCGTCACGGATGCGTGCCGCAGATATATCAGATAAACTCAAAGCACCATCTAACAATGGTAGTCGTATATTAGGTGCAGTTAGCGAGTAGCGATTTACCTCAGCATTAATCTCTGTTTTACCTAAAGGCAAGTTAAGCAAACTTCCATGCTCGTAACTTAACTGAACAGGGTTAGATGCCTCATAGCTCCATGGAATATTGGCATTTAGCTGATAGAACGCAAATTTGTTGTTGATATCTACAATATCAACATGATTCAGTTTCAATGTAAATGACTGTAACTTTGTATCCTTTATCTTAAGCGACAATGCTGCATCGCCTTCAATCGTGGCGTTGTTAAACGCAGTATTACCTAACAGTGGCTTAAATAGCAGAGGATAAGCTGCGCTTAGATTTAGTTTAGGGAGTGTGGCGTTTAAATCGAGCAACTTAGCATCACTTAGCCGCAAAAGGCCATCTGCATCTAACTCACCCACGCGATTAATCTTCAAGTGCGCATGATGAACATGAAGCATGTCATCTTTTAGTGTGCCGCTGGCTGTCACCGCATGACCGCCGTGCTCAATATAAAACGGCTGCCAGTACACTTCACCAGCTTTCCAATCCAGAGCGGCTTGCCATTGCCAACCTAGCGCTTCTCGTTTTAATCCAACAGTGAAGGTGCCAGTCAGCTTTTCTGCTGCATGCAATCCAGCCTCATCGCTAAAGCTCCCGTCTTTCAAAGAAAGCGTGGCATTTAAATCTAGTTGATTGGGATTAAATAAGCGATTGATTTCCAAATCAAAAGGGAAGTCAACACGTGTGCTTTTTAAGCGTCCATTAATACAACGCGCCTCAATTGTATTGAGCTGTTTTGGAAGGTCACAAGCTAAATCAAA
Source organism: Methylotenera sp. (assembly GCF_030653755.1). GTDB lineage: Bacteria > Pseudomonadota > Gammaproteobacteria > Burkholderiales > Methylophilaceae > Methylotenera. Next base: position 45,961 of record NZ_JAURYU010000001.1, read on the forward strand.
CTGTATCCAATCTTCAGGCTTACGCTGTACATCTGTTTTTGCTGGATTAAATACTGCATGCAAAGTAACCGTAGGCTTAGGTTGATTAAGGCGCACTTTTAATGCGATATCTTTTGCATTGCCCATCTCATGCTCAACATGCATAGCGCTGATGGATATCTCAGAAACCGCATATGCAAAAATGCTATAACAAACCAAACAAATGAAACTAACAATGCGGCTTAGAGCGCTCATCTCTAAACAAACTACGAAGGGTAAACACCTGTAGAAAGGTAGCGATCACCTCTATCGCACGCAATGCTAACAATTACCGCGTTTTCTACGCGTTTTGATAATTGCAGCGCTGCATACAAGGCACCACCAGATGAAATACCTGCAAATATTCCTTCCATCGTCGCTAATTTACGTGTCGTATCTTCCGCATGCTTCTGGCTGACATAAATCAGCTCATCTACCGCATTTACATTGTATATTTTAGGCATGTAGGCTTCTGGCCATTTACGAATACCAGGAATTTGTGCGCCTTCTTCTGGTTGCACACCAACAATTTGGATATTAGGGTTCTGCTCTTTCAAAAAGCGCGATGTCCCCATGATGGTACCCGTTGTGCCCATGCTAGACACAAAGTGCGTCACACGACCTTCAGTATCACGCCATATTTCAGGACCTGTACCTTCATAATGCGCTAAAGGGTTATCAGCATTACCAAACTGGTCCAGCACAATACCCTCGCCCTCGGCCTGCATTTTCATAGCAACATCACGCGCTAACTCCATGCTTCCATCCTTAGGTGTTAGCACTAACTCTGCCCCATACGCTTTCATGCTTTGGCGGCGCTCTATACTTTGATTATCAGGCATGACTAAAATCATTTTATAACCACGCATGGCAGCGACCATAGCAAGCGCAATACCAGTGTTACCGCTGGTGGCCTCAATCAAGGTATCGCCTGGCTTAATATCACCACGAGCTTCTGCCCGCGTAATCATAGAATAAGCGGGTCTATCTTTCACTGAGCCAGCTGGGTTGTTGCCCTCAAGCTTCAATAAAATAGTATTACTGGTATTGCCAGCCATGCGTTGTAATTTAACTAAGGGGGTATTGCCAACAAAGTCGTCTATCGTTTTGTACATTCAATTATTTCTCTAATTTTTATATTTTTTAAAAGATTAGTCACATTTATTTTTTGGTGTTTAATTTCACTAAATACAACGCATACAGACCAAAACCGATAAAAGCAATCAGCGACATCTGTGGAATGGTGAGCCCCAAAAGTGTCCAATCAATAGCCGCACAATCACCAGTGCCTTTAAATACTAGCGTCAATGCTTTTTCTAAGGGAAAATTCTCAAACATATAATCAAAACCTACACCACAATCGGCGATCATTTCATCTTTATGTGCTTGTATCCACCAATGACGCAACGCAACGCCTGCGCCACCTAATGCGGTTAACACTTGCAATAGTGACTGAAATTTTAAGTATTTTGGCAACAATGCTGCCACCAAAAACAGCACGCCTAAAGTCATAAAAACAATCCGCTGTGAGATACACAAGGGGCATGGATCAAGGCCATATTGCGTTTGTATCCATAAAGCCAATCCGACTAACGCGAAACATTTAAAAAAACCTAGGAAATAACCTGTACGGCCTGTAAGAATTTTATTTAGCATGATGCCCATCACGATATAATCTTAAAAAATCATTTTAACGGATTAAGCCCATTTTGACTGACTTCGCTGCAAATTTATCTCAGGAAAACGCACTCAACACTAAAGTGTTGACTGTTAGCGAACTGAATCGTTTGGCAAAAAACATCCTAGAGCAAAATTTCCCGCTGTTTTGGGTATCAGGCGAGGTGTCCAACTTTACACGCGCAGCCAGTGGTCATTGGTACTTTTCTTTAAAAGATGCAGGGGCGCAGGTGCGCTGTGTGATGTTTAAAGGTCGCAACAGCTATGTAGATTTTACCCCGCGCGAAGGCGATAAAATCGAAGCACGTTGTACTGTTACCCTGTATGAAGCACGCGGTGACTTCCAACTCACCGTAGAGTTTGTGCAACGTGCTGGCTTAGGTGCATTATTTGAAGCCTTTGAAAAACTCAAAAGAAAATTGAGTAATGAAGGCTTATTTGATGCCAATATCAAGCGGGCGATTCCTAAAAATCCTAAGAAAATAGGTATTGTGACCTCAGCAGATGCGGCCGCATTAAGAGACGTGCTTACCACGCTCAAGCGCCGTATGCCTAACATTCCGATTATTATTTACCCGACACCAGTACAAGGTAAAGGGGTTGCTCAAATCATCGCCAATGCCATCAATACCGCTAATGAACGTGCGGAATGTGACGTGCTGATTATTTGCCGCGGCGGTGGCAGCATTGAAGACTTATGGCAATTTAATGAAGAAGTGGTCGCACGCGCCATTGCCAATTGCAGCATCCCAACCATTAGCGGGGTTGGTCATGAAACAGACTTCACTATTTGTGACTTTGTTGCGGATATTCGCGCAGCTACGCCAACGGCCGCAGCGGAGCTTGCAACACCTTCACGCGATGAAATGCTCAACCGCACCAATCAATTAAAATTACAATTATCAAAAAACATGCAATTTGTGCTTAATCAGCAAAATCAAGCATTGGATTATTTAGCGCGCAGATTAATTTCACCAGCGCAACAAATCGCGCAACAAAAAGCCCAAATCACGCAAATGGCTTACCGTTTAAATAACAGCATCAATCAGCAATTGCGAGGCAAACAGCAATCCTTGTTACGCCTACAACAAAACCTGCAACATTTAAATCCTAAAGCGGTGCTGACAAGAGGCTATGCACTAGTACAAACTCAATCAGGAGCGATTATCAGCAATAGCTCGCAATTAAACAGTGGGGATGAAGTGATGTTAACCTTAGGCGTTGGCTCTGCTGACGCGACGATTAAAACAATTAGTAATCAATAGTTTTTCGCTATATAAAAAGCACTAGGCATAAAGCAATATATATATAAAGCATAAGCGCACAAAGCTTTACCTCTGTGCGCTTCAAGTTGTCGCTAGATACTAGCTATAGATAGACGTAATAACCTTTTATCCAACGTTAGTGACGGCGGCCGATCAGCAAACCAATCACAACGCCTAAACTAGCGGCAAACCCAATAGCGCGCCAAGGCTTCTCATGCACATACACATCCGTCGCTTTAGTAGCGGCTTTTACACTTAATAAAGCATCCGTTTGTAAATCATCCAATTTTGCCCGCACTCGACTCAATGACTGTTCTGATTTAGCACGTATTTCCGCAATCTTCTTATCACCAGTATCTACTGTTGCTGCTAATAAAGCCTCAGCATCAAGCATCACTTCTTTAATATCGCCAACTAATTGATTTGTATGAAGCTGACTAGAAAAATTATCCATATAACACTCCTATAACATTTAAAGATTATTTATGTGAAATCAATAAAACTGCACCTGCCACCATAGACATAACGCCTGCCCAAACTGGAATATTCACTGCTTCAGTCTCTTTTACTGACAACTCAATCGGGCCAACCTTAGCTTTTTGTGTATTTTTAGTATATGTAAAACCACCATAAGCTAACGCTAAACCACCTGCAACCAGCAGGACAATTGCTAACGCCCTAATTGCTTTCATTTAATTATCACCTTTTAATAATTGAGCACTCTTTGAGAGAAACCTTAACTTTTGGTAGAAACCTTAATTGTAGAAACACTAATTTAAAGATAAGTTAAAAAAAGAACTTGGTATTAATTGCTGTCGCTTACTAAAGCCGTCTTTTTTGAATCAAGCGTATCACCATCACCACCACTGCAATCAGCAGCAGTAGGTGAATAAGACCACCCATGGTGTTAGAGGAAGCCAAGCCTAACACCCAAAGAATAATCAAGACTATTGCAATCTTCTCAAGCATATCGGCTCCAGCTAGAATCTAACAAAAAGTTGTTGATATACCATTAATTAGACTTTAGACGCATATCATTTTTCACTGACTTTACGCCATTAACTTTTCGCGCCACTTCAACGGCTCTGCTAATATCAGACTCTGAATTTACGAAGCCACTTAATTGAACAACACCTTTAAAAGTTTCAACATTAATCTCTACTGATTTTAAGTTTGTATCATTTAATACTGCTGCTTTTACCTTAGCGGTAATCACACTATCATCGATATACTCGCCTGTACCTTCACTTTTACTAGTTGATGCACAACCTACCAAAGCCACTAGTGCGGCAATAAGAAAAATGTTCACTATATATTTCAGTTGTTTCATCACAATCTCTCCATATCAATTAAATGTCGTCATACAAACTTATTAAACCAAGCAAAAATTGATCACAAAGATTGATAATTAAGCATGTCAAACATCAACATTGGCAGTATTTAGTAAAAGTTACGCACTTAAACCTACCAAACTTACTGAATCATCTACTTAAAACTAATTCATATCTGTTCGATTACACACATAAAGCCTTCTGTTATTTTCAACATCAGTGCGATAAATCAAAACCCATTACTCCTCACATAATCATTGGTTTCATACTAGAATTGGCTGATAATAGCCAACTTAATTATTAATATCCATTAATACCATAATGTCATCAGCCTCTGGCAGCAACACCAAACGCTCTGCACTTACGCTAGCCGCACTTGGCGTAGTGTTTGGCGACATCGGCACAAGTCCTCTCTATACACTAAAAGAAGTCTTTTCAGTGGGCGCACACCCAGTACCGCTTACCGAAATGAATATGTTTGGCATTTTATCGCTAATTGTTTGGGCACTCATTTTGGTTGTGTCTATCAAATATGTAGCGTTTATTATGCGAGCAGACAACCGTGGCGAGGGCGGCATTATGGCGCTACTAGCACTCGCCAGCCGCAACGTTGCAGACGACGCAAGAAAACAGCGCAATATTATGTTGCTAGGAATTCTAGGTGCCTGCATGTTTTATGCAGATGGCATCATTACACCCGCTATTTCAGTATTATCCGCTGTAGAGGGGTTAGAAGTCGCTGCCCCAATTCTGCATCCACTGATATTACCCATTACACTAGTAGTGCTGTTTCTCCTATTCTGGGCGCAAAGCAAAGGCACTGCGCTGGTTGGCGCTTTTTTTGGGCCCATTATGCTACTTTGGTTTAGCACATTAGCCATATTAGGCATTAACGGCATCATGCAATACCCGACGATACTCAATGCACTTAATCCAATTTATGCCATTCACTTTTTTCAATTAAGTCCATGGATCGCTTTTGTCGCGTTAGGTGCTGTGGTACTGGCTGTCACTGGTGCTGAAGCGCTATATGCTGACATGGGTCATTTTGGACGCACACCTATCCGCCTTGCTTGGTTTGGCTTTGTCTTACCTGCACTTATCCTAAATTACTTTGGGCAAGGTGCTTTAATACTAAAACATCCAGAAACCGTTAAAAATCCATTTTATTTACTCGCGCCTGAATGGATGCTATTTCCATTAATCATCTTAGCGACCATGGCCGCAGTAATCGCCTCACAAGCAGTCATTACTGGCGCATTCTCTGTGTCACGCCAAGCATTACAACTGGGCTTTTTGCCACGCATGCATGTGTCACACACATCTGAAAGCCAGCAAGGACAAATCTACATGCCACGAGTCAATTGGGGGCTCATGCTCGCAGTCATGGTGTTAGTGATTGGATTTGGCTCATCTGGTGACCTAGCCGCAGCCTATGGCATCGCGGTCACAGGTGATATGATTATCACCACATTGCTAGCTGGCATTGTGTTCCACAATCTTTGGGGCTGGAGCAAGCTGCGTACTGGCGCATTAATTGCCGTATTCTTAACAGTTGATATCGCATTCTTTAGTGCAAATGTCCTTAAAATACCAGATGGTGGCTGGGTACCACTCATCATCGGCGTGATCATTTTCACCTTAATGATCATCTGGAAGACTGGTCGCACCATGCTTTACAAGCATCTTAAAAATGAAGCAATGGCCTTAGACCCATTTATTGAAGCAATTAGCGCCCATCCGCCTACACGTGTATCTGGCACTGCGTTATTTATGACGCCTAACCCAGAGGGCGTACCGCATGCCATGCTTCATAATTTAAAGCACAACAAGGTGCTGCATGAAAAAGTCGTCATACTAACGGTAAAGTTTTTAGATTTCCCACGGATTCCCGTTGAAGACCGTGTTTCGGTTGAAGTATTACCGCACGAGTTTTACCGTGTTACCGTACATTACGGATTCAAAGATGAGCCAGATTTACCAAGAGACCTCGCTTTATGCGCAGAAAAAGGCCTAGTATTAGAGGCAATGGATACTTCGTACTTTATTGGTAAAGAAATTTTAATTGCGCATGAATCATCCGAAATGGCTTACTGGCGTAAGAAAATATTTATCGGCTTATTTAGAAGCGCAGAAACGATTACCAACCAATTTAAACTTCCGCCTAACCGCGTCGTTGAACTCGGTACGCAAGTCACTTTCTAAGCGTTAAACCAGTAAAGTTTGTTAACTACCGCACAGCATTAAACTAATCCAAATGTTTAAATTCATTGTTGAAGCGTTACCATTTCAATCAATCAGATGGATGATAAAAATGAACTCTCTATTTGCAACAAAAAAATTAAGCGCCGTCACGATTGCTATTTTAATCGCCAGTTTAAGTGGTTGCGCTACCACTACCCAAGACAGCGTATCTGGCGTAAGCCGTTCACAATTGTTGCTGTTACCAGAATCACAAATCACAGACATGTCAACGCAGGCGTACACCCAAACACTGCAAGAAGCTGAAAAGAAAAAGACACTCAACGCCAACAAAGCTCAGCTTGATCGCGTGCGCAAAATCTCTAACAGGCTCATTGCGCAAGTTGGCGTATTTAGACCAGATGCTACCCAATGGAAATGGGAAGTAAATGTAGAGAAGAACGATGAACTTAACGCCTACTGCATGCCTGGCGGAAAAATCATGGTGTACTCTGGCTTGATTGATAAATTAAAAACCACTGATGATGAGTTAGCAGCAGTCATCGGGCATGAAATCGCTCATGCACTGCGTGAGCATGGGCGTGAACGCATGTCTCAAGCGTATGTTCAGCAATTTGGCTTGCAAGCACTAGGCGTAGTGCTATCCTCAAGCACTAGCGCGGCTGTTGGCAATGCTTCAGTACAAGCTGCAAGCATGGGCTCCCAACTATTTTTTGCACTTCCTAATGGACGTGAGCAAGAACGAGAGTCTGACAGAATCGGCCTAGAACTCGCTGCCCGCGCAGGCTACAACCCAGATGCAGCGGTAACGTTATGGCAAAAGATGGAAGCTCAAGGGGGCGCAAAACCACCAGAATTCTTAAGCACTCACCCTGCTAGCGCAAGTCGTATTGCAGAATTACGCGCGCTTGCTCCTAAGGTAAGGCCGCTTTACGACGCTGCAAAAAAATAATCACGATTCAAAGGTCTTTGTTAGAGCGCACAGCGTAAGTTGTGCGCTTTATTTTTGGGCTATTGTCCTGTTTGAGTTAAAATGTCGCATTATTCAATTTACTAACCTATTCAATATCAATAGAGACTTTTATGGATCCACGTCAAAGCATTATCGAAGCCGCATTTGAAGACCGCGCAAACATCAACCCAAGCAACGCATCTGCTGAAATTAAATCAACAGTCGCATCTGTGATTGCAGATTTAGATAGCGGAAAACTACGTGTTGCTAGCCGCGTTGCAGATACGCAACAATGGGAAACCCACCAATGGTTGAAAAAAGCCGTATTGCTTTCATTCCGTCTTGACGACAATGTATTAATGGACGACGGTGTAACCAAATACTTTGACAAAGTACCACCAAAATTTGCAGATTACTCAGAAGAAGACTTTAAAGCTGGTGGTTTCCGCGTAGTACCTAATGCGATTGTACGTCGTGGCTCATTCATCGGTAAAAATGCAGTGTTAATGCCTTCATACGTTAACATCGGTGCTTACGTAGGTGAAGGCACAATGGTAGATACATGGGCAACAGTAGGCTCATGCGCTCAAATCGGTAAAAACGTGCACTTAAGCGGTGGCGTTGGTATCGGTGGCGTATTAGAGCCTGTACAAGCAGGCCCAACCATCATTGGCGACAACTGCTTTATCGGCGCTCGCTCTGAAGTGGTTGAAGGCGTGATTGTTGAAGACAACTGTGTGATTTCAATGGGTGTTTACATTGGTCAATCAACCAAAATTTACGACCGCGAAACAGGCGAAGTATTCTACGGTCGCGTACCAGCTGGCTCTGTAGTGGTGTCAGGTAACTTGCCATCAAAAGATGGTAGCTACAGCCTTTACTGTGCAGTGATTGTTAAAAAAGTAGATGCTAAAACATTAGGTAAAGTAGGCATTAACGAATTACTTCGTGGTATTTAAGCTTAAATAAAAGCCCAAAATACAATGCTTACGCTTTATGGCATTCCAAATTGCAACACCGTGAAAAAAGCCCGCACTTGGCTTGATGAAAACGGTGTTGCCTATACGTTTCATGATTTCAAAAAATCAGGCATTGATGAAGCCACCATTCAACAATGGCTGACGCAATACCCGTGGGGAAAACTTATCAACCGCGCTGGACTTACTTGGCGCGGGCTCGATGAAGCAACAAAATCCAGCATTACAGACAACCCTTCTGCCACTGCACTCATGCAAGCTAAAACCTCAGTCATTAAGCGCCCAGTACTAGTTAAAGACAGCAAAGTCATTAGCTTGGGTTTTGATGAAAACTTATACAGAGAAACTTTTAAACCATGAGCACAACTTTAGCGCTAGCCATCGATCTACTTCAACGCCAATCTAACACACCGTTAGATGCTGGATGCCAAGAACTGATGATTTCACGTTTGGAGCCATTGGGCTTTAAAATCGAGCGTATGCGCTTTGGTGACGTTGATAACTTTTACGCACGTCGTGGCACAACTGGCCCACTGCTAGTGTTTGCTGGTCATACCGACGTCGTACCTACAGGCCCATTAGATAAATGGCACACCCCGCCGTTTGAGCCAACCATTAAAGATGGCATGTTATACGCGCGTGGTGCGGCTGACATGAAAACATCTCTGGCGGCTTTCATTACCAGCATTGAAGACTTTGTTGCTGAAAATCCAAACCACCAAGGTTCTATCGGCTTACTGATCACTTCAGACGAAGAAGGTATAGCAATTAACGGTACTGTTAAAGTGGTGGAAGCACTAAAAGCGCGTGGTGAATTGATTGATTACTGTATCGTTGGTGAGCCAACAAGCAATAAAAAAGTGGGGGACATGATTAAAAATGGTCGTCGTGGCTCACTCTCTGGCAATTTGGTGGTTAAAGGCATACAAGGCCACATTGCTTATCCGCATTTAGTGAAAAACCCTATTCATCTGGTGGCACCAGCGATTAAAGATATGGTAGAAACTATATGGGACACTGGTAACGAATACTTTCCGCCGACCTCTTGGCAGATATCAAACATCAACGGTGGCACTGGTGCTACTAATGTTGTGCCTGGCGAAGTAGAGATTTTATTCAATTTTAGATTCTGCCCAGAACTTGATGGGGCGGGTAGTACTGAACAAAACCTAAAAAGCCGCGTACACGCTATTTTAGACAAGCATGCACTGGAGTACACACTAGAATGGGAGTACTCACCGCCTTACATCACACCGCGTGGCAATCTTGTTGAAGCGATTTCAGGCGCGATTGAACAGGCCTATGGCATTACGCCAGAACTCTCGACAACTGGTGGCACTTCTGATGGCCGGTTTATTGCAGACATTTGCAAACAAGTGATTGAATTTGGTCCGCTCAATGCAACCATCCATAAATTAAATGAATGTGTAGGCGTTGCAGATATAGAACCACTCAAACAAACCTATCAATTAACCATGGAAAAGCTTTTAAAATAGGTCGCTAAAATATTAAGCTGTTCAATAAGAGTAGCTTATGTTTTAGACGCTCAATATAATCGCCGACAAGAAATAATGACCTACAATCAAGAAACCACAGAACTACTAACTATCCGTGATTGGCTCAGATTCTCTGTCAGTCAGTTTGAGGCCTCCGATATTTTTTACGGACACGGTACTGACAACAGTTATGACGAAGCCGTATGGCTGATCATGGGTGCATTACATTTGCCACATGACACACTAAACAACTTCTTAGATGCAAAACTCACCAATAGTGAGCGAAGCAAACTCGCTAGTTTTGTTGAACAACGCATTACAAAACATACCCCAACCGCTTATCTACTAAAAGAAGCTTGGTTACAAGGTTTTAAATTTTACGTAGATGAGCGCGTTCTGATTCCACGCTCGTTCATCGCTGAACTATTAGTCAACGATGGTTTGCAACCTTGGATAGAATTCCCAGAGCTGATTAATAACGCTGCCGATATTTGTACAGGTAGTGGATGCTTGGGTGTTCTATTAGCAGATGCATATCCAGAAGCGAATATCGATGTGATTGATATTTCACAAGATGCAATTGATGTATGTAACATCAATATTAATAACTATGGTTTACAAGACCGCATCACTGCAATCAAGTCTGATATGTTTAGCCAGCTTAAAGGTAAGCAATACGACTTAATCATTAGCAACCCACCTTATGTAGATGCGCCATCAATGGCAACATTACCTGCAGAATACCGCAACGAACCACAACTAGCCCTTGGTAGCGGTGATGCTGGCTTAGACCATACGCACACCATTTTACGTGAGGCCGCAAAATACCTGACTGAGGATGGCATCCTGATTGTTGAAATTGGTCATAACCGCGACGCACTGATAGAAGCATATCCAGACTTACCATTTACTTGGCTAGAAGTATCGTCAGGTGATGAATTTGTATTTTTACTCACACGCGACCAATTAGTAGCCATATAAGTAACAAACTGTATGTTCATCAAGATGCCTACCCAATATAACTTAGCAAACAAACGCCTGTTGGCTTTGGCATTTTTATCTTTAATCAGTTTAAGCACATACGCTGAACCTACCGATACTAGCAACTTAGATTTAACGCAAGCCTCACTTGAGCAACTGCTAGTACAAGAAATCACCACGGCCTCTAAAATTGCACGTCAAATTAGTGATGCTCCCTCAGCCGTTAGCATTGTTACTGCAGAAGATATCAAGACTTATGGCTATCGCACACTGGCAGAAGTTCTGAGCAGTATGCGTGGTTTAAACATCACTAATGACCGTGCATACGATTTTCTTGGAGGTCGTGGCTACAGCAGCCCTGGGGAATACAGTGGTCGTATCATGTTGCTGATAGACGGTATACAAATGAATGACAATGTATTCAATCAGTCTTACCTAGGCAATGACGGTATCGTTGATACGGAGCTTATTGAACGTGTTGAGTATGTCTCAGGCCCTGGCTCTGTCACCTATGGCAACAATGCTTTTTTCGGCATTATCAATGTCATCACCAAAAATGGTGCTAATTTTAATGGCACTGAACTCGCACTATCATCTGGAAGCTATCACACTCGCAAAGCTAGACTTACCTATGGTAAGCGACTGGCAAATAATATTGATATATTAATTTCTGCATCTGGGCTGAATAGCGAAGGTCAATCTTTTTACTTTCCAGCATTTAATGATGGTGATCCAGCACATAAAAATGGTGTTTCCCGCAATCAGGATTCCCAACGTAACCAAAGGATTTTTGCAAAGGTGCAAGGAAATAATTGGCTGCTTAGTTCAGGCTACAGCCATCGAGGAAAAGATATTCCCACAGCACCTTATGAGACTGACTTTAATAGCCAGTATCTTTATAACGACACCAGTAAATTTGTCTCTGGGCAATACCATACGGACCTTTCAGAGCATCTGAAACTTTCACTACGAACTGACTATAGTGATTATTTTTACCAAGGGAAATCTTACTACAGCGGTGAAAAATGGCAAGACAGCGCCACAGGCAGAAAATGGGAAACTGACGCAAAGTTTGTCGGAAGCTGGTTTAAAGATCATCAGCTTGTACTTGGTATTACTTACAGAAATGATTATGAGAGAAAAATTAAAACACCAGCAGTTACAACTGATCGCGGACGTCAAAGCACTAGCATGTATATCCAAGATGAAATCACCTTACGCAACAACTTATGGCTCAATCTAGGGGCCAGATATGACTACTTCACCGATGATGGGGATTCAGTGTCACCACGTGTTGCGCTTATTTATGAACCAGCACCATCTTACACCTTACGCCTATCACACAGCGTAGCTCACCGTACACCCACGGCTTTTGAGAAGTATTACACCGATGGTAGCACGCAATCAGCCAACCAAAACCTTAAGATGGAAAGGGTTGCAGCCACAGAGCTAGTGATAGAGCGTCGCTGGAGCAATCGGTCACGTGTACTTGCTACGATATATGAGCAATCTACCGACAATATGATTAGTAGCACCCCTTACGATAATATACAATATTTCAACGCCAAAAATACTCATACAAATGGTATAGAGTTTGAGCTTGAGCACCACGCGCAATACGATGTGCACTTACGTACTAGCTATGCTTATCAGAATTCAAGAGATGCAGAAGGTAACTGGGCAGCCAACTCTCCACATCACCTTGCTAAATTTAATTTATCAGCCCCATTGTTTCATCATTCATTTAGGGCTGGCTTAGAAGTACAAGCAGTTTCTCATCGTACCTCAGCGCAAGACACAAAAGCAAACGGTTACGCACTCACCAACTTCACAGTGAGTGCTCAACAAATACTGCCGAACCTTGATGCGGCGCTCACAGTGCGTAATTTATTTGATAAATATTACGACCATATTGCACCAGACTACACCACGCCCATTTCCGTGATCCCGCAAGATAGACGAAATCTTTGGCTACAATTAACCTATGGGTATAAATAATGATGCGCCGACTAGCTTGCTTCATTGTTGCACTTGTCGGCTTACCATTTATATCCATTGGCTTTGCTGGGCCTTTACCTGAATACGCGATGAAAGCAGCGTTTGTTTACAATTTCACGCTTTTTACTGAATGGCCAACACTCCCGAATAACACGCTAAAAATCTGCACCTTAGAATCAGACACGTTAAAACAAGAGCTAGAAAAATTTAGAAATAACCAACCGCATGGCGCAACACTCCTCATTAGCCGCATAACTAGCCTTGAGGCAATAAAAGAATGTCAGGCACTTTACCTTTCAGAGGAAGATAAGAAACGTCTTCCAGTCATAATGTCACTATTAGAAAATACGCCAGTACTTACAATTACCGATGTACCTGAATTAGTTGGCAAAGGCGTAATGATTGGCATCAAAACTGAAAATAAACGGTTAGTCTTTGTAGTGGATACTCAGGCCGCAAAGAAATCTAGTTTATATTTAAGCTCTAAATTATTGAGTTTAGCTAAAAAGGTTTATTAGGTAAATTAATCACTTATGTTGCTACACGATTTAAAAATTGGAAATAAATTACTGCTGATTAATCTAATCGTAGCATGCGTATCGATGACAATGCTTGTTGTTTGCATCGCGGTTATTGCATTCCATAGCAACCGAACTAATTTAATTCACGATCTTAATGCAGAGGCTCACATTTTAAGTGAAAACTTAACAGCATCACTTGCTTTCAACGATACAAAGTCCGCACAGGCGCTACTTCAAGCCCTGCGCTGGTCACCTCATATCAAACAAGTGATCATATTAGATAGCGAGGGGGAAATCTTTTCCAAATATCCACCAGGTGCTAAACAAAACCTTAATGAAATAGATACGCTATCTAGCTACTTATCCGCTGTGTCAGTACAGCAACCAATTAAAATTGGTACGCAACAAGTGGGACAGATTCAAATTAATGCATCTCTTAACCATATCTATAGCCAGTTAAAACAATTTTTACTATTTATCACGTTTGCAATGCTAATAGCTGGCGGGCTAGGTGCGTTTATGATACGTCGCTTACAAACGTATCTCACCAAGCCAATTATTGAGCTTACAAAGTCTATGCGACTCGTTTCCAATACGGATAACTATGGATTGCGTTTTAACTTAGAAAGCAAAGACGAGCTCGGTGAGTTGGCCACTGGCTTTAACACTATGTTAAGCACCATTCAGTCTCATGAAGCAGAACTAGACTCCGAGCTAACTTTACGAATGCAGGCTGAAAATCGTCTTCAGCAGCTTGCCTATTATGATGAAGTGACTAAGCTTCCTAATCGCCATCATTTCAATGAAAGAATGGCAAAGGTGGTTGCATCATCCATTCAAAATAACGCACTTTGCTGCATCATGGTGATAGATCTTGATGACTTTAAAATAGTGAACGACACGCTGGGACACCATATTGGTGATGACCTACTCTTTGCTGTTGGCAAAAGGCTCGGGCATGACCTGAGAGTAGAGGATATACTCTGCCGTATTGGTGGGGATGAGTTTGCTTTAATTTTAGACAACCTCACCAGCATAGAGCAAGCTCAACATGTCGCAGAGAAAATCATTCAACTGATGGCACTGCCTTTCATCCTACAAGACAGAGAAGTGTTTATTGGTGCCAGCATCGGCATCAGCTTTTGCCCGAACGATGCCACAAATATCCCTGTTTTACTACGTAATGCAGATACCGCCATGTATAACGCCAAAAGGCTGGGGAAAAACTATTTTCAGATGTACTTACCAGAAATGGAAGCAAAAAATATACGGCGCTTTGCACTGGAAAGTGCGCTACATCGCGCATTAGATCACAAAGAACTGTTTCTACATTATCAACCTCAGATTAATATCAAAACTAATCAGGTCACTGGGTTTGAAGCGCTAGTGCGCTGGGATAACCCTGAGCTAGGGTTAATTAGCCCAGTGGACTTCATTCCCCTCGCGGAGGATATCGGCCTCATTATCCCCATTGGTGAGTTTGTTTTATATCAAGCATGCCTGCAATCACAACAATGGCGCGAGCGTTATCAAGTTGATACAGAAATAAGTGTTAATTTGTCTGGCCGCCAACTAATACAGAGTAATATTGTTGAACGTATTATCAGCATCGTCAATTCAACTCAACTACCGTTTAATTTAGTTACCATTGAGTTGACCGAGAGCATTTTGATGGATCACACGAAAGAAACACTTGATAAACTTGAAAAATTATCAGCATCAGGCTTCACAATTTCTATTGATGATTTCGGCACAGGTTACTCTTCAATGAGTTACCTGAAGCGCTATCCTATCGATACTTTAAAAATTGACCGTAGCTTTGTTTCCGACCTTCCCGATGACACGAATGACGTTGCCATCACCCAAGCGATTATTGCGCTAGGTAAAAATTTAGGGATGAAGCTAGTAGCTGAAGGAGTTGAAACAGAAGCACAACTTGCATTTTTAAAAATGCATGACTGTGACACTGCGCAAGGCTTTCTATACAGCCGACCTATCCCTGCCAGTGAGGCTGAGCATTACCTGATTGCGCTTAGCGATGCTAAGAATAATGCAGCAGAAAAAACAACCCTCGCTTAAAACACCGCTAGCTCAGAACCTTTCGCCAGCAATCCGATGCTTGTGATGAAGCGCTTTCCGTCACAAGCAGAACACCCCCTAACGAGGCAAACCGTACGTTCATAGTAAATACTACGAATGCTCACATTACGCTTATAATTCATCCTTAGACTCAAGCTAATTAGCAGAAAAAGCAGAAAGTTCGCTAAAGTCAGTCATAATCACGGCTCAACCAGCAACAATCTGTATTTGTAGAACTGTATATACACAACTATCATCAAGGCTATACCATTTTGAACAACACCCCAACCATCAGCTGGCAAGAAGCTGGCAAAACCAAAACCAGTATCTGGCATTCTGAAAATGAGACCCCCGCACCTAAAAAAGTGCAAATTGCAGATGATACAATTAAAGCAGATGCCGCATACAAGCTATGCTGTGAAGGTACTGCGCTTTTATGGCGAGGTGATTTTCAAAATGCAAAACAGCTGATGCAGGCCATCTCTCGCAGAATAGACCGCCCAGGTAAAAAACCTAAGAAAGCACCTGCCAATATGACAGAGGCCTTTCACTTACACCGTCAAGCCCAGTCTCAAAAAGCTAGAATTTTAGGGATGTTATTACTGGAAGTAAGCGTTGGCTACCACATCAACCTACGCCGTGCGCCAGATATCAAAGCCGCCTGTGAACATGCTTACGGTAAAAGTACACAATCATTTGTTGTATCACTACGCGAGATTTTAGGTTTAATCGGCGCCTATGAGTGGAGCAAAAATGGCGTTGAGATTAGTGTCATCAATCATAAAATTCATCCAAGCTACGGTGTATTCTCACCTATTCGTGGTGAATACCTAACGCTAGTAGATACCGCTCCATTACCTACCCCATGCACCACTGCATTTGATATTGGCACTGGCACTGGCGTACTGGCAGCGATACTGGCAAACCGTGGCGTAAAAACGGTGATTGCAACAGATAACGCGCAACGCGCTTTAGACTGCGCACAAAAGAACATCAATCAACTTGAAATGAAAAATGCAGTGACAGTAATTAATGCAAACTTATTTCCAGATGATTCTTATGGCAAAGCTGACTTAATTGTATGCAATCCACCATGGTTACCAGCAAGACCAAGTTCAGTGTTGGAGTCTGCAATCTACGATGAAAATAGCCAAATGCTAAAAGGCTTCTTAACTGGCCTTAAAGCGCATTTAAATGAGACTGGTGAAGGTTGGCTAATACTTTCAGACTTTGCTGAACACTTAGGCTTAAGAACACGCGACGAACTACTAGCATGGATAAGCGCAGCAGATTTAAAAGTGATTGATAAAATGGACACCAAAGCATCTCACAACAAAACACTAGATGCCAGCGATCCATTGCATGCTGCGAGAAAAGCAGAAGTAACGTCATTGTGGCGACTAGGTAAAGTTTAAAACTAAATAATTAGATACCAATGCGTTGCATGGCGCATCATTGATCTAATCAAAAAAATGGCTAAAGAATAAATCTTTAGCCATTTTTACTAATACAACCAAATCAGACAAATAACTTTTAGAGACTTATAGTCTTTCGATTTTTCTTAAACAATCAGCAAGACAAACTAACCACGCCCACGATTTCGATCACTCTTCTTCTGCATCTGTGGCGCACTTAAATCACTAGTTTGACGCACACGTCGATTAGCTGATTTTCTTGGTGTGGGCTTCTTGGCAGCAGGACTACGTGCCGTATCTGGTTTACCACGATACCCTTTAGCTTCACCTTCAGCGGCATCACGAGGTGGCCGGTCTAATGCACTGATACGCTGCCTACGTACTTTAGGCGTAAATACCGCTGTTGACTTCAATTTCTCGCGCTGTGTTAATTGTCTTAATGGTGCTTTTGGTAGAGGTAAATCTGCCCACTCCAATAAACCAACAACTTCTTTTTGTTCTAATTTAAGCATCTTTCCGCGTTTAACCCGTGGTGGCAAGTTCACTGGGCCAAAGCGCACACGCATTAGTCGGCTTACTGGTAATTGGAACGCTTCAAACAGTCTGCGTACCTCACGGTTACGGCCTTCACGCAAAATTACTTGGTACCAGTGATTAGCGCCCTCACCACCTTGTGGGATAATGCTGTCAAAGTTAGCTGGGCCGTCTTCGAGCTCAATACCTTCTTTAAGCTGTGCTATTTGGCCTTCTGTCAGCTCGCCAAAAATACGTACAGCATACTCACGCTCAACCTCATAACGTGGATGCATAAAACGATTAGCCAACTCACCAGAAGTAGTAAATATTAACAGGCCGCTAGTGTTCATATCTAAACGACCAATCGCAATCCACTTACCATTCTTCACTTTTGGTAACTTATCAAACACGCTGGCACGGCCCTCTGGGTCATCCTGACTGACAATTTCGCCTTCTGGCTTATGGTAAATCAACACTTGTGGCAACTCGGCTTCAAATGGTAAACGTAATGGACGGCTATCCAAACGCACCACATCATGCTCAGTCACGCCCGCACCTACAGTCGCTATTTGACCGTTAACGGTAACACGTCCGCTAGCGATCAACTCTTCCATATCACGGCGCGAACCTAATCCAGCAAGTGCCAACAACTTATGTAACCTTTGCGTTGGTACAGCAGGTGCATTTGGGTCAACTGGTAGTGGCGTGAAGTTAGTAGTTGGTCTGCGTGCGGGACGTTGCGGATCGCGTTGTTGCTTAAAAGGACGTGCCATGATAATTCGCTAATTTGATTGAATGTTGCAATTTTACCGCAGATAAAGTGAATCGCAGTAGATAAAATAGATTTATCACGACTTATACTGATTAGATAGATACTGAAGCTTGTTTACGTAATTTCAGTGATACTAAAGATGCTCTCTTACGTTAAAGAGATACGCTATATTTCAGTCTGAACAAAAGCTTCCATCGGCGGTAATTCTGCTAAAGAACGCAAGTTAAAGTCATCTAAAAAATGTTTGGTAGTCGCGTATAAGGATGGTCGCCCTGGCACTTCGCGCTGACCAACCACATCGACCCAATCGCGCTCTTGTAGCTGCCGCATAACATTAGGGTTAACCGTGACACCACGAATCTCTTCAATATCGCCACGCGTGACTGGCTGACGATAAGCAATAATTGCCAATGTTTCCATCACGGCACGGGAATACTTAGCCTGTTTTTCAGGGTTAAGCCGCATCAGATAAGCAGTATATTGCTCACGCGCCTGAAATCGATACCCAGAAGCCACCTGCACCAACTCCATGGTACGTTCAGCCCAGTCCTGCCTTAACTCATCAAGCAGCATACGTAGGGTTGCTCGCTCCATGCGTTCAGCAAACAAGCGCAACATATCATCTAAAGATAATGGCTGATGCGAGGTAAGCAATGCTACCTCGAGTACATTTTTCAATTCACGAATATTGCTGATTTCACTCATCGCCGTTTATTTGTACATAAATAGGTGAAAAAGCCTGCTGTTGTGTAATACGTAGCAATCCCTCACGCGCAAGCTCTAATATAGCCAGAAAACACACTACTAATTTTGGAATACCATCACTGGCTACATTAAACAACTGGGTAAACTCCAGCATGCGCTCAGATTTAAGGCGCCGTAATATCATACTCATATGCTCACGCACAGAAAGTTCAGCACGCCCTACTTTGTGATGCTGAAAATGACTAGCCCGTTTAAGGACATTACGCCATGCTTCCGTGAGGTCATCTAAACTGACTTCTGGTGGTTTTACCAAGCTGATATGCTGAAAATAAGCACTAGCTATATGGACACCATCACCTACTTTAGGCATTTCATCAAGCCGCTGTGCTACAAGCTTAATCGCTTCGTACTCCATCAGGCGCCTTACCAACTCAGCACGTGGATCATCTTCTTCCACAACCTCTGTAGGCTTGGGCAACAACATGCGTGATTTAATTTCAATCAGCATCGCAGACATCAGCAAATAGTCACCAGCCAGCTCTAGCTTGATGGCACGCATTTTCTCTACATACACCATATATTGACGGGTTAAATCTGCCATCGGAATATCGAGAATATCTAGATTGTGCTTACGGATTAAATATAACAGTAAGTCCAAAGGACCCTCAAAGGCATCTAGATAGACTTCTAATGCATCAGGCGGTATATACAAGTCATGGGGTAATGCTGTAAGCGCTTCACCCTTAATCTTGGCTAGACCTTGAGAAATAGTTTCCGTCATTTAAATTGAATGAACATTGCATCCATACTAGTGACCAACTGCGTTAGAAAACAAATTAATAATCACAACACCTGCAATAATCAAGACTAATCCAAGTATTGCAGGTAAATCCAACACTTGCTTATAGACCACCCAACCTACAACAGTAACCAAGACAACACCTAGCCCAGCCCAAATCGCATACATGATACCAACGGGCAACACGCGCAGACTAATCGTCATAAAATAAAAAGCTACAGCGTAACCAACCACAACAACCAAAGATGGGACAAGCTTTGTAAACTCTGCTGTCATTTTCAAAGTAGACGTCGCTACTACTTCAGCAACAATTGCAATTGCTAATGCCACCCAATGATTCATTTTGGCTATTTCTTTCTAAAATTACATTTAATTAAAAATATAGCCCAGTGTATGGTCACAACACTTTGTTATCACTATAAATCATCATATTAGTTGTAATTCAAACCCATGGCATCACGCACATCGCGCATGGTTTCACGCGCTAATTTTCTGGCACGTTCACAACCATCGGCAACGATATTTTTTACTAATGTTGGGTCTTCAGCATATTCTGATGCGCGTTCTTGAATCGGTTTCAATTCTTTTAACACACCTTCAATCACAGGGCCTTTACATTCTATACAACCAATGCTTGCACCTTTGCAACCTGCTTGTACCCAATCTTGCGTAGATTTATCTGAGTAAATTTCATGTAATTGCCATACAGGACATTTTGCAGGGTCACCTGGGTCTGTACGGCGAATACGCGCAGGGTCAGTTGGCATCGTTTTGATTTTTTTGGCAACGCTATCTACATCTTCACGCAATGAAATCGTATTGTTGTAAGATTTAGACATTTTCTGACCATCTAAGCCTGGCATTTTTGATGCAGGGGTTAGCTTATAATCTGGCTCTATCAAAATCATCTTGCCACCACCCTCAAGGTAGCCAAGCAAACGCTCTTTATCACCCATGCTCATGCCTTGTTGCTCTTGAATCATGGCACGCGCTGTCTCTAAGGCCTCTTCATCACCACTTTGTTGGTAAGCGGTACGCATTTCTTGATATAGCGAACCACGTTTACTGCCTAGTTTTTTAATCGCGGCTTCAGCTTTTTCTTCAAAACCTTTTTCTTTGCCGTAAATATGATTAAATCGGCGTGCAATCTCACGGGTGAATTCAATATGCGGGATTTGGTCCTCGCCCACAGGCACTTGTGTCGCTTTATAGATTAAGATATCAGCACTTTGCAGTAATGGGTACCCTAAAAAACCATACGTTGACAAATCTTTGCTCGATAATTTTTCTTGCTGATCTTTATAAGTAGGGACGCGCTCTAGCCAGCTTAATGGAGTAATCATAGAGAGCAATGTATGCAACTCAGCATGCTCAGGCACGCGAGATTGAATAAAAATGGTGGCACTTGCTGGGTCAACCCCAGCAGCTAACCAATCAATCACCATTTCCCACACGCTCTCTTCAATCACTTCAGGGGTATCGTAGTGCGTAGTTAAAGCATGCCAATCAGCAACAAAGAACAAACATTCATGCTCATGCTGCAAGCGTATCCAGTTTTTCAACACGCCGTTGTAGTGCCCTAAATGCAGATTGCCTGTAGGGCGCATGCCCGATAAAACGCGTTCTATTGCCATGTGATGAAAAACCCTAAAATAAATATGTGCTTATTATACTAACTATGCCTGCAAAACCAACCATACTAAACCTACAAAATACTCACCAGCAAACCATTAACAATAGCAATCAATGGCTGCAATATGCTCCCTAGTAGCCCTGTAAATAAAACTACAATCAAAATAACAAAACCATATGGCTCAATATTCGCGAGAGGTTGTGCAAAACGATATGGGAGCAAACTTACAGCAATTCTACCTCCGTCTAATGGCGGCAATGGAAGTAAATTAAGCACCATAAGGATGACATTAATCGCAATTCCCGCTTTAGCCATCAGCGCTAAAGGATAAGCAAGTGCTTCTGGCGCAAACACAGAATACTTAAGCACCAGTACCCAAAACACAGCCATCACAAAATTTGAAGCTGGACCCGCAGCAGCAACCCAAAGCATGTCTTTTTTAGGGTTACGCAAGCGCCCAAAATCAACGGGAACAGGTTTTGCCCATCCGAATAAAATACCCCCCAACATGATGGTAATGGCTGGCAGTAAAATCGTACCAAAGGGATCAATATGTTTAATCGGATTAAGTGTAATACGCCCTGCATTAAAGGCCGTCATATCGCCGAAATACTTTGCTACGTAGCCATGTGCGGCTTCATGTACCGTGATTGCGAAAATCACTGGTAATGCATAAATCGCTATTTTTTGTATTATCGTTAGTTCCATCAGTTACTCAATTTATTAATTTTAAAACAGGTATTTATCAACTCAATCAATTGGGCCTAGTTATATAGTTAAGAACTTAGTTATATAGCTAAGGCTTAACACAATCAACTTTAAAAAGAAAATGGGCTTAGGTCACCCAAGCCCTCACGAATCAGTGCAGGATTTTCTCCTGTTAAATCAATCACGGTAGTAGCGCCTGCTTCACAATGCTCTACTTCAATCACCAAATCCACGACATGCTCCAAACGCTCACGTATCTCCCACAGCACCATCATCGAGATATCTTCCTCATTAGGTAGACTTAGCGTCATACTAAGCATAGGGGTATCTATCGCCTCAAGCAAAGCCTGTACAACATGATGCTCTGGCACACGAATGCCAATTGTACTGCGCTTAGGGTGCTGCAATTTACGCGGCACTTCACGCGTAGCATTTAAAATAAAAGTGTACGCGCCAGGGGTGTTTGCTTTAAGTAAGCGAAACTGACTATTAGTCACCACTGCATAATTGCCTAACTCGCTTAAGTTTCGACACATTAACGTAAATAAATGCTTATCATCTACCGCACGAATTTGACGTATACGCATTTGTGCATCCGCATGCCCAAGCATGCATCCTAACGCATAACCAGAGTCTGTAGGGTAAACAATCACACCACCTTTACGCAAAATATCGGCCGTTTGTGCAATTAAACGCGGTTGAGGGTTACTCAAATTAATATTAAAAAATTGCGACATGTATCCCTATTTTCTATCTCTTATGACAACTTAATACAAGGCAAGTCTGGCATATTAGCCCAATCCTGCCATACAGGAACACATCCACTAGGCAATGCTGGTAATCGACCCATTTCCATAAAGCTAATGCCTTTACCGTGGTAGTCTGAGCCTTGCGATGCCTTTAAGCCAAACAGTTGCGCATATTTTGCATATTCAACATACTGTGCGGCAGTATGGCTACCCGTCACAACCTCAATCGCTGTACCGCCGAGCGCTCTGAACTCTTCAAGTAACAATAACATATTAGTTCGGCGTATATCATAGCGCCCAGGATGCGCCAACACAGCAACACCACCAGCGTTTACAATCAAACTAACTGCTGATTCTAAATCCATCCATTGGTGGTCCACAAAGCCTGGCTTGCCTTTTACCAGATATTTTTTAAATACAGACTTAGGGTCTTTTGCGTACTGATGTTCCACCAGAAAACGTGCAAAATGCATACGTGTCAGTATGCTTTGTTTAGCATATGCAGAAGCCCCTTCAAAACTACCATGGATGCCAGATTTTTCTAAACCCGCCGCCATCTGCCTTGCTCGATCTAGCCTACTTTGCCGCACTGAAGCTAATTGGGTCTTTAGCGCGTCATTCTCTACATCGATATTTAAACCAACAATATGCAATGTGCGTTTTTTCCAGGTAACAGAAATCTCCACCCCATTAATCAACTGGATATTATGCAAGCGCGCAGCTTGCCTTGCCTCAGACAAGCCGCTGATGTCATCATGGTCAGTCAACGCTAACACACTCACGCCATGCTCGGCAGCATGCGCAATTAGCTCAGTTGGAGAAAATAGACCATCAGAAATATTGGAGTGCGAATGTAAATCTATCATTAAACCATTGGTAATAAACGACTTGCGCCAGCTCAACCCCTAAGAAAGTATCTACCACTAAGGCGTATCAAGTATTTTAATCAATTAAAATTACGCCTTGCAGATGAGTAACTATAATAGCAAAATAGCGCATTCGGCTAAAGTATTGTTTTTAGATTTGTTTTAGCATCTAAGTATCCTAAGTTTTCCTTAATAAAGAGTGAATATGAAGTTTCTATTTGATTTATTTCCCGTCATTTTGTTTTTTGTGGCTTTCAAATTTTTCGGTATTTTTACTGCAACAGCAGTGGCGATTGTTGCAACAATCGCTCAGATTATTTATGTCAAAATCAAACATGGCGTTGTTGAGAAAATGCTATTACTCAGCGGCGTCATCATCACTGTGTTCGGCGGCGCAACTTTACTGCTTAAAGATCCAACGTTTATTCAATGGAAACCAAGCATCTTATACTGGCTGTTCGCAGCTGGCTTGCTCGCATCTCAATTTATCTTTAACAAAAATCCGATGCGCAGCCTAATGGAAAAGCAAGTTAAGTTACCAGATAATGTATGGTCTACGCTAAACATCGCTTGGGCACTACTTTTCACAGCACTTGGTTTTATTAACCTTTATGTGGCGTTTAATTACTCACAAGACACATGGGTAAACTTTAAGCTTTTCGGCATTACTGGCATCATGTTTGGCTTTATTATTTTACAAACCATCATGATCAGTAAATATCTACCAAAAGAAGATACCTCAAAAAACAACAACCCAAAAGAAGCCACCAAGGGAGATGCTGAATAATGTGGTACGCAATTCTTGCAGAAGACACCCAGAATAGTTTAGAGAAACGCTTAGCCGCAAGACCAGAACACCTTAGCCGGCTACAAACACTACAAAATGCAGGACGCTTACTGCTTGCAGGCCCTTTTCCAAGTATCGATAGCAACGACCCTGGTCCAGCAGGGTTCTCAGGCAGTTTGATTGTTGCTGAATTTACAAGCCTTGAAGAGGCAACCACATGGGCAAATAATGACCCATTCGTGACTGCTGGTGTTTATGACCAAGTAACCGTGAAACCTTTTAGAAAAACACTACCCTAACCAACTACAATTAAGCATAAGTTATCTACTATATAAACCTACCATGATTGATGAAATTAAAACACGCCTACAAGCTTTAGCACCGACATCTATTGATTTAATGGATGAAAGTGCACAGCATGCAGGCCACAAAGGTAATGGCGGTGGCGGCCACTACAAGCTCAATATCACAAGCTCGCATTTTTGTGGTAAATCACAGATAATGCGACATCGCCTTGTTTATCAGGCACTAGCTGATTTAATACCGCACAAGATTCATGCACTAAGTATTCACGCAATTGCAACAGATGAAGTTTAAAATACGTGTCAAATTTTTTAACTAAATTTAATACGCTGAATTTAACACTTAAAATTTAATACTAAGGATTCTCTACTAATGAAATTTACCCAAACATTAATTGCCGTTGCTATTTTATCAATGACGCCATCAGCGTTTGCCGCTGATGCAGTAGCAACAGTGAATGGCAAGCAAGTTAAGCAATCACTCTATGATGTCATCGTAAAAGATGTCACTGCTAATGGCCAAAAAGTTGATGCAAATACAAAAGAAGCGATTGTTGATGAGCTTGTTAGTTCTGAACTTGTCTACCAAGAAGCGCAGAGGCTTGGCCTAGATAAACAGGCTGATTTTACCGCGCGTAATGAGTTGGCTAGCCGTAAATTGCTGACCAGCATGTTTTTACAAGACTATGTTAAAAAGAACCCAATCTCAGATGCAGACACAAAAGCTGCCTACGAAAAATACAAAACAGCCTATGGCGACAAAGAATACAGTGCCCGTCACATCTTAGTTAAAACAGAAACAGAAGCTAAAGACATTATTGCGCAACTTGGCAAGGGTGGCGATTTTGCAAAAATTGCAAAGGAGAAATCATTAGATCCTGGTTCTAAAGACAAAGGTGGTGATTTAGGTTGGTTCTCACCAGCAACGATGGTAAAACCATTTAGCGATGTCGTTGCTAACTTACAAAAAGGTGCTACCTCAAACACACCAGTGCAAACTCAATTTGGCTGGCATGTTATTAAGTTGGTAGACACCCGTGCTGCTCAACCACTTGCTTACGACAAATTGAAAGATGGTTTACAAAAAAACTTGCAACAACGTAACCTAGAAAAGCTCATGAGTGATTTACGTGCTAAAGCTAAAATAGATATTAGTAAATAAATTAAGTCAGATCAAAGGCTCCAATAATGGAGCCTTTTTCTTAGTATTTTTCTTAATTTACGCCCTTAGTTATTTTTAGACAACTACCTGCACATTAGTTTTAAATTATGCGATAATAAGAATTGTTATCATCTACAAAATGCATCATTCACACTATTATGCAATTTTTATCACAATTAAAAGCTGGTCAACAAGCGGTTATCTCAGCCATAGAAGCTGAAGAATCATTGTTTCATCGTCTCTCAGCCTTGGGTTTTCGCGTAGGTAAGCCTTTAAGCATTATGCGCCGTGCCAGCTTCAACGGCCCCCTGCATGTGCGTCTTGGTACAACCGATGTCATTCTGCGTGTTACAGAAGCCAACCGCATTCAAATCAACGCAATATAAAGTTAAAAAATGAAGCGTATTGCGCTACTCGGCATGCCGAATACTGGAAAATCCACGTTATTTAATCGCATTAGCGGTGCCTCTGCGCGCGTAGGCAATTGGCCTGGCATCACTGTTGATTTAATGAGCGCTAAAATATTACTTGGTGGCAACATTGCCGAGCTAATTGATTTACCTGGGATTTATGACCTTCATGGCTTTTCAGAAGATGAACAGGTAGTTAGACACTTCATTACCAACAATCCCGTCAATTTGCTAGTGGTATTACTCAATAGCACGCAAATTGACCGCCAGCTATCACTATTACTACAAATTAAAAAACTTGGCTTCCCAATTGTGCTTGTGCTTAACATGGCGGATGAAGCTAAGCGTGCTGGCATTACCATTGACACGGAAAGTTTAAGCCAAACCTTAGGCTTGCCTGTTATCCAGATCAGTGCAAAATATGGTGATGGCCTGCCAAAAGCATTAGAGGCAGCCACAACGATCATTAATCAACAAAATACGACAACTAATCCTCAAAGCATCAGTTTATTGTTAAAAGAAGAGCATGATATTGAACATGAAATGCATGAGCTTATTCAGCAGCATGTTCAGATTCCAGCAACGCTTACGGATGATTCTACCGACAAAATAGACAAAGTATTGCTACATAAATGGTTCGGCTTACCGCTATTTTTTGCCGCCATGTTTTTACTGTTTCAGTTTATATTTACTGTCGGCGCCCCAATACAAGATGGCTTAGCTTGGTTACTAGACCTCATTCGCTCCGAATTGCTAAACCCGCTGTTTAGTGATTCGCCTAAATGGTTAAGTGGCCTGATGCTAGATGGTATCTATAACGGTGTAGCCACGGTTGCAGCATTCGTGCCCATCATTATTTTATTTTTCTTAGTCATGTCGATGGTAGAAGACAGCGGCTACTTATCACGTGCGGCCTTTTTGATGGATACCATCATGGCAAAAATGGGCTTAGATGGACGTGGGTTCGTCATGATGTTGATGGGGTTTGGTTGCAATGTTCCAGCTATTATGGGCACCAGAATCATGCGTTCTCGTAGCATGCGCCTACTCACCATGCTCGTCATACCACTATCATTATGCTCAGCCAGAATGCAAGTATTTATCTTTATGATTGCAGCGCTGTTTAGCCCAAGCCACGCACCATTGGTATTATTTTCGTTATACGTGATGAGCTTTTTCACCATGTTCTTAACAGCCGTCTTATTTCAAAACCAGTATAAAAATACAGAGCCATTTATTTTAGAACTACCGCCTTACCGCTTCCCAACACCACGCCAGATTGTGTTGCGAGGCTGGCATGAGGTAAAACACTTTTTGAACAGAGCAAGTAAGTTCATCGTATTGGGTGTTGTACTTGTATGGTTGTTGACCAACTTCCCAAGCAATGTAGCGCCAGCGAGCGTAGAGACCTACGCAGGGCAAATCGGTGTGTTTTTTGCGCCAATATTGGACCCAATCGGCATTAATCACGAACTTGCCATTGCCCTGATTTTTGGTTTTGTTGCTAAAGAAATTGTAGTTGGCGCACTTGCCGTAATTTACGGCTTACAAGGTGATGCACTGATGGTGCAAATGGCAACACAAATCGACTGGGTGCAAGCCATGAGCTTTATGCTATTCACTTTGATTTACACACCTTGCCTATCTACCATTGCCACCATTAAAAATGAATCCAAAAGCACCGCTTTCATGTGGCTATCTATCATTTGGTCTTTAGGGCTTGCGTGGATTATCAGCTTTGTGTTCTACCAGAGCGCACGCTTACTCGGATATTAAGTCGCCATTCATTAATCACTTTATGGGTCGCTATATTTATTAATGAGTGATCAAAATAATCGCTCATTAATAAATTACCCCTCCACAAAATATAACACCGCTGACAACATCGCTTTACAATGTGACCTTAGCAATTTAGCCTAACCTTTAGCCGCATTGAATCGTGACAAATCCATCTAACATCATTAAATCTTCTAAAGTTGCCATCATCGGCGGTGGTCCTGCTGGCCTCATGGCGGCAGAAACCTTAAGCCTCGCAGGGATCAATGTAGTCCTATATGATGCAATGCCAACCGTGGGACGTAAGTTTCTCATGGCTGGTAAAGGTGGCATGAATATCACCCACTCAGAAGCACTAACACCATTTATCTCTCGTTATGGCACACGTCAAACGCAAATTGCGCCACTACTTAATGCAATGAGTCCACAAGCACTACGTGAATGGATACATGGGCTTGGTATTGAAACTTTTGTAGGTTCCTCTGGTCGCGTATTTCCTACTGACATGAAAGCCGCTCCATTATTACGCGCTTGGTTGCATCGCTTACGTGAAACTGGCGTTAATTTTCACATGCGTCACCGCTGGATAGGCTGGGATAACCAAAAACTAAAATTCAACACCCCAAGTGGAGAGTGCACGTATGAAGCTGATGCAGTTGTGTTCGCTTTAGGCGGTGGCAGCTGGGCACGGCTAGGCTCAGATGGCGCCTGGGTCAACTTGTTGAGTGATCATGGCGTATCCGTATCTCCATTAAAACCTGCCAATTGCGGCTTCAACATGCATTGGAGCGAACACTTCACCTCGCGTTTTGCAGGATCACCGCTAAAAACTGTCGCAATATCAATGACTGATGAGCATGCTCAAACACAACGTAAACAAGGTGAATGTATGGTGACGGCAAGCGGCATAGAAGGTGGCTTAATTTATGCGCTCTCTGCCAATATTCGCGACACGATAGACAGCTACGGCGAGGCAACTATTCATTTAGATCTATTACCTGACAGATCATTAGAACAAGTACTTGCTGACGTAACCCACCCTAGGGGTTCTCGTTCGCTATCGAGCCACCTCCAAAGTAGGCTTAGCATCAAAGGTATTAAAGCCGCCTTATTAAGAGAGTTAATGTCAGCTCAAGACTATACGAACCCGATTAAACTTGGCAACGCAATTAAATCACTCCCACTAAAACTCACCTCAACACGCCCAATTGACGAAGCCATTAGCAGTGCAGGTGGTGTTAATTTTGAATGTTTAAATGAGCAACTGATGATAAAAGCATTGCCAGGCGTATTTTGTGCTGGAGAAATGCTGGACTGGGAAGCACCAACTGGCGGATATCTACTCACGGCGTGTTTTGCATCTGGCCGTAGCGCAGGCTTAGGCGTAATAGACTGGCTAAAAGCTAAGCATTAACATTAGCGCATGCCATCAGACATATGTGCTAACAAGATGCCCATCATGTTCTAAACATGAAATAAACAGCCCCCATCAAACACAGCCCTGCCCATAAAAAATCAAGCTTCATTGGCTGTTGCATATAGAAAACTGCAAATGGCACAAACACGCTTAAAGTAATCACCTCTTGTAATATTTTAAGCTGCGCCAATGACATGACAGTAAAGCCAATACGGTTTGCTGGAACCTGAAACAAATACTCCAATAACGCAACACCCCAACTAACAAGTGCGGCAAACATCCAGGGCTTATTATTCAGGTTTTTTAAATGTGCATACCATGCAAACGTCATAAATACGTTAGAGATGGTAAGTAAAAGGATTGTTTTGAATATAACGGGCATAAACTAGTAGCAATTGATCTTAGTTAATCCAAATACAACAGGGCATGTTGACTAGTCTCGATGCAAAATAGTCGCACCGTTAAAGTGTCCATGCCCAATCAACAACTAAACAGCAGCTTCGCCTGTTTCACCAGTTCTGATACGTACAACTTGCTCTACATTGCTTACAAAGATCTTACCATCGCCAATTTTACCAGTATGCGCAGCGCTAATAATAGCATCTACAGCTTGTTCAACGATGGCATCCGAAACCACTAGCTCAAGTTTGATTTTAGGTAAGAAATCAACCACATACTCGGCACCACGATATAGTTCAGTATGCCCTTTTTGGCGACCAAAACCTTTTACCTCTGTCACTGTTAAGCCATTGACACCGATTTCAGAAAGCGCTTCACGCACTTCATCTAACTTAAAAGGCTTAATAATCGCTTCGATTTTTTTCATACCAGCAAACTCCCAAAATTATTTAGTTTCTATGATTGTATTAATTTATTACTTTAAATGCGCTTCTTTAGATATTCAGAACTACTCACGACACACATCATTACCAGTTTAATTATGCGCTTAGTTTAATCTAGTTTTCCAATATTCGCTCAGCTTCGCTGTAATGGGATAACGCCTGTCCTTACCAAAACCTTTGTCAGTGATACGCACGCCTACTGGCGACTGTCTGCGTTTATACTCATTTCGGTCAATCATGGCAATCACCCGATTAATATCTTCAATTGGGAAGCCCAATGCCACAATGTCTGTGCGAGATAAATCGTCTTCAACATAGGCTTCAATAATTGCATCTAGCACATCATAAGGAGGCAAGCTATCTTGGTCAACCTGGTTGGCCCTTAGCTCTGCGGATGGTGGACGTGTGATAATGCGCTCAGGAATCACCCTCGAAAGCTGATTGCGATACGCACATAGCTGATATACCAATGTTTTAGGCACATCTTTCAGTAACGCAAAACCACCTGCCATGTCGCCATACAATGTACAGTAGCCCACAGCCATTTCACTCTTGTTACCTGTTGTGACGACAATACTGCCAAATTTGTTTGATATTGCCATCAGCAACATGCCACGTATACGTGCCTGTAGATTTTCTTCAGTCGCGTCAAATGGCATAACACCAAACTGTGGTGATAATGCTGTTAAATAGGCATCATATAACGGTTTAATTGCAATCTCGCTATACTCAATATCCACAAGTTCAGCCATCTCACGCGCATCATTCACACTGATATCGGCGGTAAACTCTGATGGCATCATCACAGCGTGTACTTTATCAGCACCAAGGGCATCTACTGCCAATGCTAACGTTAAGGCAGAATCCACGCCGCCTGATAGGCCAATCACAACGCCAGGAAAGCCATTTTTATTCACATAATCAGCAAGCCCTAGTTTTAATGCATGATAAACAGTCGCCTCAAGTGATAAATTTGGCGTTATTTTTCCATATGTTGGCTGAGCATGTTCAAAATGAACGATTTCCAACTGAGGCTCAAATGCGGGTAACTCACACATGAGGTCACCATGCGAATTTAATACAAAAGAAGCACCATCGAATACCAATTCATCCTGCCCACCCACCATGTTGACATAGACGACTGGTAAATTATTTTCTATAGCGCGTTGCTTTAAAACCTCAAATCTAGCACTCTGCTTTTTCATGTGATACGGTGAGGCATTCATGGCGATTAACAATTCTGCACCTGCCATTTTCGCAAGCAATGCGGGTTTTGGCTCCCACACATCTGCACAAATTAAAACACCCACCTTAACGCCACCGTGATTAAAAACTAGCGCATCAGACCCAGCGGCAAAATAGCGCGCTTCATCAAACACACCGTAATTAGGTAATAGCAGTTTATGATAGGTTGCAACAACCCTGCCGCCTTCCAGCACCGACGCAGCATTAAAACATTGCTCCCCTTGTTGATGTGGATGCCCAACAACCACAGTAATATCAGGCAATTGCTTAGCTAATGTAAGCAACGCAATTTCACACGCCAACAAGAAATCTGGTCGTAATAACAAATCTTCAGGAGAATAGCCACATAGGGAAAGTTCTGGGGTCATCATTAAAGTTGCTCCCTGTTCTTTAGCTAAGATGGCATTGGTGACAATTTTTTTTGCATTACCAGTTAGGTCGCCAACTATGCAGTTAATTTGCGCGATTGCAATTTTCATTGATATTTTATTGATAAATGACTACTTCTAAATTGATAGAAACAAATAGCTTATATGCTTAATAACTACCACCAGCGTCTTTAATCAACTTAATTATTTCGGTATGCTGTCCTTTAAGGGCATAAACCAAAGCTGTTAATCCATACTGATCTTTGGCTTTCACTTTTGCCTTATGCTCAAGTAATAACTTCACCAATTCAGTGTCTCCGTTATCTACAGCAAGATGCAGCAAAGGTGTACCATCTGAATCTAGATTATTCACATTAGCGCCTGCAATCACCAACACACGGACGACTTCAATTTGCTTCTTTTTGACAGCCCATGTGAGCGCTGTCCATTTTGATGTGTCTTTTTGATTAACCTGCGCGCCGCGCTTAAGTAGAAAATCTACGACTGGCGCATGCCCCTCACGCGCTGCAATCATCATCGCAGTCACGCCCAAGCTATCTTGCTTATGCAAATCAACTTTGTGATCTACTAACACTTTAACCGTTTCAACATCACCACTTTTAGCTGCATGCATGAGTACAGTTTTGCCATCATCACTTTTAATGTTGACATCAGCACCATGCTTAATTAACAACGCAACTGTTTCTGCGTATCCAGATGAAGCAGCAAGCCCAAATGCGCTCCAGCCTGCACCATCTCTGGCAGAAGAGTCCGCACCCAACTCTAATAGTTTTTTTACACTTGCCACATGGTTCTTTTTGGCGGCAAACATTAAAGCTGTCCATGCATCATTATCTTTAGCGTTAATGTCTGCACCTTTTGCGACAAGCGCAGCAACCACATCGGCATTATCTTTACGAGCAGCATACATTAAAGCCGAAATACCCTCACCGTCTTTAATATTAGGATTAGCGCCACTTGCCAACATTGCATTGACCGTTGCTACATCGCCTTTTGAAGCAGCGGTGAGCAGATAAGCAACATCCTCTGCAGCATACGCCAGCGAAACTGACATAAGTGCGGCTAGTAGCAAGGAAAATAAACGTATGGTCAAAGTTTGCATAGGGTTCACTGGGTTATCGCTCTCTAAATCAAAGATTTTTCTGACGCATTGCAGCGAGAACGGCTTCGCCCAAGCCCGCAGGTGAGCTTGCAACAACCGCACCAGCTATTTCCAATGCACGAATCTTATCTGCCGCTTTACCACTACCGCCAGAAATAATCGCACCAGCATGCCCCATGCGCTTGCCAGCAGGCGCAGTTTGCCCTGCAATATACGCAGCAACAGGCTTGCTTACATTGCTTTTAATGAATTCAGCGGCGGCTTCTTCGTCTGACCCACCGATTTCACCCACCATAATAATAGCTTCAGTTTCAGGGTCGGCCTCAAACATTTCTAAACACTCAATAAAGTTAAGCCCTTTGATTGGGTCTCCACCAATACCAACGCAAGTGCTTTGCCCTAGATTCAATGCAGTGGTTTGATGTACAGCCTCATAGGTTAGCGTGCCTGAGCGTGAGACTACGCCCACTTTTCCGCGCAAGTGAATGCTCCCTGGCATAATGCCGATTTTGCATTCATCTGGCGTAATTACACCCGGGCAGTTTGGCCCAATTAAACGCGTGCCATTGGCTTTCAATGCTGCTTTTACATTTAACATATCTAAAACAGGGATGCCTTCAGTAATACAAATAATGAGCTCAATCCCTGCATCGCTAGCTTCTAAAATAGAATCAGCTGCAAACGCTGGCGGCACATAAATCACACTGGCATTTGCACCTGTTGTACGTACGGCATCTCGCATCGTATTAAATACAGGCAGACCTAAATGTAGCTGACCACCCTTACCTGGCGTTACACCACCGACCATTTGCGTACCGTAGGCAAGCGCTTGCTCTGAGTGGAAAGTCCCTTGTTTACCAGTAAAGCCTTGGCATAACACTTTGGTGTTTTTATTGACTAAGATACTCATGCTACCACCGCCTTTACTGCTTGCTGCGCTGCATCTGTTAAACCCTCGGCAGAAATAATATTAAGCCCGCTTGTTTGTAACATTTTTTTACCTAAATCCACATTCGTACCTTCTAAACGCACAATCACAGGGATTTGCATACCCACTTCACGCACAGCAGCAATAATGCCTTCTGCGATAATATCGCAACGCATAATACCGCCGAAAATATTCACTAAGATTGCTTTCACATTGCTATCAGCCAAGATAATTTTGAACGCCTTAGCCACGGTTTCTGCTGTCGCACCACCACCCACGTCCAAAAAGTTAGCAGGCATGCCACCGTGCAACTTAATCAAGTCCATAGTCGCCATGGCAAGACCAGCACCGTTGACCATGCAGCCAATATTACCGTTAAGCGCGATATAGTTTAAACCTGCATGATGCGCAACGGCTTCTTTGCTATCTTCTTGGCTCCAGTCGCGTTGCTCAGCGAGTGCTTTTTGACGATACAAGGCATTGTCATCGACGCTCATTTTGCAATCTAGCGCAAAAAGCTTGCCGTCAGTGGTCACCACCAATGGGTTAATTTCCAGCAAGGCCAGATCATTGTCTTTAAACAAACGGTATAAGCCTTTTAACAATTTAGCAAAAGCGCCTATCTGATCACCACTTAAATCAAGCTTGAACGCTAAATTTCGTGCTTGAAAATCCACCAAGCCATTGAGTGGATCACAGACTTCTTGCAGAATTTTATCTGGGCTAGTCTGTGCAATCTCTTCAATATCCATCCCACCAGCCACTGATGCCACCACCACGATACGCTCTAATGTTCTATCCACGAGCATCGATAAATAAAGTTCACGAGCAATAGGTAACGTTTCTTCAATCAACACTTGATTCACTGGCTGACCATCAGGCGCATTTTGATAAGTGACTAGCGTTTTACCTAATAACTCATTCGCTACATTTTGAGCCTCGGTGGCTGATTTCACCACTTTCACACCACCCGCTTTACCGCGACCGCCAGCGTGCACTTGCGCTTTAACTACCCAACCGTCGCTAGCGATTTCGGTAGTAACGCCTACCGCTTCTTTCGCAACTGCGACGACCTGTCCGCGAGGTACTGGAATACCATATTTTTGAAGCAACGTTTTGGCTTGATACTCATGCAAATTCATAAAAATAGCTCTATTTAAAGGTTATGCACATTTTCTCGCAATTCAGAGAAATGCGCTAGAGAAACAAGGAATAAGTGAGCGAGCGGGATGAAGTGCTAGGCGCACGGAACACAGAAACCGAGATAGTATGTAGTATACAGCGAGGTTGCGAGTACCGCGCAACGAAGCAATTCGCCTGCGTAGCCATTTACTCCGTGTTTCTTTAGCAAAGTAATGTAAATTGATGCCATTAATGAAGTGGATAGTCGAGTGTATAATAAAACTTTACGTTCTGATTGTTTACTTATGCGTTTAGTTGTTCAAGGCTCAGCCATTACTTTTGCACATTTAGCTCATATTCACC
Source organism: Methylotenera sp. (assembly GCF_030653755.1). Lineage (GTDB taxonomy): Bacteria > Pseudomonadota > Gammaproteobacteria > Burkholderiales > Methylophilaceae > Methylotenera. The sequence goes on from NZ_JAURYU010000001.1 coordinate 81,466, forward strand.
AACTTTGCGCCTCTAGCGTCCAGTTTATTCAAATTGCACAACATGGCTACTACTTAGCCAATCAGTCTGAAATAAATCCATCTATTCAGCAATTTTGTGCGGATCAAAAAATTGACTGCGCTTACGTAGAAAACAATCAATTTATTCAAAATTTTGGTTTATGTGTGATGGATATGGATTCAACACTCATCAGTATTGAGTGTATTGATGAAATTGCAGATATGGTCAGCTTAAAACCACAAGTGGCTGCCATTACTGAACGCGCAATGCAAGGTGAGTTAGATTTTGCACAAAGCCTACGTGAGCGTGTGGCATTATTGAAAGGCCTGCAAGAGTCAGACTTGATGCGTGTGCTTAACGAACGCCTTAAACTTAACCCAGGCGCACAACAATGGATAGACACCTGCAAAGCTAACAACATTACCACCTTGTTGGTATCTGGCGGTTTTAACTTTTTTGCTGACCGTGTTAAGGCCATGTTAGGGCTAGATTATGCCGTAGCCAACACATTAGAAATTATTGATGGCAAACTGACGGGTAAGATTCTAGGTGATATTGTTGATGCACAAACTAAAGCAAACGAGCTGGTTAAATTACGTGACCGCTTAGGCTTGAGCGCAACACAAACCATTGCGATTGGTGATGGCGCCAATGACTTAAAAATGATGTCAGTTGCTGGTGTGGGCGTTGCCTACCATGCAAAACCAGTGGTGCAAGCACAAGCAACTTATGCGATTAATTACGTTGGGCTGGATGGCGTTATCAATTTATTTGCAAGCTAATTCCAATTATCAATCATTCGTGTCCTTGTTGCCTTCGGCTCGCTGTGCTACAGCACTGTCTTCGCCTCGTCACCTAGACACGAATGATTGATAAATGGATAAGGCATTACAGTAGTGCCAGCTCTGCTTCAGTAAATCCAGCTTTGCGTCTGGCCTCTAAATTAAAAGGTTTACGTAAGGTTGGCGCGCTATACCGCTGAGCCAATTCTGCATAAGCTGAGATTGGCTCAAGTCCACGTTGAACACATAACCAGTTAAACCAAGTATTGCCTATCAGCACATGCCCAATTTCATCGCGCAGGATAATATCTAAAATAGCGGCAACCTCGGTATCACCTACTTGTGCAAATTTATTACGTAGCGCTGGACTAGCATCTAAGCCACGTGCTTCCATGGTACGTGGAACCAGCGCCATTCTTGCCAGCACATCATCCTTAGTCCGCTCAGTCATTTCCCACAGGCTGTTATGCCCATTAAAATCACCGTATTGGTAACCTATTGTTTTTAAATAAGCACTCAGCATACCAAAATGATAAGCTTCTTCGGCCGCTACTTTTAGCCAATCGACGTAATACTCTCTTGGCATACCAGCAAACCGCCAAATAGCATCCAGTGCCAAATTAATTGCATTAAACTCAATATGTGCCAAAGCATGAATCAATGCGGCACGGCCTTCAATTGTGCGCATAGAGCGTTTGCCTACTTCTAAGGGTGAAACTAAAGTAGGCTTTTCGGGATGTCCTGGAATCGTTTGTAATGTATCTATCTCAAGCTCAGTATCGAGTTGCAACAAACCTGACTGCCATGACTGATAAAGCGCTGACACTTTTTCAACTTTTTGGTTAAGGCTGCATTCAGCTAGGCTATTTAATGCTTGTTGCCTTAGTTCTTGCATCTATCTATTCCGCTTATCAAAACCTGTTACCTTTACCCATATGACTGCTTAGACAATGCCAGTCCCATATTCCTATTTCTTTTTAATGACGTGATGAGGTAAGTGGGATAAAATCCAGCTCACCAGCTTTCATATCTGGCACTAACAAATACCGCTCATCCTTAGTGATTGCTATATCTGCAGCAGCCTGATAGCCAGATTTAACCAAAGTAACATCACCCATCATATTTACACTAAAGACTTTGCCATTTTTCCAGTCACTCACATACATCGTGCCATTTGAATGGTGAACAACCCCATCGCCACCACCCAAGCCCTCTGCAATATCCGTCAGCGCACCTGTTGATGTATTTAAGCTGTACAACACGCCTGATGTAAAATCCACATAAATCAAATGATTACCAGTATCGTCAGCAAGCAAACCATTCGGCGCTTTTACACGTGCGTCTTGTGTGTCTTTAATTAAGAGCTTAACCTCGCCACTTGGTGTGATTTTATAAATAGCGCCGCCTTTGCCTGTATTAAATACATCACCACTATCACTCACATACAAGTTACCTTGCAAGTCTGCCTCTAAGTCATTTAAGAAATATGGCACATTTGGAAATGCTGTCGCAGGGACAAACTCACTGACCTGACCTGTAGGTGTGATTTTAAGAATCTTGGTTTTATCGGCTGCATACAGATAATCACCAATAATCGCCAGCCCTTTAGGGTCATCTAAGCCGCTCGCAAAAACGGCAACGCTACCATCGTTATTCACAACACTGATTTGGCCATCGCCATCTTTACCAAATTCATTAATTTCTGAGATAAAAATTCTGCCATCTTTTGCTTGAACAACAGATTCTGGCGTTTTTAAGCCTGTGATTTTTTTTGATGTATACGTCATCGGCTTGGTAGATTGGCATCCAACAACTAACGCTCCAACTATCACTAACACACTGAGTTTGATATATTTTTTTAACATTTCCACCCTAACTGTAAATTTCACAACATTAATGATTTCGATGGCAGTATCACTGTCATTAAACAAACCCTAAAACGACATAGCTCTAATTTTTTTAGTCGGAAATAAAGTCACCATGCCGCAAGGTGTGCTTTCTGCCGTGCTAGATTTAGCTTTGTTGCTCATACGCGTTTGCAAAGAAGTATCGGCTTGCATTTTAGCGACTACGTCTGCGACAGCAAGTGCGTAGGCTTCCTCTATGGAGGCTTCAGCATGCATATTCAAAAAACCACGCACTTGAGATTTACCCACATATTCGCCTAGGTGCTCACCGATGCCTTTATAAACATCCGCAGTGACTTCACCATAAAACAATTGTACTTGCGGGTTATAAAACAACTTTGGCTGTAGCCAAACCAAGGCTTTGCCAGACTGGCTAACTTCGCACATGCCTACATCACCATATGCTTCAGTGAATTTTGTTATGGCTACTTTTTCAACCACGGGGCCTTGATACATCCAATAATCGTAATATGGATGCCATAGTCTAATTGGGTTTGTATAGTCAACAGGCTGAATATACATCTGCAGTTGCGAGGCCTTGTTATCCCCCCCCTCCGCTGCGTATGCGTTAACACTGCTGCCAATTGCGAGTAAAGCGATTAATTTAATAATATTTAGTTTCATTCAGCTTCCTACTTAATTTTATAACTAACACGGTAAATGATATTGGCTTTATCATCAGACACATAGAGCGCACCATCAGTACCTACGGCAACATCAACAGGTCGTCCCCATGCTTGCTGACTTTGTAGCCAACCTGTTGCAAAGTCTTCTACTTCAAAAGGCTCATTGCCCTTAAATTTTACTCTCACCAACTGGTATCCAGCCAGCTGTTTACGATTCCATGACCCATGTAACGCTACTATTGCATCTGCTTTATAGGCTGATGGCCAATTGGTTTTATCCAAAAAGACAATGCCAATTGGTGTGGTATGTGCCTTAAAACTAATAGCTGGAGCTTGTGTGGTTTCACAAAATCCAGCAGGCCCTTTAAAGTTAGGGTCTTCAACCTGCGTGCCAATTTCCTTACTACCACCCCAGCAATGAGGCCAACCATAATGCTTACCTGCCTCAATCTTGTTTAAATGCTCTGGTGGTAACTCATCATTCACAGCACCGCCCTGTGTACCGCTACGGTTATCAGCACCATTATTAGTAGCGTACATCGCATTTGTCTTGGGGTGCCATGCAAACCCTTGCGAGTTACGTAACCCGCGTGCAAATATCGCAGACTGCTGGTGACGCCCCAATGTTACCAACGCACCCGCAGGCTTGCCTTCTATTGTATATCTGAGAATAGTTGCGCGCATAGGTTCACTTTCTATGCATACATTGCAACTTGAGCCTACATTCAGGTACAAGAACCCATCAGGCCCTAATCTAATATTCTTAAGGGTATGCCCGCCAGCAGGTAGGTTAGAGATAAAAGCTTGCGGTTTAGACCACTCCTGCTGCGTCTGCGTAAGCTTAACCACACCATCCTGATTAGCAACCAGTAGCGAATCGCCCACAAAAGTGATTCCTTGCGGTGCGTTCAGGTTCTGAGCGATGGTAAGCACTTCATCCGCAACCCCATCATGATTATAGTCTGGTAGCATGACAACGCGATTGCTCCCAACAGCAGATACATAAAGGTTACCCTTTGCATCCAATGCCATCATCCTAGGGCCAGATAAATGCTCACCATTTTTGGTGTTCGTATCTGCAAACACCTCAATTTTGAAGCCCGCAGGTAGTTGAATACTTGCTAAATCAGCAGCTAAAGCTGCTTGCATAGTAAACAATGCAAACCCCGCTATTAGCACTATGTGTATTTTTGATTTAGAAATAAAAAGTTTTAAAACGTGATGCATTTTTAATGGCCTTTGTCCCAAGAATACTTTATTACCTAAAATTAAGACAAAAAATAAAGCCTATCAAATTAAAGACAAGTTAAGTCAATACATCTGACCAAATATTATGTGCCCAAGCTCTGGCATACGCACCCTCTTTAGCAGATGGTGCCAAGGACACGCCTCCACCTTCAGCAGATACCATGATTTTTTTTGCTGCATCGTATCGATAAACATTGGCAACATGCATGGCTTGCTGATCATCCACAAAACTATAACAGGTATTGGCAAACACTGGCGCAGGGTCTGGGCTTCTTCCCTGCATCAATTCCACAATCGCGCTAGCGCATACACGTGCTTGTGAAGTAGCCATATGCGCAGATTTTGGCAAGCCAGAAGCAACACTATCACCGATTACATGCACATTCGGTACTTTTTTAGATTCATAACTTAAAAAATCAACTTCGCACCATGGGTAATCTGATTCAAGTAAATGTGCCATTTGCGCTGGCTTACCAGCACGCTGTGGTGGAATAACATTCAACACATCAGCCTTCACCTGTTCAAACTCTGTGCTCACAGTTTTAGTGCGCACATCAACGGAAACAACTGCGCTATCGTGACGATAGTCAATCATGCCTGTGTACGTATTAGCCCAAACTTTAGTAAAGAGCCCTTTTTTAGACACAATTTCAGCATTAGCGTCTAACACAATAATCTTACTGTTTGGCTTATGGTTCTTTAGATAATGCGCCACTTGGCAGACACGCTCATACGGGCCTGGGGGGCAACGATACGGCGCTTGGGGAATCGTCATCACAAACACACCACCATCAGGCATTGATTCAAGCTGTTGCCGCAAATAAACAGTTTGCCAGCCAGCTTTCCATGCATGTGGAATCTGCTTCTGTGCATCAGCCGTTTGCAACTGTGGCAAGCTGTCATAGATAAAATCTACGCCAGGCGCAACAATCAAACGGTCGTACGTGATATCACCACGCTGCATGGTCACTATTTTTCTATCAGTGTTGATGGCCGTCACAGTATCTTGTACCCACTGAACGCCATGATTCTTTTTCAGTAAATCATAGCCAAAGGTCAAATCATTGATCTGCTGGCTACCGCCTAATACCAAATTGCTGAGTGGGCAAGAAATAAACTGGGGTGAGCGTTCAATTACCACCACCTCAATACTACCCATACTCCACATACGAATATATTTAGCCGCACTCGTACCAGCATAACCACCACCAATCACCACCACTCGCCCAATCGGCGGTTTTTTACCCATTGCAATTGCGTGTGGTGTAAACGATAACGCACCCAACGCGGCGGCTGTCTTAATAAAATCACGGCGATTAAAATCAGTGAACTTATTCATCTTGTGCAGCCTTGAGCGTTTGTGATACTGGCAGATAAGGTTTTACTTTTTTCTGATGCGAGAAATAATCTGCGAGTTGATGAATCTCTTCTAAAGTTAAGCCATTGGCATGCCGATGCATCACCGTTGCCGGCCTAGCTCCACTACGAAAATCAGTGAGTCGCTGAACAATATAAGCTTTATCCAACCCAGCAAGCGAAGTGGCATCAAACTCAGCATTGAAGGTCACAGCGTTGCCCTGTGTACCATGACACGCCGCGCAAGACGATGCTAGTGTTCGGGTATGCAATGCAAAGTCTGCATAAACAAAATCCTCAGCTGCTTTGCCCTGACTAGGCAAAATAACTGAGGATATAAGCATAAGATTTAAAAGGAATTTGTTCATGGGGTCTTAATTAATTGAGAAACTCCACTACTAATCATTAAATCAGGTACTTATTAAATCTGCTCATGACTTAATCTCATTCAAATGACTAAATTATGTGACTAATAAATTGCCAAGAACTAATAAGTTGATAAGACTAGAAACATTTATCTTCTAAACAACCATCATCTTTAACACCAAGTGAAGTTAACAACTCCACCATTTTAGCGTTACCTTCATCTCGCACTGCGCGAACGATAGAAACATCAGCACGCATTTTAATATTGATATCAGCACCTTTACTTGCTAAAAATTTCACAACTTGATCGTGCCCACCAAAAGCTGCCATGTGAAAAGCTGTATTTTTGCTGATTGGGTGTTGGTAATCAAGCTCTGCACCACGCTCAACTAACAACTGAACCACTTTAAGCTGACCTTTAGTCGCTGCAATTTGTAATGCAGACCAACCAAAAAACTTGTCATTTGCTTTTGCATCGCCATCTAAGTATTTCTTCACTAATTTAACGTCACCATCACGCAAAGCTTCTGTGTAACGCATATGGTCATCATCAGTTAATTGCGCCATTGATGTGATTGGTAAACAAAAGGCTAATCCTAAAACAAGTGTTCTAAAAAAATTCATGCTGCTTTTCTCCAAAGTCATTTATTAAAATTTATTTCTATCGTTATCTAAACAGTACTCATTAAAACAATTACATCCAAGCTTACTTTAAGCCTTTTTTAACAAATACTTAGCTAAAATTAATGTTTAAGCAATGTACTTTCTTGCATTGCGGAACATACGAATCCAAGCACTATCTTCAGTGTCATCACTACGTTGCCATGTATTTTGTACATTGCGAATTACACGTTCAGGATGTGGCATCATAATACTAAAACGCCCATCTGTGCTGGTTAATCCAGTGACACCCTGTGGTGAACCGTTTGGATTAAACGGATACATCTCAGTAGCTAAAGATGCATGATCAATAAAGCGCATCGTCACTAATTTCTGTGCTAACAGCTCATTGACAGCGTTAGGCTGAGAAAATTCCGCAAAACCTTCACCATGTGCAACTGCGATTGGCATTTTGCTGCCAGCCATGCCATTAAAGAAGATTGATGGAGACTCTAAAACTTCTACCATGCTTAGGCGTGCTTCAAATTGCTCTGATTTATTTTTCACAAAATGTGGCCAATGCGCCGCGCCTGGAATCAGCTCGCGCAGATTACTCATCATTTGGCAGCCGTTACATACACCCAACGCAAAGCTATCTTGGCGATCAAAGAACGCAGAGAATTCATCACGCGCACGTGCGTTAAACAGGATAGATTTAGCCCAACCCTCACCCGCGCCAAGCACGTCACCGTAAGAGAATCCACCACAGGCAACTACACCTGCAAAGTCTTTCAGTGATACACGGCCTGCAATAATGTCGCTCATATGGACGTCATAAGCGGCAAAACCAGCACGGTCAAATGAAGCAGCCATTTCCACATGACCATTCACACCTTGCTCACGCAGGATTGCCATTTTAGGACGCGCACCTGTTGCAATGTAAGGCGCAGCAATATTTTCACTTGGGTTGTAAGTGAGCTCTGCAAACAAACCGCGGTCTGCATCGTTCAGCAATCGGTCATATTCTTGTTGCGCGCTCACTGGGTTATCACGCAGTTTTTGCATTTGGTAGGTTGTTTCAGACCACATACGATGCAAGTTAACGCGTGTATCAGCAAACACCACTTGGCCATTTTGTTTGATCTCAATTTGGTTAGTCGCGGTCACTTCAGCCACCACATGTGCTAAACCATTAAACTGTGCAACAATCGCTTGCGCATCTTCTGCACGCACTTGAATCACCGCACCAAGCTCTTCATTATACAAAGCATCTACAATACTGCCTTGCAAGCTAGATACATCCACATTTAAACCACAATGCCCAGCAAACGCCATCTCAACTAAGGTGGTAAATAAGCCGCCATCAGAACGGTCATGGTAAGCCATAATCTTGCCAGACTTATTCAATTGCTGAATCGTATTGAAGAAGTGTTTTAATTGCTTAGCATCATCAACATCAGGCGCTACATTGCCAATTTCACCATATACCTGTGCAAGGCTTGAGCCACCCATGCGGTTTTTACCTGCACCTAAATCAATTAAAATCAACTTAGAGGCACCATTAGTTTGCAATTGTGGTGTGAGTGTTTTACGTGCATCAGGTGTCGCCGCAAATGCTGTCACCACCAATGAGATTGGTGAGGTTACAGACTTATTCTGACCATCATCATTCCATACCGTCTTCATGCTCATCGAGTCTTTACCAACTGGGATGCTGACACCCAATTGTGGGCATAACTCCATCCCCACTGCTTTCACTGTTTCAAACAGTGCAGCATCTTCGCCAGCATGGCCAGCTGGTGCCATCCAGTTGGCTGAAAGTTTTAAATCGCTGATATCGTCAATCAAGCTTGCGGCAATGTTGGTAATAGATTCACCAATCGCCATGCGGCCAGATGCTGGTGCATTGACCAATGCGAGTGGTGCTTTTTCGCCAATGGCAAAAGCTTCGCCACGGTAAGTTTCATAGCCAGCCAAGGTAACACCAACGTCAGCCACTGGCACTTGCCATGGGCCAACCATTTGTTCACGAGCAACCAAGCCAGTCACAGAACGGTCGCCAATGGTAATCAAGAATGTTTTATCTGCAACACCTGGTAAACGCAACACCCGCGCCGCCGCGTCTTTTAAATCTATTTTGCTGGTATCAAATGCTTTCAGTGTTTGCACCGTGCTTTTCACGTCACGCGTCATTTTTGGTGGTTTACCTAGCAATACAGATAAATCCATATCGACTGGCTTGTTATCAAAATGACTGTCAGCGACCGTTAAATGGCGCTCTTCTGTAGCGTAACCCACCACAGCATAAGGACAGCGCTCACGCTCACAAATCTCTTTAAAGCGCGGCAAGTCTTCCTGTGCAATCGCCATCACATAGCGCTCTTGCGCCTCATTGCTCCACAGCTCGCGTGGTGACATGCCTAGCTCTTCGTTATTCACATCGCGCAATTGGAATATTGCACCTACGCCAGCATCGTTCACTAACTCTGGAAATGCATTTGAAATACCGCCTGCACCTACGTCATGAATACTTAAAATCGGGTTGTTTGCACCCAACTGCCAGCAACGGTCAATCACTTCTTGTGCTCTACGCTCCAACTCAGGGTTACCGCGTTGTACAGAATCGAAGTCTAAGTTTTCAACGTTGCTACCTGTATCCATACTAGATGCAGCACCGCCACCCAAGCCAATCAACATTGCTGGGCCGCCTAGTTGAATCAGTGCAGCACCCGCTGGAATTGGGTTCTTTTTAGAGTGTTGTGCAGAGATATTACCAATACCACCCGCCAACATAATTGGTTTGTGATAGCCACGCACTTCAGTATTGCCATTTGCACTTGGTGCTTCAATTTCCAAGGTACGGAAATAGCCAGTAATGTTAGGGCGACCAAACTCGTTGTTATAAGCCGCACCACCTAATGGGCCATCCACCATAATTTGCAATGGTGAAGCAATACGGTTTGGTTTGCCGTAAGCGGCTGATTCCCAAGGTTGCGTAAAGTTTGGAATATTCAAATTAGACACTGAGAAGCCAGCCAACCCTGCTTTAGGTTTAGAGCCGCTACCTGTTGCACCTTCATCACGAATCTCGCCACCCGCACCAGTTGCCGCACCTGCAAATGGTGAAATTGCGGTTGGGTGGTTGTGTGTTTCCACTTTCATCAAGAAGTGCATGTCTTCTTCAATAAAGCGATATGCGCCATCTTCAGCTGGATAAAAACGTTTGGTTGGTTCGTTTGCTTGCTGACCCGCCACAATGGAAGCATTATCAGAGTACGCGACCACTGTTTTACCTGGGTTTAATTTGTGCGTATTGCGAATCATCGCAAATAGAGACATCTCTTGTTGCGCGCCATCAATCACCCAATCTGCATTAAAGATTTTATGACGGCAATGCTCAGAGTTTGCCTGTGCAAACATCATTAACTCAACATCCGTTGGGTTGCGTTGCATTCTAGTGAAATTATCAAACAGATAATCCACTTCATCTGGCGACAATGCCAAACCCATCTCATTATTGGCTTGATCAAGCGCAGCCTTGCCACCTTGTAAAACATCAATCGTGCTTAAAGGTTTAGGCGTATCGGTATGGAACAACTTGCCAGCATCTTGCTTGTTATCAAACACAGATTCTGTCATACGGTCATGCAACAACGGCAACAATAACTTACGTTCATCCGCTGTTAGTGCTTGACCATTTTTTGTTTGCACATAATAAGCAATGCCGCGCTCTACGCGCTGAGTAGATGGCAACCCACAATGCTGCACAATGTCTGTGGCGCGTGAAGCCCAAGGGGAAATCGTACCAACGCGCGGCAACACTAAAATGAATTCACCGCTAGGCTCTTCTGCCTGCATGCTAGGACCATACGTTAAAATTTGGTTTAGCGTGTTTTCTTGCTGGACTGATAGCTCACCATCCACCCATATAAAATGCCAAAATTCAGCGTAAACATGCCCAATATTCGGGCAAATTTCACTAAGCTTATTTTGAATTTTTTCAATTCTGAAAGGTGATAAAGCAGCACTGCCACGCAGGCTAATCATTTGTGGGTTTGGATTAGATTGGCTCATTAAACTCAGCTAAATATCAAGGACATAAATAAACCAAGATTTTAACAGATTAGCGCCTGTTAAGTCGCTAATCTAGCAGGCAAATTAATGAAGATATTTTTGAAGAAATTAATACGGAAAATAATAGAGAGCAGCCCAAACAACAGCACCACGGCAAAAGCCGCTTAACGCGCCAAGCCTGACTAGACCATTTAAATGTCGATTCAAACCCATACATCTAGCAATGCCTTTGCCAGCGCATCAAGCTTTAAAAACATAACGTTAAGGTTGTGTTTGGCTAGTTAACCACTGCCTGCGCCAAAAAATCAACAACATGACTAAAGCAATTGCTCCCATCATTACCATCGCCCACCAAAAGCCATTCGGCTCACTAATCCACGGCATATAGTGAAAGTTCATGCCAAAAATACCAGCAATTAAGGTGGCTGGCATAAACAACATCGCCACCACGGTTAATGCGCGCAATTCCAAGTTCACGCGGTTACTGACGCCCGTCATGTAAATATCCATCAAGCCACCCAAGCCATCACGAATCGACTCTAAAGACTCAATAAAGTTAACCGTATGGTCGTACACATCGCGCAAATAAGGGATGGTCGTTGTGCTAAAAAAACCGCTTTCATTGCGGGTAAGGTGATTAACCACTTCTCTTAGCGGCCATACTGTACGGCGCAACTCAATACTGGCACGCTTTAATTGGTGAATACTGTGCAACTGTGTAATGTTAGGTTTTGCCAACAAAGCATCTTCAAGCTGCTCACTATCGTCACTCATTTCTTCTAGTACGTTAAAGTATTTATCAACAATACTATCCAATAAAGAATATGCTAAATAATCAACACCCAGTGCTCGCATTGGCGAATGTTCGGCACGTAAGCGCTCACGCACAGGGGCAAACGCACCAGTAGAACGCTCTTGAAAGGTAAGGAGAAAGTTGCGCCCAAGCACAAAACTAATTTGCTCGGAGCTAACAGACAAGCTTGCTTGTTCGTAATAAAAATAACGCGTCTCAAAAAACACATAATGACCAAACTCATCAAGCTTTGGGCGCTGCTCAGTATTTAGAATGTCTTCCAGCACTAATGGATGCAAATCAAACGCAAGGCCTATCTGCTTAATTAGACCAACATCATGAATACCATGCACATTCAACCACAGCTTTTTTGAGGCATCAAGATTTAACCCTGCCAATACCTCCACAGTAATCGCTTGCTCTTGCAAGCCTGTTTCATCGTAACTCATCAAGGTAAGTTTAGGCACCCCCAAACTTGCAACATCCTCATCAGCCCGCCCCACATAGACTAAAGAACCTGGTGGCAAACCACTCTTTTTGGCGTGCTGTTTTTTTCGTTTATTGAGGCGTGGTTTTTTCATCATCAGCTACCTGTAAGAAAAATGAACATGACCACCGTAACAAAATTTAAGCCTCATGACCAGCCTCATGGCTTTCACCTGTCGCAAAAAAGTGACCGCCTGCCACATGGTGAATCGTGCGTAAATCAGGATACCCCTCAAAATGCCAACGTCCATCCGAAAACACCCGCTCATCTGCATAAGCTGCCACCACCTCGGCAACAAATAAATCATATGTGTTCTGAATATGCGGCTCTGGGATGATTTTACACTCCAACCATGCCACACAACCTTGAAGCAATGGCGCGGTGATGTGCGTTGAAGTAAAAGCATCTAAACCATACTCAGCAAATTTATCCGTGCCTTGTAAATCTCGCCCAGAGTTAGTGCCCACTTTTTGCACCACCTCAATTTGCGCAATACACGGCACATTAATCGCAAACGTACCTGAGGCCTCAATCAACTCTCGGGTATAGGTATTTTTATCAATCACGACTGTAACTTTAGGTGGGTCAAAATCTAGCGGTGTTACCCATGCGGCCGCCATGATGTTTTGGTTGCCATTGTGGGCAGAGGAAATGAGGACGGTGGGGCCGTGGTTTAGGAGGCGGTAACAATATTTTAAATCAATTAAATATTGCAAATTAGCTCACCAATTGACCAGCTAATTCAATTTTATTTGAAAGGTATTGCAAGTTAATCCTGCGATACCTTCTCCTGAGATGACTTATTAAATCAAGCATATCTTTCGCATTAGAGGTCACCTCTTTTTGAGCTTCATAAGCATCCAACTCTGCATTTGTATCGTAATGAGAATCAAGCTTGGAAAGAATTAAATATGCTTCGATAAACATTCCTTCTCGGGTTTGAAGAAATGCATCACCACCATCCCTTGATCTTATCGATGACAAAACATTGGCAGGTACTCCACTACCAAACACAAAATTTCTGTAAGTTACGTTATCTTTGATACTTAGTATTGTTAATGTAGTGAGCAGCTCAGGATATAAATGGTAGTCATGAGGTGTGCTATTTAACGCTAGTGCTATTTTAGTAAAACATTGCTCTCTCGCTCTTAGACTCAAGTCAAAAATTTTACTTAGCGAATTAAATGTCTCTATGAAGTGATTTAAATCGTATCGAAGATCACCTTGCCGCTGTTCAAAGTACTCTTTGAAAGCGAATTTAGATACTAAATAGTTCGTGAATGAATTACTGTCAGCTATCGGAAGATTAAATTCAATATCTATGAAACGTCTTAAATATTCGCTTGTATTTAAGCCTTCACCATATACACCTTGCAAACTCACACTTAATTGCTCTTTATCAAGTGCAATTACAAAAATAACGTTTTCAATATTAAACAAATGCTTCACTCTTTCAAGCAATTCAATCGCATATGTTGGCCTACATCTATCTAGTTCATCAATAAATACAATTAATGTTGGATGATGACCAGACTCCTCTAGAGTCTGTATTGTTGCATTAAGTCTTTCATGGAATTGTTCCATGAGGCTTTTTTCAGCTGTATATAAATCAATGGCATCAGAAATGCCTGTCGCAGCAGCATCTCCAATCACCTCTTCACTGAGCTCATCTAAATCTATTAAGCCAGCAGAACCAAGCCTTAATGCCGTAGGCAATGCTCTTTTTGCTAAAGCAGTAGCAAGCTTTCTAGCTTTAGCTAAATGAGGCTTATATGAACCTTTTTCTTTTTGTGTTTTTTCCATTAAGTCGCTAATTTCAGCGACAAACGCTACTAGTGGATCTGTAGAAAAATCAGACTGCCAAGAGTTAAAATACAAGCTAGCAACTCTTTTACTAGCTAAGTGAGCTTGCCACATTTTTACAAATGTCGTTTTCCCTGTCCCCCAGGGAGCGTCAATTGCTAAAACAAATGGCCCAGTTAAATTAGAAACAAAATTTGTAAGAGCTTCAACAGAAGCTTTACGCTTTAAGGCATCTGATGCAAATGGGTCATTTGCATCAATAACTAAGGGCTCTGCTTTAAATTTCATTTACTTCTGCCAAGCATCCCGCAATGTCACCGTGCGGTTAAACACTGGCTTACCCGCCACACTGTCTTTTTTATCAGCTACAAAATAGCCATGACGCTCAAACTGGAAGCTTTCTTCTGCTTTTGCGTCTTTCAGGCTTAACTCCAGCTGTGTCTTAATCACTTTCACAGAGTCTTGATTGATATCAGCTAAGAAATCACGGTCGCCTTCGCCTGGGTGTGCTTCTTTGAATAAGCGGTCATATAAACGCACTTCGGCTTCATAAGCATGGGCAACGCTTACCCAGTGAATATTGCCTTTTACTTTCACTGAGTCAGACCCTGGTGTACCTGACTTGGTATCTGGCAGATACTCACAATGCACCACGGTCACATTGCCATCTGCATCTTTTTCGCAACCAGTGCATTTCACGACATAGCCGTAACGCAGGCGCACCATGCCACCTGGCGTTAACCTAAAGAAACCTTTGCTTGGCGTTTCCATAAAATCTTCACGTTCTATCCAAAGCTCTTTAGTGAGTTGCACTGTGCGCTTACCTAGCTCTGGTTTGAGTGGGTGGTTAGGCGCAAAGCAGTCTTCACTTTGAGACTTTCCATCAGAATCTAGTGGGTAGTTATCAATCACCAGTTTAATTGGGTCTAACACTGCAATACGGCGCTCGGCGTCTGTATTGAGCACTTCACGCATGCAGTCTTCAAGTATGCTGTATTCGATCCAAGAGTCGGCTTTACTGACACCGATACGGTCGGTAAATAATTTAAAGCCAGCTGGTGTATAGCCACGGCGACGCGCACCCGCAAGCGTTGGTAAGCGTGGGTCATCCCAGCCGCTCACATGTTTTTCTTCTACCAATTGAATCAATTTGCGTTTTGAAAGCACCACGTAGGTGAGGTTTAAACGTGCAAATTCGTATTGTTTCGGTAACGGATGTGCCAATAAGCCAGCTTCTGCTAAGCGTTCTAATAACCAATCGTAAAATGGACGTTGGTCTTCAAACTCTAGCGTACAAATAGAATGGGTAATGCGCTCGAGTGCATCTTCAATCGGGTGCGCAAAAGTGTACATTGGGTAAATGCACCATTGATCGCCAGTGTTATGGTGATGCGCGCGTCTTACGCGGTAAATGGCAGGGTCGCGCATATTGATGTTAGGCGATGCCATGTCGATTTTAGCGCGTAGCACCATGCTGCCATCCGCATGTTTACCATCACGCATCTCACGGAAGCGTGCCAAATTGTCAGCAACGCTACGGCTGCGATAAGGTGAATCTTTACCTGCTTCAGTTAAGGTGCCGCGATTAATACGCATTTCATCTGCACTTTGCTCATCTACATAAGCATGGCCAGTTTCAATCAGGCTTTCCGCCGCGCGGTACATTAAGTCAAAGTAGTTGCTGGCAAAGTACAAGTTGGTTTCGCTGGTGTTATCCCAACCAAAACCTAACCATTTCACTGCGTCTGAAATACTATCGACGTACTCTTGGCTTTCTTTCTCTGGGTTGGTGTCATCAAAACGCAAATGACAAATGCCGTCAAAATCACGCGCTAAGCCAAAGTTTAAGAAAATAGACTTAGCATGACCAATATGCAAATAGCCATTAGGCTCTGGCGGAAAGCGTGTGCGAATTTTAGCAACATCAACAACACCCGTGTCTTGATGTGCCGCATCGCCTGGGCTACCTGCCCATTTTTTGGTGGCGTATTTATTTTGAGAAAGGTCTTTTTCAATAATCGCGCGGATAAAGTTAGAGCCAGCAGGAATCGGTGTTTTTTCAGATGACATAGCAACAAATTCAATTTAAGTTGCCGCTATTTTACACCAGCTTACTTACTTGTATGTGTACCTGTATAAATTGATTATACGCATCTCAATTCAAACCATTTCCGCCACATTAATCATAATGAACTATTGAATAAATCAGAGTGAGATATCGTCAAACGAGGCTTATCAACATGCCTATGCTAAACTTAGCTCATGATGAACAGCTTAACTTTTCCCATATTAAAATTGCTCGCGGATGGTAAGTTTCACTCTGGTGAGGCGATTGCACAACATTTTAATGTAAGCCGCGCCACAGTTTGGAACGCCATACAACATGCAGAAAGCTTGGGCATAGAGGTTTTTTCAGTGCGTGGCCGAGGCTACAAATTGCCACAAACGCTCACGCTGATAGACAAGCAATCTATTGTAAACAAGATGAGCCCACAACTTAATTGGCTTAATGTAGAAGTGTTTGACACCATGCCTTCCACCAACAGTTACTTGATGCAAAATATGGGCGCAAAAACGCACGGCACATGCGTCGTCACCAATTTACAAACCAGTGGTCGCGGCAGACGTGGCCGCGAGTGGCAAGCCAGCCTAGGCGCAAGCTTAACTTTCTCGCTTTTATGGCGCTTTCAGTGTGGGGCTGCTACACTCTCTGGCCTAAGCCTTGCGGTAGGTGTGGCGCTCATCCGTAGCTTGCATGAGCTAGGCGCAACCGAGGCTAAGCTTAAATGGCCTAATGACATATTGATCAATCAGAAAAAACTGGCAGGCATATTAATTGAGCTACAAGGCGACATGGAAGGCCCCAGCACAGCGGTTATCGGCGTAGGTATCAACTTACAATTACCCGAAAGCGTGTTACAAAAAATAGATCAGCCAGCCACCGATTTACACCAAACATTAGCGCACACCATCAACTCTAACGCACTGATGGCAACGCTACTAAAACATCTAGTGGATGTGCTGTTAACATTTGAGAAAACTGGTTTTGACGAACTGCGTGACGAGTGGACCGCGCATCATGCTTACCACCAACAGCCTGTACGCATGCTGATGCCTGATGGCAGCGAAGTCACTGGTGTTGTACAAGCGATTAGCGAGAACGGCTCACTGATGATAGAAACAACCAATGGTATGCAAAAATTTATGTCTGGTGAAATTAGCTTGCGCAGCTATAACACCACGCAAGCCTGAACAACTATTACTTAACTAATATTTGAGTGTAAGCCCTACGTTCACAGAACGACCCATACCAGGTACTTGCAGACCATACTGCTGAGCACCAGTTGCAGCATTACCTGAGCTCATCGTTGAACCCTGACCAAGGTATGCACCACCTAATGGATCAAAATAGAACTTATCAAAAATGTTTTCCACACCCAGATCTAGGCGCGCATGCTTCCAATCATAGCTAGTGTATAAATTAAATAAAGTATAGCCAGCAGTTTTAAGCTCTTTACGTACCGCTTGAACATTATCTTTACTATCTACGATTTTTGCCTGAATACTATTAGACCATCCGCCCAATTGATGCTGAATACTCAATTTAGCGTTAAGTGGCATAATATTGTACAAATCATCACCTGTTGTGCGGTTTTTTCCGCGTACATAGCTCAACAGCCCTGTCGCAGTGAAACTACCATACCCATCACCGCTGGCTAATAGCTTTTTACCTGAAATATCAACACCATATAAACGCGCAGACTGATTATCCAAGCTTAAATTCACAAAACCATCTGCTCTAGTCGTTGGACAAACCTTACCGACCTTGTCGCAAGTTACCGCATCAATGTAATTATCTACATAGGTAAAATACGGCGTAACTTTAAGATTCCAATCTTTTTGTGCTGCATCATGCCAATTTCCTGTCGCACTGACTGTATGGGCTTGCTCTGGTTTTAAATCTAAATTACCTACATACCCATTACCATCGCCAACCCAGTTCACCATATTCATCACCATGGTATTGCTATTTGACCAAGCAAATCTCTCATATACATTCGGTGAACGTGTTTTCATGGCGTAACCTACTTCAAAAGTTTTACCAGCATCGGGTGTAAAACGTGTAATTGCTGTTATATCAATATTGTGGTCAGTTTCTGAACGGTCTGCTGCATTAAAAGCTGCGGCGGCTGCACCATACATTCCAACGTTATAACCTTGCACACTACCTGCATCCATTTTTACAGTGCTGTGACGTAAACCTAATTGCGAAAACCACACATTACTCCACGCTGCATCCCACTCTGCAAAGATGTCATAACGGTCCCTCTGCCCATTGTTGATATTCCAAAAGGTGTTTGGAGACATCATCATCGAAGGAGGTGCTGCATTCCAATAGTCATCTAAACGATAGCGTTGAATTTCTGTACCCACTCGCAAAGTATCACGACTAGATAGCACGACATCACCTTTCAGTGCCAACCCTGTCGTTTTACCTTCAGTATCCATTGGCATGCCTGGTACATTCAAACCT
This sequence comes from Methylotenera sp., assembly GCF_030653755.1. Lineage (GTDB taxonomy): Bacteria > Pseudomonadota > Gammaproteobacteria > Burkholderiales > Methylophilaceae > Methylotenera. Next base: position 100,042 of record NZ_JAURYU010000001.1, read on the forward strand.
GCGCCATACCAATATCGCTTATCGTCACCAAACTGCATGCTATGACGCGTTCTTTCATGGTACGCACGCGCTTCCAACTTACCCCAGCCATATTTACCTTTGTAGCTCAGGTTATATTGCTCGGCATCATTACCTGTCATATCCATACGCTGATTTACAAAACCTTGATATGGAATATCCTGCAAACCTAATTTAAACTCAAGCAAGTGATTTTCATGTCGCAGGCCAAAAGCTAAAGCATGATTACGTGACACATAAGCAGTTGACCCGACCTCATCGCCACTTAACCAGCCTCTTAATGTTGCAGATTGCCCTGCGGGTTTAAATTTACCCCCTGCTTTATAGTTATTCGCCTCAACCGTAGAGCCTGTATAGCGCATATAAGCTTGATCGTTGGCGACACTAGCCGATATATTCACGCCACGCGCAGCATTATTACTGCGGTAAAAAGTATTAATCTTGCCGTCTACCAATAAGCCATGGCCAGGTTCGGCGAACTCTGGAGATTCAGAATCAACCTTTATTGTGCCAGCAATACTATCACCACCCATACTAACTGGCGTAACGCCAGCAAGCACCTCTATTGCCGCGACATTAGCAGGGTCTATATATGAAAGTGCTGGGTTCATATGATTAGCACAACTGGAAATTAAATCCATCCCATCCACTTTGATACGAATACGATCATCAGCCAACCCATGAATGACAGGCAAACTAGAAACGCCACCAGCACGATACAAGCTCACGCCAGGTTCATTAACCAACAAAGAAGCGGTATCACTGGTATTCACTGAATCGGCTGGCTCATTTGCTAATTTCTCAGCGACAACATCAACACTTGGTAAGTCCAAATGCTCGGCATATGCAACCATTGGAGAAATACCAAGTAAGCAAGACGTTAAAACACTGGGTACAAAAACGCTTGGTGTTAAAATAGCGTGAATAATCGTTTTTTTCTTTAATGCAAACTGCTTCATAACCGCGCCCCTATTGATGAACTGCGCGAATTATACGCTTTGGGCAATTGACTGGAATGTGGCATATTGTCGCATCCGCGTGGATACTAATGGTTCTAACAATTGATGCTGGCAACACAAAAACAAAATGGGCTTTATTTGATGATGACGGAGAAATCAGCCATCAAGGCGCATGTCTAAATGCACATCTCTCCACGGCCAACCTACTGCCTGACTCGCTAACGTGTGACCAAATTGTGATTTCTAATGTTGCAGGTGAAGCCCATGCTAAACAACTGCAACAACTCACCTCTATTTATGAAGTAACAACGCACTGGCTTACAGCAAGCAAACAATTAGGCTATGTCATTAACAACTACACTACCCCAAAATCACTAGGCAGTGATCGCTGGGCCGCCTTAATTGCAGCTTGGCACATGCAACATACAACATGCGTGGTGGTAAATGTAGGCACTGCAACCACAATAGATGCAATTTTGAGCACTCAAATTGACGGCAAAACTTTTGGCGTATTTATTGGTGGCATGATCTTACCAGGCATAGACCTGATGCAACAAAGTTTAGGTGTTGCCACAGCACAACTGCCCAAAATACCAACAGAAATCTCTACAAACCCAAAAACTACTGATAGCCCCCAATTTACTGTTAACCCCTTTGCCACCAACACTACTCATGCAATCTACAGCGGCGCGGTGAATGCAACATTAGGTGCAATTCAGCAAATGAGTCAGGCTGTTGAACAACAATACAGGCAAACACCTGAACTCATCATCAGTGGCGGGAACGCTAGAGTGATAGCACAACATCTTACAAACGAAAATTCATCAGACATCACTACTCATCAGACAAAAAAACCTGTTACGATTACTGAAAATTTAGTATTGCAAGGCCTGTACTTATTCACAAAGCTTGCAGTTAAACAAACCTCATAAAGCACATGTCATGAAATACTTTTTTTGGCTACTCGTACTCATCAATATTGGGTTATTTGGCTACTTCAATATTGATGTTGTGCTACCAAAGCCAGCGCAAACACAACAGGCAGAAATTTCCCCTGAAAGAATCAAAGTTTTGTCACTGCAAGAAGTTGACTCCCTCGCATCCAGTCAAAAGAAAGTAGTGGTTACTGAGCCACCACCAGTAATTGATGTATGTTTTGAATGGAGTGTTTTTTCTGAAACTAATTTAATCAACGCACAAACTGCGCTAGAAAAATTAGCACTACAAGCATCTGTCAAAGAGCAAACTGTGCAAGCGTCTAAGCGCTTTTGGGTGTACCGTCCCCCTTTAAAGTCAACGGCTGAGGCAATTAAAAAAGCCGCAGAATTAAAATCGCTTGGCGTCACTGATGTCTTTGTAGTACAAGAACCTAGATGGAAAAATGCAATTTCTTTTGGGATTTTCAGTGATGAGCAATTGGCGATTAACTTGCAAAAAGAACTGCAAGCCAAAGGGATTAAGAACGTTGAAAAATCTTTACGCAGTCAAGGTAAAAGCTATTCCAGTTTATTGCTGAAAAACCTGACTGAAAATGAAATTGCTGAAATCAAAAAACTCAACCCAGATTTCCCTGCAGCAGAACTTAAAGAAGTTAGCTGCGACGCACTCTAATTCACTAAACCAAAATTTACTAAGTCCAAATCTACTAAATATGGTTAAGCAGGAAACAACTTCCCTGGATTTAAAACATTATTTGGGTCAAACGTTAACTTGAGTGATTTCATTAAGTTCATGGTAGTCGCATCAATTTCACGTGGCACAAATGGACGTTTTGCCATGCCTACGCCATGCTCACCCGACAGCGTGCCTTGCAAAGACAATACCAAACTAAACACCTCATCCAAACACTGATAAGCGCGTTTCATTTCATCTGCATTATCTGGGTTTACCAGTAAATTCACATGAATATTTCCATTCCCTGCATGGCCAAAATTCACATTTGAGATTTGGTGCAATGCCGCAAGCTTCTCTAAACCAGTCAGCAATGCTGGCAAGTGAGACACTGGTACGGCAATATCTTCGTTAATTTTCTTAGGTGCAATATCTTTTAATAAAGGTGACAAAGCCTTACGTGCAGCCCACAGCGCTTTAGTATCATGCGCAGGCTTTGCTTCAATCAAGCCTGCCACTTGGCAGGCTTGCAATATTGCATCAGTTGCCTCAATAATCTCTTGCTGCGAGCCATCAACTTCTATCATTAAGTACGCACGTGCATTCTCAGGCAGTAAGTTTTGATGACGGCTACGAATTAGTGTGAGCGCTCCGTTATCTAAAAATTCTAATGCACTTGGCGTGTAAGGCTGCGCCATAATGGCTGCAATTGCTTTAGCACAACTTTCGGTGTCAACAAACTCTGCGGTAATACCACCAGTCGATTTAGGCAATGGCGTTAATTTAAGCGTTGCCTCACAAATTACCGCCAAGGTACCTTCAGACCCTACCAATAGACGCGTTAAATCGTAACCAACAACACCTTTACTGGTATAGCAGCCTGTTTTGATAATATCGCCATTACCAGTGACTGCTTTCAAACCTAGAATATGGTCTCGCGCTACACCGTATTTCACGGCATGAGGCCCAGCTGCACAGGTGGCTAAGTTACCACCAATACTGCAATAAGCCGCACTGGATGGGTCAGGTGGCCAAAAGAAACCTACAGGCTTAATCTCGTCTTGTAGCACTTGGTTCAACACACCAGGCTCAACAATCGCCATGCGGTTATCAGGATCAATACTGATAATTTTATCCATGCGCTCTAACGAAAGCGCAACGCCACCTACTTCAGGCACACTGCCACCTGCCGTGCCAGTGCCACGCCCACGCGGCACTACAGGCACTTTATGTGCATTACAGAGTAAAATGACACTTTGCACTTCTTCTATCGTGAGCGGGAAAACAACAGCGATGGGGCTATGGTAATTGCGCGAGTTGTCATATGCATAGGCATAGCAATCCACAGGGTCGGTAAATACTCTATCTTTTGGTAAAACTGAGCTCAGTTCACTTAAGAATATATCATTTGAAAATGGACTGTTAGGCGTATTGGTCATGGCAAATAATATAAGACATTTTCTACAAGAGTTTTTTTGTCGTTTGGCACCAATGGGCTACCAAGCATCAACTGACCTTTTTCATTATGCTTGCGATCAAACACCAAATTGTCACCCATGACGACTCTAATCCAATCAGGATAACTGTAAGCATTCCCGTTGTGATGATCTATCATTGCACCGATACCACCACCTAAAAGTATATTACCGTACATGCCATCATTGGCACGTGATATCAAGGTCGCATATCCAGTTGCTTCTCCCTCTTTCTCGCAACTCAATAGTAAGTTTTGATCAGAGCGATGCACTGTAAGGATACCTGATGTAAAAACCACCCATTCACCATACTCGTTTTTAGCTCTACATTTAGCATTGCTAACAAGGGCGTTATTCTTTGAATAAGTTTCAATCTGCATACGCTGATAGGTATCTTTAGTGAGTGATGCACAGCCACTAAAGATCATGACAATCAGCGCTAGAGAACTATATTGAAACAACTTGTTCATTGAAACGGCCTTCTTGAATTAAAACTAGCCTGCATAGCGATATGACAGGCTAGTTAAATGTTGAAACAATATTAAAAACTAACGTTTTTTGATGTACAGATCGGTAATGGTGCCCTCTTTCATCTCAGCCGCAAAACACACGGTTTCAGATAAAGTTGGGTGTGCATGAATGGTTAAACCCAAATCATGCGCATCTGCGCCCATTTCAATGGCTAATACCGCCTCAGCCAACAACTCACCTGCATTAACACCCACGATACCCGCACCAATCACTCGATGTGTTTCTTTGTCAAAGATCAACTTAGTTGAACCTTCAGTACGTGCAATCGATAAAGCGCGGCCACTGGCTGCCCATGGGAAGCTTGCTTTCTCAATCGCAATGCCTTTGGCTTTTGCTTCTGTTTCAGTCACACCTACCCAAGCTACTTCAGGGTCTGTATAGGCAACCGATGGAATCACGGATGCTACAAACTCTACTTTTTCACCAGCAATCACTTCTGCCGCCACTTTGGCCTCATGCGTTGCTTTATGTGCCAACATTGGCTGGCCTACAATATCCCCAATCGCGAAGATATGCGGCACATTGGTGCGCATTTGTTTATCTACGTTGATAAAGCCATAATCATCGACAGCCACACCTGCATTTTCTGCACCAATGTTTTTCCCATTCGGGCGGCGACCAATCGACACCAACACACGGTCATACACTTCAACACCTTTAGGCGCATCGGCATTGCCATTAACACCTTCAAAAGTGACATGAATACCACCTTTCTTAGGCTCCATTTTTGCCACTTTGGTATTAAGCATAATCGCTTCAAAACGTTTTTCCATACGCTTTTGTAATGGGCGCACAAGGTCACGGTCACACCCTTGAATCAAACCATCGGTAAATTCAACCACACTCACTTTTGTGCCTAACGCATCGTAAACCGTACCCATCTCTAGGCCAATAATACCGCCGCCGATTACAAGCATGCGCTTAGGCACATCAGCTAAAGCCAAGGCTCCAGTGGAATCCATGATACGTTCATCTGCTTCTACGCCTGGGAATTTTGTCGCTTGTGAACCTGCTGCAATAATCGCATTCTCAAAACCAACAGTAGTCACTTTACCGTCAGCCGCTGTCACCGCAATTTGATTAGGGCTAGTAAATGCACCAACACCTTGCACTACGGTCACGCCACGTTGTTTCGCCATTGCCGCCAAGCCACCTGTTAACTTGCCGACCACATCATTCGCTTTCCAGTTACGTAGTTGGTCTAAATCAACTTTCGGCGCGCCAAAACTTACACCATGATGGCTAGACTCTTCAGCCTCAGTAATCACCTTTGCAGTATGTAATAAAGCCTTAGATGGAATACAGCCCACATTAAGACACACACCACCCAAGGTAGCGTAACGCTCAATTAAGACTACTTGTTTACCTAAATCTGCCGCACGGAAAGCCGCAGTATAGCCACCAGGACCACTGCCTAACACTACCACCTGCGTGCTGATATCACTGCTGCCAACGGCCGCAGCAACAGACGCAACTGCTGGCTGTGCAACAACGGGCGAGGCCGCAGGTGCCTCAACTTTAACTTGCGCTACGACATCAGCAGCCTCAACTAGTAACATTAGTGACCCTTTTGCCACCTTGTCGCCTACTTTAACTTTAATTTCTTTTACAACACCAGCATGTGAAGATGGGATATCCATAGAAGCTTTGTCAGACTCTACGGTAATCAAAGAGTCTTCTTTAGCAATTGTGTCACCAGCTTTGACCAGCACTTCAATCACATCAACACTATCAAAGTTACCGATATCCGGCACCAATACTTCAACTAAATTACTCATGCATACCCTTTGTAAACTTTGGTTATTTTTTGCAATTTTAACATCAAACCTCTCACTTTATCGCTTACTAACATGCAATAACCTTGATGCAACATAGCAATATCGACACCTAATTGCACTAATGTCGAGCAAAAAACCTAAAGAGTTGTGAGTATCTTAGTCAAAATTTGATTAACTAACCTAACGACTTTCAATCGCATAGATTAAAGTTTATGCGTGCGATTGAGCGTTGATAACACTAAGCAAAAATCAACGATTAGTTAATAGAAAATTGAAACTGATCGATAGGCACAGGTTTACCAAACAAATACCCCTGATAAAGCCTACAACCATAATCTTTCAAAATGGTCAATTCAAGCTCAGTTTCAACACCTTCAGCAATCACATTAATACGGAAGTTGTTCGCCAAATCGATAATCGTCTTGACCATAATGGCATCGTTAGGGTCGTATGCCAAATCTCGTACAAAACTCTGATCAATCTTCACCTGATCAAGCGGTAGTTTTTTCAGATAAGAAAGCGAAGAATATCCTGTACCAAAATCATCCAACGACAATCTGACACCTAGCGCTTTAAGGGCATGCATTTTGGCAATCACCTCATCAACATCTTCAAAAATCACACTTTCGGTCAACTCTAGCTTCAAACGAGAGGCATTAACCTCATGCTTCACAATCGCATGATGGACAGACTCTACAAAGTCTAGCGACCTAAACTGATGAGCACTCACATTTACCGCAATAATTAAATGATTTTTCTCAACACTTTTTGCCCACTCAGCAAGTTGAGAACAAGCCGTATCGATAACCCAATGTCCGATATCAAGAATTAGCGTAGTTTCCTCTGCAATTGGAATAAATTCTACTGGAGAAATAACCCCTCGTTCAGGGTGTATCCATCGAATCAAAGCCTCAGCGCCGATGGGACGGCTATTATCATCAACCTGTACTTGGTAATATAGCGCTAACTGTTGCTTATCAATTGCATATCTCAACTCAGCTTCCAAACTAGCACGGACACTTAACTTTTCCTGCATAACCGGATCGAAGAATCGCAATGTATTCCTACCAGCTTTCTTTGCCTGATACATCGCAATATCAGCTTGCTTCAACAACTCTTCAATTTCGTACTCTTCACCGCCGAATAAAGTAATTCCAATGCTAGAAGTACTCTGATACTGGTGAGAGCCGAACACACAAGACTCATGTAAAGCTAACAAAATTTTATTAGCAATCTGCTCAGCAATAGCCGCAGCTTCTGAAGCACACGCCTCTAAGGCTTCAAGCACCACGACAAACTCATCACCTCCAAAACGGGCTACGGTATCACCTGCTCTCACAGCACTGCTGAGTCTATCAGCTTGAAGCTTAAGCAATAAATCGCCCGTACTATGTCCTAATGTATCATTCAGCACTTTAAAGTGATCCAAATCAATAAATAGCAATGCTCCTTTTTTAGCGGTACGACCACTAGTAGAAAGTGCCTGACGCATGCGATCTAATAGCAACAAACGATTAGGGAGGTTAGTAAGTGAGTCATAAAAGGCCAGATGCTCAATCTTTTCAGATGATTCTTTACTTTCACTGATATCTGTAAAGACTGAAACATAATTAGTTACTTTGTCATCTTTATCCTTAACGGCTGATATCGTCATTCTTTCAGGATAAACCTGACCATTCTTGCGTCGATTCCAAATCTCACCACACCACTTACCAGTGCTATTAATTTCTTTCCACATGCTATCGTAGAATGAAAGATCATGCCTACCAGAGCTTAATACACTGGGCTTTTTACAAACAACATCCTCTGAGGAGTATCCTGTAATCTTAGTAAACGCAGAATTCACTTGAAGAATAAAACAGTTAGCATCAGTAATTAATATCCCATCAGATGACTCGAATGCAGTTGCAGCGATGCGTAAAGATGTCTCGGCTGTTTTAAGATCTGTAATGTCTGTAGAGATTCCGCACAATCCCCAAACCCTAGACTGCTCGTCTTCTTGATAAATCGGTGCCTTAATTTGCCAAAATATATGCTTTTTATGATCATGAGAAATCGCTTCTATTTCTTCGTAAGCATCCACTCGATCCTGAATGACTTTTTTATCAACCTCTTTAATTCTAAGAAGCGTTTTGGACGAAAAATACAAAGACTCATCTATAGCGCCAAGCTCGTGTATTGAGCAATTAAAAAAATCTAAAGTCATACGATTAGCGTAAACATACTTACCATTAATATCTTTGATATAAACAAAAGCTGGAATATGGTCCAAAGCCTCACTTAAACGATGGCTTTCGTTTAACGCGGAGGTTAATTCATTAGTCCTTGCTAGAACTCTAGCCTCCAACTCCGAATGTGAGCTCGCTAATGCTTCGTTAAGTATTTTTAGTTGTTGTGAAGATGGAGCCTCCAAAGCTGCCGGCATAATTCGCCATACGGCAACAGCCGTCACAAAAGAGACAATTGCAGTAAAAACCTTTGCATATGCACTTGCCCAATACGAGGGCCTCCATATGTTCAGAATATCAAAGATATGAGTAATGCCGCACGCTACAATAAACACACCAAAAACAACCATCAACCATCGATAGGGTATATCTGGTCTTTTTTTAGCAAAATACCATAGGGCAAAAGGAGTCGAAAAATAAGACAAGGCAATGAGTGCATCTGAAGCGACCAATGTCCAAAGTAATGCTGGATTCCAAGTCAGACAAAAACCATGCGGAATAAGCGATTGCCCGTCTAATACTTGACCAACCCAATCCATACAGCCTCCCAGCTATTGGCTAATTGCCAAAAAATATTTTCATTAGTTATATCTAAAAAATCTGGGACTAGTAAATCTGCAACTCGTTCATGCTTAAAATGAAACCTATCACCCTAAATTTACTTTAGTCGATAATTGATACATCGGCAATCTTAATTCAATAAATCAGGTTATTTTTTAACTAGATATCAATACCTAGAGTCTGAATCGATTACTTAAAACAAAAAAGACTTGTTTTTAAAAATAAAAACAAGTCTTTTGAGTAAACCTTGCAAATAAAAGATTAGCTAATTCTTCATAAACATTTAACCTAATTAGAGCAACAATCTACGCACATCACTTAACATCATCCGCATATGACTTGTAAATCTTGCCCCATCTGCACCATCAATCACTCGATGATCATATGACAATGACATCGGCAAAATCAAACGCGGCTCAAAACCATTTGTCTCTTTATTATAAACAGGCTGCATAGATGAGCGTGAAACACCCAAAATTGCAACTTCAGGACAATTGATAATTGGCGTAAACATCGTACCGCCAATACCACCTAAGCTAGAAATCGTGAAGCATCCACCCTGCATTTCTTCTACTTTCAACTTGCGCTCACGTGCTTTTGCAGATAAATCCATCAAATCACGCGCAATATCCAGCACATCTTTTTGATGCACATCACGCACCACTGGCACCACCAAGCCGTCTGGCGTATCGCAAGCAAAACCAATATTAAAATAATTTTTCAATATCAAGTTATCGCCGTCAGGAGAAAGTGAAGCATTGAAGTTAGGGTATGCTTTTAACGCATTCACTGAAGCTTTAATCAAGAATGCAAGCATGGTCAACTTAACGCCGCGCTTCTCAGCATCCGCTTGCATAGACTTACGGAAATCTTCTAAATCTGTAATATCAGCTTCATCAAATTGCGTCACATGCGGTGCTGTCACCCAGTTGCGGTGTAGATTAGCCCCTGAAAGTTTTTTGATTCTTGAAAGCGGCTTGGTTTCTACTGCGCCAAACTTGCTGAAATCAATCACAGGCATTGGTAACGCAGCTAAACTACTCACACCAGCACCCATATTTTCGGTGCGAGGTTTTGCCAACTCACCTTTCACATAAGACTGCACATCACTTTGTAAAATACGGTTTTTTACACCAGTGCCAGTCACTAATGCCAAATTCACGCCTAATTCACGCGCAAACTTACGAATCGAAGGACTCGCATGCGAAAGCTTGCCAGAGACAACCACAGCACTTTCACCAACGGGTGCAGGCTGTTGAGCTGGTTGTACTGGCTTAGGTGGTTCTGGTGCAGGTCTTGTTGGCTCTGGAATTGCCACTTTAGGCGCTTCTTCCACAGCAACTGCTGCAGGCTTAGCCTCAACTACAGGCGCAGCAGCGGACTCAGTCACATCCATGGTCATTAACAACGTACCTTGAGCAGCTTTATCACCGACCTTGATTTTCACTTCTTTTACTACACCAGCAAAAGGTGCAGGAATATCCATAGAAGCTTTATCAGACTCAACCGTAATCAGCGAATCGTCTTTGGCAATCACATCACCAGCTTTAATGAGTACTTCAATTACATCCACACTATCGAAATTACCAATATCAGGGACAAAAATATCTTGAACGGCCATCTATGTATATCCTTAACCTGTCGTTGGGTTTGGCTTGTTAGCGTCCAAACTGTATTTTTTAACCGCTTCAGCCACTTTAGCAACTGGCAATTTACCTTCATCACTTAGCGCTTTTAACGCAGCTACAACCACATAGTAACGGTTCACTTCAAAGAAGTCGCGCAAAGCTTCGCGGCTATCTGAGCGACCAAAACCATCTGTACCAAGTGCAACAAATTTGTTAGGTACAAAACGTTGAATCTGCTCAGCAAAGCTCTTCATGTAATCAGTAGATGCAACAACAGGCCCTTTAGCATCTTTCAAGCAAGACGCAACATAACTTACTTTTTGTGTTTTCTCTGGATTCAACATATTCCAGCGATCACACTCCAAACCTTCACGACGAAGCTCAGTAAAGCTAGGTACACTCCATACGTCAGCAGAGATAGCCCAGTCTTTTTCCAACAATTCCGCGGCCGCAATCACTTCGCGCAGAATCACGCCACTACCCATCAACTGTACTTGCTTATCTTCAGTTCCTTTGCCCTTTAGTTTAGATTTACTAAAGCTATACATCCCTTTAAGAATACCTTCAGCACTGCCTTCTGGCATCGCTGGGTGGGTATAGTTCTCATTCATCAAGGTAATGTAGTAATACACATCTTCTTGATTTTGCACCATACGACGCAAACCTTCTTGAATAATCACTGCCAATTCATAAGAGAAGGTAGGGTCATAAGAAATACAATTTGGAATGGTTGCAGACATCAAATGGCTATGACCATCTTCATGCTGTAAACCTTCACCATTTAAAGTAGTACGGCCAGCCGTCGCACCTAACAAGAATCCACGTGCGCGTGAGTCACCAGCCATCCACGCTAAGTCACCAACACGTTGGAAACCAAACATTGAGTAGTAGATGTAGAACGGTATCATTTGCACACCCGTCACAGAATATGACGTTGCCGCAGCTAACCAGCTAGAGAATGAACCCGCCTCGTTAATACCTTCTTCTAAAATCTGACCATCTTTTGACTCTTTGTAGTACATCACTTGATCAGAATCTTGTGGCTCATACAACTGGCCTTGGCTCGCGTAGATTCCCAACTGGCGAAACATCCCTTCCATACCAAACGTACGCGCTTCATCTGGCACGATAGGTACAACATACTTACCAATTTGCTTGTCACGCACCAATGTAGACAAGATACGTACAAACGCCATCGTGGTAGAAATCTCACGGTCACCAGTTGCTGTCAGCATATTTTCAAATGCAGTCAATGCAGGCACAGTAAGCTCATTACCTTTACGACGACGTTGTGGCACAAAACCACCCATCGCTTCACGACGTGACGCCATATATTTCATTTCAGGTGAGTCTTCAGCTGGTTTGTAGAAACTCAAGCTCTCTACTTGCTCATCAGTTAATGGCAAATCAAAGCGATCACGGAATTTCTTAAGTGATTCGATATCCATGCTTTTTTGTTGGTGTGTCGTATTTTGACCCTCACCAGCATCACCCATGCCATAACCTTTAACCGTTTTAGCTAAAATAACAGTTGGCTGACCTTTATGATTTACTGCGGCATTGTAAGCTGCAAACACTTTATGCGGGTCATGTCCACCACGGTTTAAGCGCCAAATGTCTTGGTCACTCATTGCCGCAACCATTTCTTTCAGCTCAGGATATTTCCCAAAGAAATGCTCACGTGTATATGCGCCACCTTTTTGCTTAAAGTTTTGATACTCACCGTCCACGCACTCTTCCATGCGTTTTTTCAGCAAGCCATCTTTATCCATCGCCAATAATGGATCCCAATAAGAACCCCAGACCACTTTCAATACATTCCAGCCAGAACCACGGAAGTCAGACTCTAACTCCTGAATGATTTTGCCATTACCACGAACTGGTCCGTCCAAACGTTGTAAGTTACAGTTGATGACAAAAATCAAGTTATCAAGTTTTTCACGGCTCGCTAATGAAATAGCTCCTAATGATTCAGGCTCATCCATCTCGCCATCACCACAGAACACCCATACTTTACGATCACTCGTATCTGCAATACCACGGTCATGGATATACTTAAGGAAACGTGCTTGGTAAATACCAGCTAAAGGTCCTAAACCCATAGACACCGTAGGGAACTGCCAAAAGTCTGGCATTAACCAAGGATGTGGATAGCTAGGTAAACCATTACCACCAGTTTCTTGGCGGAAATTATCCATTTGCTCTTCTGAAATTCGGCCTTCTAAAAACGCACGTGCATAAACCCCTGGAGATGAGTGTCCTTGAAAATACACACAGTCGCCGCCAAAGTTCTCATTCGGCGCACGGAAGAAATAGTTAAATCCAGTATCATACAAAGTAGCAGCAGATTGGAAGCTAGCAATATGCCCACCAACACCCGGCGACTTCTCGTTCGCACGCAATACAGTCATCACGGCATTCCAGCGCACCAATGCACGCACTCTGCGCTCCATTTCTGGGTCGCCAGGCAATTTCGCCTGCAAGTGGGTTGGAATTGTATTTAAATATGCAGTCGTTGCTTTATAAGGTAAGTTACTACCTGAGCGACGCGCCTTATCAATCATCGCCTCTAATAAAAAATGTGCACGCTCTGTGCCCTCATTTTCAATAACGGCCATCAGTGCATCAAGCCACTCTTGAGTTTCTTGACTATCAATATCGGGATTATTCAAAGGTGTGTTCAATGACATTCAGTTGTAGCTCCGTGTAACTATATTTGCCAATTCATTTAATCGTATTGCACTTACATCAACAATGCCATCAGTAAGTATAATATCCAATCGAATAATGAAACAAAAACAAATACAGCGTGTCTGAAATACCGCGCATGTAAAATGCGTTGCAATTTAATTTTTTATAAAACAGTAGTGTGGCTTTTTTAGTGGTTTTGGTCAAGTTTACTAGCGTTTTTTAAACAATTTTCACATGTATCTTATATATAATCACTACATTCAATACAAGACTACAAGGGCAAAGAATGTCAGTTAAATTACGACAAAATGCAGCGATCGCAAACGAAAGTACATTAAAAGATAGCCAACACATACTCTTTGTACTTTCTAGCATTGATGACAAAAACATTCCTTTTAAAGACAATTTGGTCATAAAACTCAAACGTATCAAATCCAAGTTCAATGACTTAAATAAAACCCCTTTAACAATAGAGCTACCTAATGGTGGAGTTGCTAGTTACGTCATATTAGACCATCAATTAAATATGTTTCAGCGCCATACTTTACTGCGTAAAGCAATCAAGCCTATTATCTCAGAGCAGGCAGAAAACATCGACATTTGCGTTTTTGGAGAAGAAGCCATAAAAGAAGCGCATACATGTGCGGCCTATTATGTGGTAACTGTTAATGCTGCCAATTTACCGTCTAGAAAAAAAGAACATAAACCAAACGCTCTAAAATGCGTAACTATTCATGGTTACAAAGCTACACATGACTACGCCTATGTTAACGCGCGTGTTGCTGGCAATACGCTATGTCGTGAACTTACTATCACACCCCCCAATGATTTAACGCCTACAGTATATCGTCAAAAGATTGCCAAACTGGCCTCAGAAAATGGCTGGAACCATAAAGAATACGACATGAATGCACTTAAAGAAATGGGTGCTGGCGCCTTTATTGCTGTAGCGCAAGGATCAGAACAGCAAGATGCTGCAATTGTACATTTAACCTACAATCCAGCTAATGCTCAAAAGCATATCGCTATTATTGGGAAAGGCATTTGCTTCGATACTGGCGGACACAATCTTAAGCCTTCAAAATACATGCTTGGAATGCATGAAGACATGAATGGCTCTGCGGTAAGTCTCGGTATTCTACTTGCAGCATCACAAATGCAGCTACCTATCAAGCTGGATTGCTGGCTAGCCATCGCACAAAATCACATTGGCCCTAATGCATTCAAGCAGAATGATGTCATTACTGCATTAAACGGCATGACAATAGAAATTGTACATACAGATGCAGAAGGACGAATGGTATTAGCCGACACACTTACACTTGCGTCTCGTGAGAAACCTGATGTAATGATTGATTTTGCCACACTCACAGGCAGTATGATTACTGCTGTAAGCGATCGCATGAGTGGTGTTATTACGAACAGATCAGAGCTAGCGACTAAGGCAACCGATGCAGATTCAGAGTCCGGGGAGCGCATTGTCATGTTCCCATATAACGATGACTTTGACAGTGACTTAGATAGTGATATAGCAGATATTAAGCAATGCACACTAGAAGGTGATGCCGATCATATTCATGCTGCACGCTTTCTAGGAAAGTTTATTGAAAATGATACTCCATGGATACACACAGATCTTTCATCAGCAAACCGTAAAGGTGGATTGGGCGCTGTAGAGTCAGATACAAATGGATTTGGAGTCGGATTTGGTTTAGCACTTATCAAACGCTTGATAAATTAATCAGTTTTTTGTTATCAAAGTCACTTTTAACAACTGAACGATTAAAATTCGTTATATATATACATTCGTCAGCTTACAAGCGTATATTAAATATATTACTCACAATATTAAGGCTGTAAATAATCAGTTCTCATCATATTTCCTGAAAGGTTATCTACTTATGAATGAATCTAGACGCTTTACACGCATTCATTTTGATGCAGAAGTGCAACTACATATACATTTAATAGATGACATACATATTGCGCATTTAATAGACATATCGCTTAAAGGGGCATTAGTCGAAACAGACAGACCGATTACGACTTATATCGAGCAGCGCAGTTGCATGATGACGCTCATGCTTGCTGACCATCAAGAAAAAATCACAATGCAAGGTAAAATCATTCACCATGAAGGATATCTAATAGGTTTAGAGTCTCTGCATATCGATTTAGACAGTATTACAAACCTACGAAAGCTTATTCAGCTAAATACAAGTGATGAAACGCGCTTAGACACGGAACTTAGTCACATGTTGAGAAACTATGAAAATCTTAATATATCGAGAAACAAAAATTAAGTACTCGTAGCAATATCTGTAAAAAACCAGAAGGTAGCGTTAAGCAAACTCGTTATTTCAAACTCAAGTAGGGCTGTTTATGCTACATATGTTCAACACATAAAAAAACCCCCATTATATTGCTATGATGGGGGTTTTTGGTATAAATAGCTTGGCAGTGACCTACTTTCGCATGCAAAAAGCATACTATCATTGGCGCTGGTTCGTTTCACGGCCCTGTTCGAGATGGGAAGGGGTGGTTCCAAACCGCTATGGCC
>NZ_JAURYU010000002.1 GCF_030653755.1 Methylotenera sp.
TTACTAAACACACCACGTGGGCGACCAGTTAAAGCACAACGATTACGAAGACGCACTGGGCTCGAGTTACGCGGAAGCGCTTGGAATTTCATACGCGCTTCAAAACGGCTTTCAGCAGTAGCATTAACATCATTCATTGCAGCTTCAAGTGCCGCACGTTTTGCAGCAAATTTACTTACAGTTGCGCGGCGTTTGATTTCGCGCTCTGTCATACAGGTTTTAGCCATATCTTAACCTCTGAAAGGGAAACTGAATGCAGCAAGTAATGCTTTTGCTTCTTCATCAGTTTTCGCAGTAGTAGTAATAGTGATATTCATCCCACGAATTGCATCGATTTTATCGTATTCAATTTCAGGGAAAATTATCTGCTCTTTAACACCCATGTTATAGTTTCCACGGCCATCAAAAGATTTAGAAGAAATACCACGGAAGTCACGGATGCGAGGAATAGCCACTGTTACTAAGCGATCCAAAAACTCGTACATACGTTCACGACGCAAAGTAACTTTACATCCAACAGGATAGTCATCACGGATCTTAAATGAAGCCACTGATTTCTTAGCTTTAGTTACGATTGCTTTTTGACCAGCAATTTTCTCCATATCACCAACAGCATGCTCCATCACTTTTTTGTCAGCAACAGCTTCACCAACACCCATATTAAGTGTGATTTTTTCAATGCGAGGCACTTGCATCACAGAGGTGTAACCAAACTGCTCAGTCAACGACTTAACAACTGAGTCTTTGTAATATTGTTTTAAACGCGCCATTATTATTCCTATGCGTCAACTGCTTCGCCATTAGATTTGAATACGCGAATTTTGCGACCATCATCCAATGTCTTGAAGCTTACGCGATCACCTTTTTGTGTCGCACTGTTATATAAAGCAACGTTTGAGATGTCAACTGGCATCTCTTTAGCAATAATGCCACCAGCGATACCCTTCATCGGGTTAGGTTTTGCATGTTTCTTAACTAAGTTAAGACCCTCTACAACAACATGACCTGAATCAAGAATACTTAACACTGTACCTTGCTTACCTTTATCTTTACCTGTATTTAGGATGACCTGATCACCCTTGCGAATTTTATTCATGCGAGCTCCTACAAAACTTCTGGCGCTAATGAAACGATTTTCATGAATTTTTCTGAACGTAATTCACGAGTCACTGGCCCAAAAATACGCGTGCCAATCGGTTCGAGCTTGTTATTTAACAACACAGCTGCATTACCGTCGAACTTAACCAAAGAGCCGTCTGGACGACGAACACCTTTAGCAGTACGCACAACAACCGCACTGTACACTTCGCCTTTTTTTACGCGACCACGAGGCGCAGCATCCTTGATGCTTACCTTGATGATATCACCTATACCAGCGTAACGACGTTTAGAGCCACCTAACACCTTAATGCATTGCACAGAGCGAGCACCAGTGTTATCGGCAACTTCTAGCCGAGATTGCATTTGAATCATGAGAATAATCTCCAACTTAATCCGTTAAAACCAACACCGGCCATTTATAGTTAAAAACTATTTAGGCCGACAGACCACGGTCAGTATTGGGGCGAGAGCTTTATGACTTATGAAAGTCGCTCGCCGAAAAACAAAACATTATATACAGCTTAAAACATTTGCGCAATTACTTTTAACAGTAATTGCGCAATAATCGACTTAGGCCTGTTTAACAACCCAAGTTTTAGTTTTTGATAATGGACGACTTTCTACGATAGTCACCAAATCACCTTCTTTACAGCTGTTTGTTTCATCATGTGCGTGAAATTTCTTTGACTGGCGAACAACTTTACCAATTAAAGGATGCTTTACTTTACGCTCAACTAAAACAGTAACAGTTTTATCCATCTTGTCGCTAACTACACGGCCAGAAAGACTACGAACCACTTTTGTTGTATCGGTCATATTATGCCTGCTTTGCTTTCTCAGCTAACACAGTCTTAACACGCGCTACATCTTTGCGTACTTTACCTAGCTGATCTACTTTATTTAATTGCTGAGTAGCTACTTGCATACGAAGAGAGAATTGCGCACGGCGTAATTCAATCAACTCTGCATTCAGCTCTTCAACGCTTTTTGCTCTTAAATCGGTTGCTTTCATATTAGCTTCCTTGTCCTTAACTACCAAGTTGGCGTGTCATGAATGTCGTCTCGATTGGTAGCTTAGCAGCTGCCAAACGGAACGCTTCACGCGCTAGCTCTTCGCTAACACCGTCCATCTCGTATAACATTTTACCTGGTTGGATTTGAGCTACGTAGTACTCTGTACTACCTTTACCGTTACCCATACGTACTTCTGCAGGTTTTTTAGAAATTGGTTGATCTGGGAAAATACGAATCCATACACGACCACCACGTTTAATGTGACGAGTCATCACGCGACGTGCTGCTTCAATTTGACGAGCTGTCAAACGTCCGCGACCAATCGCTTTTAGACCGAAATCACCAAAACTTACTTTATTACCCGTCGTTGCAATGCCTTTATTACGGCCTTTTTGCATCTTACGGTATTTTTGTCTAGACGGTTGTAGCATCTTTAGCCCTCGCCTTTCTTACTCTTTTTTCAGGTTCAGCAGCTGGTGCTACAGTAGCTTGCGCAGACTGAGCATTACCTGCAAAAATTTCACCCTTGAATACCCAAACTTTGATACCAATGATGCCGTATGTAGTTAAAGCTTCTGCTACACCATAGTCAATATCAGCACGTAAAGTATGAAGTGGCACACGACCTTCACGGTACCATTCGGTACGTGCAATCTCGATACCATTCAAACGACCTGAACTCATGATTGTGAAACCCTCTGCACCTAAGCGCATTGCATATTGCATTACACGTTTCATAGCACGACGGAACATCACACGATTTTCAAGTTGTTGCGCAATTGATTGTGCAATCAAAGTAGCATCAAGCTCTGGCTTACGCACTTCTTCAATGTTTAGATGAACAGGAACACCCATCAAACCTTGCAATGAAGCACGTAATGACTCAATGTCTTCACCTTTTTTACCGATAACAACGCCTGGGCGCGCACTGTAAATAGTGATCTTAGCATTTTTAGCTGGGCGCTCAATCATAATACGACTAACTGCAGCACTTGCTAGTTTCTTATTCAAAAACTCACGCACTTTGATGTCACTTTGCAACATCGCAGGGAAGTTCTTACTATTGGCATACCAACGTGAGGCCCAGTTCTTTTGAACACTCAGACGGAAACCAATTGGATTAATTTTCTGACCCATGATTATCCCTTAGTTACCGACAGTCACATGAATGTGACAGGTTGGTTTATTAATACGACCAGCGCTGCCTTTTGCACGTGGACGAATACGTTTAAGCACAATGCCTTTATCAACACAAATTGAAGTTACTTTCAATTCGTCAATATCAGCCCCATTGTTATGTTCAGCGTTAGCGATTGCAGACTCAACAACTTTTTTGATGATCTCAGCACCTTTTTTAGGTGTGAAGTTCAAAATGTTAAGTGCGTGATCTACTTTCTTGCCACGAACAAGGTCTGCCACCAATCTAGCTTTTTGCGGAGAGAGATGCACACCTTTTAATATTGCAGATACTTGCATAATTCAGCTCCTACTTCTTAGCTTTCTTGTCGGCTGCATGCCCTTTGAATGTACGTGTTAACGCAAACTCACCAAGCTTGTGACCTACCATGTTTTCAGAAATCAACACTGGAATGTGTTGCTTACCATTATGAATTGCAATAGTTAGACCGATAAAATCTGGGAAAATTGTAGAACGACGTGACCAAGTTTTAAATGGATTACGATCGCGAGTTGCCGCACCAACTTCTACTTTTTTCGCCAAATGACCATCAATAAATGGACCTTTTTTAAGTGAACGTGCCATATGATTACCTTACATTCCTTGGACGACGACTAACGCGCATATTATCCGTACGCTTGCTACTACGTGTACGGTAACCCTTAGTTTTAACACCCCATGGGCTTACTGGATTCATACCAGCAGCTGTTTTACCTTCACCACCACCGTGAGGGTGATCAACTGGGTTCATCACCACACCGCGAACGGTTGGACGAACACCACGCCAACGCATTGCACCAGCTTTACCAATTGAACGTAGTGAATGCTCTTCATTACCCACTTCACCTAAAGTTGCTTTGCAATCCACGTGTACGCGGCGAACTTCACCAGAACGTAAACGTAATTGAGCGTAACTGCCCTCACGTGCCAACAACTGTACTGAAGTACCAGCCGAACGCGCTAATTGAGCACCTTTACCAGGTTGCAACTCGATACAATGGATCGTGCTACCAACCGGAATGTTACGCAATGGCATTGCATTACCTACTTTAATAGGTGCATCTGAACCACTGATTAATTGCGCACCTGCAGCAATACCGCGAGGTGCAATAATATAACGACGCTCACCATCAGCATAACAAAGCAAAGCAATGTGTGCTGTACGATTTGGATCATATTCAATATGCTCCACTTTCGCTGGAATGCCATCTTTATTACGACGGAAGTCGATTAAACGATAATGCTGTTTATGACCACCACCTTGATGACGCGTTGTAATATGACCGTTGTTATTACGGCCTGCGTTTTTGCTTTGACTTTCCAACAGCGGTGCGTGAGGTTTACCCTTGTACAAATCAGGTGTAACCACCTTTAGTACACCACGACGGCCGGGGGAAGTTGGTTTGACTTTAACTAATGCCATATCTTCTCTCCTTATTCGCCCGCTGCGAAGTTAATTTCTTGGCCTGGCTTCAAGCTAACATAAGCTTTTTTCCAGTCTTTACGCTTGCCCATATTTTTGCCAGCGCGCTTTACTTTGCCGCCAACATTAATAACAGCAACACTCGCAACTTCAACTTTAAAAACAAGCTCAACAGCAGCTTTGATTTCTGGTTTAGTTGCATCAGTACGCACTTTAAATGCGATTTGCTGATGCTTGTCAGCAATGTAAGTTGCCTTTTCGGTAATTTGCGGAGCTAAAATAACCTGCAATAAACGGTCTTGAGTTTTAGTAATAGCGCTCATCATGCTAGCATCTCCTCAAGTTTCTTCACTGCACCTTCTGTAGCAACTACATTAGGAAAGCGAACCAAACTAACTGGGTCAGCGAATTGCGCTTCAACCACCATTACGTTAGTTAAGTTACGTGAAGATAAATATAAGTTCTCATTAAAGCTATCAGTCAGCACTAAAACACCACCTGCATAACCCATACCCTTGATTTTTTCTGCCAATGCCTTGGTTTTAGGCGTATCAACAGAAAACTCTTCAACTACGCTTAAACGCTCTTGACGAACTAGTTCAGACAAGATTGTTTGCATACCAGCACGGTAAGCCTTACGGTTTACTTTATGGCTGAAGTTTTCATTAGGTGAATTAGGGAATGCACGACCACCTCCGCGCCAAATAGGACTTGAGCTCATACCTGCACGAGCGTTACCAGTACCTTTTTGTGCATAAGGCTTATGTGTCGTATGCGCAACTGTGTCACGGCCCTTTTGAGCACGTGTTGCAGTACGAGCATTAGCCATGTAACCAACCACAACTTGATGAACCAAAGCTTCGTTAAATTCGCGACCAAACGTATCCTCAGATACAGTCACGCCTTTTTTAGCTGGCTTACCATTTTTATCTATTAGCTTAAGTTCCATTATTTAGAACCTCCCTGTGCTTTAGTAGCCTTCTCTTTAATGGCTGGACGCACAACAACATCACCACCCTTAGAGCCAGGGATTGCACCTTTAATCAATAGCAAGTTACGTTCTACATCAACGCGAACAATCTCTAGATTCTGCGTAGTCACCTTAACAGCACCCAAATGACCAGGCATACGCTTACCTGGGAAAACACGACCAGGATCTTGCGCCATACCGATAGAGCCAGGTACGTTATGTGAACGTGAGTTACCATGAGAAGCACGGTTAGAACTAAAGTGGTGGCGCTTAATCGCACCAGCAAAGCCCTTACCTAAAGATGTGCCAGTAACGTCAACTTTTTGACCCGCTTGGAAAATATCAACAGTGATATTTGCACCAGGCGTGTAATTAGCTAGAACGTCGTCACCGACTGAGAATTCATGAATACCAGCACCTGCAGCAGAACCTGACTTAGCATAATGCCCAGTCAATGCTTTGTTGATACGGCTGGCACGACGTGCACCGTAAGCAACTTGAAGGCCAGTATAGCCATCGCTTGCGGTCGTCTTGATCTGTGTCACGCGGTTAGGTACAACTTCCAACACGGTTACCGGAACGCTTGCGCCATCCTCAGTAAACACGCGGGTCATACCCACTTTGCGACCAATAAGCCCTAAGCTCATGATCGTTTCCTTATATTTTAGTTAAAAAGTCGATTACAATTGACCGACTTCTGTGAAAGAGGGCGGATTATACCGAACCTCAGTTTTTTTTACAACAAGATTTTACAACTTAATTTCAACATCCACACCAGCAGGCAAATCTAATTTCATTAATGCATCCACTGTTTTATCAGTCGGATCCACAATGTCCATTAAACGTTGATGTGTGCGAATTTCGAATTGGTCACGTGAAGTTTTGTTTACGTGTGGTGAACGTAAAATATCAAAACGCTCGATACGTGTTGGTAATGGCACTGGACCTTTTACAACAGCGCCAGTACGTTTGGCAGTTTCTACGATTTCTTGAGCTGATTGATCAATCAAACGATAATCAAAAGCTTTAAGACGGATACGGATTTTTTGGTTTGTCATTTTACTGCCTTTCAAAAGAGCGAAACGGCAGGGTTCACCCTGCCGTTTGATTTAACTACAAAAATTACTCGATAACTTTAGCAACTACACCAGCACCAACAGTACGACCACCTTCACGGATAGCGAAGCGTAAGCCTTCTTCCATCGCGATTGGGGCAATCAATGTTACTGTGATTGATACGTTGTCGCCTGGCATGACCATTTCTGTTCCTTCTGGCAATTCAACTGCGCCAGTAACGTCTGTCGTACGGAAGTAGAATTGTGGACGGTAGCCTTGGAAGAATGGTGTATGACGACCACCTTCATCTTTACCCAACACGTAGATTTCTGCTGTGAATTTTGTGTGTGGCTTGATAGAACCAGCTTTTGCTAATACTTGACCACGTTCAACTTCTTCACGTTTTGTACCACGTAGCAATACGCCTACGTTGTCGCCTGCTTGACCTTGGTCTAGCAGTTTGCGGAACATATCAACGCCTGTACAGGTTGTTTTTAGTGTGTCTTTGATACCAACGATTTCGATCTCGTCACCCACTTTAACGATTCCGCGTTCAATACGACCAGTTACTACAGTACCACGGCCTGAGATTGAGAATACGTCTTCTACTGGCATTAGGAATGTGCCGTCGATTGCGCGTTCTGGCATTGGGATGTAGCTGTCTAATGCTTCTGCTAGGCGGAAGATTGCTGGTTCGCCGATTTCTGATTGGTCACCTTCCAAGGCTAGTTTAGCTGAGCCGTGGATGATTGGTGTATCGTCGCCTGGGAAGTCGTATTTGCTTAGCAAGTCGCGCACTTCCATTTCAACGAGTTCTAACAATTCAGGATCATCTACCATGTCTGCTTTGTTGAGAAATACGACGATGTATGGTACACCTACTTGACGTGCTAATAGGATGTGCTCACGTGTTTGTGGCATAGGGCCGTCAGCTGCTGAACATACTAGAATCGCGCCGTCCATTTGTGCAGCACCTGTAATCATGTTTTTTACATAGTCAGCATGGCCTGGACAGTCTACGTGTGCGTAGTGACGTGTTGCTGTCTCGTACTCAACGTGTGCTGTGTTAATGGTAATACCACGTGCTTTTTCTTCTGGTGCTGCGTCAATTTGGTCGTACGCTTTTGCTTCGCCGCCGTATTTCTTTGTCAATACAGTGGTGATCGCTGCTGTTAGTGTTGTCTTACCATGGTCAACGTGGCCAATCGTACCTACGTTAACGTGCGGCTTGGTCCGCTCAAATTTACCTTTTGCCATGATTATTTCCTTTTATCTAAACTTTAAAATTAATTAGTGATGGACTATTTTTTATTAATAATGGCATCAGCCACGTTTCTTGGTGCTTCTGTGTAGTGCTTGAATTCCATGCTGTAACTAGCGCGACCTTGTGAGAGTGAACGCACAACAGTCGAGTAACCAAACATCTCTGCCAATGGCACTTCTGCACGAATCACTTTACCTGATGGACTATCTTCCATGCCTTGAATCATACCGCGACGTGAAGATAAGTCACCCATCACATCACCCATGTAATCTTCAGGCGTTTCAACTTCAACCGCCATCATAGGCTCAAGCAAGATTGGATCAGCTTTACGCATACCATCTTTAAAGCCAATTGATGCAGCCATCTTAAATGCATTCTCATTCGAGTCAACATCATGGTATGAACCATCAAACAAGGTTACTTTTACATCTACCACAGGGAAGCCTGCCAAGATACCAGATGGGATCGTCTCACGAAGACCTTTTTCAACCGCAGGAATAAACTCGCGCGGCACTGTACCACCTTTAATCTGATCGATAAATTCAAAGCCTTTACCAGGTTCGTTTGGTTCCATTTTCAACCATACGTGACCGTACTGACCTTTACCACCAGATTGCTTAACAAACTTACCTTCAACTTCAACAGATTTCTTAATCGCCTCACGGTAAGCAACTTGAGGTGCACCAACGTTAGCTTCAACGTTGAACTCACGACGCATACGGTCAACCAAAATCTCTAAGTGCAACTCACCCATACCAGAGATGATTGTTTGGTTTGTTTCTTCATCAGTTTTAACACGGAAAGAAGGATCTTCTTGTGCCAAACGATTTAAAGCAACACCCATTTTTTCTTGGTCAGCCTTAGTTTTAGGCTCTACAGCAACGTGAATAACTGGTTCTGGGAATATCATACGCTCTAGGATGATTTCAGAACCTAATGCACACAAAGTATCACCAGTCGTTGCTTCTTTCAAACCAACCGCAGCAGCAATGTCGCCCGCGCGAACCTCTTCAATAGGCACACGATTATTAGCATGCATTTGCACAATACGGCCAATACGTTCTTTTTTACCCTTGATTGGGTTGTAAACAGTATCACCAGCATTCACCACGCCAGAATATACGCGGAAGAAAATTAACTGACCAACAAACGGGTCTGTCATAATTTTGAACGCTAATGCAGAGAACTTCTCTTCATCAGAAGCTTGAAGTAGGATTTCGTTACCATCTTCATCTTCAGCACGCGTTGGTGGGATATCTGTTGGCGCAGGCATCAACTCGATTACCTTGTCCAACATTGCTTGTACACCCTTGTTTTTGAATGCTGAACCGCACATCATTGGCACGATTTCAGATGCAATCGTACGTGTACGCAGACCTAAAAGAATATCAGCTTCTGACAAATCACCTTCTTCAAGATATTTGTTCATCAACTCTTCACTGGCTTCAGCAGCAGCTTCAACCATATTTTCACGCCACTTATCGCAATCAGCTTTAAGCTCTGCAGGAATATCGCGATAATCAAACTTCATCCCTTGAGATGCTTCATCCCAGAAGATAGCTTTCATTTTGATTAAGTCAACAACACCTTCGAACTTCTCTTCAGCACCGATTGGCACTTGCAAAGGAATTGGGTTAGCTTTCAAACGTGAACGCATTTGATCGTACACTTTGAAAAAATTAGCGCCTGCTCGGTCCATTTTGTTAACGAACGCTAAGCGTGGCACCTTATACTTGTTAGCTTGACGCCATACAGTTTCTGATTGTGGTTGCACACCACCTACCGCACAGTAAACCATACATGCACCGTCAAGCACACGCATTGAACGCTCTACTTCAATCGTAAAGTCAACGTGACCTGGGGTATCAATAATATTGATGCGATGTTGATCAAATTGACCAGCCATACCTTTCCAGAAGCAGGTAGTAGCAGCAGAAGTAATGGTAATACCACGCTCTTGCTCTTGCTCCATCCAGTCCATGGTTGCAGCGCCATCATGCACTTCACCAATCTTATGATTAACGCCTGTATAAAATAAAATACGCTCTGTCGTAGTTGTTTTTCCTGCATCGATGTGAGCAGAAATACCAATGTTACGATAGCGATTAATAGGGGTTTGACGAGCCACGTTTATTACCTTTACTTAGTTTTTCTTAAAGAGCGATTCTGTTAGTTAAATAACTAATTAGAAGCGGAAATGTGAGAACGCTTTGTTAGCTTCAGCCATACGGTGAACTTCTTCACGTTTCTTCATCGCTGAACCACGACCTTCCGAAGCTTCAACCAACTCAGCTGCCAAACGCAAGCCCATTGATTTCTCACCACGCTTACGTGCTGCATCACGCAACCAACGCATCGCTAAAGCACTACGGCGGCTAGGACGAACTTCTACTGGCACTTGGTAGTTTGCACCACCAACACGGCGGCTCTTAACCTCAACCAATGGGCGCAGGTTAGATAACGCAAGTGTAAACACTTCTAAAGCATCTTTGCTTGTTTTGCTGGTCACTTGATCAAATGCACCATACAAAATACGCTCAGCAACAGATTTTTTACCACCTGTCATTAGTACATTTACAAATTTTGACACCTCTTGGCTACCAAACTTTGGGTCTGGCAGAATGTGGCGCTTGGGTACTTCTCTACGTCTTGGCATAATCTTCTCTATTCTCTTTTATGTTTTGCTAGCAACTGCTCAGCAAGGCTTTTGGTTAGCCGCTACATTAACAAAACCGTTAACCGGTTATTTATATTACTTAGCTTTAGCTTCTTTAGGACGCTTAGCACCGTATTTAGAACGTGATTGCTTACGATCTTTAACACCTGCAGTATCTAAACTACCGCGAACCATATGGTAACGCACACCTGGTAAGTCTTTTACACGACCACCACGTAGCAACACTACGCTATGCTCTTGCAAGTTATGGCCTTCACCACCGATGTAGCTAATTACTTCATAGCCATTGGTCAAGCGCACTTTAGCCACTTTACGCAAAGCTGAGTTTGGCTTTTTAGGTGTTGTAGTGTAAACGCGAGTGCAAACACCACGTTTCTGCGGACAAGCTTCAAGAGAAGGCACTTTGCTCTTCGTGACCACTTTAACGCGTGGTTTACGTACTAACTGATTGATGGTTGGCATTGCCTGTAACCTCTAATGATGTTCTCTAAAATTAATTTCAAAATCTAAAAATAGATTAGGATGGCGTTAAAGACAATAACACCATCCTGAAAAACTCAGCATTCTATTTAGCCTGACTTTTATTGTCAAGACTTAATTATCTGATTTTATTCTGCATCTATCCCACTACTTACTTCTACTGTTGTATTTACTACCACTTCTTCTGCTTCTGCAACCGCTTCAACTACTGGAGCTTCATTTCTTGGAACTCCGCCAGCAACCGCAGCACGCTTGCGCGCTTCATGATATGCAAGACCTGTACCTGCTGGAATCAAGCGACCAACAATGACGTTTTCTTTCAGACCACGTAACTCATCACGCTTACCTAAGATTGCTGCCTCTGTTAGTACGCGCGTTGTTTCTTGGAACGACGCTGCTGAGATGAATGAGTCTGTTGATAATGAAGCTTTAGTAATACCAAGCAACACATACTCAAACTGTGCAGGACGTTTATCTTGCACAATCACTACTTCGTTTTCAGCTAACAGATCAGCACGCTCAACTTGCTCACCTAAGATAAAGCTCGTATCACCAGCATCTGTTACACGTACACGACGCAACATTTGACGTACGATCACTTCAATATGTTTGTCATTAATCTTAACGCCTTGCAAACGATACACGTCTTGCACTTCATCAATGATATAACGTGCTAAAGATTCGCGACCTTGTAAACGTAAAATGTCTTGTGGATCAGCTGGGCCGTCAACAATTGTTTCACCTTTAGTCACCACTTGACCATCATGTGCGGTTACATGCTTGTCTTTTGGAATCAAGTATTCATTTGAAATACCATCCAAATCAGTAATCACTAAACGTTGTTTACCTTTAGTATCTTTACCGAACGAAACTGTACCAGTCACTTCAGCCAACATACCTGCATCTTTTGGTGAACGCGCTTCGAACAATTCAGCAACACGTGGCAGACCACCAGTAATATCACGAGTTTTAGATGACTCTTGTGGGATACGAGCCAACACTTCACCCACGCCCACTTCTTGACCATCCTTAACAGTAATAATGCAACCTAACTGGAATGTCACGTTAACTGATTGCTCACCACCAGCAATTTTAACCTCTACACCGTTTGCATCTAGCAATTTAACTTGTGGACGCAAGCCTTTAGTTTGGCCAGCACGTTGTTTTGGATCAATCACCACCAATGATGACAAACCAGTCACATCATCAATTTGTTTAGCTACAGTGATACCTTCTTCAACGTTTTCAAACTTAACAAAACCTGCATACTCAGTAATAATTGGACGTGTATGCGGATCCCAAGTTGCAATAGCCTGACCAGCTTTTATAGTTTTGCCATCAGTAATTTGCAATGTAGCACCGTACGGCACTTTATGGCGCTCACGCTCACGACCGTTCTCATCTGCAATAATCACTTCACCATTACGTGAAATAACCACTTGCTCATTACGTACGTTAGTCACGTAACGCATAGTTGATGTGAAGTTTAGTACGCCGTTTGATTTACTTTCAACTTGTGACACTGAAGCTGCACGCGATACCGCACCACCGATGTGGAATGTACGCATCGTCAACTGCGTACCAGGTTCACCAATTGATTGCGCAGCGATAACACCCACTGCCTCACCCATGCTGATTAGCTTACCGCGACCTAAGTCACGACCATAACATTTAGCACAGATACCATAGCGCGTGTCGCAAGTCAGTGCCGTACGCACTTTAACTTCATCGATACCTAAAGCGTCGATACGTTCCACTTCATCTTCAGTCAACAATGTGCCCGCTGGGTAAATGACTTCTTGTGTTTCTGGATTGATCACATCTAAAGCTGCTGTACGACCTAAGATACGGTCGTGCAATGGCTCAATCACTTCACCGCCTTTAACCAAGGCTTTAGTCACCAATCCATCACTTGTACCGCAATCATGCTCCGTCACTACCAAATCTTGCGTCACATCGACCAAACGACGAGTCAGGTAACCTGAGTTCGCTGTTTTCAATGCCGTATCAGCTAGACCCTTACGCGCACCGTGGGTTGAAATAAAGTATTGCAACACGTTCAAGCCATCACGGAAGTTCGCTTTAATCGGCGTTTCAATAATAGAGCCATCTGGTTTAGCCATCAGGCCACGCATACCAGCCAACTGACGTACCTGCGCTGCTGAACCACGCGCGCCTGAGTCAGCCATCATGTAAATCGCATTGAAAGATTCTTGACGGATTACTTTACCGTTAGCATCTTTCATTTGATTACCATCAGCATCTAACACATCTTCTTCTTTTAGTTGCTTCATCATGGCATCAGCGACTTTATCACCTGCACGACCCCAGATATCAACAACCTTGTTATAGCGCTCACCTTGAGTCACTAAACCAGAGACGTATTGATCTTCAATTTCTTTCACTTCAGCATCAGCAGCCGCAATTAATTGCTCTTTCTCAACTGGTACTAACATATCGTTAATGCTGATAGAGATACCAGCTTTAGTTGCATATGAGTAACCTGTATTTTTCAACTGGTCAGCAAAAATAACCGTTTCACGGATACCAACTTTACGGAAGCTCGCATTGATTAGTTTTGAAAGCTCTTTCTTTTTCAATGCTTTATCAATGTGGCTAAACGGCAAGCCTGCTGGCAATATGTCTGACAGTAATGCACGACCTACAGTTGTTTCATAGCGTGTTGTCTTCTCAGTTTTCACACCATCCAAATCGACGTCGTATTCTTTGATACGTACAGTCACTTTAGCGTGTAGATCAATTAAACCTTGATCAAATACACGTTGCACTTCTTTCACGTCTGAGAAACGCATACCAGTACCACGCGCACTGACTTTCTCACGCGTCATGTAGTACAGACCCAACACGATATCTTGTGAAGGCACAATGATTGGCTCACCATTAGCTGGAGACAATACGTTGTTTGATGCCAACATCAAAGTACGTGCTTCCATTTGCGCTTCTAAGCTCAATGGAACGTGAACCGCCATTTGGTCACCGTCAAAGTCGGCGTTGAATGCAGCACAAACTAACGGATGTAATTGAATCGCCTTACCTTCAATCAAGATAGGCTCAAACGCTTGGATACCCAAACGGTGCAATGTAGGTGCTCGGTTCAATAGTACTGGATGCTCGCGGATTACATCCTCAAGGATATCCCATACTTCTGGACCTTCTTCTTCAACTTTTTTCTTCGCCGCTTTAATCGTAGTTGCTAGACCTAACACTTCCAATTTATGGAAAATGAATGGTTTGAATAATTCCAAGGCCATTTTCTTAGGCAAACCGCATTGATGCAGTTTTAATTGTGGACCAACCACGATTACTGAACGACCAGAGTAGTCCACACGCTTACCAAGCAAGTTTTGGCGGAAGCGACCACCCTTACCCTTGATCATGTCAGCCAATGACTTCAATGGACGCTTATTAGCGCCTGTCATCACCTTACCGCGACGACCATTGTCTAATAATGAGTCAACAGCTTCTTGCAACATACGTTTTTCGTTACGTACGATGATTTCTGGTGCTTTCAACTCTAACAAACGCTTCAAGCGGTTGTTACGGTTAATCACGCGACGATATAGATCGTTCAGATCAGATGTTGCAAAACGGCCACCATCCAATGGTACCAATGGACGTAGTTCTGGTGGTAACACTGCAAGATTTCAAGAATCATCCACTCTGGTTTAATGCCAGATTTTTGGAATGCTTCTAACACTTTAAGGCGTTTAGCGATTTTCTTGATTTTAGCTTCTGAACCAGTTGCGCCTAAATCTTGACGTAATGTTGTGATTTCACGCTCAATGTCCATTGTACGTAGCAATTCACGAACCGCTTCAGCACCCATGACAGCATTGAACTCATCACCGTACTCTTCTACTTTTGCCAAGTAGTCATCTTCAGTCAATAACTGACCGCGGGTAAGCGGTGTCATGCCTGGGTCAACCACGATAAATGCTTCAAAGTACAATACGCGTTCGATATCACGCAAAGCGATATCCAACACCATACCTAAACGGCTTGGTAATGATTTCAAGAACCAGATATGCGCTACTGGTGATGCTAGGTCGATATGACCCATACGCTCACGACGCACTTTTGATAATGTCACTTCAACGCCACATTTTTCGCAGATTACGCCGCGATGTTTTAAGCGTTTGTATTTACCGCATAAGCACTCGTAATCTTTGATAGGGCCGAAGATTTTTGCGCAGAATAAGCCATCACGTTCAGGCTTGAATGTACGGTAGTTAATGGTCTCTGGCTTTTTCACTTCGCCATATGACCATGAACGGATTTTTTCAGGTGAAGCTAACGCAATCTTAATTGCATCAAACTCTTCTTCTTGCGTTACCTGTTTAAATAAGTCTAATAGAGCTTTCATGTGAATTCTCTCCTGAATTAGTTGCGATCTAGGTCGATGTCGATAGCGAGTGAACGAATTTCTTTCACTAACACGTTAAATGACTCAGGCATGCCTGCATCAATTTTGTGTTCGCCTTTAACGATGTTTTCATACACTTTGGTACGGCCAGTTACGTCATCATACTTCACTGTCAGCATCTCTTGCAAGGTATATGAAGCACCATAAGCCTCTAACGCCCAAACCTCCATCTCACCGAAACGCTGGCCACCGAATTGCGCTTTACCGCCTAGTGGTTGTTGCGTTACTAATGAGTATGGACCTGTAGAACGAGCATGCATCTTGTCATCCACCAAGTGATGTAGTTTCAACACGTGCATATAACCTACAGTCACAGGACGCTCAAATTTGTCGCCAGTACGGCCGTCAAACAAGGTCACCTGTGTTTTACCTGCATGGAACTGCAATTGTTTAGTACGTGCATCATCATCTGGGAACGCCAAATCAAGCATCGCTCTAATATCAGATTCAGCTGCGCCATCGAACACTGGTGTTGCAAATGGCACACCTTGTTTAAGGTTTTGCGCTAAATCTAAAATCTCAACATCAGTGAAAGATTTAATATCTTCATGCTTACCTGTGCTGTCATTGTAGATTTTTTCCAAGAACTTACGGATATCAGCTACTTTAGTTTCTTCACGCAACATTTCTTCGATGCGCAAACCTAAACCTTTAGCAGCCCAACCTAAGTGAACTTCTAAAATCTGACCAATGTTCATACGTGAAGGAACGCCTAACGGGTTCAATACGATATCCAATGGTGTGCCGTCTGCCATGTGCGGCATATCTTCTACAGGACAGATTTTTGAAATAACACCCTTGTTACCGTGACGACCAGCCATCTTATCGCCTGGTTGGATACGACGTTTAACAGCCAAGTAAACCTTAACCATTTTTTGTACGCCTGGTGGCAATTCGTCACCTTGAGTCAATTTACGTTTTTTCTCTTCAAAGCGGTTATCAAACTCGATACGCGCTTGTGACAGACCATCTTTCAATTGCTCTAATTGACGCGCTGCTTCTTCGTCTGATAAACGAATATCAAACCAATCGTAACGACCAACAGACTCTAAGTACTCAGCACTTAATGCTTCGCCTTTTTTCAGTTTGTTAGGGCCACCAGTAGCCACTTTACCTTCAATCAAGCGACGGATACGGCCGAATGCATCGTCTTCCACGATACGCATTTGGTCAGCCAAGTCTTGCTTGTAGTGTGCCAATTGGTCATCAATAATTTGTTGTGCACGTGCATCACGGTCAATACCTTCGCGTGTGAACACCTGTACGTCAATCACGGTACCGCTCATACCAGAAGGCACGCGCAATGAAGTGTCTTTAACATCAGATGCTTTTTCACCGAAAATTGCACGTAACAATTTCTCTTCTGGTGTTAGTTGCGTCTCACCTTTAGGTGTTACTTTACCAACCAATACGTCACCGGCTTCAACTTCAGCACCAATGTGAATGATACCCACTTCATCCAGACGCGCTAACATGCGCTCACTCAAGTTTGAAATATCTTGTGTGATTTCTTCTGCACCAAGTTTTGTATCACGCGCAACCACTGACAACTCTTCAATATGAATCGATGTGTAACGATCATCAGCCACTACGCGTTCAGAGATTAATATTGAATCCTCGTAGTTATAACCGTTCCATGGCATAAAGCCTACCAACATGTTTTGGCCAAGCGCTAACTCACCCATATCTGTTGACGCACCATCCGCAATCACATCGCCGCGTGATAATTTATCACCGACTTTTACTAATGGACGTTGGTTAATGTTCGTATTTTGGTTAGAACGCGTATATTTAGTTAAGTTGTAAATATCTACACCAACTTCACCAGCTTGCGCTTCTTCATCGTTTACACGAATAACAATACGTGCAGAATCCACATAATCAACCAAACCACCACGACGTGCAATTACGACAGTACCAGAGTCAACTGCTACTGTACGCTCAATACCTGTACCTACCACGGCCTTTTCAGCACGTAGACATGGCACTGCTTGACGTTGCATGTTTGCACCCATCAATGCGCGGTTCGCGTCATCGTGTTCCAAGAATGGAATCAGTGATGCAGCCACAGAAACAATTTGACCTGGTGCAACGTCCATATATTGAACGCGCTCTGGTTGTGTCATCGTAAACTCGTTGTGATGACGTGATGAAATCAAATCATCCACAAATAAGTTCTTAGCATCTAAATCAGTATTCGCTTGCGCGATCATGTACTGACTTTCTTCAATCGCAGATAAATAATCAATCGTATCTGATACTTTATTACCTTCAACACGACGATACGGTGTTTCTAAGAAACCATATTCATTGGTACGTGCATATAAAGCTAAAGAGTTGATCAAACCAATGTTTGGACCCTCTGGCGTCTCAATCGGACAAACACGACCGTAGTGAGTAGAATGTACGTCACGCACCTCAAAACCAGCACGCTCACGCGTCAGACCACCAGGGCCAAGTGCTGAAATACGACGTTTATGCGTAATTTCAGACAATGGGTTAGTTTGGTCCATAAATTGTGACAATTGGCTTGAGCCAAAGAACTCACGAATCGCACTTGAAACTGGTTTAGCATTAATCAAATCATGCGGCATCAAGTTATCAGACTCAGCTTGTGATAAACGATCTTTAACAGCACGCTCGACACGAACCAAACCAGTACGGAATTGGTTCTCTGCCAACTCACCCACTGAACGAATACGACGGTTGCCTAAGTGATCAATATCATCGATCTCACCGCGACCATTGCGCAACTCAAGCAACACACCAATTACCGCTAAGATGTCGTTATTGGACAGTATATTTGCACCTTCGTCGCCTTGAGCACCCACTGATTCGTAAAACTTACGAATCCAGTTAGATTGACGCTCTTCAGCTTTTTCAGGGAAAGCACGACGATTAAACTTCATACGGCCTACGCGTGATAGGTCATAACGATCTTCATTGAAGAACAGGCCTTGGAACAACGCCTCAACTGACTCTTCAGTTGGTGGTTCACCTGGACGCATCATGCGGTAAATAGCAACACGCGCGCTGTATTGGTCAGGGATTTCATCAATACGCAATGTTTGTGAAATGTAGTCACCGTGATCCAAATCGTTTGAATACAATGTGCTTACAGAACGGATGTTTGCGTCAATCAATTTATCTAATAAAGACTCTGTGATTTCGTCATTTGCGTTTGCAACAACTTCACCTGTATCTTGATCAACGATTGTGTTTGCTAATGCGCGGCCAAGAATAAAATCTTGTGGCACTGCAATTTCGCTAACACCAGCTTTTTCCATATCACGGATATGCTTAACGGTAATACGCTTATCTTTAGCAACAATGACTGAACCGTCTTTAGCAGCGATATCAAATTTAGCCACTTCACCACGTAAACGTTCAGGCACAATGGTAAATTCAACACCAGTTTTACCGATGTGGAATGTATCAAAATCATAGAATGTCGAAATGATTTGCTCTGGCGTATAACCAAGGGCTTTCAACAAAATAGTCACTGGCATTTTGCGGCGACGATCGATACGGAAATAAAGGTAATCTTTTGGATCGAACTCAAAATCCAACCATGAACCACGGTAAGGAATAATACGAGCTGAGAATAACAATTTACCTGAGCTATGTGTTTTACCACGATCATGCTCAAAGAACACACCAGGACTACGGTGCAACTGAGATACGATTACGCGCTCAGTACCGTTAATCACAAACGAACCATTTTCAGTCATCAAAGGCAATTCGCCCATGTACACTTCTTGTTCTTTAACTTCTTTAACCGTAGGTTTTGAAGCCTCTTTATCCATAATAGTTAAACGTACGCGAACACGTAAAGGTGCAGCATAGGTTAAACCACGTTGTTGACATTCTTTAACGTCAAATGGCTCAGCACCAAGTTGATAACTCACGTAATCTAAACGCGCGTTACCTGAATGGCTAACGATAGGGAATATAGAACTGAATGTTGATTGCAGACCTGATTCTGTACGTTGATCAGCAGGAACATTAGACTGCAAAAATGCAGCATATGACTCTAATTGCATTGCCAGCAAATAGGGAATTTCTTGAACGCTTTCTCGCTTGGCAAAACTTTTACGAAGGCGTTTCTTTTCGGTGAAGGAATAGCTCATTGCATCTCCTAGATATTTTGAGGGCAGAAATTAAAATACTTTTTTGCACTACATCCATTACGTAAGTATTTTCACCTCTAACCTCAGCTACTGTTGAACTGAAGGCTTATTGCAGCATATTTACTACAAATTACATTTTGTTACATTGCACACCATTACAAATGGCGAAGGCTGACGGTCCCCCGTCAGCCTAATTTATACACTTAAAGATGTATTATTTGATTTCGCCAGTTGCACCAGCTTCGATCAATTTTTTCAACGCTGCATCAGCATCAGCTTTTGAAACGCCTTCTTTAATTGCTTTAGGTGCGCCATCAACCATGTCTTTAGCTTCTTTTAAGCCTAAACCTGTTAATTCACGAACTGCTTTAATTACAGCAACTTTTTGTTCACCAGCGCCTAAAAGCACAACGTTGAACTCTGTTTGCTCAGCAGCTGCAGCTGGAGCTGCACCACCTGCTGCTGACGCTACTGCAACTGCTGCAGCTGATACGCCAAATTTTTCTTCGATTTCTTTAATAAAAGCTGTCAAGTCTAAAACTGACATTGAACCAACTGCTTCTAAAATATCTGCATTTGAAATTGCCATTTGAATATTTCCTAAAATAAAATAATGTTGCTTTAAATAAGTGATTTGATGAATTAAGCAGCTTCTTTAGCGTCACGAATTGCCGCGATCGCACGAGCGAACTTAGTAGGCACTTCGTTAAGCGTACATGCGAATTTAGCAAGTAACTCTTCACGACTTAATGTAGATGCTAACGCCTGAACACCAGCAACATCCATCAATTGATTTGGCACTGCACCTGCTTTAATAACGAACTTGTCGTTAGTTTTAGCAAAATTGTTCAGTACTTTAGCTGCTGCCACTGGGTCAGCAGAAATGCCGAACACCAACGGACCAACCATTTCGTTTGCTAATGCTGCAAATGGTGTACCTTCAACCGCACGACGTACCAACGTGTTTTTCAACACGCGTAAGTACACGCCTGATTTTCTGGCATCTGCACGCAACACCGTCATATTGGCTACGCCCATACCACGATACTCAGCAAGAACAATCGCTTGTGCCTGTGCAACTTGCGCACTTACTTCAGCAACTACCGCTTTTTTCTCTGTAAGATTTAGACTCAAGGTCTTTCTCCTTCCGTTAAAATCTCCGCTTTATTTCTAAAGCAGAATCAGCTCTTATAACTAATATTATAAAAACCACTTTTACGGCGACCTTTTATCAGGAATTACCCTGTTTTAGGGATGCGCCATCTGCGTAGGCATGATATTTATGACAACCATTAAAACCGATAAAGTTTTAATATCTCCATAAAAATCACATTAAATCTAAACGACACCTACGGTCTTTGATAACCTCATATCTGTATACGTTAGTTAACTGATAATGAGCCCAAAGCACTATATGAGCGGGGTAAAACTTACCCCACTCAATATTCTAATTAAGCAACCAAACTTGCTTGATCAACACGTACACCTGCACCCATCGTACTAGATACAGATAATTTTTTCAGGTAAACACCTTTGCTTGCTGCTGGTTTTGCTTTATTCAAAGCATCTACCAACGCTGCCAAGTTACCTTGCAATTGCTCAACTGTGAAAGATGCGCGACCGATTGTACAATGAACAATACCGCCTTTATCTGTACGGTACTGCACTTGACCAGCTTTAGCATTTTTAACTGCAGTAGCTGCATCAGGAGTCACAGTACCTACTTTTGGGTTTGGCATTAGACCACGTGGACCCAACACTTGACCTAAAGCACCGACGATGCGCATTGCATCAGGTGTAGCGATCACAACGTCAAAATCCATCACGCCAGCTTTAACTTGTTCAGCCAAATCTTCAAAACCAACGATGTCTGCGCCAGCAGCTTTAGCCGCTTCAGCTTGAGCACCTTGTGCGAACACAGCAACGCGTGTAGTTTTGCCTGTACCGTTAGGTAACACGATAGCACCACGTACTAATTGGTCAGATTTACGTGCATCAATACCCAAATTGATTACAGCATCAACAGATTCGTTAAATTTTGCAGTTGCATTTTCTTTAACCAAAGTTAAACCTTCAGTTACAGGGTACAACTTGTTACGGTCTACTTTTGCGCGTAACGCATTAATTCTTTTAGCCATGTTATACACCCTCCACTTCAATACCCATACTGCGAGCGCTACCTGCGATAGTGCGGACTGCAGCATCCATATCAGCAGCAGACAAATCAGCTTGTTTAGTTTTTACAATATCTTCAGCTTGCGCACGAGTGATTTTGCCAACTTTATCAGTATGTGGACGTGGTGAACCTTTAGTAATACCCGCGGCTTTTTTGATCAAAATAGTTGCTGGAGGAGATTTCATCACGAATGTGAAGCTCTTATCAGCAAACGCAGTGATTACTACAGGGATTGGCAATCCTGGCTCAACACCTTGTGTTGCAGCGTTAAACGCTTTACAGAATTCCATGATATTCAAACCACGTTGACCCAATGCTGGACCTACTGGTGGACTTGGATTAGCTTTACCTGCAGGAATCTGCAGCTTGATATAGCCAATAACTTTCTTTGCCATGCTATTACTCCTAATTTGGGTACTAACGCTTCAAACTAAATCAAAGCTCCCCGTTAATAAAAACGACTACTTACTACTAAACTTCTTTTTCTACCTGACTAAACTCCAACTCAACTGGTGTAGAGCGTCCAAAAATAACCACTGAAACACGCAATTTGCTTTTCTCGTAATTAATCTCTTCAACATTACCAGAGAAGTCTTTGAATGGGCCGTCTGTAATACGAACAGACTCGCCTTTTTCAAACGTAAGTTTTTGTGTAGGATTACTTTTACTATCATCGATACGCTGTAAGATAATATCGACTTCTTTATCTTTTATTGGTGTTGGCTTTTGTGCACTACCACCAATAAATGCCGTTACACGTGGTGTACTTTTAACCAAGTGCCACGTGTCGTCAGTCATGTTCATTTGAACCAAGACATAGCCTGGGTATAGCTTGCGCTCAGAAATAGTTTTTTGGCCAGCCTTCATTTCAATCACCTCTTCGATAGGGACTAAAATTTGACCAAACTGATCTTGCAGACCCGAACGCACAACGCGTTCTTCAATACCTTTTTGCACTGACTTTTCAAAACCTGAAAAAGCTTGCACCGCGTACCATTTCATACTCATTACGCGCCCCGTCCTAGTAACCACTTAACCATAAAAGCAAATCCGATATCAACCACCGCTAGAAATGCAGCCATTACAACCACCAATGCAAACACAACCAAAGTAGTTTGTATTGTTTCCTTACGTGTTGGCCAAACCACTTTACGCGATTCAGCAACCGCTTCACCAATAAAACTGAAAGATTGCTGCCCGATAGGCGTAGTCCATAGAACGGCGATAGAAGCAGCCAAACCTGCAAGCACAGCCAATATACGCACTACAGTAGGCTTATCTGCCAAAAGGTAAAAACCAGCAATCCCTGCCACTAGCAACAGAACAGCCAATAGCAACTTAATTTTATTGAGCATAATTGTCTTAATTTAAGAACTTACTTAATGGTAACTAAAATAACTTCAGGTCTTACTAACGCGAATAACTAGAAATATTAATATTTCTAGTTATTCATCAGATTAATAAATCCATACTATAAATCTGGCAGGCCAAGAGGGTCTCGAACCCCCAACCCTCGGTTTTGGAGACCGATACTCTAC
This sequence comes from Methylotenera sp., assembly GCF_030653755.1. Classification (GTDB taxonomy): domain Bacteria; phylum Pseudomonadota; class Gammaproteobacteria; order Burkholderiales; family Methylophilaceae; genus Methylotenera. The sequence continues at coordinate 23,451 of NZ_JAURYU010000002.1, forward strand.
CAATTGAGCTATTGGCCTGTAGCTTGCAAACTGCAATCTAAAAACTACAAGCTACGCTGGGTTGTTAGCGTAGCTTGCTAATTACAAAATTACTCGATAATTTTTGCTACCACACCAGCACCCACAGTACGGCCACCTTCACGGATCGCAAAGCGTAAGCCTTCTTCCATCGCGATTGGTGAGATTAATGTGACGGTGATTGATACGTTATCACCTGGC
>NZ_JAURYU010000007.1 GCF_030653755.1 Methylotenera sp.
AAAGGAATTGGATTTATTTGAAAAAGCTACGCATGATTTTTTACTTCGACAAGCCAACGAATCTGAACAAGACGGCAAGTCAGTAGACACTCAGGATTTACTGAAAGAGTTACAAAAACAAGCCACTGCGATTGCTGGCAATAAAGATTTAAAAAAAATCATTCCAAAAAATGGCATTATTGATAGACCGCCTGGTGTGACGCTGGAAATCCTGAGTCTTGGATCTGACCTGGCAAAAGCACAGCTGGATCGGGCAAAAATGATCGGGAAACGATTGCAGGAAGAAAATAATCTGATAGACGCACGACAGAAAGAAATCGCAACAACTCTTATATGGGTGAAAAAATCCATGCCTGAGCTTAACGATGTATCGCTTAAAAGCGAGCTTAATACTACAGTGTTTGCCAGTATACAAAAAAGCCTGAATATTCAGACTAAACCTAATACTGAAGCGTTAATTAAAAAGCTTCAAAAATATGTTTTAGCAGATGACTTGTATACCCTTAATGATAATATTTATGATATTTCTAAGGCAGTATTGATCCACCATTATGAAATCGAAAATTCGGCGATTTCCTCTAAAGAACGGGAAGTATTAATACAGCGAGGTTTGGAAACCTTGGTTGCGTATCATAATGGCGGTATTACTCAGGAAGAAATTAATACCATTATTCAGGCCGCTCAAGCTGTCGCATTGGCTGTTATTTCTGCAGGAGTTATTTAATATGAATACGACATACTATAGATGCAAACGACTATTTTCTATCGTCTCGCTGTTGACTGCGAGTTTGTTGTTGACAGCATGTGCTGGTCAACAAGCGGCAAAAGAGCTTGCGGGTCTGGAAATAGCGAGCATGTTGGAATATAAACAAACTATTAACCAATCGATTACTACGGAAAATAGCTATTATAAGAAATCATTGGATACCTTAAGTAAAAACTTAAGCCAAATGAGTGATAAAGTGAATTCTGTTAATTCTCTTAATTATCAGGCGAAATATTATAACCAGCTTTGGCGAAATACGCCTCCGTCTCAATATAATGTGCTGGAATTAATTGACGCTGTTTATGGTGATTACGAAAAAACGAATAAGGAACTTGATGCCCATTTAAAAGAAATAGATGAGCTGTATTTCTCAAAAACAGAAAAACTGACTTTACAACAGGATAATATCAATAATTCGATTGAAGCCTTAACCAAGTTATATATGGGAGACGATTTAAAAGATCAGGCAAATCTTGTAAAAGATTATTTTGTTAATACAGCTAAAGCTATTAACGAAGCAACTAAAAAATAAGCAGGAGAATAGAGGTGAACAATACTGAAGTGATAAAAAAGCTAAAAGAATGCGTAACAAAATTAGAGAGCGATATAAATACTCTTGAAATAAAACGCGATAACATCCCCTCTAGTGACGATGAATCAATGCGGAAACAAGATGAACTGACCAGTTTGATGTCAGAAATGATCGCAAAAAAAAGCGCTTTGGAGTCCGTTATTAACGAGAGAGAAACAGCGGAAGCGGGTTCAATTCCGCCTTTAAGCCCCGATTTAGTGACTAAATTCGAAGAGCAAATGAACCAGCTCAATGTTGTGATTCAGGCGGATCAAAACTTTGACAAAATCGTTGCTGTTGCCAAGGGCATCAACTCAGCCGCCGCTGAAATGAAGACAACTACAAATGCCGAACTCAACGCTCCAGCGGAGCTTCGCTTGGCTTTTAAGACATTACACATAGGAGAAACCTAATGGACATCCTCGGTATAGTCAGTATTGTTGGCACGGTAGGCGCATTAGGCGGTCTAGTAAATTGCGCAATTGCCGGAGAGTTTGTTATGCCTCAACGAGATGCCGCGAAAGGCATTTGGCGACCCGGCTGGGTTGGTAATGTTCTTATTGGTGCTGTAGCAGCATTAGTTGTGTGGGCAATGTATGGCCCCCTAGCCTCATATGATCTCGCCACACCCGACAAGACGAAACCATTAACGCTCACACTTTCACAATTATTTGTATCAGTGCTTATTGGGCTAGGTGGCGGCAATATCCTTACGCAATTAGCTCAAAAGCAAGCAGATCAACTTACAAAAGAGAAACTGATAGCAACCATCGGTAAAGCAGGCGAATCTCCAGTACCCAAAAGCTGAGTGCTAACACTTACGAGGATTAATCCATGAACTCAAACTCACTTGATCAAAAGCGCGAAGAGCTAAAGGCTCTCTTGCAACAGCTTCAATATTCAAAGTCCTATGACTCCGTCAATTTAAGTGACGAAGTCGATCGACTAATGCAAGAAATAAAAAAGGAAGAGTATGAGCTCTACTCCCAGAGGAATGAGCCTGTTTAATTGTTTAGCTTTATCCTACATTCCGCACCCTAAGCCAAGTAAATATGGTTTAAAATTTGGTGGACATTAATTAATTAACCTTTAGAGGTGTTGTTACGGAATCTTCATACAGTAGTTACAGTTTGGATCATTTGGGTCTAATAGCGGGCATGGTTGATGAACTCGGTTTAGTATCACTAACCGATAGCCTGATAAAACAAGATCATCAGCAACGGCAGGTATCGGTCGGACGATGTGTCAAAGCGATGATTTTGAACGGGTTAGGATTCGCCAACCGCACCTTATACCTGATGCCGCATTTTTTCAAAGATAAACCTGTGGAACGTCTCCTGGGTGGCGATATCCAGGCAGAACATCTCAATGATGATACGTTAGGACGGGCGCTAGATGCCATATACGCTTATGGGCCCACGGAACTCTATGCCCAATTAGCCGCTCAATCGGTCCATCGTTTAGGGCTTTCCTGCCAGGTAGGCCATTTAGATAGCACCAGTTTCCACGTCGATGGCACCTATAACAGTCACCAAGAAGACGTGCCGCCCGAGGTTATTCACATCACCCAAGGTTACAGCCGCGATCATCGCCCGGACTTAAATCAAGTGGTATTGCAGTTGATTACCGAGCATCAGGCAGGTATCCCATTATGGATGGAAGCCTTGAGCGGCAACTGTTGTGACAAAGCTGGTTTTCGTCAAACAGTGTCTGCGTATTTGCCACAGTTACAGAGCAGTGTGGGACTCTCCGTCATGGTGGCTGATAGCGCCTTATATACGGCCCAAACACTCAAAGAGCTGGGTGATTTTCCTTGGATCAGTCGTGTTCCTGAAACCATCAGCGGCACCCAATCGCTTTGTGCGCAGGTGGCTAGCGACTGGATGGCGAGTCGACCGGATCGCGCGTATACGGCGGTGGGTTCACAGTATGGTGAGGTGAGGCAACGCTGGCTGGTTGTCTATACCCGAGCGGCGCACGAACGCGCAGAACAGAGTGTAAACCGGCAACATTTAAAACAAAGCCAGATCGAATACAAAGCATTGAGCACCTTAGCCAAACAGCGCTTTGCCTGTACGGCAGATGCCGAAACCGCTTTGGCGCAATTCCAAAAAACGCTAAACACCACTCAGCTACACGACACACGCCTGATCGAGGTCGGCCAATTTACCGGCAAAGGTCGACCT
>NZ_JAURYU010000009.1 GCF_030653755.1 Methylotenera sp.
CAGACTATTTTAGCAGCTGGTAAAAAAGTATATTTACAATCCAGCAAAGACCCTGCAGGGTTTTTGGTTGAAGTGGATTCTGGCGGTACGGCAACCAATTTAGGCAAAATAGTGGCTGAACGTGGCAATATCACCATGATGGGCTTGGCAGTAAATCAGGCTGGTACATTAACGGCCACCACATCGGTGCGTGCCAATGGTTCTATACACTTACTTGCTCAAGATAAAGTGGGCGTAGTGGGTGTGAATGTTACTGGTGCACGTAATGGTATTGTGACGTTAGCTAAAGATAGCATTACTGAAGTGAAACCAGAATATGCAAATAAAGAGGAAACGATAGCATCACAAGCATTTAAAACCTCTGAGGTAAAAATTGAAGCTGCTTTAGTTAATATTGATGGAAAAATAAGTGCTAAAGGCGGTAATGTGACTATTGCAGCTCTAAATCCGGCATCAGCAGTATTAAATAGCCAAAATCCAAATGGAATTTTAAGCAGAATCTATTTGGGTAACAATGCGGAGATTGACGTTTCTGGCGTAGATGCGGTGGCGCCAATGTCGCGTAACCAGCTTGAGATTCAGCTATTTTCAGATCAATTAAAAGATGCGCCTATATTGCGTGATACAGGTTTATTTAAAGATACGGTGTTTGTTGATGCCAGAAAAGGTACAGAATTATTTGATATTCAGCCTTTTCTGGCTTTAAAAGGTGCAACAGTCGCCGAAAAGATGACCAAAGCAGGCGTAATTACTTTATCTACACCCAATGAAATAATCGCTGAGAAAGGTTCTGTACTGAATGTGTCAGGCGGCTCAACTACTTATGAAGCTGGCGCTATAAAAGAAACCAATCTATTTTATAACGGTAAATTAGTGCCTATTTCAGAAGCGAAACCTGGCGTTCCTTATGATAAAACGGCGGATGTATATACGGTAAAAGACTCTAAATGGGGCGTGACACGCAGTTGGGATTTAAGCGGCGGCGGTACCAAGGGATGGGGAAAAGTGACAACTGGCACTACTGTTAGCCAGTTAAAGACTTCTATAGTGGGAA
>NZ_JAURYU010000016.1 GCF_030653755.1 Methylotenera sp.
AATCCACCACTTAACCAATCATTCACCTTTACATCCGCACCTAATCTTCCACGTACACGTAAACGATCACGATCTTCTGTAGTGTTTTGTATCTCAGCATAACGATTTGTATTTATCTTATGCACATCAGGCAAAGCATTACTTTCAGAGTACGCGTTATTTTCAAAACGTAAACGCATGTCACCATAAAAACTAATTCTGTCCAGCCAGCTTGGCATACCCAGACGTTCACCTGCTTTATAATTAAGCTTAGCCATCACCTCTTTTTTAATTTCTTCGCGCATTTCTTTTTTGATGTGTTCTGGAACATATTGTACGCGCACAGATTTTTCATCTACCACGGCGTTTTCTTCCAACACTCTATCTGCCTTAGCTTGCTTTGCCTGCCTTGCGGCATCTTGGCTTGCTTTTTTAACAATAGCATCAGCTTTATCTTTATTCAGCACACCTTCTTGAACCAACAACTCAATCAGATTATTGGTCGTTGCTCTTAATTGTTCTAATGATTCACGCTCATCGGCACTGGCCTTGCCAATATTTGCACTTAAGCCTACAAATAGCGACATAGCCAACATCAGTTTAGCGTTATTTTTTAACTTGGCGCTGCTTGGTAATAGCTTATTCTTCAACATATTCAATCTCTCAAATTTCTAAATATCAAAATTTAACAACTTAATATCAATTCAAATTACCCCATTTTTCGCGCTGTAATACGCAATTTAATGGGTTGAGGCATACCTTCAGGCGGCACTTCACGCATAGCTGGCATAGAATCTAAGGCTACTTTAACTGCCTGCTGAATATCTGGCTCTGCATCAGAGCCAGACCACTCTAACTTTTCAATTTCTCCACTTGGTTTCAACCAAACACTTACTATCAATTTATATTGGCTTTCTTTTAGCCTTTTATCTCTGTCCAACGCATCTTGAATCTGATTTTTCAAAACACCTGCATACCAGTTAAACTTGGCTCCGCCATCCGAGCCTATCGTTTTCACTTCGCCGCCCTTGTATTCATTATTTACGGCACCTGCAGCAAAAGGACTCGGTCCATCACCTGCAGCACCTTCCATCTTAAGTTGCTCTGCTGGTGGCGCTTCTGCAGGCTTGGGCTGTTCCATTTTTATTTCTTTTGGCTGCTCTTTAAGTTGCTCTTTTGGCGGCTCTTTCGGTGGGGGTGGTGGCGGTGGTGGCGTATCAGGAATCAATTTAATCGTCGTCACCTGTTTTTTCATTGGTGCACCGCCAGACATTAAGCTTTTAATACCGTAGCCAATTCCAGCTAATACCAGCAACACCACTGAGGCAGTTACCAGCCGTTTTAGCCAGATTGCCGTTTGCGACTCATTATCATCTTCATCCAAATCAGCGTCGTGAGTTGTGTTATAAGCCGCTTGCATTAGGTGCCTATCCGCCCAGTGACCAATCCGACATTTTCAATTTCCAGGCGATTAACCAAATCAATCACGCCTATCACACCAGCATATGGCGCTTTTGCATCACCCTTAATCATCAAATTAAACTTAGGGTCTGCAGCTTTGGCACTCATTAATTGAGTTTCAAGCTCAGCCATACTGACACCTGCACCATTAATCGTCACCCCGCCGCTTTGCTGTACCTGTACAATTTTTACATCATGTTTCTCTGTGCTGGGCTTACTGGATGGTTTAGGCAAATTCACAGTAAGGCCCTGCACACCTGCGGTAGTCATTAGAATAAAAATTACAAGCAGTACATACGCCAAATCTAACATAGGCGTAATATTGATGGTGTCATAGGGCTGCGCGTCGTTTTGTACCTGCATGCTATCCTGCCAATTTTTTGGTCACTAAACCAACTTCGGTAATATCCAGCTTTTTACAAATATCCAGAACCTCCGATATTTTTTCATAATGCGCAGCGGCATCGCCCTTTAGCACCACTGGTAACTCTGGGTTGCCACTTTTATATTCACTCAAACGTTGCTCCAATGTTGCCATGTCTACAGGGTATGCATCCAGATAAACTGAGCCGTCACTGGTTATCGTAATAGCCCTGGTTTGCGGCTTTGCCAAGCTGACAATATTGATGGTTTTAGGCATATCCACTTTAACGCCCTGTACCGATGCAGTAGTCATAATGATAAATATCACCAATAA
>NZ_JAURYU010000023.1 GCF_030653755.1 Methylotenera sp.
ACGTTATGAGCAAATTCTAGCGCACGTGAACCGTAACAACATTCAACAATGGATCGCTATTGATGATTTGCATTCTGGTGATGAGGTTGATCTATGGCCTATAAAACACCGTCATTTATTGGTGTTAACCGAAGAATCTGCAGGGTTGGGATGCCCGAAGGCACAAGCTGACTTAATAGAGACATTGGAGTTGCAGAAGTGATCGTTTATTTTGATACAGAATTTACAAGCTTAGACTTTGGCCTCGTATTTGATATGAAGCTGATCTCGGCTGGCTTCGTGGCAGAGAACGGCGAAGAATTCTATTTTGAGTTACTAGACAACTACCAGAAATCCGATTGTAGTGGTTTTGTGCTGGAAGCCGTATTACCCCACCTCAACAATGCCAAGCATGGCTTATTGTCAGCACAGGCAGCGTCTAAATTGAAAGCATGGGTGGAAGCCTTCGGTGAACCGATATATATGGCTTGCGATGCACCTAACTATGATTGGCCGCTGGTTAACGACTTCCTGTTAGATTACAAGTGCTGGCCAGAGAATTTAGATGGCTTACCGTTGAATGTGAGCGGCTATCTTTCACTTGAGCGCGTAGAAAAGTATTTTGAGTATCAGCCCATGGCAATCCGTCATCATTCGCTTTGGGATGCAAGGGCATTGGCGGCGGCAAGTAAGGGGCCGATAAATGATTAACCTATTTTTTGATTGCGAGTTCACTAAGTTCCAGCAACCTTTAGATCCAGAACCTAACGAGTTGATCTCAATTGGCTGCATAAGTGAGTCTGGTGAACGGTTCTATGCTGAAAATTCATGCTATCAGGTTGAGCATTGCTCTGAATTCGTGGTTGAAACAGTATTGCCGCTATTGGAAGGCTTCGATCAACTAATGCATTACAGTATGATCGCCAAACAATTGCGCACATGGATCGAGAGTTTTGACGATGGCACAGGGGAGCAAAACGTAAAGATGTGGAGTGACGCCCCTTATTGGGACTGGCAGCACGTTAAGCACATGTTTGATAACTATGGCTGGCCTGCTAATTTAAAAAGAGAACCTGTGGCTTTAACGTTTCCAAGTTCTATACAGATAACCAGGTTTAAAGCGGCAGTTGAAGATGCGTTTAAAACCTTCGAACCAAAATTAAGGCGTCACCATGCGTTGGATGATGCTATCGCTAATCTATATGGGTTTCAGCGGGCAACCGCAAGGAGATTTTGACGCGTGGATGACGCGTGGATGACGCGTCAATATTGGACTAAAAACGGGAGCATCTTACTATGTTTTTTAATTAATACTTAATTCATTAGTGGTCATCAAACCCAGTGCTGACGCTAAAAAGATGTTGACGCGTCAACCACGCGTCGATTAAATAGAATTGTAAACCGAGTACTTTTTTGTCTGTTAACTGTAATATTTTTTAGGAGTAATAATATGAATAAATATGAATTAATCGCAAAAGTAGCCGCTTCTGCAGGGGTTACCCAAGCCGACGCTGGTCGCGTATTAGACGCTATTATGACCACCATTGGTGATGCACTGGTTGCCGGTGATAACGTTGCCCTAGTTGGCTTTGGCACGTTCCAAATCACTAAAAAGGCTGCTCGTTCTGGTCG
>NZ_JAURYU010000031.1 GCF_030653755.1 Methylotenera sp.
ATTCACTAGAAAAGAAAAAGGCTCCCATCGCTGGAAGCCTTTTAGATATTGGTAGGGCGTGCGGGGATCGAACCCACGACAAACGGATTAAAAGACCGTCTAAGTCAATAATTAACAACAAGCCAAAACAAACTAAAACAATATAATCAATAAGTTATATCAAATACTTTATTGCCTCATGTTGCTGATTATTGTATTTTTTTATCCTTGAGTGTCCCACCAGTGCCCCATGGGGGGCGGGGCTATATGTCCGCAATGGGGGGCGGTGGGCTTGAGTCCCAGCAGATACTATGACATCTACGTGTTACATATAAAATTACGATTTGTGACTTTGTAAAGTACAGCATCGCTCGTGCTAACGAAAGGCAGAATGACAGTCCAAATACAAATGCGGGAACGAGCAACGCAGTGCGACCGCTGAAACCTGATACGCTGGTCGGAGGACAATAAAACAAAGGCAACGCAATAAATATCAGGTTGTAATGTATTATGCCAGTATAAAAATGAATAAAGATGGAGGGTTATATGCAAGAAATAGAAGAAATTCGCACTGCAGAATATCTGCTCAGAGCATCACCAGAGACCGTCTATGAATGGTTCAAGGCTCAACCTCAACGCACTCTGGAATCTGGTTACTTCTTTGGAAATGATGTTCCGGAGGAAATTGAAAAGAAACTCCTGGGGCGAAATAATGAAATCATAGACATCGCCCTCGCGGCTTGGGGTACAAACTCCGAAACAACCGTGGCCCTGTATCACCGATGGTGTGCTCGCTCGGTTGTCACTGATTGGCCGCCTCAATCCTCAACGTACCCTTATGCGATTCTCGCCCTCACCCTCGCCAATGTGAATGCACCTGCGGCACCATGGTGGTCAAATGAACGAATCCCGACGAATGATTTTGACTGGCTGATTGAGTATGGCGACGACGACCTATTCCGCTTGATGCACGCAAACATTGCGCTAGGATTCGTATTGCTAAGACATTGTGCCAATAAGTATGGCGCATACGGTCGAATTGATGAGCGTCGATGGCTGTTTGCATTGCAAGCACTGGGGTATAACAAAGTCCTGCATCGTATCGATAAGACCGACGATGAGGGTCCTGACTTAACCCATTC
>NZ_JAURYU010000036.1 GCF_030653755.1 Methylotenera sp.
ACCAGGGACCTACGGATTAACAGTCCGGCGCTCTACCAACTGAGCTATTGAGGAATATTGGTTTCACTCGATATAAAACTTTAAATCAGAAGAAAAAGTATTTGGCTCCTCAACCTGGGCTCGAACCAGGGACCTACGGATTAACAGTCCGGCGCTCTACCGACTGAGCTATTGAGGAATCGGTGAAGGCGCTATAATACTTATCGAGCGCGCTTTGGTCAATCACTACTCGCTAAAATCTAGGAAATTTTAATGAAAAAAAATAAAAAAATATTAATTGGAATTCTGGTTTTAATTAGCTTGTTGATTATTCTACCTTTTTTAATTTCAATCAGGTCTTACCTAAATGACGCCGAGGCACTTGTTAGTGATGAGTTGGGGGTGCCTGTGACTATTTCTTCTGGCCGGTTGGTGTTATTTCCTAGCCCGCGAGTTGTCATCAACGGTTTAAATGTGGGGAAAAGCAGTGAACTGAAGGTGGAGCAGGTTACTGTCATCCCATCGTTAAGTACTATATTTTCTGAAACGAGAGTCATTGATATTGATATTATTAAGCCAATCGTCAAAAAATCGGCTATAGATATCGTATCTGCTATGCTTGATAAACGTTCAGCATCAATTGGTCAGTCTAATGCTATTAATATCCAGCATATTACTGTCGATGAGCTAAGCTTTGACTGGCCAGACATGAAGTTACCAATGCTTAATCTTGAGGTTAATTTAACGGGCGCTAATCAATTAGACTCTGCGAAACTTGAGACGCTGGATGCAGCTTTAATTGCCAATATAACGCCTGAGGCTGAGTCGTATTTAATTTCTGTTAGGGCTAAAAAATGGACATTACCAGTGGGGTTGCCTCTATTTGTTGATAGCGCCGAGCTTGATATGCATTTAAAAGCCAACCGATTAGAGATTCCACGCGCGGATATTGCCATGTATGGCGGTAAAGTGACTGCTAATTTAAATCTGCTCTGGAATAAGAGTTGGCGCACTAATGGCAACGTGAAAGTAGCGCATATTTCAGTTAAAGAGCCAAGCAGATTGGTAAGTAAGGCAGTTTATTTGAGTGGCAAATTATCCGGTAATGGATATTTCTCTGGCTCGGCAAAAGATGTTGCTGCATTAGCCGATCATCTGAATGCTGATTTTAAATTTAAAGTGAATGATGGCGTGCTGCATGGCTTAGATTTAATTAAAGTAGCAAGCTTATTAACTAAGCAAACCGTAGGTGGTCAGACTGCTTTTGATGAGTTTTCGGGTGTATTTAATGCTAAAGGTAAGCAATATCATTTAAATAACCTTGAAATAAGTTCAGGTCTTTTATCTGGAACAGGGCAGGTTAAGATTAACGCCAATAAAGAGCTGGATGGTGCTGGTGAAGTGGAGCTCAAGCGGAGTGCAAGCTTAGTAGCTATTCCGCTTGATGTGTCTGGTACTGTTGGGAGTCCAGTTGTTTTACCTTCTAAAGCAGCACTCGCTGGTGCGGTTGCAGGAACTGCAATTCTAGGCCCAGGTGTTGGCACTAGTGTGGGGATAAAAGCTGCTGGTGCGATAGGTAAACTGAAAGGCTTATTTCAGGACGATTAACCGTTCTAAATAATCCTTATTTTCAGTGTGTTAAGATGTTTTTGCATCCATTTAGCACGGCTAAATATTTTTGACTTAGCCATGCCGCACTGATTTTTCATTTTACTGGGTTCGTATTTTATTGTAGTGCTTTTTCAATACGATCCAGTGCGTTACGTAAGTTATCCATTGATGTTGCAAATGAAATTCTGAAGTAACCTTCTGCCCCAAACGCTGAGCCTGGTACAACGGCAACATCAAACGCTTCGAGCAAGTATTCAGCGAGTGCCATATCGGTCGCTGCTTTAATCTTTCCTGCTTTAAATAAAGTATCAATCGCACCGCGTGCGTCAGGAAATGCATAAAAAGCGCCGCCAGCCATCAGACAGCTTAAGCCAGGCATGCTATTGAAGCGGTTGACAACATAGGTGTGACGCTCTTTAAATGCCGTGACCATTGGTACGATACATTCTTGAGAGCCTTCAAGAGCAGCTTGTGCTGCTACTTGAGAGATTGAAGTAGGGTTGCTAGTCGATTGAGATTGTAAAATCTCCATCGCTTTAATAATGTATGCTGGTCCTGCTGCATAACCAATACGCCAGCCAGTCATCGAGTAAGCTTTAGATACACCATTAAGCACAATGCAACGGTCTTTTAGTGCTGGTGTTGCATTCAATATGTTGTAAAACTGGTTACCAGTTAAATTAACATGTTCATACATATCATCGGTTGCAACTAAAACATGTGGATGTTTAAGCAAAACCTCACCTAATGATTGTAACTCGGCGAGTGTGTACACAGCGCCCGTCGGGTTTGACGGTGAGTTGATCATAAACAGTTTTGTTTGTGGTGTGATTGCGGCTTCTAATTGGGCTGCTGTGAGTTTAAACCCTTGCTCAATACCACATTCCAGAATCACTGGTTTAGCTTCTGCAACTAACGCAATGTCTGCGTAAGACACCCAGTATGGTGCGGGGATAATGACCTCATCCCCTTTATTCAGTACAGCTAAGCATAGGTTGAAAATAGTTTGTTTGCCACCAACCCCTACAATCACTTCATTGAGTGCGTAGTCAAAACCATTCTCGTTCTTAAATTTTGCAACAATCGCTTTTTTTAGGCCTGGAATACCAGCAACGGGAGTGTATTTTGTAAAACCAGCATCAATCGCGGCTTTAGCTGCATCTTTAATGTGTTGCGGTGTATCAAAGTCTGGTTCTCCAGCGGCTAAGCCGATAATGTCTCGACCTTCAGCTTTGTATTTACCTGCTTTAGCGGTAATGGCCAGTGTAGGAGACTCTTTGATTGATAAAACGCGTTGAGATAATACGGAGTGTGACAAGGTCTGTTCCTTAAGACAAATTTGTATGTAACCAGTTGAATTGCCGCCATTTTACGCACAAATATGTTTATTAGGAATAGTGCAGCATTTAAAATGTTTAACAAGGCAGCAAGTATCATCATGCTGCCTTGTGTTTTGTTGCTAAGGTATTGTTAGCATTGAATATTGCAGCCTAACATTTCACCGAATTCTTTTGCTAAATTTTCATCAATTTTAGCAATGGTCGAATTAATCTTGCTCACGCTGTCTTGATCGCCTGCTGCTTGTGCAATTGCACCAAGCCTAAATAATGCATTGGTGTTGTTTGCATCTAGCACTACTGACTGATGATATGACTGCTTTGCTTCATCTGTTTTGTTTAACTTTTCTTGAGCTACGCCAAGCTCGTACCAAGCCTCTGTGTCTTTAGGATGAATTTCAGTCCACTTAGTTGCAACTTGCATTAACTTCGGCCAATCTTGATTAATTTCAGGGATGGCCATTTGCATGAAAAATGGCTTGTTGTTATCTTCTTCTTCCCAAAATGCTTTGCCTGTAATGGGAAATGTGGTTTCAACAGGAAGCTTCTCTAAATTAGCTAACCATTCAATAGGGAGTGAGTAAAAGTAGGCTGGACGACCAGGTGTTTTAAAAGTATTAATGCCTAAAAGATTACCTTCAAGGTCAAATATGCCGCTACCACTTGCACCCATTAAAAACTTAGCACTGCTACGGATAACCATGCCACCGTCAAAGTCATAAGTGGTTTTAATAACACCTGAGGAGGTAAGTGGTGCAAGCACGCCATTAGAGTGGCCAATGGATAAGACTTCCTGACCTCTTTTAATATTAGCACTGCTGCCGATAGGCGCAGGCGTGAACGGAAGTTTCGCTGTCACTAAACATAAGTCATGCCAACGATCTGCTTGTACTGAATCTATCTCATAAGTGTCTTCGCCACGGGCAACCCAAGGTGACTTAGTGCTACGAAAGATATGGCAATTAGTAATCACTTTGTTTTCAGCAACAACAACGCCAGAACCATATGCCAAACCACCGCTACTATTGTATCCACGTATCATGACAACGGATTGTAAAGATTTAAGTACTTTAGCCTGATCTAATGCTAAAGCGGTTTGTGCAAAACTCATTAATGCTGTAAGCAGAATTAATCCACGCATAAGTGACTCCAAAAGTTAATGTTTTCTGATTATTTAGTGCAAACTGATTTATACGGCTAATCTCTAACAGCTTAATGATTGATACTTAAACTAAGTGGTTAATTGAGCCTCTGTTAAATGACTATTGAGTATTAGCAAAGTTCTAACCATTCATCATTTCAAGAAAATTTGGATATATATAGTTATATAGAGGCTAATGTTTTTTCTGTTAAAATTTAAGTGTTTATATAAATAAAAGCATAACGTGTTCGTTACATTTCCTAATAGTAAGTATCAACTGCATCAGCCTTTTCCTCCTGCTGGCGATCAGCCACAGGCGATTGATAAATTAACGCAAGGTGTTAATGATGGGTTGAAGTTTCAAACTTTGCTTGGCGTCACTGGCTCAGGTAAAACCTTTACCATGGCTAATGTAATTGCGCGCACGGGTCGCCCAGCGATTGTGATGGCACCAAACAAAACGCTAGCTGCACAGTTATATAGTGAGTTTCGAGAGTTTTTCCCTAACAATTCCGTTGAGTATTTTGTAAGTTATTACGATTACTACCAACCTGAAGCGTATGTTCCATCACGTGATTTGTTTATTGAAAAAGACTCCAGCATCAATGAGCATATAGAGCAGATGCGACTTTCTGCAACCAAAGCGCTATTAGAGCGTGAAGACAGTATTATTGTAGCGACCGTCTCGGCCATTTACGGGATTGGTGATCCAACTGACTATCATGGCATGGTGTTACATGTGCAGCAGGGCGAGAAAATACCCCAGCGCGATATGATTACACGTCTAGTAGGGATGCAATACGACCGAAATGAGTTTGACTTCTCGCGTGGTACTTTCAGGGTGCGTGGCGATGTGATTGACGTATTCCCAGCAGAAAATAATGAAACTGCGGTCCGCATCTCCATGTTCGATGATGAAATTGAATCAATCACTTTATTTGACCCGCTGACAGGTCAAATTTTTAATAAAATCCCTCGTTATACGGTTTACCCTTCAAGCCACTATGTTACGCCGCGCGAGACGACGATTCGTGCGATGGAAAAAATCAAGCATGAACTTAAAGACCGTGTGAGCTTTTATATTCAGAATAATAAGCTGGTAGAAGCCGCTAGAATTGAACAGCGCACACGCTTTGACCTTGAAATGCTCAATGAAATTGGTTTTTGCAAAGGTATTGAAAACTACTCACGCCATCTTTCAGGACGTAACCCAGGCGATCCTCCGCCTACGCTGATTGATTATTTGCCTGAAAATGCGCTCATGATTATTGATGAAAGTCACGTGACCGTGCCGCAAGTAGGGGGTATGTATAAAGGCGATCGTTCACGTAAAGAAAACTTGGTAGATTATGGCTGGCGATTACCATCAGCATTAGATAATCGACCTTTAAAGTTTGAAGAGTTTGAGCACATTATGCGTCAGTGTGTGTTTGTTTCTGCAACGCCATCTGACTACGAAAAAAACCATCAGCAACAAGTAGTTGAAATGATTGCCCGCCCAACAGGGTTGATTGATCCCGAAATCATCGTCAAGCCTGCTGATACGCAAGTAGATGATCTGCTAGGTGAAATTAAAAAACGTGTTGATATTGGTGAGCGCGTTTTAGCAACCACACTGACTAAGCGCATGGCAGAAGACTTAACTGATTATTTGAGTGAGCATGGCGTTAAAACACGTTATTTGCATAGCGATATTGATACCGTAGAGCGTGTGGAGATTATTCGTGATTTGCGCCTTGGTGAGTTTGATGTGCTGGTTGGCATTAACTTGTTACGCGAAGGTTTGGATATCCCAGAGGTATCTTTGGTAGCGGTGTTGGATGCTGATAAGGAAGGCTTTTTACGTTCTGAACGAAGTTTGATTCAAACGGCAGGGCGCGCTGCACGTAATTTAAATGGACAAGTAATTTTTTATGCGAACAAAATCACGCGCAGTATGAAGCTGGCGATGGATGAAACTGAGCGTAGGCGGGGTGTTCAGCGTGCCTTTAATGAGGCGAACGGCATAGTACCTAAAGGGGTAACCAAACGTATTAAAGATATTATTGATGGTGTTTATGATAAAGATGAAGCATTGCGTGAGCGTAAAGCCTTGCAAGACCAAGCGAGTTACGAATCTTTAAGTGAAAAACAAATCACAAAAGAAATGAAACGCTTGGAAAAAGCCATGCACGATGCGGCTAAAAACTTAGAGTTTGAAAAAGCCGCTGACTTTAGAGATCAGCTTAAAAAACTCAGAATTAAGTTTTACGGTGCAGAAATGCCTGACCTTGTTTAGATGTTAGGTTGGCATTAAAGGCTAATATTTAAAACTAAAAAAGACAATTCATCATGGGAAATGC
Source organism: Methylotenera sp. (assembly GCF_030653755.1). Taxonomy (GTDB): domain Bacteria; phylum Pseudomonadota; class Gammaproteobacteria; order Burkholderiales; family Methylophilaceae; genus Methylotenera. The sequence goes on from NZ_JAURYU010000036.1 coordinate 6,411, forward strand.
CACAAAACAATTGATTTTATTAAATATAATTTGATTAGTGGCGTGGTTTTGTCTATAATTCCGCGCTTGCTTGGTAGCGATATCAAGTAGTGATTGATTTTTTACCTTGTCACACTACATAAAGTAGGTGGCTTTTATCCAAAAGGAGTGTCTATGAGACATTATGAAGTAGTATTTATCGTCCATCCGGACCAAAGCGAGCAAGTGCCAGCGATGATTGAGCGTTACCGTGCGCTAATCACCACTAACGGTGGCGCAATTCACCGTTTAGAAGACTGGGGCCGTCGTCAATTGGCTTATCCAATCCAAAAAATCCACAAAGCACATTACGTGTTAATGAACATTGAATGTAACCAAACAGTGTTAGAAGAATTAGAGCATGGCTTTAAATTCAATGATGCAGTATTGCGTCATCTAACAATGGCTACTAAAACTGCTGTAACTGCGCCATCACCAATGATGAAAGAAGAGAAATCTAAATCAGTGTTGAGTAAAGATGCAGCTCCAGCTCCAGCTCCAGCTGCCCCTACAGAGGCAGCTGCTGCTTAATTGAATAAATTGGTGATACAAGCGGAGGTAGTGCAAATTGAACCGCTTCGCTACACACCAGCAGGCATACCGTTGTTAAGTGTTGTATTGCGACATGTTTCAGAGCAAATTGAAGCTGGCATGAAGCGTAAAGTAGAGTGTGATGTTAATGCAGTAGTTCTAGGTGACTTGGCATTAAAAGGTTTAAAGCAGGGCGTTCAAGTAGTAGCTCAAGGTTTTTTAGCTAAACGCAGTCTTAAAAGCACACAATTGGTTATGCATATTAATGACATAAAGACTATGTAAGCAGCGCTTACGTAAATTAAAGAATTTAGGAGTTTAAGATGGCAAGAGATATGTACAAACGCCGCCGTTACTGCCGTTTTTCAGCAGAAGGCATCAAAGAAGTAGATTACAAAGATGTTGATCTTTTAAAAGATTTCATCTCAGAAAATGCAAAAATCATCCCAGCACGTATGACGGGTACTAAAGCTCGCTATCAACGTCAATTAACATCAGCGGTTAAACGCGCTCGTTTCTTGGCATTGTTACCATACACTGACAAACACCCAGGCTAAGGAGATTTAAGATGCAAGTAATTTTATTAGAAAAAGTAGCTAACCTTGGTGTATTAGGTGATGTTGTTAAAGTTAAAGACGGTTTCGGTCGTAACTTTTTGATTCCACAAGGTAAAGCTAAACGTGCAACTGAAGCTAACAAAGCTGAATTTGCGGCACGCCGTGTTGAATTAGAAAAGCAACAAGCTGCAATTTTAGCTGCTTCACAAGCACGTGGCGAAAAATTAGCTGGTTTTGTTGTGACAGTTACTCAAAAAGCTGGTGTTGACGGTCGTTTGTTTGGTTCTGTAACAAACGGTGACATCGCTGAAGCTTTAGTTGCTCAAGGCCATGACGTTGCTAAATCATTGGTTCGTTTACCAAACGGTCCATTGAAAACAATTGGTGATCACGCTGTAACAGTTGCGTTACATCATGACGTAGTAGTAGACATCACTGTAACAGTGATTGCTGAAGCGTAATTAAGTTATTGCTTTAAAAAAGCCGACCTGATGGTCGGCTTTTTTTTTAACAAACTTAAAACCATTGTAGATGTTGAGTTTGTAGCCTGAAATTAGCATGTTAATCCCACAGTCTTTTCATCAAGAACCATCTAATTTCTATCGTGGTGAATAATCGACTTTAGATTGCATAAACCCTTAGCGAGTTAATCGCGCACTGATATAATCATGCTTATGGCTGATGAACAATTAGATGCACTCAAAGTACCCCCACATTCTGTAGAAGCAGAGCAATCCGTTATTGGAGGCTTGCTACTTGAAAATGAAGCACTGGATAAAGTTGCTGATATCCTTAGCGCTAAAGACTTTTACCGCTACGATCATAAGCTTATTTTTGAGCATATTTCCAAACTTATTGAGCATAACAAGCCAGCTGATATCGTCACGGTAGCAGAGTCTCTGGAAAATGCAGCCGAACTTTCTGGGGTTGGTGGTATTGCCTACCTAGGGTTGTTGGCCCAAAACACACCGACAGCAGCTAATATTCGACGATATGCAGAAATTGTGCATGAGCGCTTTGTGATGCGCCAATTAGTGACTGTGGGTTCAGGTATTGCAGAAAGCGCTTACGCACCCAATGGTCGTGATGCGCAGCAGTTACTAGATGAAGCTGAAGCCAAAATATTTCAGATTGCTGAAGGTGGCAAACGTAGCACTGAGGGCTTTATTGATATTAAAGTGCTATTGCCACAGGTCGCTGACCGTATTGACCAGTTGTTCTCACGTGATAATCAATCAGACGTCACTGGCATTCCAACTGGTTTTGCAGACTTAGACTCAATGACGTCTGGTCTTCAAGGTGGGGATTTAGTGATTGTCGCAGGGCGACCATCGATGGGTAAGACGGCTTTCTCACTGAATATTGCAGAAAACGTAGCGCTTGATACTGGTTTGCCTGTTGCTGTGTTCTCGATGGAGATGGCAGGCACACAGCTTGCAATGCGTATGATTGGTTCCGTTGGCCGCTTAGATCAACACCGTATGCGTACTGGTCGATTAGAAGATGAAGATTGGGAAAAATTAACGACCGCATTAGGTAAGCTAAACGAAGCACCTATCTTTATTGATGAAGGTGCAGGTTTAAGCAGCTTTGATGTGCGTGCAAGAGCACGTAGGCTGCATCGCCAAACAGGTAAATTGGGTTTGATCGTGATCGATTACTTACAATTGATGGCAGCCCCTGCAGGTAAGCAAGGTGAAAACCGAGCAACCGAAATTTCTGAAATTTCACGGTCATTAAAAGCCTTGGCTAAAGAGTTAGATGTGCCAGTGATTGCACTTTCTCAGCTTAACCGAAGCGTGGAGCAGCGCCCAGATAAACGTCCCGTAATGAGTGACTTGCGTGAGTCAGGCGCGATTGAGCAGGATGCTGACGTTATCTTGTTTATTTATCGTGACGAGGTTTATAACCCTGATACCCCAGATAAGGGCACAGCAGAGATTATCATTGGTAAACAACGTAACGGTCCAATCGGTAGGGTCAGATTGACGTTCCTTGGTCAACATACGCGCTTTGAGAACTTTGCTGGTAGCGGTCATATGTCAGATGAGTACTAGACAGATTAGCTAGAGTAAAGCAATGCGCCCAATATTAGCTACAGTTTATCTTCATGCATTACGGCACAATTTAGCTGCTGTAAGAAAATTTGCACCACGTTCAAAAGTGATGGCTGTAGTGAAAGCCAATGGCTATGGACATGGTTTAATCAATGTTGCGCATGGATTAGGCGCTGCTGATGGCTTTGCTGTATTGGGCATTGATGAAGCTATTAATTTACGTGACGCGGGCTTTCAGCAAACAATCTTATTGTTAGAAGGTGTGTTTTGCGAGCAAGAGCTTAATGTTGCATCAAGTTTTGGTCTGAATATTGTCGTTCACTCTATGCCGCAACTTATCATGCTAGAGTCAGCTACTTTAATTAAGCCTATGCACATTCATCTTAAAATGAACACAGGTATGAATCGTCTTGGCTTTCAACCCAATACCTTTACTACAGCTTATGAGCGTCTGAAAGCTTGCAAAAATGTTGCAGATATCACGCTGATGACACATTTTGCAACTGCAGATGATGAAATTGGTATTGAGAAACCCTTTAGCTTGTTTAAAAGGATTACTCAAGACTTGCCGTCGCCTGTGTCTTTAGCTAATTCTGCCACTATTTTACGACATTCTGATGCACATGCTGATTGGGTGCGCCCTGGTATTATGCTTTATGGTGCTAGCCCTGTGGGTGATACAGCAGCTACTACATACGATTTAATACCAGCAATGCAGCTCACTTCAGAACTTATTGGGGTGCAAGAAGTTCAAGCTGGTGAGTCTGTAGGTTATGGTAACCGCTTTACAGCTACTAAAGCGACGCGTATTGGTATCGTAGCTTGTGGCTATGCAGATGGTTATCCAAGACACGCGGGCTTGGTCAGTGGTTGCCAGCAGGGTGGTGCACCAATTGCCGTTGCTGGGAAATTAACTTCCACATTAGGACGCGTTTCAATGGATATGTTATTTTGTGATTTAACAAACATACCAGAGGCTAATATCGGCTCTCCAGTCGAGCTTTGGGGTAAGCATGTGCCTGTGGATGCAGTAGCGGCAGCTTCTGATACAGTTAGCTATGAGTTACTTTGCGCAGTTGCTCCACGTGTACCAATGAAAGTAGCTGATTGATGGCTAAAGCAAAAACCATTTACACCTGTACTGAATGTGGCGCTAGTGAGCCTAAATGGCAAGGTCAATGCCCGAGTTGTCATGCATGGAATACATTGGTTGAAACCATCGCAGAAACAGCAAGTGCCAGCCGATTTGCTCCATTGGCTGAAACTGCTGGCTTACAGAAGCTCGCTGAAGTGGAAGCGGCTGAAGTACCAAGACAACCAACTGGTGTAAGTGAGTTTGATCGCGTATTAGGTGGTGGCTTGGTTTCTGGTGGGGTTGTACTAATTGGTGGAGATCCTGGCATTGGTAAATCCACCTTATTGCTCCAGACCTTATGCCATATAGGCAGTGCGAGAAAAGCGATTTATGTCAGTGGTGAAGAATCGCCACAGCAAATTGCCATGCGTGCTAAGCGTCTTGGTTTAGACGCAAGCCCAATCTCCCTATTGGCTGAAATAAATCTAGAAAAAATTATCAGCATGCTGCAAAAGCATAAACCTGATATTGCGGTGATTGACTCGATTCAAACCGTTTACTCGGAGGCTTTGCAATCGGCTCCTGGGTCTGTTGCACAAGTGCGTGAATGTTCTGCACAGTTAACGCGTTTGGCTAAGCAAGCTGGTATTACTGTGATATTGGTTGGTCACGTGACCAAAGAGGGCGCGTTAGCAGGGCCGCGTGTGTTGGAGCATATTGTAGATACTGTGCTGTATTTTGAAGGTGATCAAAGCTCAAGCTTCCGTTTGATTCGTGCATTTAAAAACCGTTTTGGCGCAGTGAATGAGCTAGGCGTCTTTGCAATGACCGAAAAGGGTTTGCGCGAAGTCACTAATCCATCTGCCTTGTTTTTATCACATCATAGTGAGCAGGTCGCGGGATCTTGTATTACCGTGACGATGGAAGGTACGCGTCCGCTACTTATCGAAATTCAAGCATTGGTCGATGAAGCCCATGCACCCAACCCAAAACGGCTTTGTGTTGGCTTGGAGCAAAACCGTCTTGCGATGTTGTTGGCAGTATTGCATCGCCACGCGGGCGTAGCATGTTTTGATCAGGATGTATTCATCAACGCGGTAGGTGGCGTTAAAATTTCAGAGCCAGCGGTTGATTTGGCGGTGCTTTTATCGATCACTTCTTCTTTAAAAAACAAACCATTAGATAATAAACTTATAGTGTTTGGTGAGGTTGGTTTGGCAGGGGAGGTTAGGCCTGTACAACGAGGACAAGAACGCCTGAAAGAAGCCGCTAAACTTGGTTTCACGAAAGCAATCGTACCTAAAGCCAATGCACCAAAACAGCGGATAGATGGAATAGAAGTAGTTGCGGTTGAACGATTAGAGCAAGCGCTCAACTATGTTAAAAATTACTAAGTTAAAAATTACTGAATTTTATGATGCGTTAGTAATAAGATTCGCACAGTAAATACCACTTCTAACAGCGCCTTCAATAGTGGCAGGGTAACTGGCATATGTGTAATCTCCAGCTAAGTAAAGGTTGTTTTGTGCAGTTCTGTTAGTGGGACGCGCTAAATCAGGTAAGCACGAGAAAGTAGCCCGTTTTTCAGCAATCACTTTATACCATAACGGTTTTGATAAATACGGAAAGGCATGGCTTAACTCTTTTGCAATTTTTAATGCAAGATCATCTTGTGTCAGTTTTTGATGTTTACCCTCTGCACTCACGATGACAGCGAGTAGTCCACTTTCTCCGCACAGTTCCCCTCTGTCAAATACCCACTGACCTAACGTATTGCTTAATCCAGTCATGACTTGCGGTAGTTTTGTTTCCCTTGGATATTGCAAGTAAACTGTGTAAATAGGCTGATATTGGTAGTGATCTGTTTTATCTTGACTAGCTTTTAATTTAGGGAGCTGCGCTAATAGCTTGTCCGTCCTAGCAGGAGAGGTAGCAACAACGACATGACTGAAATGAAATGTCCCTTGCCTAGTTTCTAAATTAAAACCGTTGTCTACTTCCACTAGCGTACGTATCCGATGGTTTAATTTTATGATGCCGCCTTTAGCTTGTATGTAATGTGCTAAAGGATGGGAGATAATCTGCGACAAATCTAGTTTAGGAATTAAAAAATCGCTATTTCCTTTGTCACCACTAAATGAATCGCGTAATACATTTAAAAATATTTTACTACTTGCTTTTGCAATTGGAGTGTTAAGCGCAGCTAAGCACAGAGGCTCCCATAGCATTTGGATTAGTTTTGCTGACTGATGATGTTGCTTTAGAAATTTTGCCAGCGGTTTATCACTAATGATTTCATAACGTGAGGACTGTAAATGCCTCATGAACGTTAAAGCGGTTATTCGCTCTCTTAATGACAGGCCTTTACAAAGTAAGAAACCGACGAGTATGTTGAATGGAGCTGGTAAGTAATTAGCAGATTTTAATGAAAATATAGATTTAGCACTGCTGGACATCATGTTGAGTTGTAAAGGTAGCCTTAAAAAAGCTTCGTTTTCTTTTACACCAGCCTTTTCAAGTAATGCCAAAGTGGCACTGTATGCGCCCAATAGAATATGTTGACCATTATCGAGTAGTTGCAATAAGTCTTTATTTTCAACGACTACTGAACGGGCACGTCCGCCGAGTTGTGAGCTTGCTTCAAATAATGTGACTGAATAGCCACGATCACTTAAAGTTGCGGCGGCGCTTAGGCCTGCACAGCCCCCGCCAATAATTGCAATACTGTGTAGATTGGTATTCAAGCGTATTCTCAGGAAGGTTATAGATACTTATACTAGGTGCTTAAGCCATGTACTAAAGGCAATCCAAAGCTTGCGTAGTGTGCCCAGCGATATTCGCGCATTAAGGACTTTTTCTGCGCCATCTGCTTTTATTTCTCGTAACAATGTGCGATAAATAGCCGTCATAATTAAACCTACACGCTGGTTATTTTTGTCGTCAGCAGGTAGTTCGTTCAGTGCTTTATCGTAATACATCTCAGCGCGCTCAATTTGCGCATCTAACAGTTTTTTAACCGCATCAGATTCACGGCTTTTTAATATGTCATCTTCTGTGACATTAAACTTTGCAAGTTCATCTAATGGGATATAAATACGATTGCGGCGAGCATCTTCACCGACATCTCTGATAATGTTGGTCAGTTGGAATGCCATGCCAAGATCATGTGCGAATTTAAGTGTTTTTCTATTCTCGAATCCAAATATTTGCGCTGAAAGTATACCTACAACGCTGGCAACACGATAACAATACAGTTGCAGTTGCTTGAAGTCTTCGTAGCGGTTGAAATTTAAATCCATCTCCATGCCATCAATAATTTCATGAAAGTGTTCTTCATCTAATTGATATTGGTGGATAACTTGCTCAAGAGCTTTTGTTACTGGGTGTATTGGTTTTTTCAGATATAGATTACGAACTTCATCTTTCCACCAAGCCAGTTTTACTTGGGCGACTTTTAATTCAGTACATTCGTCGACAACGTCGTCTACCTCACGGCAAAAAGCATATAGCGCTATAATTGCTTCGCGTTTCTGTTTTGGTAAAAACATAAAGCTGTAATAAAAACTAGAGCCACTTTTTGATGCTTTTTCTTGGCAATATTGCTTAGGTGTCATATGGGATTATCGAAACTAAATAATGAGTGTTTATAGTTTTAGCAATGCTTTAGAGAAGACAATTGTCCAATCCCAGCAATTTAGTGTTGGTCTATAATTAAAAACATCGCCATTCACTACGCTAATCTTATGAAGAATACGTTCTCCACCTGCAATAATCATGCGCATTTCAAAACCAATGCGGCCTTTTAAGATTCTCCCCAGAGGCTTACCAGCATTAAGCAAGGCATGGGTGCGGCGCAGATTAAAGTGCATAAACTGTTGCCAATTTTCATCTGTCGCTAGGGCTGCATTCACATAAGATTTGATTGTTTGTTCAGTGAGACCAAAAGCCATCAGTTCATCCTGACATAGATAAATGCGTTGTTTGCCTTCGTTTTTCTTAAAGTCAATCGCAATATCTTGCAGAAAATTAATAAGCTGTAATGCAGAGCAAATATGGTCTGAATATTGTATATTGTCGGGAGTAGCTTGGTGATACAAGTGCAATAAAAGTCTCCCGATAGGATTTGCAGAGCGAGTGCAGTAATCTAGTACATCGTCATAATCAGCGTAGCGAGTTTTAGTCACGTCTTGGCTAAATGCATCTAGCAAATCGTAAAATGGGCTAAGTGGAAGCTTTCTTTCGCGTATCATTTGACCTAAGGTCACAAAAAAAGCTGTTTTGGGATTTATATAAGCTTGTAATAAATCAAGTTCATCACGAAAGCCACTAAGTAAATTTAATCGCTGCTCAATGGTGAGCTCGCCTTCATCAGCAAAGTCATCTGCTTGCCTTGCAAAGCTGTAAATTAGGGCAATAGGCTGACGTAAATGTTCAGGTAAAAAGAATGACGCTACAGGAAAGTTTTCATAATGACGATTAGCTAAGTCGAGGCTTTCTTGAGCCACTGCTATAGATGTTTCACCAAACTTTGAGCAATTATTTACCATGGCGTGAGTATGCCACAAAATTAAATCATTTTTGATGGCAAAACTAGTATTTGTCTGGTATTTACAATGAACATTTGTTTTTAAGACGGTAAAATTTTTTCTGAAAATAATTAAAGCTTTGTTAAAATAAAAACGTATTCATAGAGAAGGCAATTATGTTAGCAATTATTGGTGGCACAGGTCTAACACAATTAGACAACTTAAAGATAACTAGACGTTTAATCGTACGAACGCCTTATGGTGAGCCATCACAGCCGCTTATCTTTGGTGAGATTGCTGGTCGGGAAGTTATTTTCTTAGCACGTCACGGAAATGGACATACTATTCCACCTCATGAAGTTAATTACCGTGCCAATATTGCAGCTTTACATTTACAGGGCGTGACTGAAGTTGCCGCGATAGCAACGGTAGGTGGCATTCATCCAGAATTGTCAGCAGGAAAAATAGTGATTCCGCATCAAATCATTGATTACACCTATGGCAGAAAAACGACGTTTCATGATGGGGTTAGTAACCCTGTTAAACATATCGACTTTACGGAGCCGTACTGTCAAATTTTGCGTGAAAAATGGAAAAAAGCGGCCATTGCAGTAGGTGAGGAAGTGGTTGATCATGGCGTTTATGCTGCGACACAGGGGCCTAGGCTTGAAACAGCAGCAGAGATTAACCGTTTAGAGCGAGATGGGGCAACCGTGGTGGGGATGACAGGCATGCCAGAAGCAGCCTTAGCGCGTGAATTGGGCATCAGCTATGCATCAATTTGTCCAGTAGCGAACTATGCGGCTGGTCGAGGTGATAATTTACATGAAATTAAATATGAGGAAGTTATCTCTAACTTAAACCTCACGATGGTGCGAGTGCGAAATATTATTGCGCAATTAGTAAAACAGAACGGGCACTAGCAAACGTAATTTAATTCCCGAGACACTTTTGGTAAATATTAAGGTAAAAAATGGCGATTAAAGCTGTATTAAGGATGGGCGAGCCTTGCTTGCTGACGAAGGCTGCGCCTGTAGAGCAGTTTGATACAGAGGCCCTGCATCAATTGATACAAGATTTGGAGGACACGATGCAACACATGAACGGTGCTGGCATCGCTGCGCCTCAAATTGGCGTGAGTCTTCGGGTGGTCATTTTTGGTCAAAAAGAATCAACAGCAACTAATCCTAGATACCCAGATGCCGATGCAGTGCCATATACTGTGCTAATTAACCCAGAATTAACATTTATTGGCGATGAAACTGAAAATGGTTGGGAAGGGTGCTTGTCAGTTCCTGGAATGCGAGGTATAGTGCCGCGTCATTTGAGATTGCATTACACAGGTTTCGATCAGTACGGAAATAAAGTCGATAGATTGGTAAGCGGCTTTCACGCACGTGTTGTACAACATGAATGTGATCACTTAGATGGCGTTTTATATCCGATGAGGATCATAAATTTAAAAGATTTTGGATATTCTGATGTTTTTTTTCCAAATCAGGATTTTCAAGATGACTAATTTGTTGTTATAATGCTGACCTCGTAACGCAAGTAACGATTTAGATGGAAGAGTGGCAGAGCGGTTTAATGCTACAGTCTTGAAAACTGTCGTGGGTGCGAGCCCACCGTGAGTTCGAATCTCACCTCTTCCGCCAAGAATTTTAAGCCGCTTAACTTACATTAAGCGGCTTTGTTTTTTAACGCTAGTATCATCAAACATTATCCTAGGAATCAACATGTCTCAAATCATCGTAGAACACAATCCATCAGAAGAGAAATTAAAACAATTAGGCGTATCAAGCTGGTCTATTTGGGAAAAAGAAGTTTCTAAATTCCCGTTAGATTTCGGTATGACCGAAAGCGCTTACTTGCTAGAAGGTGAAATTCACGTGACACCACAAGGTGGTGAAAAAGTAGTGATTAAAGCTGGTGATTTTGTTGTGTTCCCAAAAGGAATGAAATCAATGTGGGAAGTGGTTCAACCATTACGTAAACACTACAAACATAGCTAATCAAAACTTAGCTAATATATAGTTGCTAGATTGCTATATTAAGTTTTAAAATTAAAGCCTTGAATCTTCAAGGCTTTTTTATTAGCTATTGCTTATCATTTATTTAATATCAACACGATAATGGAGAATGGCATGAGTAAAATTACCGTAGAAAAACCTAGTGCAGACCAGTTGGCTTCTTTAGGTGTAAAAAGTTGGCCAACATGGTCTAAAGAGGTGTCAGAGTTTCCTTGGCGCTTTAGCACGCAGGAAATCGCTTATATTCTAGAAGGTGAAGTGACTGTTCAGCCATCAGAAGGTGAGCCTGTAAGCTTTACTGTGGGAGATTTGGTAACATTTCCAGCTGGGTTGTCTTGCGTTTGGCATGTTAAAAAAACACTGAGAAAACATTATCAGCTTGGCTAAGCCTTATGCGCAGTGGTTGCTTTAGAGTTCGTCAAGCAAAGCCATTTGTAATGAATGGACATGGTTAAAGTCTAAGCATTCACCATTTTTAGCGGAAATTAAAAATGTATCTTCGGCTCGGTTTCCTAATGTGTTAATTTTTGCATTATGAAGCTTGATATCGTGTTTTAAAAACTGTTGCGCTAGTGTGGCTAATAGACCAGGTCTATCGTTGGCAATAATATCAAGCTTATGGTTATTGTTTTCAGTCTCTTTGGTAATGGTGACTTGCGCCTGAATTGGCATGTGTTTAACCTGCCGACTGACGCGCCCCTTAAGCGGTGACTCTAGTTGATATTGATCATCAAGTTGATTAGCAAGTTCTAGTTCAATAAACTTCAATAATCCACTATAACTCACAGACTTACCAGACTGATCTAATACAATAAAACTATTTAAGGCGTAACCATGTTGGGTTGTAAAGATTTTTGCTTCTACAATGTTATATCCCATACGATCAAAGAAGTTACATATTCTTGCAAATAAGTCATTTTTATCCTTGATGTACAGCATAACTTGAATGCCGTCCCCATATGGGCTAAGTCTAGCGCGTACGATAGGATTTTCACTGTATAAGTGTGGCGTTAATAAGCGGCTATGCCATGCTATTTCGTCGCTCTCATGACGAACAAAGTAGTGTTCTCCGAATTGCATCCAGAGTTGCTCGTAAGTATGGTTACTTAAGCCAAACCGACTGAGTTTTTCTGATGCCTCTTTAATTCGTCGTTGGATGGTTTGTTTTGCGTGGAATGTAGGGTTTGACAGTGCGCGACAGGTTGCGGTGTATAGGTTTTCTAATAATCTAGCTTTCCAGGCATTCCACACGGCAGGGCTTGTACCGCGAATATCTGCGACGGTGAGTAAATATAGTGCGTTTAATCTACGTTCGTTTTCAACAAAGTCAGCAAATGATTCGATCACACTCGGGTCTGATAGGTCATTTTTTTGTGCTATTGACGACATTTTTAAATGCGCTTCTACTAACCAAGAGACAAGCGCGCTATCGGCTTTAGATAAATGATGTAATTTGCAAAATTTAATGGCATCTATAGTGCCTAACGTAGAATGGTCTCCGCCGCGTCCTTTAGCAATGTCGTGAAATAAGGCTGCTAGGTAAAGTAAATGCGGTGCATCAAATTCTGAGAAAATTTGGCTACATAGTGGAAATTCATGTTTAAGTTCAGGCTTGGCAAAGCGGCGTAAATTGCCTAGCACATTAAGGATATGTTCATCTACGGTGTAGACATGAAACAAATCATGCTGCATCTGACCAACAATCCTCCCAAAAGCAGGAATGTAGCTACCTAGAATGCCGTATCGATTCATGGCGCGTAACGCACGATTCACACCACTTGGTTGTGACAGAATGTCTATGAATATTTTTTTGTTTTGAGCCTTTTGCCGAAAGTCTTTATTAACCAGAGGCTTTACGCGCTGTAGTGTTCGTAATAGTGAAGCACCCATCCCTGACAGTTCGGGCTGTTGCTGAAGTAGCAAGAAAGCCTCGAAAATTGCAGAAGGGTCTCGCTGTAACAAATTTGCCGTTTTAGCTTCTAGTAAATCATTGCGCGCTTCAAATTTATCGTTGATAACACGCACTGCTGGAGGAGATGCAACGATGATCTCTTCAAGTAGCTTTAATACAATCTCATTCATGAGCTCAATAAACTTAGCACTTCTGTAGTAGCTTTGCATGAGCTGTTCACTTGCGCGCCTGCGTTGTGTGTTTGTGTAGCCTAAAATGGCAGCGAGGTCGTTTTGGAAGTCAAACAGTAGTCTATCTTCGCGACGGCTACTTAAAAAGTGTAAATGACAGCGCAATAGCTGTAGTTTTTTTTCATGGTGGCGAATGCGCCTTGCTTCAGTCACTGAAATTATTTGATCTTTTGCAAGCGAGAGCCAAGGGTTGCTTGACGCTTCATACAGACTCTTTTTTGCTTGTAAGCTACGCGTTATCCATATTAGCATGTGCAAGTCGCGCAGACCACCAGGGCTTTCTTTGATGTTTGGCTCTAAGTTATAAGCGGTGTCATTAAATTTTGCGTGGCGCAACTCTTGTTCTTTTAATTTTGCCTTTAGAAAATCGATTGGGCTTAAGTTTTGAGCGATGTTAAATAAAAAGTTTTGATACATCAAGTCGCTGCCAGATAGTAAGCGTGATTCAAGTACGTTTGTTTGTACGGTAATATCCTTTTGCGCCTCGCTGATACATTCCTCTAAGTTCCTTACACTGTGTCCGATGTTTAGACTTAAGTCCCACATAAGCCCAATAAGGTACTCAATACTTTTATTTAGTTGGAGATTGGTTTGGGATTCTGTTGGTATTAAAACCAATAGGTCTATATCAGAGTAAGGGAAGAGTTCACCTCGCCCATATCCGCCAACTGCAATCAGGCAGCAGGCGGGGTCAATTTGCAAATCTGACCACAGTTCTATGAGTAGTTGATCAATAAATTTACAGTGCTGTTTAAATAGGCGAGTGGTATTAGAGTGTTGTGCAAAGTCTTCTTTTAATGCCAAGAATTGCTTTTTTAAGGAAGTGCGTAAAAAGGCAATTCTTTCTTTTGAAATTTCGATGGTTTCTATAAGGTTATTTACTTGCATCATGCACCATCGTTAATTTAAAACGTTAATTTAAAAATTTGGCATTAAAACTTTATCAATTGCTAATAAATGCTGGAGGGGGAGGCGAGCCAGCAGATAGTGTCATGACTTCATAGCCTGTGTCTGTGACCAATATGGTGTGCTCCCACTGGGCAGATAAGCTACGATCTTTAGTTACGATAGTCCAGCCGTCAGGCATTTGTTTGATATCGCGCTTTCCTGCATTAATCATAGGTTCAATAGTAAACATCATGCCAGCTTGCAATTTTAGTCCTGCACCTGGTCTTCCATAATGTAGCACTTGAGGATCTTCATGAAAAACTTTGCCGATACCATGACCGCAAAACTCACGCACGACACTGTAGCCACTTTTCTCAGCAAATGTTTGTATGGCAAACCCAATGTCGCCTAAAGTTGCACCTGGTTTAACTTTATCAATACCTAACCACATCGCTTGGTAAGTGATTTCACATAAGCGTTTTGCTTGTATTGAAGTTTCACCTACATAAAACATGCGGCTAGTGTCACCATGGTAACCATCTTTAATCACGGTAATGTCAATATTGACGATATCGCCATTTTTTAGGACTTTGTCACTAGGAACGCCGTGGCAAATTTGCTGGTTAATAGAAGTGCAAATGGACTTCGGGTAAGGTTTGTGGCCATCCGGCGCATAATTTAAAGGCGCAGGAATTGCTTTTTGCATATCTACAATATAGTCATGGCAAAGTTTATCAAGTGCATCTGTGGTAATGCCATGTACGACGTGAGGAGTAATGAAGTCCAGCACTTCTGAGGCTAGCTTGCCCGCGATGCGCATCTTTTCGATATCTTGTTGATTCTTAATTGAGATTGCCATGATTTTTTTGTTGTAGATTGCTAATGTGTCATTTTATCATAGCATAACAAATCTAGCCTGATGCGACACCGGCATTTTGCAAGACATTCTTTAGTGTTCAATAAATTTAGCTTCATCAATTAAGTGCTATTACTTTAATTTTTATAAATGATTGTTTCAGCTTAAAAATGTAATATGTAATATAGTCCAGTAAAAGGAGGTTGGTACATGGCAACGATACCTGTAGATTTGGCGGCAAGAGACTTAAATGCATGGGTGACTTTTTTGAGAACTGCGGAAATCCCAGTGCTCAAACAAACTGCGCGTGAAATTGGACGTTTACAAGAAGATGAGGATAACCTCAGTGCGCGTGCAATCACAAATGTCGTTCTTAATGACCCTATGATGGTTTTTAAAGTGCTAAGTTATGCCCAGAAACACCGGTCACGTAGCCAGTTGCAAGACCTTGCACAGGTGGAGCAAGCCATCATGATGATGGGTACTGGTGTGTTTTTTAGAAACATTCCCCCAGTACCTTTAGTTGAAGATGCCCTTAAGGCTAACTTAACCGGATTGATGCAGTTGCTTAAGTTGATTAAACGAGCACATATAGCAGCCAGTTTTGCGGTTGATTGGGCTGCACATTTGAATGACTTGCATGCGGAAGAAGTGCTTATTGCTGCATTGCTGCATGATTTATCTGAAATGCTGATGTGGTGTTACGTTCCTGATAAAATGAATCTGATTCATACCATGCAAGTGGCTGATAAGGCATTGCGTAGCAAAGCTGTGCAGCAGGAGGTGCTGGGGTTCGTGCTACATGATTTACAAGCGCAGCTGGTGGAGGTCTTCCAACTTCCACCGTTACTTGGCAAACTTATGCAAGATGGTGCTTCAGATGAGCAGCGTGTCAGAAATGTTACGCTTGCGGTGAACCTAGCAAGGCATTCAGCTAATGGTTGGGGTGATGCAGCGTTACCTGATGATTATCGCGATATTGCGGAGTTGCTTCGTTTAGATGTAGATAGAGTGATGCGTGTGGTTGGCGTACCTGACGCATCATGATTCTGAAATAATATTCAACAAACTCTAGCATACTCAACTGCTTGGTGTTATTATTACGCCTTTGCGTTTTCTGCAAAACATTTTCTATTAACTAGTAAATGACTAATTTACATACAGCCCATTCTAGGGTGCTTAGATTTTTTCTGAGTGTTTCTGGTGCTGTGTGAATTGATAACCCTTTAGAAGAGAGATTTAACATGTCTGTTACCATGCGTCAAATGCTGGAAGCTGGAGTTCACTTCGGCCATCAAACTCGTTACTGGAACCCAAAAATGGCACCGTTCATTTTCGGTGACCGCAACAAAATCCATATCGTAAACCTTGAAAAAACATTACCAATGTTTGAAGATGCACTAAAGCACGTGCGTACATTGGCTGCAAACAAGGGTCGTATTCTATTTGTAGGTACTAAACGCCAAGCACGCGACATTGTGAAAGAAGAAGCGACTCGTGCAGGTTGTGCTTACGTAAATCACCGTTGGTTAGGTGGTATGCTGACTAACTTTAAAACAGTTAAGCAATCTATCAAGCGCTTGCAAGACTTTGAAACAATGTTGCAAGATGGCAGTCTTGAAAAATTCGGTAAAAAAGAAGCTTTAGGCTACAAGCGTGAAGTTGAAAAACTTGAGCGTTCTATCGGTGGTATTAAAGAGATGGGTGGCTTGCCAGACGCTATTTTTATCATTGATGTTGGCCATGAAAGTGGTGCAATTACTGAAGCGGCTAAGTTGGGTATTCCAGTGATTGGTGTTGTTGATACCAACAACTCACCTGATGGCGTGGCTTATGTAATTCCTGGTAACGATGACTCTAGCCGTGCAATTCGCTTGTATGCACGTGGTATCGCTGATGCGGTATTGGAAGGTCGTAGTTCAGTGATTACTGAAATTGTTAAATCAGCGACTGAAGAAGTTGCTGAAACAGTTGCAGAGTAATTAATTCTGTTTGAAAAAGGGGCTTCTGGCCCCTTTTTAATTTTAACAATTTAAATATAAAAAATACAATTATATCAAATAGTTAGTTTGCATTTTTAATGCAAACTATGAATATTAAGGAGCTTAAAATGGCTGAAATTACCGCAAGCATGGTAAAAGAATTACGTGAGCGTACAGATGCGCCGATGATGGATTGCAAAAAAGCATTAACTGAAGCTGAAGGCGACATGACGCGTGCAGAAGAAATCTTACGCGTACGTTTTGGTAACAAAGCGAGCAAAGCTGCTGGTCGTGTGGCTGCTGAAGGTACAGTGGGTATTTCTATTAGTGCTGATGGCAAAACAGGTGCGATGGTTGAAGTTAACTCTGAAACTGACTTCTGTGCTAAAAACGAAGACTTCTTGAAATTTGTGAACGAGTTGGCTGGTGTGATTGCTGCTAGCAATGCGAGCGACATCGCTGAAGCTGGTGCACTTACAATGGCAGGCTCAACTGTTGAAGAAACACGTGCGCAGTTAGTTGGTAAAATTGGTGAAAACATTACACCACGTCGTTTTGTTCGCCCAGTAGTGCAAGGCAAATTAACAAGCTATGTACATGGTAGCCGAATTGGTGTTTTAGTAGATATCGTTGGTGGTGATGATGCTTTAGCTAAAGATGTAGCAATGCATATTGCTGCAGCTAAACCTAAATCATTAGATGCATCTGGTATTGATGCAAGCCTAATTGAAGCAGAACGTCGTGTTGCAATCGAAAAAGCAAAAGAAGCTGGTAAACCTGAAGCGATGTTGGAAAAAATTGCAGATGGTACAGTGCAAAAATTCTTAAAAGAAGTGACGTTGTTAAGCCAAGTTTTTGTTAAAGATGACAAAATGACGATTGAGCAATTGCTTAAATCAAAAGGTGCAACAATCGCTTCATTCACCATGTATACAGTTGGTGAAGGCATTGAAAAAGTAGTTGTTGACTATGCAGCAGAGGTTGCAGCAGCAGCGAAAGTGTAATTAACGATAAGGTTAAACACCTTTGAAAATTAAAATGGATTAAGCAAGTTGCTTAGTCCATTTTTTTTAATAAAAATAAGCATTAAATTTACGTCTTTAAGGTTCAATTTTTATGCCTAAATGCCTTATTTTATGCTTAAATAAGCAAACTTAAAATTTGAGGAGTCCTCGTGTCCGTACCAGCTTACAAGCGCATTTTACTTAAACTTTCAGGTGAGGCATTGATGGGCGATGATGCATATGGTATCAATCGCGCAACCATCACCAGAATTGTGAATGAAGTCAAAGAAGTAGTAGATTTAGGCGTGCAAGTTGCAGTGGTAATCGGTGGAGGTAATATTTTCCGTGGAGTAGCACCAGCAGCGGAAGGCATGGATAGAGCAACAGCCGACTATATGGGGATGTTGGCAACCGTCATGAACGCGATGGCATTGCAAGATGCTATGAAAAATATTGGTTTAAATGCTCGTGTGCAGTCAGCCTTGAGTATAGAGCAGGTGGCTGAACCTTATATCCGCGGTAAAGCCATTCGTTATTTAGAAGAAGGTCGTGTGGTGATTTTTGGTGCAGGGACAGGTAATCCATTTTTCACAACAGATACTGCTGCTGCCTTGCGTGGCATGGAAATCAATGCTGAAATTGTGATAAAGGCTACAAAGGTAGATGGTGTATATACCGATGATCCTAAAACAAATCCAGAAGCGATGCGTTATAAAACGATTAGTTTTGATGAGGCAATTTCAAAAAACCTTAAAGTAATGGATGCAACAGCGCTAACGCTATGTCGTGATCAAAAGCTACCTATCTCTGTATTCAGTATCTTTAAGCAAGGCGCTTTGAAAAAAGTGGTAATGGGTGAAGATGAGGGAACAATGGTCTTACCATAAAGTGCATATTGCATATGTTTTGATTATCAAATGTATGCTTGTGCCAGATTTGTAGTGAATGTGATGTTAATACATTATAGGGTGAAGTAAAGGTTAATATATAAATCAGTTTTATAATATTAAAGCTGAGTTGGAGAAATAAATGCTAGAAGATGTTAAAAAAAATGCTGAACTAAAAATGCAAAAATCATTAGAGTCTCTAAAAAATGATTTGGCTAAAGTACGTACTGGTCGCGCTCATGTAGGCTTATTAGATCATGTGATGGTTGATTATTACGGCTCTATGGTCGCCGTTAACCAAGTAGCCAATGTTAACTTGGGTGACTCACGTACAATTAATGTACAACCATATGAAAAAAATATGATTGGTAAAGTAGAAAAAGCGATTCGTGACAGTGACCTAGGTTTGAATCCCGCAACTAACGGTGATTTGATTCGTGTGCCGATGCCGATGCTCACAGAAGAGCGTCGTCGTGATTTAACAAAGATCGTTCGTACAGAGGGCGAGGGCGCTAAAGTGGCCATTCGCAACGTTCGTCGTGATGCAAATGATGCGCTTAAAAAGTTAATTAAAGATAAAGCAATTTCTGAAGATGATGAGCGCCGCGCGCAAGATGAAATACAGAAAGCAACAGATAAAGCAGTTGCTGAAGTTGATAAAATGTTGCAAGTTAAAGAAACAGATTTAATGGCGGTCTAATAGTGCAAATGGTTAAGTCTATGGCACATTCTTATTGTAGTTATTCTATTTGTTTAGACTTGAGGTATTAATTGGCTTTGTTCTCAAGTGCAACACAACGAGTTCCTCCAGTAGCCGAGGTGCCTAAGCACGTTGCGGTCATCATGGACGGTAACGGCCGTTGGGCGCGAAAGCGCTTTTTACCACGCATCGCTGGCCACAAACGTGGTGTAGAGACTGTGCGTGATTTAGTGAAAAAGTGCATAGAAATTAAAGTTGAATATCTCACTTTGTTTGCCTTTAGTAGTGAGAATTGGCGTCGCCCGCCAGAAGAGGTTTCTTTTTTGATGGGCCTTTTTATGGAGGCGCTTAAACGTGAAGTCAATAAGCTACACCAAAATAATATCAAGCTTGTAATGATTGGTGATCGAAGTCGCTTTGATGCAGGGTTGATTAAGAAAATAGAAGCATCCGAGCAATTAACAGCTGATAACACAGGCTTGGTATTAACGATAGCCGCTAATTACGGTGGGCGCTGGGATGTGCTTCAGGCTGTTAATAAGCTCCATAGTGCAGAGCCAGCACTAGCTGGCGCCTATAATGAAGATCACATAACCCCTTATCTATCGATGAATTATGCACCAGAGCCAGATTTATTTATACGCACAGGTGGTGAGAAGCGGATTAGTAACTTTCTTTTATGGCAACTGGCCTATACAGAGCTTTATTTCACAGATACGCTGTGGCCAGACTTCAATGAGGCTGCATTTAATTCGGCTATTCAATCTTATCAACAACGTGAGCGTCGCTTTGGGCGTACCAGTGAGCAACTTTCAGAGACACCTCGTTAAAAGTTACTCGAATTTCAATTAATAATAATGATATAAAAATGCTAAAAACTCGAGTGATTACCGCCATATTGTTGGTTACTGGTCTATTGTTGACTATATTTTTAGCATCTAAGCAGGTATGGGCGCTATTTATGCTTGCTATTTCATTATTTGCTGTTGCTGAATGGGCTGATTTGATTAAGCTCAGCCGTACTCAGTCTTTTATCTATATTGCGTTGGCTACGTTAGCTGGCGTTTTCCTGTTGTTGCTGCCTCATACTGCTCTGGCGCCATATCTGCATACCATTATTTTATGCTTGTTAGGTCTTTCTACTTTGTTTTGGATTGTTGTGGCGCCATTATGGCTACTGCAACGCAAAGCTTGTCAAAATAGCTTAATGATGAGAATTGTCGGTATTTTAATGATTATTGCAACATGGATTGCACTGGTTGGATTGCATGAAATCAATCCTTGGTTGTTGCTTGGTGTACTAGCTACGGTTAGTTTGGCAGATAGTGCTGCATATTTTGCAGGGAAACGTTTTGGTCGCCATAAGCTGGCACCTAATATCAGCCCAGGAAAGACATGGGAAGGCGTGTTAGGTGCGCTTGGTGCGGTTACTGTTTATGGTGGGTTACTTTGTTTTTATCTACAACTAAATATGTGGCTAATACCTGCATTGTGGATACTTGTTACGTTTAGCATCGTGGGCGATTTGGTGGAGTCTTTAATGAAGCGTCAAGCTGGATTAAAAGACAGTGGTCAGTTATTGCCAGGGCATGGTGGTGTTTTAGATAGGATTGACGGATTTATCCCAACGTTGCCAATGGTGCTACTCTTTATTTATGTTTTACAATTTTCAGGGTTAAATGTGCATGGTTAATGCATCAGCAGTAGATAGTAAGGGTGCATCTTCCCAATGTGCAGTTCAGCAAGTGACTATACTTGGTGCAACTGGCACAATAGGCACACAAACTTTAGATGTAATTAGTCAACATCCAGACCGATTTAAAGTATTTGCTTTAACAGCAAGTACAAATGTACAGAGCTTGTTTGATCTGTGTGTAAAGCATAAGCCGCGCTATGCAGTCATGTTGTCGTCAGAAGCTGCTTCGGCTTTATCTGATCAGTTAAAAAAGGCTGGCCTAGCAACAGAGGTGTTGCAAGGTGAGGATGCGCTTAGTGATGTTGCTTCGCATCAGGATGTCGATGTGGTCATGGCGGCAATTGTTGGTGCTGCGGGCTTGCATCCAGCGATGGCCGCTGCGCGTGCTGGTAAACGAATTTTGTTGGCGAACAAAGAAACATTGGTGATGGCAGGCAATTTGTTTATGCAAGCTGTCATTGATGGCGGTGCGACTTTGCTTCCTATTGACAGTGAGCATAATGCGATATTTCAGGTCATGCCATATCAGCGTACCCGAGTTTTAGTCGATATAGGGGTGAAGCGGATTTTGTTAACAGCATCAGGCGGCCCATTTCGTAATGCAACTATAGAACAGTTAAGTAACGTAACACGAGCACAGGCATTGAATCATCCAAATTGGGTGATGGGGCCAAAGATTACGATTGACTCAGCTACGATGATGAATAAGGGCTTGGAGGTCATTGAAGCGCATTGGCTATTTAATGCAGCTTCCGCCCAAATTGAAGTGGTTGTGCATCCTCAAAGCGTCATACACTCGATGGTTGAATATAATGATGGTAGTGTGTTAGCGCAACTAGGCAACCCTGATATGCGCACACCAATTGCATACGGATTAGGCTATCCTGACAGGTTGGCGAGTGGCGTCAGTAGTTTGGATTTGTTGAAAATTGGGCGATTAGACTTTTGTGCGCCTGATCAGAATATGTTTCCTTGTTTACGCCTAGCTTACGAAGCATTGGATGCAGGTGGAACCGCACCAGCCATTTTGAATGCAGCCAATGAAGTTGCAGTTGAAGCATTCCTCGCTGATCAGATTGGATTTATGGATATTCCAGCGTTAATTGAATCCGTTTTAACGGCATCTAGTATAGATGCCGTGACGTCAATACCACAATTAGTCGATGTCGATGCAAACGCAAGACGTGTTGCAAGGTCTTGGCTTAAGTCGCTATCAAGGGTTAATTAACGATATGCCATATTTCCTGATTACTCGATACCAATCGCTATGTTAACAGCCCTCGCTTTTATAGTTACACTCGGCATAGTCGTGACTGTCCATGAGTATGGTCATTTTCAAGTTGCAAGGTGGTGCGGTGTAAAAGTGCTGAAATTCTCTATCGGTTTTGGCCAGCCGCTTTGGAGTAAAAAATTTGGTAAAGATCAAACAGAATATGTGATTGCAGCAATCCCTTTAGGCGGCTATGTGAAAATGCTTGGGGAAGATACGTTGACTGACGAGTCGCATGTGAGCGGTGAAGATATGTCCCGTGCACTGAACAGGCAAAGTGTAGGCAAGCGAATTGCTATCGTATTAGCAGGTCCTTTTGCAAATCTTCTGCTCGCAATTCTCCTTTACTGGGCTTTATTCATGACAGGTGTTGTGGGAATTAAACCTACAGTAGGTAGTTTGATAGACAGTAGCCCAGCGGCTTTATTGAATATACAAGCTGGTGAGGTGATTCACAAAGTTGGCAATCAAAACGTGAGTAGCTGGCAAGACGTGCGTTGGCTATTATTGAAAGAGACTTTAAAGAAAACTGATGTTGCAATACAAACGATAAGTCCTCAGCAGGAAATAAAATATTATCAACTCAATGTAGCCAAGATTGATTTTGATGATGAGAAGCTGGATATTTTAGAAAAAATTGGCTTCATTGTAGAAATGCCTAAAATCACCCCTAAAATTGGAGAGGTAATTAAAGGCAGTCGTGCAGAACTGGCTGGATTAAAAACCAATGACATTGTGCTTGAACTCAATAAAATCAAAGTGACTGACTGGGATGCGTTTGTTAAAGAGATTAAGTCGCATCCTGAAATGATGATGCCATTATTAGTTGAACGAGACAGTCAGTTAATTAACCTTAGTATTACACCAGAAGCTATTTTCGAAAAAGATGAAAAAATAGGCCGTATCGGAGCTGGGTTTAATATGCAGCAAAGTGAGTTAGATGATTTTTTCATTACAACTCACTATTCAGTGGCTGGTGCATTTTTAAAAGCGGTAGAAAAAACATGGGACACGGCTACTTTTAGTTTAAAAATGTTGGGTAATATGGTGCTGGGTAATGTTTCATGGAAGGGCATGAGTGGACCAGTCACTATTGCTAGCTATGCTGGACAAAGCGCTGATATGGGGCTGAAAGTTTTTATAGGGTTTCTGGCGCTAATTAGTATTAGTATAGGTGTGCTTAATCTCTTACCGATTCCCGTATTAGATGGCGGGCATTTGATGTATTATATGTTTGAATTTTTTACAGGGCGACCTGTATCTGAAGCAGCAATGAATGTAGGGCAAAGAATAGGCGTTTTTCTACTCGCGTGTATGATGGTTTTAGCGCTTTATAATGATATAAACAGATTGATAACAGGCTAATTGAATGGCAATTCAAAATTTGAAACACCCAAAACTAAAACTTAAGTCTATGTTGCTGCTTGTATCTAGCTTATATGCTGGATCAGTGATGGCACTTGAACCATTTCAAGTTAAAGATATTCGAGTAGAAGGTATTCAGAGAACAGAAGCTGGCACAGTTTTTAGCCACTTACCTGTTAAAGTCGGTGAGATCATGGATGATGATCTAGCATCACAAGCGATTAAGTCACTGTATGGCACAGGTTTCTTCAAAGATGTGCGCATTGAAGCTGAAAATGATGTGCTAATTGTTACTGTGCAAGAGCGTGCCGCAATCGCACAGATTGATTTTAGTGGTAATAAGTCATTCCCTACCGATAAAATGAAAGAGGGTTTGAAGCAGGTTGGCATTTCAGAAAGTCAAATTTTCGATAAATCACAGTTAGATCGTGCTGAGCAGGAAATCAAGCGTCAATACCTGTCACAAGGTAAATACGGCGCTTCTGTGAAAACAGTCGTAACACCGCTTGAACGTAATCGTGTTGCCGTTAGGTTCGATATCGAAGAGGGTGCTGTTTCTAAGATTCGTGATATTAATATCGTAGGTAATAAAGCTTACTCGATAGATGATCTTCGAGCAGAATTTCTGCTTACTACACCAAACTGGATGAGTTGGTGGAATAAAGACGATCAATATTCTAAGCAAAAATTAAATGCAGATTTAGAAACCTTACGTTCTTTTTACATGAACAAAGGGTATCTTGAATTTAATATTGACTCAACACAGGTGTCAATTACGCCAGATAAAAAAGACATTTACATCACAATCAATATTACCGAAGGTGAAAAATATACTATCTCCGAAGTGAAGTTGGCAGGTGAGACTTTAGTGCCTGAAGATGAGTTACGTCAATTGATTCAAGTGCAGGCTGGTGAAACTTTCAGCCGCGAGAAAGTAACGCAAACAAGCAAAGCGATTAGTGATCGATTAAGTAACGATGGGTATGCTTTTTCTAACGTCAATCCAGTACCTGAAATTAATAAAGAGCAGCACACCGCAGCGTTTACCTTTTTCGTAGATCCAGGTAAACGTGTTTATGTCAGACGAATTAATGTCGTTGGCAATACGCGTACGCGTGATGAAGTGATTCGGCGTGAGGTACGTCAGCTTGAGTCTGCTTGGTATGCATCTAATAAAATTGATCGTTCAAAAGAACGTATTGTGCGTACTGATTTCTTCTCAGACGTTAATGTGGAAACACCAGCAGTACCTGGCACAGCAGATCAGGTTGATTTGAATATTAGCGTGACAGAAAAGTCTACAGGTAGCGTACAATTTGGTGCGGGCTTGTCTAGTAACGAGGGTGTGGTTTTTGGTATTACAGTGAACCAGAACAACTTCTTGGGAACTGGTAATCGCGTTAGTGCTCAAGTAAATACTGGTAAAGTGAACACAGTATATTCGCTTTCATATACAGACCCGTATTTCACGCCAGATGGTGTGAGTCGCGGTATTGACGTGTATCGTCGTGATGTTAATACAAGCTCTCTCAATATCGGCACCTATAACACCTCTTCTTATGGTGGCGGTGTTAGGTTTGGTATTCCTTTAAACGAAAGAGATGGTCTTAATTTTGGCCTTTCTGCAGACTTTACCAAAGTTGAGCTAAGAGCAAATAGTCCGATTCAATATCAAGACTTTTGTGGAAACACTACTGGCTGTACAAGTAATTCTGTAGTAGCTAGTGCTGGGTGGGTGCATGACTCAAGAGATAGCATCATGTTTACGACTAAAGGGGTATTGCAAAGACTAACGGGAGAGTTGGCGCTTCCTGTACTAGATCTTGAGTATTATAAAATTGACTATAAACATGCATGGTTTAAGGAAGTTATTCCTGCGTACACCCTTATGTTGAACGGTGAAATTGGTTACGCCGATTCTTACGGTAATAAGAACTATCCATTCTTTAAAAACTTTTATATGGGTGGTGTAAACTCTGTTAGGGGTTATGATAATGGCTCATTAGGTCCTAGAACTACCGACACATTATCGGGTCGTGATTTTGCGTTAGGTGGTACTAAACGTTTGTTAGCTAACGCTGAATTGTATCTACCAATACCAGGTTTGAAAGAGTCCAAGCAGTTTAGGATGAGTGCATTTATTGACGCTGGCAATGTGTTTGGCCCAGACGAATCGTATGATTTTGGCGGGCTAAGATACTCAACAGGCTTGGGGTTAAGTTGGATATCACCATTTGGTCCTTTGAAGTTAGTATTTGCTAAACCATTGAATAGCAAAAGTGGGGATAATACACAAGCAATCCAATTCCAGTTAGGTCAGCAGTTCTAAAAAGATTTTCATCAGGGCAGTCGTATCGAAATATAGTGCTGGTTACTTATTCGATAGAGTGTCTTATGGCATAATGATGCCAATATTCGTATTGCAGGGTAAGGAGAAGTTAAGTGAATCATTTTTTTAAAAGTATAGTAGTTGCAAGTTTGATGGCATGTGCAATGAACGCACAGTCAGCAGAATTAAAGGTTGGTTACGTACAAGTAGATAAAATTCTACAAGATGCCCCACAAACTGCTGAAAGTGGTAAAAAATTAGAAAAAGAATTTAGCCCACGCTCACAAGAGCTTGATCGTATGGCTAAGCAAATTAAAGATTTAGAAACAATCCTAGATAAAGAAGGGCTAACACTTTCTGAGTCTGAGCGCCGCACAAAAGAACGTGATGCTCAAAATATTAAAATTGAATTTCAACGTAAACAACGTGAGTTGCGTGAAGATATTAATTTACGTAAAAATGAAGAGTTAGGTTCATTGCAAGATCGCATTAACAAAGCTGTTCAGTCAGTTTCTGAAGCAGAGGGTTACGATTTAGTAGTCTATAGTGGCGTTGCTTACGCAAGTAAGAAAATTGACATTACAGACAAAGTGTTAAAAATGTTAGGTAAAAAATAAGTAGTTTGTCTGATAACCTTACATTTTCGAGTTAAAGTATGAGTCAGCAATACTCGCTTAACGATATTGCCACTGCGCTAGGCGGTCATGTAATTGGTGATGGCAATGTGTTAATCAATAGAGTTTCTTCTATTGCAAATGCAAAAGCAGGTTCTATTAGTTTTTTTAATGATACTAAGTATCAGAAAGCGCTGGTTACAAGTGAAGCTAGCGCTTTTATTATGAAAGAAACGCATAGTAATTTAAGTACGCAACCCAAGATTATTGTTGATAATCCTTATGCTTATTTTGCGAAACTGTCAGCTTTTCTAAATCCACTAACTGTAATGCCTCAAGGCATTCATGAAACTGCTGTCATCCATCCAACTGCACATATTCCGAGCTCATGCAGTATTGGCCCACTGGTTTCTATTGGTGGAAATGTTACGCTTGGTGAAAATGTTGTCGTTACAAGTGGTTGTGTCATCGAAAACGATGTAAAAATAGCAGATGGAACACGGTTAGAGCCCAATGTTGTAATTAAGCATCATTGTGAAATTGGTGAAAACTGTCATTTTTTCTCAGGTGTGATTATTGGTTCAGATGGATTTGGCTACGCTGAAGAAGCAGGACGATGGCTTAAAATACCACAAGTAGGGCGTGTTGTTATTCATGCCAATGTAGATATTGGTGCCAATACTACAGTTGACCGAGGTGCAATTGATGACACAATTATCGAAGAGGGCGTAAAACTCGATAATTTAATTCAAATAGGGCATAACTGTGTGATTGGCGCACATACCGTTATTGCTGGCTGTGTTGGTGTCGCTGGTAGTGCGCGTATTGGTCGGCACTGTAAAATTGGTGGCGCTGCAATGATATTGGGACATTTGGAAATAGCAGATCATGTCACAATTTCGCCTGGTAGTATGATTACTCGTTCGTTGATGACTGCGGATACATACACTGCATTAATGCCTTTTCAAACACATAAGGCATGGTTAAGTACGGCTGCGAGGATTCGTCACTTAGATGATTTTGCAGATAAAATTAAACAACTTGAGATTGAGATTGCCTTGCTTAAAACAAAGTAATGAAGACTTCAAGGATTAACGATAAAACTCTTTATAAGAAGCAAACCGAGAATAATATGACTAATAATGCAACCTCTACTACTAGTATGGATATTCATGAAATTCTAGAGCACTTGCCACATCGTTATCCATTCGTATTGGTTGATCGAGTGTTGTCTATGGAGTTAGGTAAAGAAATTACAGCGATTAAAAATGTAAGTGTTAATGAGCCTTATTTCCCAGGTCATTTTCCATACCATCCAGTGATGCCTGGCGTTTTGATTGTTGAGGCAATGGCACAAGCTGCTGCAATATTATCATTCAAAACAATGGATACTAAACCTACTGATGACTCTGTCTACTATTTCGCAGGTATCGATAGTGCACGCTTTAAAAAGCCAGTGTCCCCAGGCGACCAAATTGTACTGAATGTGAAAATCGACCGCATTCTAAAGGGTATCTGGAAGTACTCTGGTGTTGCTACTGTTGATGGAACTGTTGTTGCTGAAGCACAGATGATGTGCATCTTAAAAGCAATTGAAAAATAAGTGATGAGTGCGCATCAAGTCGCACACTAATGCCACTCATAAAAATAAGTGAAGTTAAAATGCATACTGCAAAAATTCATCCAACAGCTCTCATAGATGCCTCAGCAGAGCTTGATTCTAGCGTTGAAGTTGGCGCATTTTCTGTGATTGGGCCTCACGTAAAAGTCGATGCAGGCACTCGAATTGCCAGCCATGTAGCGATTAATGGTCCTACGACTATCGGTAAAAATAATCAAATTTTTCAGTTTTCGTCATTAGGTGAAGCGCCACAGGATAAAAAGTACAAAGGTGAGCCGACCTTATTGGAGATTGGTGATAACAATACCATTCGAGAATTTTGCACTTTTAATCGCGGTACAATCCAAGATAAAGGCACAACAAAAATCGGTAATGATAATTGGATAATGGCTTATGTGCATATTGCACATGATTGCCAAGTTGGCAATCATACTATTTTAGCGAATAACTCATCACTTGCTGGCCATGTCGATATGTATGATTATGCAATTTTAGGTGGCTTCACGCTTGTGCATCAGTTCTGTAAGATCGGCTCTCATGTCATTACTGCGGTAGGCTCTGTTGTGTTTAAAGACATCCCGCCATATGTAACAGCAGCAGGATATGATGCCAAACCACATGGTATTAATTCCGAAGGCCTGAAACGCAGAGGTTTTTCGCCAGAGAGTATTTTGCAAATTAAACGTGCTTATAAAACGCTATATCGCAAAGGCTTAACTTTAGAAGAGTCTAAAGTTGAACTAGAAGCTATGTTATCAAAAACACCAGAAATCGGACTTTTGACTGATTTTCTGAATGTATCTACTCGCGGCATTGTCCGTTAATCGCACAATATGGTTAGAATTGGCATTGTGGCTGGAGAAGCCTCTGGTGATTTACTTGGTAGTCATCTTATACTAGCGCTGAAACAAAAACGCTCAGATATAGAGTTTATTGGTATTGCGGGTCCAAAAATGATTAGCGCAGGCGCTAAATCACTTTATCCAATAGAGCGACTTTCTGTGCGTGGGTATCTTGAGGTGATTAAGCACCTATGGGGTTTGTTAAAGTTACGCCGTGAGTTATTGAATCAATTTTTAAGTAACCCACCAGATTTATTTATTGGCATCGATGCACCTGATTTTAATTTCTGGTTAGAAAAAAAACTTAAGCGAAAAGGCATTAAAACAATTCATTATGTAAGCCCATCTATCTGGGCATGGCGTAAGAATCGTATCAAAAAGATTAAGAAAGCGGTCACTCAGGTTTTAGCGCTGTTTCCTTTTGAACCTGCTTTATATCAAGAAAAGGGCGTTCCTGTCACTTATGTAGGACATCCATTAGCTGATATGTTACCGATGGAGCCTGATGTCGCTGGTGCACGGGAAATTTTAAAACTAGAGCCATCTTCGTTAGTTATTGCAATGCTTCCAGGCAGTAGACAAAGTGAAGTAGAGCAGCATGCAGATCTATTTGTACAAACAGCTAAACACATTTACACACAACACCCTAATGCCGTATTTTTAGTGCCATTGATTACGCGTGAAACACGACATATATTTGAATTAGCTATTTTTAATGAACCAGAGCCACTACCAATTCAGTTGCTGTTTGGTCATGCACATGATGCAATGGAAGCAGCTAATGTAGTGATTGTTGCGTCTGGTACTGCAACGCTTGAGGCGGCGTTACTTAAAAAGCCGATGGTGATTACATATCGCATGTCTAATTTAAGTTGGCAATTACTCAAACGTATGCGCTTGCAGCCATATGTAGGCTTGCCGAATATATTGGCAGGAAAGTTTGTCGTACCTGAGTTATTGCAAGATGACGCTACCCCTGAGAAGCTTGCTCAAGCAACACTTGATCTTGTCAACGATAAAGAAAAGCTCGCTGAAATTAAAAAAGAGTTTACAGATATTCATCAGCAATTAAAGCAAAATACAGCAGAAAAAGCAGCAATTGCGATACTTGCACATTTAAAATGAACCAAAATCAGTTGATCTGTGGTGTAGATGAAGCAGGGCGAGGGCCTTTGGCTGGTGCGGTTTATGCAGCAGCAGTGATACTTAATCCTGAAAAGCCAATTTTGGGTTTAGCTGACTCTAAAAAACTGAGTGAAAAAAAACGTGATGCATTAGCGCTTGAAATTAAAGCACATGCTTTTGCATGGGCCATTGCTTACAGTACAGTCGAGGAAATTGACCAGCTTAATATCTTGCAGGCAAGTTTACTTGCGATGAAACGTGCTATCGAGTCTGTTCAGTCAAGTTTGACTAATGCTGATCAGCTAAACTTGCTTGTGCAGGTAGATGGTAATCAACGGCCAAAAATTGGCTTGCCTTGCGAAGCGATTGTTAAGGGTGATAGTAAAGTGCAAGCAATATCCGCCGCATCTATTCTGGCCAAAACTGCGCGTGATGCAGCATTGTATGACTTAGACCGACAGTATCCTATGTATGGATTTGCACAGCATAAGGGTTATCCTACCGCGGCTCACATGGCACTACTACGTCAGCATGGTGTTTCACCTGTACATAGACTTAGCTATGCGCCTGTTAAGGCTTTGATTCAATCATCATTAAGCCAATAATAAGAACACAGTTGGTTTCTTATGTAAATCGGGTAAAGGTGATGTTTTCCATTCTTTTATACGTTTAGTGCCAATAAATTCATCTGCTAAACTTATATTGCAGGCAATACATAACTTTGTTTCCCCGTTACAGTTGTTAATAATATCTTCTAGCATGTGCTGATTACGGTAGGGTGTTTCTATAAACACTTGAGTTTCTTGTTGTTTTGATTGCTTTTCAATTTCTTTAAGCTGGTTGATTCTTGCAACTTTATCGCTTGGTAAATACCCTAAAAAAGTAAATCGTTGTCCATTTAAACCACTTGCCATTAGGCTAAGTAAAATGGATGAAGGGCCAACTAGGGGGGCTACGCGAATGCCTTTTTGATGTGCCAGTGCTGCAAGTTTTGCACCTGGATCTGCAATGCCAGGGCAACCAGCCTCGCTCATCAGGCCCACATCTTTCCCCGCCATTAATGAGTTAAGTAGTGCTGGTAATTCTTTATCGCCCGTGTGCTCATTTAGTGTTTTAAGTACCAGCTCACGTATTGGTTTGCTATGTTGAATTGCACCTAAGAAATGGCGTGCAGTTTTTTCATTTTCAACAATAAACTCATCCAATTGTTGAGCTATCTTTACAACCTCTGAGGGTAAAACCTTGGTGATATTATCTTCACCAAGTGTGACTGGAATAAAATATAAGGTCCCTGTTTTTTTATTAGTCATCAATATTTCACTTGTACACGGTAATTCAGCGTGACTTTACCTTCGGCAGGTACGTCTATTTTCCAAACAGCAGTATTGCTAGTCGCTTTTTGGCTAGGGTGGCTTTCTTTGATGATTTTCCAGTCTGCGGGAATCGGCTCTTGAACTGTGATAGAAACGCGTTCTTTTTTTGCATTTTTGATCACAATCTCGTAAGCGCTTTCAAACATACTATTGCCTTTGGAGGGGCGGGGTAATGTTTTAAAGTCAGACTGTTTTTTATCGGCTGTTACATCAAATGCTTCGCCAAGTTTAAGGCGTACAATTTCATTTTTAGGTGTGTGGTCGATACGGTCTTCACCTACAAACTGAGCATTACCTTGGCTGTCTTTTTTATAGACACGCATAATGCCTTTAGGTAGTGGAATACCTAATTTTGCAGCCTCTTTATTATCAAAATCTACAAACACGCTCACTTTTAACTTTTGACCTAAGTCACCGTAACTTGAGTTGTAGTAATAATCTGAACCACGTAAGACCAGCTCTTTGCGAGCTGGTACTTGTGATGCAGAGAGTAGGGCGACTTGCTTAGTTTGGTTCTCTGCAATAGACGTCTGGCGGTCCAAACTGTATAAATGATACTCAAGTAGTGACTCCTCTGCCATTGGCGCTGCAGCTTCTGCGGCCATTAACATGTCTTTTCTCATACTCATTGCACGTGGGTAATCTTCTTGTATGCGGTTAACATCTCCAGCAACTAGCTGTAATTTTGCATTCTGATAGCTAGTACCACTTGTGTTGGTTAAAGTTACCCACCCTGATAAATCAAGACTATCCTCTTTTGGGCTTAGTTCAGCAACGTAATCCGCCTTCCAGTCGAGACCACCTGTTAGATAACTCAACTCAACGGAGTGCTCACCAGCTACTTTATTGTTAATTTTAGTGATTAAAGTAGGGCGGTCACGTAGATTTGCAGGAACATTGTCATACACAATTCGCCCTGGAATGCCCGTTTCAATACGATTGCCGATTTTCATCACAACGCCATTGTTCGCAGACAATACAGAAGCTTGTTCACTTGTTTCCACACCTGTAGAAGGGTTCATGCTAATAACTCGAACCATTTTACCTACGTATTTTTCAAGTAGCTTTTGTGGTGTGAGTAAGTCAAAATCGAAATTTTGCTCTAAGGTGTCAAAGCTTCCTTTATGACTAATGCTACGCAACAATGCTGTTTCAGGTCTGATCTGCGCACTTACATCACGTAATGCTAAATTATTTAGGCCGCTATTTAATTTAACTTTACGCTGATCTTTGACTAATGCTAGGTTGTTGTTATAAATGGTGACTGCCACAGATTGCTGATCATGTAAACTGCTAGTGATTTCATCTGTGTCGGCGGATAGCACATTGCTTGATAGAGCCGAGAGTACACAAAGTACAATAAACTTGTATTGATTAGGCATTACAGACTCCTTCAGAGTGAGAATGGTTAAATGTAGCAATTAAAAAGGCATTTAGGTGATTTATATCACTGATACGCCTTCATGATTAAGCATATTGATTAAAGCAATCAAAGGTAAGCCTATCAATGCATTGGGGTCTTCACCTGTCATTTTTTCGATAATTGCAATGCCAAGACCTTCTGATTTAGCACTACCAGCACAGTGATAAGGCTGTTCTTTTAAAAGGTAATTTTCAATTTGTGCATCGGTTAAGTTTCTAAACTGCACAATATAAGGCACCACAGTCGCCTGCATATTCTGTGTTTTTGCGTTATATAAACATAATGCGCTATGAAAGATAACTTCTCTACCACGCATCATACGTAGTTGTTTTGTTGCATTATCATGATTCAATGGCTTACCTAATTGGATGTTATCTAGTGTTGCCACTTGATCGCATCCAATAATTAAGGCATCTACATGACTAGTGCCAATTTTTATTGCCTTATCTTTAGCTAATCTTAAGGCGGTCTCTTCTGGTAATTCGCCTTCTATTTGGGTTTCATCAACGTCTGGTGAAATGCAGCTAAAGGGAATTTGTAAACGCGTTAATAATTCACGTCTATAAATTGAAGATGAGGCTAGTATCAGGTTGTTTTGCATAATAAATGGAGCTAATAAAAAAGCCGACAGTACATACCCGTCGGCTTGGTTTGTTAATTAATACATTGGTTATTCTGGTTGAATTTCAAGTAAAGACTCATCAGGTGTCACTGTATCACCTTTAATGGCATGTATAGCAACGACAACACCTGTGGTTGATGCTTGAATTTCGTTTTCCATTTTCATGGCTTCAATCACTAGTACGCCATCGCCAGCTTTTACTTTATCACCAACATTCACTTTGACCGCAACAATTGTACCTGGCATTGATGTTGTCACATGACCTGGGTGAGATGGGCGAGGGCGACCACTACTTGTATTGTTCGCGATTTTCTTTTTGCTACCGTTACTTGCTGTGCCGTCGTTAGCAATCTCAATTTCACTGAGTGTTTCTACGATGACTTCTTCCGCAATACCATCAATAGATACAAAGTAAGGGCGTTGCTCTTCACCTGCATGACCGCTACCAGTTACATTGATATGGAACGTTTCTCCATGTAATGTCACTTTAAATTCATTTGGTGCAAATCTTGGACCGTTAGATTGAATTGTATTTTTATCTAATAACAACTCAGGTGTTAGTGACCCTGCATTGCGCTCTTGTAGATAAGTTTGGCCAATATCTGGAAACATCGCATATGTGAGCACATCCTCTTCAGATTTGGCGAAGCGTTCTGCTTCATTAGTCAATTTAGCCATTTCTGGCTTTAACAAATCAGCTGGTCTGCAGCTAATAACCTCTGCATTTCCAATAGCCTGCTGCTTAATTGTTTCATTAACAGCGGCTGGTGCTTTCCCGTACTGTCCAAGGAAGTAGTTCTTAACTTCATTGGTAATTGATTTATAACGAGCACCAGTCATCACGTTAAGTACAGCTTGCGTACCTACGATTTGAGAGGTTGGTGTAACCAGTGGAGGGTAACCCAAATCCTCACGTACTCTAGGAATTTCCAGTAAAACCTCATCCATTTTATTAAGAGCGCCTTGCTCTTTTAGTTGGTTAGATAAGTTCGAAATCATGCCGCCAGGAATTTGGCTCACTAAGACTCTAGTATCAACCCCTGTAAACTCACTTTCAAATTGCCAGTATTTCTTACGGACATCCCTGAAATAAGCGGTAATCTCTTGTAACGCACCCAAGTCTAAACCAGTGTCATATTCTGTGCCTTGCAATGCGGCCACTAAACTTTCTGTAGAAGAGTGGCTCGCACCTTCACCAAAAGATGAGTTACATGTATCAATAATGCTTGCGCCAGCTTCAATGCCTTTTAGCAGACTCATTGCAGACAGACCTGAAGTAGCATGGCTATGTAGTTGAATTGGTAAATTAACTGAACTGTGCAAGGCTTTTACTAATTCACTTGTATTTTTAGGCGTTAGTAAGCCAGCCATATCTTTAATTGCAATCGTGTCACAACCCATAGATTCTAGTTCTTTGGCTAACTCAACGAAGTAAGCGACATCATGAACGGGGCTAGTTGTATAGGCAATCGTGCCTTCTGCATGTTTACCTAATTTCTTAACCGCTTCAACAGATGTTTTGATATTACGTAAGTCATTCATTGCATCAAAAATACGGAATACATCAACACCGTTGTCTGCAGATTTCTGGACAAAAGCGCGTACAACGTCATCGGAGTAATGGCGATAGCCTAGTAAGTTTTGACCGCGTAGCAACATTTTGATGCGGCTGTTGGGTAGTGCTTTACGTAATTTTGCAAGGCGCTCCCATGGGTCTTCTTTAAGAAAACGTACACATGCATCGAATGTTGCACCACCCCAAGCTTCAAGTGACCAAAAGCCAATAGCATCGAGCTTTGCACAAATAGGTAGCATGTCATCAGTACGCATGCGAGTTGCAATAAGCGATTGATGACCATCGCGTAAAACTAGTTCAGTAACAGATACTTTTGCCATATTTTTAATCTATCAGTTCTAAGGTTAAAATTAATTTTTAATACTTGAAAATCTTGTTATATACCTTCATGCGCCGCAATCACCGCTGAAATTGCTGCCGCGATGAGTTCGGGCGGAATTTCGTTAGCATAGTTAGTTAACTCAGGATGCGCCTCTACAAAACTGGTATTAAACTCTGCAGCCCTAAATTCTGGATGCTTAAGAATTTCTTGATAATAAGGAATGGTAGTTTTTACACCATAAATAATCATATCGTCGAGCGCTCGACGACCGCGCTCAATAACACCATCCCAGGTAAGCGCCCATACCGTCAACTTAGCGCACATGGAATCATAGTAGGGAGGTATTACATAGCCGCTAAATATTGCTGCATCCATACGAACACCAGGACCACCTGGCGCATAATAGCGTGTGATTTTACCGAAACTTGGTAAAAAGCCATTTTTTGGATCTTCCGCATTAATACGGAATTCCATTGCGTAACCTCTAAAAGTCACGTCTTTTTGTTTGTATTGTAAAGGTAGTCCGTAAGCAACCCGAATTTGTTCCTGAACAATATCAATACCTGTAATTGTTTCCGTAACAGTATGCTCAACTTGTAAGCGCGTATTCATTTCCATGAAATAGAACGTATTGTCAGAATCAAGCAGGAACTCAACAGTGCCAGCGTTTTCATAACCAACTGCCTTAGCTGCTTTTACTGCCAATCCACCGATGTACTCTCGTTGCGCTTGAGACAACTGCGGTGATGGTGCAATTTCAATGAGCTTTTGGTTGCGACGTTGTATTGAACAGTCACGCTCAAATAAATGAATGGCGTTGCCTTGTGAGTCAGCTAATACTTGCACTTCAATATGACGTGGAGAAACAACACACTTCTCAATAAACACTTCAGGTTTACCAAAAGCCTTACTCGCTTCACTGATGACGCGATCATAGTTTCCTAGTAAGTCTTTTTCACTATCACAGCGACGAATGCCGCGGCCACCACCACCATTAGTAGCTTTAAGCATAATGGGGTAACCAATTTTGTTTGCAAGCGTGATAGCCTCATTAAGGTCTTTCAAGTTGCCATTACTACCAGGCGTACATGGAATGCCAGCCTTGGTCATTGCATTACGTGCTTGAATTTTGTCGCCCATTTGACGAATGACGTCAGCATTAGGCCCAATAAATTTAACGCCACGACGCTCACAAATTTCAGCTAATTCTGGATTTTCAGATAAAAAACCATAGCCAGGATGCAAGGCGTCACAGCCAGCAGCAACGGCTAGATTCACAATGTTATGCGCATTTAGATACCCAGCAACAGGATCTGCACCTATATGATAAGCTTCATCCGCTTTTTTAACATGTAACGCTTGGCGGTCAGCATCTGTATAAATAGCAACAGATTTGATGCCCATTTCAGAGCACGCGCGCACAATACGTACTGCAATTTCACCGCGGTTAGCAACTAGAATTTTTTTGAACACGTAGGTAAGCCTTAATTTTATTAAATGACGTTACAAAAACGGTGTGATTGTAACATGGCAGCCTTAATAGCTAAATCCCTAGTGCAAATTTAAGCACTGAATTGAGCGCAAAAAGTAATTTTTTTGGTCTTTAGATACGGTTGTTAGTACCTTTAAGATGTGCTTAATTTAAGTATAAACGTACTGTCAAACTTTATATTTTATTAGCAAATGTCTGTGATCTGAATATTCTTTACTGAATACTTTAGAATAATAAACACGAGAATAATTCACATGCATCGTTAATTATCTAGGATAATTTTGCAAACTTTAATTTAAGCCAAGAACTGAACATGACCAATCAAACCTTTTTAATTGACAACCTTGCTTTTGCTGCGCGCGGTGAGCGTTTGGAAGCAAGCCTTCCGCTGTCATTCTTTCCTAGACTATGTGAATTGATTGAGTCGCAACATTTAGAAGCTGATGCAAATAACCCCCCTGGTGACGTTGCGAGCCCCAACTCTAAGCTAGAAGGTTTAGTTAACTTCGTTTTAAATGGTGAGAAAAACGTATTGGGTCAATGTTATTTGCATTTAGTGCTAAATGTCAGCTTAGTCACTTCTTGCCAGCGCTGCTTGTCTAAAATGCCTTTAAGTTTGGCGCTGGATTTTCATTACTTAATTAGCGATGCGGATGACAGCTCGTTGGATGATGTGGAAGCGACAATTGGTGATGATTTTGATTTGCAAGAAGTAAGTCAAGAGATGGATGTGAAGTTGCTTATCGAAGATGAGGTTATAATGGCGCTACCGATAGCGCCCGTCCATAACAACGACTGCGCTGCCGTTACGATGCAAAGTGGCGAGAAGCCTAACCCTTTTGCAGCATTAAAAGGGTTAATTAAATCTTAAAATATATAGTATTGGCTGACAAAACTTATGTTTTGTATTATCATTACGGGTTAGTTATTTAGTGTAATCTTAAATTAGTGATGCGTTATTCATTTTATTGCATCGATTTACAAGTAATTGAGATGATGTTTTAATCATTTTATTGGAGTTTATTATGGCAGTTCAGCAAAACAAAAAGTCACCTTCAAAGCGTGGTATGCACCGTTCGCATGATTTTTTGACAAATCCACCATTAGCAGTTGAGCCAACTACTGGCGAAACACACTTGCGTCACCATATTAGTCCTAATGGCTACTACCGTGGCCGTAAAGTATTGCCATCAAAAGGCGAGTAATTTACTCGGCGAACAATATCAGTATCTGTTAGTTAGATTGAATTGTTTGGTAGTACAGGAAACATAACGCCGCTCCATTTGTTTGGAGCGGCGTTATGTTTTAATGGTTGGCTATATTTCTTGTTGTTAAATTGGCAACATATTCCAATTAAAAATCTTATTATTCAAGTTGAGTAAAAGTAATGGACATTACAATTGCAATTGACGCAATGGGCGGCGATCACGGCCCCCACGTCACAGTGCCAGCAGCATTAAAAGCATTGGATTCAGATCCTCAGCTAAATATTGTACTGGTCGGATTGGCTGATGCCATTGAAGTTGAGCTCAAAGCACATAAGGCAGCAGTTAACCCTCGTTTGCGTATTCATCATGCAGCTGAAGTTGTTACCATGGATGAGTCGCCACAAAGTGCCCTAAAAAATAAGAAAGACTCGTCTATGCGAGTTGCCATTAACTTGGTGAAAAGTGGCGAAGCTAACGCATGCGTAAGTGCAGGCAATACAGGCGCACTGATGGCAACTGCTCGTTTTGTATTAAAAACCTTGCCAGGAATTGATCGCCCAGCAATTGCCTCTGCCTTACCAAGCGAAAAAGGCAATACTTATATGCTTGACCTAGGTGCAAATGCCGACTGTACCGCAGAACATCTATATCAGTTCGCCATCATGGGTGCTATGTTGGTAAGTTGTGTGGAGCACAAAGAGCGTCCAACTGTCGGTTTGCTCAATATTGGCTCAGAGGATATCAAAGGTAACGAAGTTGCTAAGCAGGCAGGTGAGCTACTTAAAGCGAGTCATTTAAACTTTTACGGCAATGTTGAAGGTGATGACATCTTTAAAGGTACAACAGATTTAGTGGTTTGTGATGGCTTTGTTGGTAATGTATCGTTAAAAACCACGGAAGGCTTGGCCCATATGATGGGTAAGTTCTTAACTCAGGAATTCAAAAAAAGCTGGCTGACTAAACTGATGGCACTTTGTGCGATGCCAGTACTTAAAGCTTTCAAAAAGCGACTAGATCCGCGTCGATATAACGGTGCGAGCTTCTTGGGTTTGCGTGGAATTGTTGTAAAAAGCCATGGTGGTGCAGATCACGTCGCTTTTATTTCGGCAATTCATGTGGCAATAGAAGAAGCTCGTAGTGGGGTGTTGCGCCGCATTACAGAGCAGCTGGAAATCGAACATTTACAACCAAGTATGGCTGTAAAAAATTCTCAGGATATGCAATGATATTTTCTCGTATAGCAGGTACCGGTAGTTATTTGCCGAGTAAAGTACTCACCAATGCTGATTTAGAGCGTATGGTAGATACTACAGATGAATGGATTTTTACGCGCACTGGCATTCGCGAACGTCACATCGCTGCAGAGGGCGAGTTTACAAGTGATTTGGCGTTTGAAGCAGCTAAGAACGCGATTGCAAGCGCAGGTGTTAGTGCAAATGATATTGATTTAATTATTGTTGCGACAACTACACCAGATAAGATATTTCCTAGCGTAGCCACGATGGTGCAAAAAAAGTTGGATATAGCAGGATGTCCTGCATTTGACATGCAAGCTGTTTGCAGTGGTTTTGTGTATGCACTTGCAACAGCAGATAATTTTATTAAAGTTGGTGGTGTTAAATGTGCCCTAGTGATAGGCGCTGAATCATTTTCACGCATTACAGATTATACCGACCGAGGTAATTGTATTCTTTGGGGTGATGGCGCTGGTGCCGTGATTTTGCAGGCATCAACTGAGCAAGGTGTTATTTCTACCCATCTGCATGCAGATGGTCGCTACGAAAACATGCTCCATGTGCCACGTAATGCTGATAAGCCTGATACTGTTGTCATGGAAGGCAACTCTGTGTTTAAAATGGCGGTTAACACTTTAGACCAAATTGTTGATGAAACCCTTGCGGCAAATCAAATGCAGAAGTCAGATATTGATTGGCTCGTGCCACATCAGGCTAACATTCGCATTTTACAAGCAACAGCCAAAAAGCTAGATATGAGCATGGATAAAGTGGTAGTGACTGTAGATATACACGGTAATACTTCTGCTGCGTCCATTCCTTTGGCGCTGGATACAGCTGTCAGGGACGGGCGCATTAAGCGTGGCGACGTCATATTAATGGAAGCTTTTGGTGGTGGCTTCACTTGGGGTTCTGCATTAATTAAATATTAATATTCAATCGATTATATAAATAATATAAAGTAATTTATGAAAAAAACAGCATTCTTTTTTCCAGGTCAAGGCTCCCAATCAGTAGGCATGATGAGCGGCTTTGGTGACAATAAAATCATCCGCGACACATTTCAAGAAGCATCCGATATTTTAGGTGTGAATTTTTGGGTAATGGCCACGGAAGCTAATGAGCTGATTAACGAAACCAGCAATACCCAGCCTATCATGCTGACAGCAGGTGTTGCTGCTTGGCGTGCATGGCAATCTGTATCAGACCAAATGCCAGCAGTGGTGGCTGGTCATAGCTTGGGTGAATATACGGCCTTGGTGGCTGCTGGTGCCTTATCATTTAAAGATGCATTGCCATTGGTTAAATATCGTGCAGAAGTCATGCAGAATGCGGTGCCAGCTGGCGTGGGTGCGATGGCAGCAATTTTAGGGCTTGATGATGATGCTGTGCGCATGGTCTGTAGTGAGGCTGCGCAAGGTGAGGTATTAGAAGCAGTTAATTTAAATTCACCAGGGCAAGTAGTGATTGCTGGTAATAAAGCGGCTGTAGAGCGTGGTATGGAAGCTGCAAAAGCTAAGGGTGCTAAGCGTGCACTGGCTTTGCCAGTCAGCGTGCCTTCTCATTGCGCATTAATGCGCCCAGCGGCACTTAAGTTGGCAGATTACTTAATTAACGTCGCCGTTAACAAGCCGTTGATACCAATAGTACACAACGCAGATGTGATGGCTTATGATGATGGTGATAAAATAAAAGACGCATTAGTGCGTCAGTTACACAGCCCAGTGCGTTGGGTTGAGACAGTGCAGTATATTGCGACACAAGGAGTTACTCAATCCGCCGAGTGCGGGCCAGGTAAAGTGTTGGCAGGCTTAACTAAGCGTATCGTTGCAGAGTTGCCATGCATCGCAATGACAAGTAATGAAGCTTTACTTGAACTTAAAAACACACTTTAATTTTATACAGTAATTTTATACAGAGGTACTTATGTTAACAGGTCAAATTGCATTAATTACAGGTGCAAGCCGTGGCATTGGCGCTGCAATTGCTTTAGAGTTGGGTAAGCAAGGTGCTACAGTGATTGGTACTGCAACTTCTGACAAAGGCGCAGCTGCTATTACGGAGGCTTTTTCCGAAGCTGGTATTAAAGGTGAAGGCATGTCATTAAACGTTAATGACGCTGAACAGGTTGAAGTGACGCTAAAATTGATTAGCGAAAAGTTTGGCGATGTAAGTGTCCTGGTCAATAATGCAGGTATTACACGCGATACTTTACTCATGCGTATGAAAGATGATGATTGGGATGCTGTCATTAGCACCAATCTGACCTCAGTGTTTCGCATGAGCCAAGCAGTTTTACGTCCAATGATGAAGGCGCGTACAGGGCGTATTATTAGCATTTCATCAGTAGTTGGCCATATGGGTAACGCAGGACAGACTAACTATGCTGCTGCTAAAGCAGGTATGACTGGCTTTACAAAATCATTGGCAGCAGAGGTTGGAAGTCGTGGAATTACTGTAAACTGTGTGGCGCCAGGTTTTATTGAAACCGACATGACAGCAGAGCTGTCTGAGGATATCACTAATAAAATGCTTGCTCGCATTCCTGTAGGGCGTTTAGGGTCTGTAAAAGAAATCGCAGCAACGGTTGCATTCTTAGCTTCACCAAATGCTGCTTATATTACGGGCGAAACAATCCATGTAAATGGTGGAATGTTAATGGTTTAATGGCCTTTTTGTATAAAGATGCCGTTAGATTTGCTACTATTGATTAAGTTTTTTGTATTATCGTTGAGTTTTGGTAGAATGCTGCCTTAGCTGAACTATTTTTTATATTTAAGCTATTTTTTATATTAAGGGGTATTTAGATGTCTGACATCGAACAACGTGTTAAAAAAATTGTTGCTGAACAACTAGGTGCAAATGAAGCTGATGTTAAAAATGCATCATCATTTGTAGATGATTTAGGTGCTGATTCACTAGACACAGTGGAGTTGGTAATGGCGCTAGAAGAAGAATTTGACTGCGAAATTCCTGATGAAGAAGCAGAAAAAATCACTACAGTTCAATTAGCGATTGATTACATCAATACTAACCTCAAATAAATTCACAATTAGGCAGTTGGCTCATTCAGAGCTTACTGCCTTTTGCCTTTTTGTTTCCTAGACCTCGTCTTAAAGCGCTTTTTTAGAGCGGCTTTAACATCCAATGGATAAGTGACATCACTAGACGCAGGGAATAGAAACCGAGATAGTCCTTGTTGCACAGTGTAGCCGTGACTAGTTCACGGACTATGTAATACACATAGTAAAGAATTCTTAGAGGTATCCTGTATGTCTAAACGTAGAGTTGTAGTAACTGGTCTTGGTGTTGTTTCACCTGTTGGAATTGGTGTTAAAACTGCTTGGGATAATTTGGTTGCTGGTAAATCTGGTATTACGCAAATTACTAAATTTGACGCAAGTGCATTTTCATCGACCATCGCAGGGGAGGTGAAAAACTTCAATCCTGAAGATTTCATCACTGCAAAAGACGCGAGACGCATGGACACTTTTATTCAATACGGCCTAGCTGCCGCTATTGAAGCAGTCAAAGACTCAGGCATTGTCGCCACAGAAGAAAATGCTGAA
Organism: Methylotenera sp.; assembly: GCF_030653755.1. Taxonomy (GTDB): domain Bacteria; phylum Pseudomonadota; class Gammaproteobacteria; order Burkholderiales; family Methylophilaceae; genus Methylotenera. The sequence continues at coordinate 49,346 of NZ_JAURYU010000036.1, forward strand.
CGTATCGGTGTTTCAATCGGCTCAGGCATTGGTGGTATGCAACTTATTGAAGATACTGATATCCTTTATAAAGAGTCTGGTCCACGTAAAATATCACCATTCTTCATTCCAGGTACTATCATCAATATGATCTCAGGTAATCTGAGTATCATGTTTGGTTTTAAAGGCCCTAATGTTTCTATCGTAACAGCATGCACAACTGGAACTCACTCAATTGGTGACGCTTCACGCATGATTGAGTACGGCGATGCTGATGTGATGATTGCTGGGGGTGCAGAAGCTGCGATTACACGTTTAAGCGTAGGTGGTTTTGCCGCTTCACGTGCACTTTCAACACGTAATGATGACCCTGCAACAGCTAGTCGCCCTTGGGACAAAGATCGTGATGGTTTTGTCATCGGTGAAGGCGCTGGCGTGATGGTGCTAGAAGAGTATGAGCATGCAAAAAAACGTGGCGCGAAGATTTATGCCGAACTGAGTGGTTACGGCATGAGTGCTGATGCTTACCACATGACTGCGCCAAACATGGATGGCCCGCGCCGATCTATGCGCAATGCAATGCAGAACGCTGGTATTAATCCAGATGCAGTGCAATATGTAAACGCGCACGGCACATCAACACCGCTTGGTGATGCCAATGAAACAAATGCAATTAAAGCTGCATTTGGTGATCATGCTTACAAGTTTGTAGTGAACTCGACTAAATCAATGACAGGTCATTTGCTTGGAGGCGCTGGTGGATTGGAATCAGTATTTACTGTGCTGGCAATTCACAATCAATTGTCTCCACCTACTATTAATATCTTTAACCAAGATCCAGAGTGTGATTTAGATTACTGTGCGAATACTGCGCGTGATATGAAAATTGAGTACGCACTGAAAAATAACTTTGGTTTTGGTGGTACTAATGGCAGTTTAGTATTTAAAAAAATCTAAGTAGTAATAATTGCTATTATATAAGCCCGCATTGATAGTCATTGCGGGTTTTTTATTAGCTGTTTTAATAGTGTATTTGTGGTCTGTATGGTTTAATTACGTCTTATGATTCATCATCACACATCTTTAGTAAATGGCAGTTTTGATCAAGAAATTTCAGCCTTAGACCGTGGATTTAGTTACGGGGATGGTGTTTTTCGGACGATGAAAATTAGAGATGGTCAACCTGTTAGCTGGCCTTTTCATTATCAGAAGTTGGTGGCAGATTGTGCTGTGATTGGGATAGTTTGTCCGAGTGCTGAGTTGTTAATGTTGGATATTCAGCAACTTTTTCCTATTGATGAGTTTGACAATGCTGAAGTTTCTGTCGCTAAAATTATTATCACCAGAGGCGAGGGTGAGCGAGGCTATGCACCGCCTGCAGTCACAATTCCTACGCGTGTAATAATTAAATCAGCCATGCCTACCTATGCTGAAACCTATTATGTGCAGGGGATTCGCTTACACTTGTGTGAAACACGGTTAGCCTTACAGCCTAAACTTGCTGGTATCAAACATCTTAATCGCTTGGAAAATATACTGGCGCGTATGGAGTGGCGTGAAGAGTCTATCTTTGATGGACTTATGCTTGATACGAACGCTAATGTTATTGAATGTACGATGAGTAATATTTTTGTCCGTGTAGGTGGCCACTTATACACGCCAGATTTAAGCCAGTGTGGTGTTGCTGGCATTACTAGGCAAAGAATACTTGGTTTAGAAAGCTTACTCGGCTTGACTTGTAGTCAAGCAACATTAACATTACCAGAACTGCTAAGTGCAGATGAAGTGTTGATTTGTAATAGTCTGTATGGCGCATTTCAGGTTACTGCAGTAGGTAATCAAACATGGGAGCAACAGAATTTGGCTTCTAAAATAAGAAACATACTCACTCATGGTTAAGCGCGTTAAAGGTTGGCTTTTTATCAGTCTAATCATCACTGCATTGCTAGCAGGATGGCTAGTGTACTACGCGATTACACCTCTAAAACTCCAGCCTAGTAGCCAAGAGGTTGTGATTGCTCCTAATAGTGGGCTTCGAAGTATTGCGAACCAATTAGTGGCGCAAGGCGTATTGCGTGAACCATGGCGATTTGTTTTAATCGCCAAGCTTTTAAATAAAGAACAATATTTACAAGCGGGAAGTTACACCTTAAATAAAAATATTTCACCTTATCAACTGTTGCTTTCGCTAAATTATGGCAAGACAACCCAAGGTAGTGTCACCTTTATTGAAGGGCGTACCTTTGCACAGATGCGTGAAAAACTTGCAAAGAATGACGCAGTTAAGCAAACCATTCACAGTTTATCTGACCGTGAAATTATGCAGCTACTTGGCTCGCCTTATAGCGTGCCAGAGGGTTTGTTTTTCCCAGATACTTTTTACTTTAATCGTGACACAACAGATATTGCGTTGTTGAAAGTCAGTTACGATGCCATGCAGACTAAACTGTATAAAGCATGGCAAAACAGAGAAGAAAACTTACCTTATAAAAATAGCTACGAGGCATTAATTATGGCTTCAATTGTAGAAAAAGAGACAGGCAAGGCAAGTGAACGTCCAATTATAGCGGGTGTTTTCATTAACAGAATGCGCATTGGCATGCGATTGCAGACTGATCCAACGGTTATTTATGGAATGGGTTTACAATTTAACGGTAATATACGAAAAAAAGATCTATTAACAGATACGCCCTATAACACTTATACAAGAGGTGGCTTACCACCGACGCCCATCGCGATGCCTGGTATCGCTGCCATTGAAGCCGCTTTGCACCCTGCTAAAACCCAAGCACTTTATTTTGTGGGTAAGGGTGATGGTAGTCATGTGTTTTCTAACAATCTAAATGATCATAACCGAGCAGTCGTGCGTTATCAGTTGAAAAAGTAAAAATATGGAAGCCAAGTTTATTACGCTAGAAGGGATGGATGGTGCAGGTAAAAGCACGCATATCTCCAGCATTATTGAGTTACTGAGTGCTCGTGGTGTAGAGGTTGTTTCAACGCGTGAGCCGGGTGGCACTGAGTTAGGTGAGCGCCTGAGGGAGTTATTGTTGCATGAGGCTATGCACCCGGAGACTGAAACTTTATTAATGTTTGCAGCTAGGCGTGAGCATATTGCACAGGTGATTAGGCCTGCATTAGCACGCGGAGCTTACGTACTGTCTGATCGTTTCACAGATGCGACTTATGCTTACCAATGTGGCGCTAAAGGCGTAGAAGCTTCAAAAATAGAACATCTGGAACACTGGGCGCAAGATGGTTTACAACCAGACATGACTTTGCTGTTTGATGTGCCTGTTGAAGTCAGCATGCAACGGTTGTCCGCTGCGCGTACGCCAGATAAATTTGAAAGAGAATCTGCTGATTTCTTTACGCGTATACGCAATGCTTATTTACAGCGTGCACAACAAAACTCTGCCAGATTTAAAATCATTGATGGTAATCGACCGTTAGAAGAGGTTTCCCAATCTGTGACGCAAGCGATAGCCTCTTTATGACAGATACTCACATCTACCCATGGCAAACCCAACTATGGGAGCGTTTAGCGCATGATAGTCAACGCTTGCCCCACGCCCTTTTGCTGCATGGCAGGGCAGGTATTGGTAAGTACGATTTCGCACGTAGTTTTAGTCAGGCGTTATTGTGTTTGAATAAAATGTCCAATGGAGGCGCATGTAAAACTTGTGCTAGCTGTCACTGGTTTAATGATGAGAGCCACCCTGATTTTCGTTTGTTGAGCCCTGAACAAGAAGCTGAATCTGATGATGCTGTGCCGAGTAAAAAGACCAAAAAGAAAACACAGATTTCTGTTGCACAGATTCGTGATTTAAGTGACTTTTTGAGCTTATCAAGCCATCAAAGTAGTGGTCTCCGTATTGTTTTAATTCATCCAGCTGAAACATTGAATATAGCATCTGCAAATGCATTACTCAAAATGCTAGAAGAGCCGGCTCAAGGTGTAATTTTTATCTTGGTTGCACATCAATTACAGCGATTACTCCCAACGATTATCAGTCGATGTCAAAAAATAAACATGCCTGTACCCAATGAGTCTCAAGCGCTGTCGTGGCTAGAGGAGCAGGGGGTTAAAAATGCAAAGCAGCAATTAGCTTATTTAGAAGGCTCCCCGATTAAAGTATGTTCTGAACAAATACAGTTTGATCAATTATCTGATATTTGGAAGCATCTGGCACTTGGTCCCAAATTAGAGCCTTATGTCCTTGCACCGTTGTTAATCGCAAACTCAGCTGAGGCTGGTGTGATCACCATTCAGAAATGGATATATGATATGGTTGCCGTTAAGTTGGGGCAACAAGCACGTTATCACTTGCAACACATAGGCGCTTTGCAAGCGCTGGCTGACAGAGTAAACTTAAGTAGATTGTTCGATATGCATAAAAAAATGAATGAGTTAAGAAAATTAGCCTCACATCCATTGAATCATGAATTGCAGATGGAAAGCCTTTTACTTGATTACACTAAGATTTTTTAAATATGGATTTTTAGAGCTAGATTTTTTAATTCCGATTTTTCGTTAACTTGATAAACAAATCATTTTAAGTAGAGTTTCTCAATAGAGTTTAATTATGGCTGAAGATATACAAGACGAAATTAAAAGTGCAAATACGACTACACCCAAACCTGGGGTTTTGTCATTAGCTATCAAGGAAAAAGCCGCACTTTATGCAGCTTACATGCCATTTTTAGTGGGTGGTGGGTTATTTATTCCAACCACTAAGGCATTTCAAATGGGCGAAGAAGTGTTTATGCTGCTTAGCTTGATTGAAGACCCAGTAAAATTAAAAGTGGTTGGTAATGTTGTTTGGATTACGCCCAACACACAAGGTAATAAACCACAGGGTATTGGCGTGCAGTTTAATGAAAAAAGTGGTGGCTTAGAAGCTCGCACTAAAATAGAGGGACTTTTAGGTAACGCGCTTAAATCATTACGTGCTACTCATACGATTTAGTTGAAAACCATGCTTGTTGATTCTCATTGCCATCTTAATTTTCCAGAGCTACTAGCTAACCTCCCTGCCATTAAACAGGCTATGCAGGATAATCAGGTAGGACATGCCTTATGCATTTCGGTTACTTTGCCTGATTTTCCTCAAGTTTTGGCATTAGCGGAGGAAAATGAAAATTTTTATGCTTCTGTGGGTGTTCATCCCGATTATGAAGACATTCAAGAGCCTACCATCGATGAGTTAATCAAACTGGCTAATCATCCTAAGGTGATTGCCATTGGTGAAACGGGATTAGATTACTTTAGACTCACGGGTGACCTAGAGTGGCAGCGTACACGTTTCCGTACGCATATACGCGCTGCGATTGCCACTGGCAAGCCGTTGGTGATTCATACACGAAACTCACCTGAAGATACCTTACGTATTATGCGGGAAGAAAACGCGCAACAAGTGGGTGGTGTGATGCATTGTTTTACCGAAAGTTTGGACGTTGCATTAGAGGCGATTGCGTTAGGATTTTATATTTCATTCTCTGGCATCATCACCTTCAAAAATGCACATACCATCAAAGAAGTGGCTAAGCATGTGCCATTAAATCGAATTCTGGTGGAAACTGACTCACCTTATTTAGCGCCAACGCCTTATCGTGGAAAGACAAACCAGCCGAGCTATGTCAAGCATGTCGCTGAGGAGGTTGCTAATCTACGAGGTATTTCTTTTGATGTGCTTGCTGCGGCTACGACGGAGAATTTCTTCCGCTTGTTTAAGCATGCTAAGCATTAATTTGTCTAATCTCTACGCATAGTAAAATTGTAGGCGCAGGTATCACAGATAAAGGTTGTCAATGCAATTAACAATGTTAGGGGTAGGTTCAAGTGCTGGTACGCCAATGATTGGCTGCCAATGCATCACTTGCGTCTCTAAAGATAAACGTAACCATAGAACGCGTTGCTCAAGTGCTATCACGCTGGATAATGGCAACGTGATTCTTATCGACACAGGGCCAGATTTGCGTTATCAAGCTTTGAGAGAAGGTTTGATGAATGTGAATGCCGTGCTTTACACGCATACACACGCTGATCATTTACATGGTATTGATGATTTGCGCGCTTATTGTCAAAAACAGCGCTGTCAAATTCCGTTGTATGGCAGTCCAGATGCGATGCGACATATCGCAGATAAATTTGGCTATACGTTGCGTGAAGCTGGTGACTTTTGGGATTTACCCATTCTGAAAGTAAATCCAGTTGTTGCATCATTCACATTATTTGACCAAGTCATCATACCGATTCCAATCAAGCACGGGCACAGCGATATATACGGCTATCGAATTGGTAATTTAGTTTATTTGACAGATGTATCTGCAATACCAGATACATCGATGGCACTTTTGAAAGATGTTGATGTTTTGTTATTAGATTGTTTACGCGTTACCCCACACTATAGCCACATCAATGTGGAACAAAGCCTTGCTTTTGCTAGTCAGATAGGGGCTAAAGTAACTTATTTGATTCATATGACACATGATTTGGAATACACTACACTCAGTGCGCAACTGCCAGATAATGTGTTTGTTGGCTACGATGGATTAAAAATTACGATTTAATAGTAAACCAATTACTCAGTGAGACGTTTGTTAATGCACCGATAAATGAGATAATAAAGTGTTAATTATGGAGATAGATATGCAATTTAGTATTAAGAAATTATTGTTAACCATCGCGATGGCCTCTTTTTTAGCCGCCTCAATGTCAGTGACACATGCTGCGCCTCCTAAAACATATACTGAGAATGAGTTTTTAGATACATTTAGCGGAAAAACTAAAAAGGTAGTGACTGATAAATTAGGTGCGCCTTTTAAAAAGGAAATGTCAGTTAAGCCATCTGGCGCTAATACAGTAATGCTCAAGGCTGGTGCAGATGAAAGTAAATCTAAGCCAGTTAAAGTTGAGATGTGGTATTACAAAAACATTGTGAAATATGATCCAAAACGCACTTACAAAGAAACTGAAATTACATTTGTAAATGACAAGGCAATGAACATAGCATTCTTTAATAATCGTTAATTCCGGGATAGCCGATAAGAAGCATAGCTTTGTAGATAGCTAAGTTATGCTTCTTTAATGGTCAATCCATTTAAAACCTTATTCTATTCTCACCATCCAACCATTAGTATTGATTAACGCCGCTGCTTTAAATCTTCTTTAGTTTAATAATAAATCTTAGTTTAAAACTACACAGCTTAGTTTAATAAGACACTTAATTTGCGTATTTTGCGATATTATTGATGAGTGCATAGTTTTTTCATGCTTTCATATTGTGATTATCGTTATTGATATCATTTGCTAACCTAGTATGGAGGTGAAGCCAAATATGAACAATCAGCTATCAATTAAAGGCATTTTATTTGATCTAGATGGTGTGCTTTATACTGGTGACAGCCCCATAGAGGGTGCAGTCGATACAATCACAGCAATACGCGCTAGTGGTATACCATGCCGTTTTGTTACTAACGCCAGCACATTATCATTAGCTACACTACTCAAAAAAATCAATGCCTTAGGGTTTGATATCCCTGCAAATGAGCTCATCAGTGCACCTCAGGCTACCTTGCTTTATTTAAGGAAGCAAAATCACCCTGTATGCCGTTTATTATTAGCCGAAGATGTTAAACAAGACTTTAATGAGTTACCGCAATCAGAGGCTAACCCTGACTACATAGTGATTGGCGATATTGGTAATGCTTGGACCTATGCGTTGCTGAATGATGTTTTTAATGCGCTGATGAATGGCGCTAAGTTAATCACCATTCATAAAAACAAGTTTTGGCAAACAGACCAAGGGCTAAAAATGGACATTGGTGGTTTTGTCACGGCGCTGGAGTATGCAAGCGGAGTTAATGCTATGGTTATCGGTAAGCCATCTTCTGACTTTTTTCGAATTGCCCTTGATGATATGGGTCTTATGCCTTGTGATGTGATGATGGTAGGTGATGATATCGATGTGGATGTTAGCGGTGGGCAACAAGTTGGCCTAAAAGGGGTTTTAGTGAAAACGGGGAAATACCGCCAGAGTTATGCTGATGCATCGACCATTAAGCCAGATTTCACCATAGATTCAATTGCAAACTTATTGGGCGTAATAGGGTTCTAAGATTGAGTATTTAAAGATTTTTCTATGTATGTGTCATCAACAATTCAACCATTCAGTGTGGAGTTTAATATGAACAACGATACTTTCAATATGAGCATTCGCCAGTTTTTGAAAATGGTGGGTATTAATTCCCAGAGAGAAATCGAGCAGGCTGTGGCACAAGCATGCGCCAAGCTTGAACTAGATGGTAACGAGAAGTTACCGGTAAAAATGACCCTTACAATAGGTGCACTGAACCTTAATGTTAGTTTTGATGGTTTCGTTGAACTTGGTTAATATAATCAATATTTTATTTAGTTAAGTTGATCAATAACATTTAAATATTCTCTTAAATATAGTATCAGCTTATGTGGTGATGTGATGATCTACCAGCATATTTATCTTAGACGCCATAAAAAAAGTAATTTTCGTGTAGTCCGTTAATTCTATGGGTCTAAAAGACAAAGCTTTAACTAGTGGAAAACTAGACCATGATGAAATTATCTGCCCATTCCATGGTGCGCGATTTTCATTAATCACGGGGAGGCTTTATCAGCACTAGCTTATGAAAACCTGCCTACACTTCCAGTAAGCGTTAATAACGGCTGGCTAGAATTAGACACAGAAGCTCAGTGGAATACTGCATAAATTTCAAGTAAAAACACTAGGTCTAGTATAAGTATTTAAGAGAAGTACTTGAATTTTAATGAATTAGTGCATAAATGGTTTACAATCAACGCAAGATTTAGATTTAGAGTTAACGATACATAAGCTAGTACCAAATTTTTGGGAGGATAGTTTCATGAGTCTTTTAAATTTATTCTGGTTGTTTTTTGTGCCTACAAAAGGATGGCGCCATCTGGTGCAGCGTAAATACTCTATGCATCGGCTTTATCTGTTGCATGTTGTGCCAATGTCATTAATACCGCCACTCTTCATCTATTGTGCCGCGGGGAGATACGCGGGTGACTTACTTCCTGTTCTCTCAAACTCCAAATTATTACTAGTAGCCTTAATTCTGTTCGTTGTAGAGTTGGCATCTGTTCCCGTGATGGCACTCATCATTCGACAACTAGCTGAGGTTGCAGAGACTCATCCGACCTATCATCAGGCATTCACGCTTGCAGCTGTAGCGCCTACGCCGTTATGGCTAGCGCCCATTGTTTTTCTCATTCCTGATATGACAGTCAATCTAATTGCGCTGACAATGGCGCTAATGGCTACCGTGGGTTTTATCTATTATGGCGCTCCAGCTGTGTTTCATATAAAAGAACGTGGACATGCAATACTTTTGTTCGGGGCTGTGATGACGGCAGGCGTCATTGGCTGGGCGCTTTTGATGATTGTTACCTTGGTAGTGCTGGGTAGTGTGCAAAACTTATAGTAAACACTGTTAAACAGCTATAGTAGGGTAGTTGTCGCTTTATTGAGAAGTGTAAATAGCCAGACTTGTTGGTCGAAAGATGCATTGCCCAATCGAGGTATACACTGAATTTTCCTTGCGGCTCCTTATATGGCTGGTAACAACCTCGCTCAGTGATTTGCTTGATTGGTTCAGCATTAGATTTAGCGGTATATCTGGATGCCTCTCATTTTTATACTCTCCCGTTCAGTTTCGACATTATTGAACGTCAGCTAAAACTGGCGAAGTAAATTGGCCAATATAACCTCCTATAAAACAAACTTGGCTAAGATGCATGCGCCCCAAAAATATCGATTGAAAATCACCCAAAATCTGTTCAATTAACTGGGTTTCATTGCAATGATTTCAGTTAATCATCTCAATCTTTAGCTCTTTCACAGCGCCCAGTCGTCAGCATCGTGTCGTCAGTACATCCTCTTTGCAAGCTGAAACAAAGTCATCTTTATGGACCTTTGAGCAAATAATCCGCTCGACGAACTATGTACGCCAGTGCACGGAATATTCCATTACATTATGGGATACTGATTTCTAAATTTAGGTGCTAGGTGCCGCAACTCATACAAGGAGAAACACATGGATCAGACAATACATTTACCAAAAGCAAAAGGAATTAACTGTTTATCCTTGCGCTTAACACCAGTATCAGCAAGCAAATCTATTGGAACCGTTTTTGTAGCGTTGCTGTTCCTTAGTGGCTGCGCTTCAACGCCGCAGCCACCGACGTCAGATTTGCAAGCGGCTGAGCAAGCAATTGCAAGTGCAGAACGAGCACGTGTCGCTGATTATGCCTCAGTCGAACTAAGTGATGCACGCGACAAACTCTCAGCGGCTCGTAGCGCAGTACAAGAAGAAAAAATGGTCCAAGCCCAGCGCCTCGCCCAACAGGCAAAAGCTGACGCTGAATTAGCTTCAGCCCGAGCAGATGTGGCTAGGGCTCGTGTGGTTAACGAGCAGATGCAAAAAGGTACCGACACACTCAAGCAAGAAATGCAGCGTAAGACAGGAGATCAATAATGAAAACACAAATCTGTAATACAAGAACGCTGATAGCCACCGCAGTTGCCTCTGTGATTTTGGTGGCATGCTCAGCTACGCCAATCCAGCCAGAGGCGGACAATACTGCGCGCAGTAAGTTGACTCAGTTGCAGTCTGACCAGCAGCTTGCAAGGCAGGCACCAGTTGCTATTAAGGAAGCGGAATACGCTGTGCGCGCTGCCGAGGAACCTCAGGGAGACAAAGAGCAGGGGATGCACCTGATGTACATCGCAGAGCGCAAGGTTGATATCGCTCAGGCACTAGCGGAAAGTCGCCTGTTAGTAGAGCAGCGTGCGATATTGAGCCAGCAACGTGAGAGTGCACGTCTCGATTCGCGCACACAAGAAGTTGACATCGCACGTAGCAAGACCGAATCTGCGCGTATGGAAACATTAGCTGCTCAGCAGGAAGCGAATAGTGCTCGCAGCAATGCTGAATCCGCACGTATAGAGACATTAGCTGCGCAGAAGGAAATTGATAGTGCTCGCAGCGGGGAAGAATCTGCACGTCTAAACACATTGGCTGCCCAAAAGGAGTCTGCTGATGCGCAACAAAAGACGGCTGACTTACAACGCCAGATTGAAGAACTTAATGCTAAGACCACCGAACGTGGCCTAGTTGTAACACTAGGGGACGTGCTATTTGACACAGGCAGGGCTGAACTCAAGAGTGGTGCGGCCAATAATCTAGCTAAACTAGCTACATTCCTCAAGCAGTATAAGGACCGCTCCGTGCTTATCGAAGGTCATACTGACAGTGTCGGCAACGAGGATTACAATTTGGCTTTGTCGCAGCGTCGTGCTGATTCGGTAAAGGTCTGGCTGATGAAGCAGGGGGTGAATTCAGACCGCCTCGTTACATCTGGCAAGGGTGAAGTTTCACCAGTCTCTGGTAACGATAGCGCCTCTGGGCGCCAGCTGAACCGCCGCGTTGAAGTTATTATTGAAAATACAAGCGCAACCACAGAGTGAAAATACAGGTTAGCATATTTACCTGCTATTAACGTCTTGCTTGGGCTGAGTTTTTAAGTGATCTGATTCAAGCAAAAGTACGCGCAACAATTCTGCGCGTGACAATGTAATCTTTACTAGCTCAGACCTGATCTGACAGTTACCGAATTTTTAGGTTGTCTGTCAGATCAGTTTTTGGTTTAGATTTTTCCATCTCAATTTAATTTCCCACGGAGAAAAAAGTCTTCAATTGCATACTGTTGGCACAAATCTGTAGTGCAGAGGTTTTAATGTAAATTGTACCTCGTATTTTTGGTAGTTTCGGGACATGTTGCTATTCCAAAAAGCCCCATCAGCTTAACTTGATTCGTTGCGAATCAAGTTAAGCTGACTTGTTACGATGATGAGTGTTATAAACGCAACACTTTTCGTAAGTAATTTTATTTCGTATAATGTATATTATGTAAAATTATAAGCTCACACAAACAATCTCAATAAAATTTAGGCTATGAATCAAATTCAGAGCGCCAAACATGTTCCGCCATAACTTCAGGCGGTGCGACCTTCTCACGGTCAGCTTTGCGCTTGAGATAGGCTTTATAATCCCTATTATCTTTGTAGATTTTGTAAGCTGTAAATACAAAGATAATGAACATAAGAAAGCTAAGTGAGAAATAGAAATACATCCAAAACTTAGTGCAGCCTATCCAGTGTTGAGGCTGTGCCGAGCAATAAAGTGAGTAATCTATTAAGTTGATGATAAAGCTGAAAAAATCATGAGTTATCATTATATTTAGATATTAATTCAGGGAGTTAAAACAGAATATCAGATTTAGATGTGTTCAAGCACTGGTTTTCAGGCATGCTTTTGTATAGGCTCTGCTGGCTGGTCTGTGTCTTGTTTGGCTTTATTCTGTAAATAGTTTTTAAGTTCAATATTTTCTTTATGTATCTTATAGCCAATGAATATGCAAATGATAAGTAGTAGTAAGCTTGAGGATAAATAAAAGATAGCCCAGAATTTTGTGCAGCCATCCAAGTAATGGTGTTGTGATGCACAGTAAAGAGAGTAATCAAATATGTTATTTAGTTGATTTATTAGCGCTGTAAATTTCATTTTTTATAGATTATTGTTATTTTGTTACAGATTATTTACAATTTTTTACAATGTTATATGAAAATCTTTACTGTCGAAAGTATTTAATTGCTATTTTTGACGTAAATATAAAATATAGACATAAGCTTTAAGCTAACGATACTTTATAAAAATTGGTAATACTTAGCCGCTAAGATAAGAAGAGATGCTTGTGAATATTTTGAAAACTTATCAATACAGAAGGATATATTTTTTGCTAATAGTTATTTGAGACGACTGCTAATCAAGTTAAATGGTCATTATGTCCATTCTTGGTACCAAGTTTCAAAATCGCTTACTGGAATTGGCTTGGTCATGTAATAACCCTGACCATAATCACAATTCATATCTTGGAGAAACTTCCAGACTTTAATGTTTTCAATGCCTTCAGCGACAACATGTAAGCCCATGTTATGCGCTAGTTCGATGGTCGAACTGACGATAATCCGATCATTCTGATTATGCTCAATATTCATGACAAATGACTTATCTATTTTAAGCTCACTCACAGGTAACTCTTTTAGATATGATAACGATGAGTAGCCTGTACCAAAATCATCAATCGCTAGCTTAATGCCCATTTCAGATAGATGCAGCAAAGTTTGTTTTGCACGATGCGGATCATCCATGATGCTACTTTCAGTTACTTCTAATGAAATTAGTGATGTATTGGAGCCCGTTGATTTTAATATTTCAGTTACTTTATTTGGAAAGTCTGAATCAATTAAATCTCTTGCAGAAATATTCACTGCAATTGGGATTAATATCCCCTTCTCTATCCATTGAGCACTCACTTTAGAGGCTTCTGCAATCATCCAAAGCGTGATGTCTCTGATTAACCCTGTTTGCTCGGCAAATGGGATGAATTGGTCAGGAAAAACAATCCCTCTAGCTGGGTGTTTCCACCTGATCAGAGCTTCAACTGATGTCACCACCCTACTTTTAAGATCAATTTTAGGTTGAACAAACAACATTAGTTCATTGTTTAATATAGAGTTTTTAAGCTCAGAAACTAAGGTTAAATTAACATTGCTCCCAGCATCAAAACTTGAATCAAATATCACAGGACCAGATTTTTTTACCTTTGAAACCTGCATGGCAATCTCTGCAAAGCTTAAGAGTTGTTCAATTTGATGACTGTGAACTGGGTAACTTGCAATGCCAATCCCTGCGGTGATATCTACATAGTTATCATCCAATTGAATTGGTTTCTCAAAAGCCTGTAGTAGTTTTTGTGCGATATTCAACGCTACATTAGCATCAGTCCCAGGCAACAACACTGCAAACTCATCCCCTGAAATTCTTGCAACAACATCGTTGTCCTTACGAAACACTTGCGAAATACGTATTGATACGGCATGTAACAACTGATTTCCAAAATCATGACCTAGTACGTTGTTAATTTGTTTAAAACGGTCTAGATTCATGACTAAAACTGAGAGTGACTCATTGTTGGCTTCTGATTTATAAATAGCAGTATTAAGCTCTTTCATGAAAGAGGCTCGGTTAGGCAATCCAGTCATCTCATCCAAGTAAGCTAATTTAAGAATGCTTTTTTCCCTATCAGCAATCGCTGTACGCATGCTACTGAAAGCGCTACTTAGCTTTCCTAACTCATCTTTCCTTGAAGTATCAACTTTAAATGAATAATCACCCTCCTCTAACTTTTTTGCTGTATTAGCAAGTTCTACAATTGGCTGTGCAACAATTCTAGAAACATACAGAATGCTGACGATAAAAATGAGCATCCCAACTATACTTAAAATTAAAAGATTAAGTAATAAAACCTGAAATGGCGCAGTAGCTTCATCAATGGAGCGCTGTAAAACAGCATATAGAGAATCGTTGATATTTTTAAAAATAGTGACATAACGAGTACCAAAAGCCATCTCTCCAATAGTAAGTTCAAAATTGCTATTGGTATTTAATGCAGGTTGTGTCGCAGTGTATTTGACGATTTTCTCACTTGAATCAACACTCATTGTCCCAGCTGTAGAGCGCCAAGGGCTTGCTCCTGATTGGCTGATGAAAGTAACTTCTAGGTTACTTAGCTTATGAAGTGTGTTGGCCAAGCTATTGTTGATTTCAAAGCCCATTACAACCCAGCCAATAGTGAGGGGGGCTTTTACTGGGACAGCAACTAGTTGGTAAGGTTGATTGTTAAAAATAGTAAAGTTATTCTTTTGAATATCATTTTTTGCTGCATAAATCACTTCAGCTATTTTTTCACTAACTTCACTTTCTGATAGGTTTTCAGAAATCACCAAGCTGTTTTGGTCGGGAGAGTAGAATATTGCGATGTCGGCGTTGATTCTGGATTGATGATTAACAAGTGCAGATAGTATCGTTTCATGATCATTGCTAGCAATCGCAGCTTTAAAACCGAAATCTGCCGCTAAAATACGTGCACCGACACTTAAGCTATCACCATTGTGTTGCAGTAAATTCAGAAATACACGCTCACCAACTTCCAGTTGCTGATTCACTGAAAGTCGTGCGTTCTTATCAATGCTTAACTTAATAGCAATAGAACTTAAAACTTGAATAACCAATATCAGTGATAGAAAAATAACGGAAATTCTACTTTTTAGGCTTTTAAATTGCATATTGGTAAGTTTTTTAAGTGATTAATTATGCGTTTCGAGCTTTAGTGAAACAGTTTCATTACTTTTTAGTGTTATTTTTTGTTCAGAAACAAAGTTTTCTTTTGTAGTCGCATAATGCCACGCCTTAAGTGTGTGTTGACCAGTGGGCAAATCAGTCAATTTAACCATGCCATTTACATCGCTTTTACCAAAATAAGGCGTGTCTACAATATGAATGTAGGCCAACATGTTGTCATGAATGTTACAGCCAAGTATCACTGTACCTGGCTTATCAAACAGAACAGGCTTTGCTGGAATGCCCGAGTAGAGCTTCAGTTCAAAAGTTTTAGCTGGAGAGAACGAATAAACATGATGCCTCACGGAATCTTTATTTGGGAAATTTACACTGGTTCCGACTTGCACAACACTGACAAATGGTGAGAATTGTTTGTTTTTTTGGTCAACATTTGCCTCATTAAGAGATTTTTCACTAGTTTTAACAGAAGCTTCCAAGTAAACAACAGCATTACTAAGTGGGTTGTCTGTTTGATCTAACACTTGAACTGTCAACTCTGCAGCTTGAGTTTGCCATGATGCGGCAAGCAACAGCAAGCTAAGGGTTGTGTAATTAGTAAGGGATTTTCTGTTCATGTGTCAACTCTAAATGGTTAGTTCTAAAAGATTAAAAATTAGTCAGTTACGATATCACGCTTCATAGGTGCTAATATTTTCAGGAGTTCATTTTTCTCTCGCTCTCCAACATGTTTATTGAGTGACGTTCTAAAAGCCTCTACAAACAACTCAAACTCAGCTGTCGTTATCTTAAGGTCTCTGTGCGAGTTCTGCATGGTTTCACCTTCATACACGCAATTTCCACCTGTTAAGACACAAAGCTGGTCAACAACACTTTGCTTTAATGTAGATAATTTAATGCCATCGAACGAACGTTTAATTTTAGGGTCATTAACTGACCTATCTATTGTTTCAGATACAACAACCGTTAGTACAGGTAGCCCGCCTATTCGTTCAAATAAAGATGGCACGGTGTTTGTTGATGAAGGTGAAGTTTGAGTTTGGGCACAAGAAGAAATTAATAACATTAAAACAAATAACACACTTTTATTCATAAATTGCTCTCTGACTTTATCTAACCTTACTTTAATATAACTACTGTGATTAATCTACGGTAATTTAGTTGTTAATTATTTTTTAAATAGCAATACGAAAGACAAACATGGCATCAAATAACGCTAATAAAAAACAATTACTGACTTGGACATTGAATATATTTGTTGTTTCAATGCTGGTCTACACTAATTTTTCATTTGCAGGTGACCGTTTATTAGCTACGGGTGGCGTCATGCAAATTGAAGGTGCTGGTGGTGGTGGATTAACGCCTTGGGCTTTAATTTCAGGGTATGGTACTGACAAACAAGTTGGCGGTTCTGCTTTCTATACAGAGGCAAAAACGAATGGTGATTTTGAAATAAGCTCTGGTGGTATTAGTGTTGGCTTGTATAACCGCTTAGAACTTTCACTTAGTCAGCAAAAGTTGGGCTTAGGTGATACGGTACCTGGTGAAAGTATTCGGGTGAATACAATCGGCGTCAAATTACGTTTATTTGGTGATGCTATCTATGAACAAGACACATGGTTACCCCAAGTGTCATTGGGTGTACAAGTTAAGCATAATGAAGACTTTCATTTTGTGCCTAAAGCGCTTGGCGCAAAGCATCAAACTGGCGTGGATGTCTATTTAGCTGCAACAAAACTTTACTTAGGCGCAGTTCTCGGTAGGAATCTACTAGTGAACGGTACCCTGCACGCTACAAAAGCGAATCAGTTTGGATTTTTAGGTTTTGGTGGTGACAATCGTGACAATTATCAGATCAAACCTGCTGCTTCAGTTGCCGTGATGCTAACAGATCAGGTGTTATTAGGTACTGAATACCGTTACAAACCTGATAATTTGAGTGTGTTTAAAGAGGAAAACGCACATGATATATTTTTAGCATGGTTTCCAACTAAAAATATATCATTCACCGCGGCCTATTTAAATTTGGGCAATATTGCGAATAAAAGTAATCAATCTGGCTGGTATTTGTCAGGTCAATTCGCTTACTAAGCATTGATGTGGATTACTTTAAAGCTTAGTGAGCGTGATATTTGGATATTAATGACTTAAGCATTTTTGTTTAATTAGATAATCTAAGCTTAATTTACCAGCGCCTCCAAATAACAGAGGCAAAAACATCACCATATAAATTAACGGCAATTTATAGTTACCAAACCCATCGCCATTTTCATCCACAATACGATAACCAGTCCATAAATCACTTAAGTTAGCCCATTGGGCTGGCCAATGTACAGTAGCAATCGCTACTATCGTAAGAATGATGAGCGAGACAGAAAAAAACCTAGTTGCAAGCCCAAACACTAGGGCAATAGCACCAAGTATTTCAAAATAGGTAGCAATCTGCCAGTTGATATCAGGTGAAATCAAGCTAAACGGAAATGGAAATGTAATGTCTGCAAACCAGTTTTGCCCATGAAGCTTTTCGTAACCAGCTTCTCCGAACTCATAAGCTAATATTAACCTGAGAAATAAAGGTGGAATGCTTTCAGAAAGCTGATTTAAATAATTGATAGTATTGGTGTATATGCAGCAAGTACAACTCACTAATTTATTTTTGTACATACTTTTCTCCTGAGTATAGTTATTCTAAACTTGCTGTTATTGGATTAGTCGGGAAACACTGTTAAAACTTACAGTGATTAATTTTGAGGCTGAGATCGATTTAAAATCTTAAATGGATATTAAGCAGACACGGGAAGCTTAATTTTTCTTGTTTTATCTGATTTTGATTTTATCTGGCGTAGCTTGTAAAACAAACGCACCCCTAAAAGAAAGCCCAAAACAAGCGCATAAAACAATGGCTCCCTGATATCTTTTTTGACTAGCCACCAAAAGTGTACAACGCCTAAAATAGCGATTAAATACACAGTCAGATGTAGCTGTTTCCATCGTTCACGCAACTTTTGCATCATATATTGGTTAGAGGTCACGGCTAATGGTAGTGTTAATAGATAGGCTGAAGCTCCTACCAGTACATAAGGATGCTTGATGATGTCTTTAATAATATCAGCCCAATCAAAGCCGTAATCTAGCCATAAATAAATAGTGATATGCAGACTGGCGTAAAAAAACATCATTAACCCAAGCATGCGCCTGAACTGTAGCGGCCAAGCTGGCCCCCATAGCATCCTAATCGGGCTAAGACTTAATGTGAGCAATAAAATAAACAAAGCCCAGAATCCTGTGGATCTTTCAATAAACTCAATTGGATTAGCGGTTAAATCATCACTCACGCCCAACCAAATCAAGCGGGCAAGTGGTAATAAGCAAAGTGCAAATAAGCTGAATTTAATCCCAGTTATTTGTATTTTATTAGGTACTCGCCGCAAAAGTTGTTTAATGTGCATACTAATAGACCTATGGCTTAAAAGTATTTACGTAAATCTAACCCAGCATACATCTGCCCTACTTGCTCGGTATATCCGTTAAACATCTGCGTTTTAATGCGTCCAGCAAATAAACCAGCACCAATTCTTTTTTCTGAGGATTGTGTCCAGCGCGGATGCTCTACCTGAGGGTTTACATTTGCATAAAAACCATACTCCTTAGGCCCTGCTTTCATCCAAGTGGTGATTGGCATTTTTTCAGTAAAGCGAATCTTGACGATTGATTTAGCCCCTTTAAAGCCATATTTCCAAGGTACAACTAAGCGCATTGGTGCGCCATTTTGGTTAGGTAACTTCTCACCATATAAACCAACAGCCATTATGGTAAGTGGATTCATTGCTTCATCCATGCGTAGGCCTTCTGTATATGGCCAATCTAATATGGGTAGGTTAACGCCTGGCATTTGTTGTGAGTCTGCAAGAGACACAAATTCAACGTATTTGGCATTTGCATTAGGCTCGGCCCATTTGATTAACTGGGCAAGGGGGAATCCTACCCATGGAATCACCATAGACCAGCCCTCTACACAACGCATACGATAAATACGTTCTTCTAGTGGGGCTAGCTTGAGTATATCGTCAATGCTAATTGTTTTATTTTTCTTAACTTCCCCTTCAATACTGATTGTCCATGGATGGGGCTTAAACAATTTAGCATTGACTGCTGGCTCACTTTTTCCTGTACCAAACTCGTAAAAGTTATTGTAAGTTGTAACATCTTCATAGGAAGTTAACTTTTCATCTTTACCATAAGCTGTTTTAGTAAAGCTTGGTAATGACAATATTGATTTAGAGTTTTTGCCTGAGGGAGCATTTAGACGCGTATTATCTGCTGCTAATAGTAAATGGCTATGCGCAAGTGCGGAGGTAGCAAGCAAGCCAAAGCCTGCTTGCTTGATAAAATGACGCCGATTTTCAAACACCTCTTTTGGCGTGATTTCTGAAGGCGCAATGTCGGATTTTTGTTGAATAATCATGGAGTACCCAGTTAGCGAAGTGTATGTTTTTTAAAAGTATTAAACCATCATGCTAGATGCGTCAATCTGTCACCTAGCTGTGACCACGTAATTCACAATGAGTTTAATACACAACCCTTAGTCTGAGTGTGTTGATTATCCTTACAAAATTAGTACAACAAAAATAATACAAAGGATGTGATTAAATCAACCCTTGTGTTTCTTTTTCAATTTCTTCCGCTAATGCTTGGTCGTTAGTATTTTTAGCGATTAGCCTAGCTTGGTCAATAAGTGTTTTGGCTGTTATAGCGTCACCATTGGCAGCCTTCACTTGGGCCAATATGCAGTAGCCATAAGCTTCGTAATAAGCACCGCCTTGGTCTTTTGCAAATTTAATAATCTTATTAAGTGTTCTTTCTGCATTAGCATAGTTCTTTACAGCAGCATAATAACGACCTAACTCAATACTTGAGTGCGCATATTGGTCCAATGTGCCTGACTTCTCATGCATTAAAAATGCCTTAATTTGATACTCTAGCGCAGCATCATGCTGATTCAACATATGATAAGCAAACGCAACAGATTCAAAGCTTTCACCTCGCTCGTTGTCATTTGCTGCAAGTGTATTAGCGGTTAAATATGAATCAAGTGCAGATTGGTATTGTTTGGCATTACGATGCACATTACCAATACTTTGATGTGCCACGCGCTCAAAAGCTTTGCTATGTGTTATTTTTGCTTGCTCTAGGCTTTGCTCGTAGCTCAAAATCGCCTGTTCAAACTGACCAGCATCTTTATAAGCGTGCCCAGTCACGAGCGCAACAATCGTTTTATCAAATGCATCTTTAGATTGCTTATCAGCTAATTTAAACGAAGATATAGCGTCTTCTAACTTTCCTTGCGCACTATATACGCGGCCTTGGCATATCAATGCTTCCTTATCATGCTTATCTGCACTTAGTGCCTTAGTTGCAAATGACAAAGCTGTAGATAAATCCATTTGGTCATAAGCTTTGTTGCATGAAAATGCATTATCACTAGCTGCGTAAATAGTATTAAAAAACAAAGAAGTAAATAATACAGTTAAAGCTTTTTGTAGTTTCATTTTTAATAGATACTCTTTGATGATATGAATAATAATTATAAGAAAGTTGCCCATTGCTGAGCCTTATCAGCCGTTGCAAAAAAATGTGGATTTAATAGCGATGGTTTATTGTTGTAACTCAAGGTGATCGCATGTTCATCTACAATATCTCCTCCAGCTTCTTGCAACACACAATGTGCTGCTGCAGTATCCCATTCATAGGTAGGCCCCAAGCGCGGGTAAACATCTGCGCTACCCTCAGCCACTAGACAAATTTTTAGAGAGCTTCCCAAACTAATAAGTTCAGGGCTCACTAAAGTTACAGCTTCTACATTGTGTATAAATCTCTGAAACCGCTCATCGGAATGTGATCGACTACCTGCAATCGTGATCTGTTGAAGATTCAGGCATTTTGTATAGATTCTTTGTGCGGGTGCTGCGCCAATTTGCTTATATGCACCCTGCCCCTTACTTGCATAATAAGTTAAGCCTGTTGCTGGCGCATACACCACACCCATTATCGACTGATGCTGGCTCACTAATGCAATATTCACCGTAAACTCACCATTGCGTTTAAGAAACTCACGTGTGCCGTCCAAGGGGTCAATTAACCAGTATTTTTGCCAACTCAAACGTAGTTTTGGGTCAATAGTTTCAGACTCTTCAGAGAGTATAGGGATGTCAGGGGTTAGCAACCTCAATCTAGAAACAATAATATTGTGGGCAGCAAGGTCTGCTAACGTAAGTGGTGAATTATCTGCTTTTTTCTCAAAGCCAAAATCAGTTGAGTAAATTTGCATAATCGCCTCACCTGCTTCTTTTGCGATTGCAATCACCTCATCTTGAAATTGATAGCTTTCATTTGTCATTGTTATTCTCTTTCAGCCAATACTGCTAATAAGCCTGCCTCATTTAGTATCGTAATGCCCAATAACTGTGCTTTCTCCAGCTTACTGCCAGCATCCGATCCTGCAACCACAAAATCTGTCTTTTTAGAAACACTACCTGCGACTTTACCACCAGCCACTTCTATTAATGCTTTGGCGTCATCACGTGACATTGTTGGTAAGGTGCCAGTTAATACAAAGGTCTTGCCACTCAGCTTACCCGTTGCCTGCTGTTGCCCATCAGTTTCTGTCCAATGCAACCCAGCTATTAATAATGCATTAATCACACTTTTATTATGCTCTTCAGAAAAAAAGTTCTTAATTGACTCAGCAACAATTGGGCCAACATCGTTCACCTCAAGTAAAGTTTCAATCGAAGCATTCATCAAAGCGCTTAAATTACCAAAATGCTTTGCCAAGTCTTTAGCTGTGGCTTCACCCACATTACGCATACCCAAGGCATAAATAAAACGAGCTAGTGTCGTTTCTTTACTTGCATTGAGTGCATCTAATATATTTTGAGCTGACTTCTCGGCCATGCGCTCGAGATTACTAAGCGTACCAATGTCAAGATTGTAGATATCAGCGAGTGTGTGCACTAAATTAGCCTCAACCAATTGGTCAACCAGCTTCTCTCCTAGCCCTTCAATATCCATTGCGCGACGCGATGCGTAGTGCGTAATCGCCTGTTTGCGCTGTGCAGGGCAAAACAAGCCACCAGAACAACGAGCCACCGCTTCATCTGCCTGTTTGAGAATATGTGAGCCACATTCTGGGCAAATGGTTGGCATTTCAAAACGGCGAGCATTAGGCGGTCTTTTCTCAAGCACTACTCCCACTACTTCAGGAATCACGTCACCAGCCCTGCGCACACTGACTGTGTCACCGATTAAAATATCTTTACGGCGAATTTCATCTTCATTATGTAGCGTTGCATTAGTTACTGTTACGCCGCCTACAAACACTGGCTTCAATCTCGCAACTGGCGTAATTGCACCAGTACGCCCTACCTGCACCGTGATACCCTCTACTTCTGTCAGCGCCTCTTGCGCAGGAAACTTATGCGCAATAGCCCAGCGAGGCGCTCGAGAGACAAAGCCCATCTCATTCTGCTGATTAAATTGATTAACTTTATAGACGACACCATCAATATCAAAAGGCAATTGCGGGCGTAACTGGCCTATTCTTTCGTAGTAGCCACTAAGCCCCTCTACCCCATAGACCACATCACGAACATTACTAACAGGGAAATGTAAACTGGCTAAATAATCCATTGCAACGCTATGACTAGTTAGCGTTGGAACACCCTCTGCCACGCCTAAGCCATAAGCAAAAAATGTAAGTGGGCGCGTAGCTGTTATTTTTGCATCTAGTTGCCGTAAGCTACCAGCGGCGGCATTGCGTGGGTTAGCAAACAGCTTTTCACCTTTTGCTAACTGTGCTTGGTTGAGCTTATCAAAGTCACGTTTTAGCATAAGCACTTCACCACGCACTTCTAGCAATTGTGGCAGGTTGGCATCATTTAAACGCATTGGTATTGCACGTAATGTGCGTAGGTTATGCGTAACATCCTCACCAGTGTAGCCATCGCCACGCGTAGCACCTTGGGTGAAAATACCATGCTCGTAGGTGAGCGTAATGGCTAAGCCATCAAACTTAGGCTCTACTGCGTATTCAACTTGTGTAATCCCTAATGCATCACGAATGCGCTTATCAAAAGCCTCTAATTCACTAAACTCAAAAGCATTATTGAGTGACAGCATTGCTTGACGATGTGTAATGCTGTTAAAAGCATTGATAGAAGAGCCACTGACACGCTGGGTTGGCGAATCGGAAGTGATTAACCCTGGATTTTGATTCTCTAGTGTTTGTAGTTCACGGTAAACTTTATCGTACTCACTATCAGGAACAGAAGGTGCATCTAGACCATAATACTCATAGTCATAACGCGCAATCAACTCACGTAACGCTAAAATGCGCTGTTCAGCGCTACTCAACTTCGAATCCGACATTCATTCTAACCTTGAAGCTTATGAAAACAACCTACGCGCACTGTCTGAACCAGGTACGATGCCTCGCACTAGCATGGTGGCGTAAATCACTTTGAGTTGCTGCCTAATTTTTTCGATTTGTATGTCGCCCAATGGTCTATTGTTATCATCAACCAGTACTGCATTTAAACCAATTTCCATTTGCCTTGCCACTTGCACCATTTGGTTAAATGCCTCTGTACAATGCATGACATGAGGGATATCTAGCTGAAAAGTCACGCCTTTTACTACACTCGTGCGTAACATTTCTGGATTAAATAAATAGTTATCTCGATTAAACATGACAAAAGAAACTGTTGGTGAAACACCTGCTTGCGATGCTTTGTCGTCAGTATTTTGGTAATACTTGAATGTACCATCCGCTTCTAGCAACATGCCTTGCGCTTCACACAAGCCTCTTAACTTGGTACCAGTGAAAGCGCCGTTATCTCCATGCACTAAATGAAATCCCATCGTTTTATCAACGTCAATGCAAAAAGTATCTAGCGCTGAAGCAGCCAACAGTGGATCACCATTACTTTGCCACTCAACATGTCCATCGATATCCAAACCTAATGTTTCCACCGCTAATTGAAACCGATTTAATATGCTACGCGTCACAGCGCCAGAGCGATCAGCAAGCTGTAAACTACAGGTGACTTTACTAGTGTTTTGATTTGCAATTTCCGGTTGTGAGGCTAAGGCAGTTAGCGGAACCCAGTCACGGTCATTGATTAACGCATGCAGATGAATCGGTTTGTCGTAGTCTTCGAAAAAACCACCAATGCTTGCTGTAAGGTTAGAAATACTTGTTTCATTTGCTAAATAAATAACAGCAATTAAGTCCATCTGCGATTGCAACATTGCAGGTAAATTTGATTTAATCAGATGATTAACAACAGCTTCTTTAGGTTGATCTGTGTATGTGGGTTCTATTGATGCTAACTCTTCAACATTAGCTTTGTCTTCCACATGATGAATGGAGGCGCTCAAGACTTCTGCTTGAGTTGCGGCTTCTGTTTTATTTACGTATGCAGTTTCTATTTCACTTACTGCTTCTACTTTACTTGCCTGACTACTTGTTTGATTAAAAGCATCATTGAAAATCGCTTTAATTTCTTCATGCTGTGCTGGCTTAACATTAGCGACATTGGCTGATGCTTTAACTTCATCTTGTCTGCTTTCTGGTAAATATTGCTCAGGTACATGGTTTTGTCTTGCTACTAATGTTGAGTATACGTCATCAATGTCACCTAAAACATCATTGCTATTTTCTGGCTCAACATCGTTGATTGGTTCGAACCTGTCGTCAGGTATGTCATGGTGAAAATGCTCTTTTAAGCGCTCGCTATCAATAGAAAAGTTATCCTCTTCGAATTTATTCTCTTCAAAGTCATTAGTAGCGCTAGCGTGTCTATCATTATTGAGGAGCGCGTCATTTTGCGACTTTGAAAAGCCGCTTTCTATTTGCTGGTTAAACTTTCGTTCCTGCCACCAGTTAAATAAAAGTACAGCAGCAATGATTAAAGCACCAATAATGATTAATATTATTTGCAAATCGTTCATTTACATTAAACTCTCAACTAAATTACAACAGCCATTAAGATGCCGTTTCAACCATTTTCACAGCCGCGTCCATATCTACGTCCACAATGCGTGAAACACCTGATTCCTGCATAGTAACACCGATTAATTGCTGCGCCATTTCCATCGTAATTTTATTATGACTCACGTATAAAAACTGTGTTCTTTCTGACATTTTTTTTACCATCGCACAGAATCGCTCAGTATTACTATCATCAAGCGGTGCATCCACCTCATCCATCAAGCAAAATGGGGCTGGGTTCAGTCTAAATAGCGCAAACACCAATGCCAATGCAGTCAGCGCCTTTTCACCCCCTGATAGCAAGTGAATCGTGCTATTTTTCTTACCTGGTGGCTGTGCAAACACTTGTATCCCTGTGTCTAGGATTTCATCCCCTAATAGCTCTAACCTCGCCTGTCCGCCGCCAAACAAGGTGGTAAATAACTCATTAAAGTGTTTATTAGCTTCATCAAAAGTATGTTGCAAACGGCTACGTGTCTCTCGGTCTATCTTGTGAATAGCACCTTCTAACGTCTTGCTTGCTTCGTTCAAGTCACGACATTGGCTATCAATATAGTGTTTACGCGTCTGCTCAGATGCTAACTCATCTATTGCAGCCAAGTTTACCGCACCTAAAGCTTCAATATCAGACTCAAGCTTAATTTTACTTCTTTCAATATCCCTTACTTTAATCTCTGTGCCAGCGTATTGTTTTAAATGATTTTCAAGCAAGGTTTCTTCAATGTTTGATGCTAAAAGTTCGGTTTGGCATTGCTCAAAGTAAAGGCGAGACTCCTGCTCACTCAAGCGACCTGCTTCTAACTTATCTCGTAATGGGTATAGCTGTTGCTCCAGTTGCAACCTTAGACGTTCTTGTTGTTGCAAAACAGTTTCGTTTTCAGTCATTGTGCTTCGTGCATTTACTAACGACACCTCACGCTGCTGTTTAGTGTTTAATGCAGTCTCCAAGTTTGCTTTTAAAGCTTCCATTTTAGTAGAAGCTAGCGTGCCTTCAATTTCAGCACAGCGCAATTTTAACGAAGCCTCTTCTTCATTTAAAAATTCAAGTTTCGATTTTAATTCATTGATATTATTATCAATTAATTTTATATTAAAACTTTTCTCTTGGTGCAAGCGCTCTATCTCCTGCAACTGCACACGCGCTTGATTTAATAAGCTTTCTGCGGACTGCTTTTTTGATTCCATCAACTGCTTCTCGTGCTGAAGAGACAGAAGGCTCTCTGAAATCTCAGTCAATAGCGTTTGCTTTTGGGTGCTTTCAATCTGTAGCTTTTGTAATTTTTCTTCTGCCACATTGCAATCTGCTTGCAACATCTTTTGCCGCTGCATGGCGTTTACTTGCTGTTGTTTAAGTTGTTGCAGATTCAGATTTAACTGGTGCGCCTGTTGTGTCACTTGCTTCAATTCTTGCTGATGCGTATGTTGCATGGCGCGTAATTGCTGCAAATTACTTTCCAGTACCGATACCTGACCACTTTTAAGCGTTAATTGCGCTTGAGACTCAGGTAACTGAGCTTGCAAGTGAGCTAAGCGTGCTTGGCGTTCAAGCACACCGTGCTGTACAGACTGCTCACCATAATAAGTCACACTTTGCTGTGTATAAATATCACCATATTGATTAACCAAACACTCACCATGCTTTAACGAGCGAATCGCTTGGGCAATATCCATATCATTGTCGAGTATGTATACGCCAGCAAGCCAATCCTGCAACACCGCCTGAAAGTTTGGCACGACATGCTCAACTAGCGAGTACATTTCAGTAAAAATAGACGATGTTTTAGTTTGGGCATGGGCAACATAAGAGGTTACAGCTAACGTCATGGCTGCTGGCGCCCTATTTGCTAGGTTAGACGCTATCAATGACTCATCACACGCAATCGCATTAAGCTTTGCCCCAAGAAATGCCTCAAATGCAGTTTCCCAGCCAGACATAACACGAACAGCCTGCCATATCCTTAAGTTTTCATTCAGTTTGCCATTGAGGCCAGCGCTGCTCAGCCATGCACTTAATGCAGATGTATTATCCACTTGACGCATAGACTGCTGAAGCTTTGCCAGTGAGTTAACTTCCGCTTCAAGCACATGCAATGCTCGCTGTTGATGGTGTACCTCATCTCTGTTAGTTTTAATCTCCGCATGCAAAGCCTGCTCTTGCGCTACAGTATTAACATTTTTCTGCTCTAGGTCTGCAATTTCCACCTCTAGCGCATTTAATTGCGATTGTTTTTCAACAATTAAACTATCAGGGGGCATTTGCAATGCCTCATAATTTTGTTGCAATCGCTTTAGTTGCTCACTAGTTTCTGTGACTGAGCGAGACAAGTGAGTCATATTCGCCTGCTCCAGACGCAAGCGTTGCTCTGCATTTAGCCATGCTGACTGGCTGGCATTAAAGGCTGAAAGCGTCGCTTGATATTCTTGCAACCTTAATGGCACACCATGACTTGCAGCCTTTACGGCATCTTCAGTATTTAAAAAGTCAGAATCAGCTTTAACTAAAGCGGCCTGTGCTAGCGTACGCGCCTCTTCAACTTGTTGACGCTGATTGGCATTCTTTTCTACCTGAGCAAATAATTGTTGTAATTGAAGTTGTAAACGCTCTCTAGCGTCAGCAGTATTTTTTACTTGATTTTCAAGATTAGAAACCTCTGCGTTTGCTTCGTAATAAGCTGCTTGTGCTGAGTTAACAGCCTCACTTGATGCAACATGCTGCTGCCTGAACGTTTCCAATGCGCTTTCACTACTGCGCAAATCAGCCATTTGTGCTTCAAGCTCATTTACTAGCTTTTCAACCGTGCGTTGCGACTTTTCCCACTGTGTACTTGCATCACGTTTTTTTAATAACCAAATCTGTGCTTTAGTGATATTTAAAGCCTCTTGCATTTGATTATATTGTGTAGCCACCACCGCTTGTGACTGTAAACGCACGATCTGCGTATCCAGCTCACGTAAAATATCTTCTATACGCAATAAGTTTTCTCGCGTATCACGTAAGCGTTGCTCAGTTTCTTTGCGGCGCTCTTTATATTTGCTAACCCCTGCGGCCTCTTCAAGAAAGATACGCATTTCCTCTGGGCGGGCCTCTACAATGCGGTTAATTGTGTTTTGGCCAATAATCGCATAAGCACGACCACCTAAGCCTGTACCCAAAAATAAGTCAGCTACGTCTCTACGACGTACGACAGAGTTATTAATATAGTAAGTTGAGCCTTTATCGCGCTCAATCACGCGTTTTACTGAAATTTCCGCATATTGAGACCACTCCCCTGATGCACTGCCAGAGCTATTATCAAAAACCAGCTCAACACTTGCGCGCGAGATAGGCTTTCTATTACTAGAGCCATTAAAAATAACAGCATCCATTGCGTCTGCACGCATCTCTTTTGCAGAAGACTCTCCCAGCACCCAGCGCACAGACTCCATGACGTTGGATTTTCCGCAACCATTCGGGCCAACCACACCAACACGCTGCCCATGAATGTGCAATGTTGTCGGATCAACAAAAGATTTGAAACCAGAGAGTTTTAAATGAGTTAAACGCAAAATGAACTTTTACTAATTAGGTTTGACTTAGAACGTTATAATAACGTTTTTTAAGACAAAAGCTCTACTATCTATCATGACTGATCTCTCACTAGGTGCAAAACCAACCGCACAACCCTCTAAAACACTAGAGACATTTGAAAACCCAAACACGAAGCGTGACTTTCATATCCATATGGAAATCCCAGAGTTCACTTGCTTGTGCCCTAAAACTGGCCAACCTGATTTTGCTGTGATTTATTTAGATTACATCCCAGATCAATTATGCGTAGAACTTAAAAGCTTAAAGCTCTACATGTGGTCATTCCGCGATGAGGGTTGCTTCCATGAGGCTGTGACAAACCGCATTCTTGATGATTTGGTTGAGGTTACACAACCGAAATTTATGCGAGTGACTGCTAAATTTTACGTTCGTGGTGGCGTATTTACCAATGTGATTGCGGAACATCGCAAACAAGGATGGCAACCACAACCACGCGTTGAACTAACCCAGTTCGAAAGCCAATCTAACATTCGCGGATAAGCACAAAAACCAAGCTTTAGCAGGCTAAACTGCTGCAAGCATTAATTTTGTGAGATTTTAAGCAAATTAGGATGAAAGTGATTGACAAGCCCCCCGGCCATCTTTAATATTGCGCCTCGCTAACACTGCAACGCTTTGAAAGCTAAAGTATGTAGGTTTTGGGGGTATAGCTCAGCTGGGAGAGCGCTTGCATGGCATGCAAGAGGTCAGCGGTTCGATCCCGCTTACCTCCACCAAAATGTGAAAAATCACTTAGATTTATTAGCAAATTGTAGTAAAATGCGGCACTTGTAGTTTAGCGGTAAAATTCTTAGGTCCCCATCGTCTAGAGGCCTAGGACACCTCCCTTTCACGGAGGCGACCGGGGTTCGAATCCCCGTGGGGACGCCATAAAATGTAAATATTAGTTACGCTAACTGTACTAACTATTTAGAGGCAATCATTAAAATGCGTGTTTGAAATAAATGCGCTGTTTTAAATAGTAATATTTTCTTAGGTCCCCATCGTCTAGAGGCCTAGGACACCTCCCTTTCACGGAGGCGACCGGGGTTCGAATCCCCGTGGGGACGCCATAACTGGCATAGTTTTCAGAGGTTCGTTTGATTTCTCACAGCCAAATCTAAGTCCCATGTATTCATTTTTAGTGAATAGTTTTAGTCTTTTTAGACGATTTTATCTTTCATAATCTGTTTTATTAGAATGCAACATTCTAGATATAAATTTCACTAATACTACACCCTCCCCAGCCACCGTTAAGAGCTATTGTGTAACGACATATCAGCTACAGATTCCCTTAGAAAATATATATTAAAGGGTCTTAGGAAGCAAAGCACTAATTAAAGTGTGATAACTTCCTGAAATGGTTAATAAAAATAGATACTACAGCCGTTCTAAAATCACAGAGGCTAAATTCAGGCAGCTTGTGCGCTGTTTTGCCCTGGATTTTACTGC
>NZ_JAURYU010000038.1 GCF_030653755.1 Methylotenera sp.
ATACCTAAGGGTGGTAAATTGGTGGCCAGCGCTAATGATCTGGTAATCGCAAAAAACGCTAAGGAACTTGCGACTGGTTTTGTCTTTGACCAAAAACTTTCTGATGATTTTCAATCATCCATCAGCACCGATTTACTGGCACAAGGATTCAATGATATTGATTTAACTAAAGTCAGTAAATTGGCTGTGAATGATGTTATGCATCTTAACCCTAACGGTAAGCTTGCATTAAGCCGGGATTTCGAAGGTACCAGCACGCAGATTAATGCAGATATTACCGCCCCTGGTAGTGATATTAATCTTGCTGCTAGAACCACAACTATTGCAGAGGGCGTAAAAGTAAGTGCAGCCGGCACCTTTACGAATGATAGGCCTGGCGTTGCAGGGCAACTTTCACAACCCGAAGCAGTCAATGGCGGCAGCATCAACGCTGGATTTTTAACGCTTGGTAAAAATGTCATTTTAGATACTTCAGCAGGAGCCTGGGTGGATAACAGAGGCGTGCTTAAAGAAGGAGAAGCAGGCAATATAAAATTCGGCACCTTGTCAAAGGTAGATGATAGCGTTTCATTACAAGCCTATGGCTTTAAGCAAGGCGGCACATTGTCTGTGACTTTTGGTTCCGCTGGAAACGAAAAAACACTGAATATTGCAGGCAATCCTAATGCCAGTGCAACGGATATTGATATCGCTTCCAATTTCTTTAACAAAGGCGGCTTTTCAAAAATTGCGCTATCCGCTCAAGATGTCAATATTGGTGATGTTGCAGGCGCACCGCAAGAAATTTACGCTACAGCGCAAACTTTGCGTATGAACGCTGGCTTTGCTAGTCAAGCAAGTGGGCAGCCAATGGCGTTAGTTACCGCCCCTGTCATACAGCCTGACACCACGCGTAAGCCAGTATCATTAAGCTTTAGTGCTGATAAATTAGGCGGTGTATTAACGTTGGCAGAAAACACGACTTTACGCGCCGATAGAGGCGGTAGTGTGAGTTTGGCTGCTGGCAAGCAAGTGAATGTGCTGGGCGACATTACTACACCTAGCGGCACTATCAATATCAGTATTAACGATAAAGATGGAAGCCTTGCATTTGACCCAACGCAGGCAGTGTTTATTGGAGAAAAATCGACTTTAAGTGCGATTGGCAGCAGCATCACCTTGCCAGATTC
>NZ_JAURYU010000048.1 GCF_030653755.1 Methylotenera sp.
GCAGTAAAATCCAGGGCAAAACAGCGCACAAGCTGCCTGAATTTAGCCTCTGTGATTTTAGAACGGCTGTAGTATCTATTTTTATTAACCATTTCAGGAAGTTATCACACTTTAATTAGTGCTTTGCTTCCTAAGACCCATTATTTTATATGGACATTATTGTAATGATAATGATTATCATATAGAATTGCGTTCATTAAAATTTACACAAAAAAAGGAATTTAAAATGCCTAAAGTAAGCTTGGTTTTGAAGCCTAGTTTAATGGTGCTAGCGGTATCATCAGCGTTTACATTTCAAATGCATGCAATGGCTGATGAGATAACGCTACCGCGTATTGATGTGATTGGTGTCGGTGAGCAAGCCATTGCAAAGCAACCTGGCTCAGTAGCCATTATTGACGAAGAAAAACTAGAGCTTTTACAGCCATTGTCTACACAGGATGCACTTAAATCTGTACCTGGTATTGTAGTCCGTGAAGAAGAAGGTTACGGCTTTATCCCTAATATTGGTATGCGTGGTTTGAATCCTAACCGTAGCCAAAAGCTGTTAGTGTTAGAAGATGGTGTACCAGTGGCACCAGGTTTATTTTTAGCGAATGAATCTTATTACAGCCCACGTATTGAGCGCATGCAAAGCATTGAGGTATTAAAAGGTGCGGCAGGGTTACGCTATGGCCCAACCACGATTGGTGGCGTTATTAACTACAAAACAAAAGATCCAGAACAAGGGGTTAAGTTAACAACAAGAGTTGGTACTCATGGCTTTAGATTGCTAGGCGTAGACGCAGGCGGTGCAACACCATCAGGTGATGCTGTTGCTGGGATTAGCGTGATTACATCAAAAGGTGATGGCTTTAGAAATAATGGGTTTGATTTAACCGATATTGTGGCAAAAGGAGGTCTGCAAATTGGTGATAATCAATGGCTGAGTGCTAAATTTTCATACTATGACAATGAGATTAATACTTCATATGTAGGTTTAAGACCAAACGAATATAAAAATAACCCAACTAAAAATCCAGCACCAAACGACTACTTTATCACTGATAGAAAATCATTTGATATTAACCATGAATGGGAGATTGCAAGTGGCGTTAAGTTGAATACATTATTGTATTGGAGTCAGTTAAATCGTGATTACTGGCGTCGTGATATTGCCAGTAGAACAGCAAACGGCACTACTTTTGTCGCGTGTACTGGTGTAAGTAACTGTATGACTGGCCGTAATCGTGAGTTTGAAATGGCTGGCCTTGATTCTCGTTTGTTTATTAATCACAACAGTTTTGGTATTAAAAATGAAACTGAAATTGGTGTGCGCTTGCATTCTGATTCATTAAGCAATAAAACATTACGCTCTAGAACTGACCCAGATGCTAGATCAGGTACTTTAACTGGAGATGAAACGCAAAAAGCAGAAGGCGTTGCTTTATATGCGCAAAATAGGTTTGAGCTAAACGACAAGGTGGCAGTGACACCAGGGTTACGTGTAGAATCTTATGACCAGAAGCGTAAAAATGAATTAACAGGCGTAAAAGGTAAAGCGAATAACACAGAAGTGATGCCTGGTATTGGTGCTACATGGCAAGTGGTGCCAGAAGCACAATTGTTTGCTGGTGCATTTAAGGGTTTTTCACCAGCAATGGTGGCGACAGCCATCTCTGGTGATGGCGTTGATCAGCAGTTAGATGCAGAGCGCTCAATGAATTATGAGATTGGTATGCGTGGTGCAATCCAGCGATTGACTTATGAAGCAACAGTGTTTCATATGGACTTTGAAAATCAAATCGTAAATCAAAGTTTGTCTGCGGGTATTAATCAAGCTAATGGCGGGAAAACTCTAAACCAAGGCCTTGAACTTGCATTAGGTTACGACATCGGTGACGGTTGGAGTGTTGATGGTAATGCAACTTATGTGGCTGTTGCTGAGTTTAAAAATGACGCACTTGGACCAGAGGGTAACCGTTTGCCTTACGCTCCTAAGTTTACTAGTAATATGAACTTGAATTATAAACTAGGTAGTTTTAAAACAAGTTTGGGTGCATATCATGTTTCACGTCAGTATGTAGATGCTGCTAATACGAGAGAACAAAATGCGATTGGCACGCTTGGTGAAATCTCAAGCTATACAACATTTAATTTAAATGCATACTACGATGTTGATAAACACTGGTCAATTTTCGGTACAGTGCGTAATTTGTTTGATAAAAAATATATTGCCAGCCGCAATCCAGATGGTATTTTCACTGGGGTTGAGCGTAATGCAGAGATTGGTGCAAGTTACAAGTTTTAATCAATCAGAAAAGTATATATTTAGCTTAGTACTATAACGAGCTGGAAACTAAAAGAGCCGCAATTTTTGCGGCTCTTTTTACTTTAACGTACGATTTTCATTAAATTATAAGAGACCTTTGCACGAAGTGAGATATGGCTTATGGTTTCGTGTGAATGAAGAGGTTATCAGTTTTAACCTTAAGACTGCTTCGTGCAAAACGCTCTATACATGTTTTGATAGCGTTTATTGACCATGAATAATGGCTGATGCGCTTTTAGCTTGGCACGGAAATTTTTCTTGTTTTGGGGATGTTCGTGAGTTGCCAGTTTGAACCACACCAATGCCATATTTCTTTTAATGTGGCATTTTTTATTTCTGCGGGTGGATGTTGACCTAAAAAAGACAAAGCATCATAAAGTAGGTGGTTGGCAGTGTGTACTTCAATCGCTTTTGCTAGTGTTTGTTTGCTAAGTTTATCACCTGCAATGTTGCTTGCAACTGGAACGTGCGCATATTGAAGTGCGTTGTAATTAAGTTGTTGTTGTAAATATATTTGCCTCGATGTTGAATCAAGTAAATCTGCACCTCGTACAACGTGTGTTATCTTTTGTTCAGCATCATCTGCTACTACCGCAAGTTGGTAGGCATATAAACCATCTGCTCGCTTTAAGACAAAGTCCCCAACTTGGTCGGCAATGTTTTGTTCAAGGCTTCCTTGTATTGCGTCGTTGAATTTTATTAAAGTTGGACTGGTTTTAATACGCCATGCAATAGGCGCATTGGTTTTTGGTGGATGCGTGAGGCAGGTTTTAGGGTAAATAATGCTATCAATACCTATTTGATTGGATGAGTCAGCGATTTCTTTACGTGTACAGGTGCATGGGTAAATAAGCTGTTGCTGTTTGAGTTGTTGTAGTATCTCTGAGTAAAACTCATTACGTTTACTTTGATAGATAACTTCACTATCCCATTCAAACCCAAACGCTTCTAGTTGATGAAGAATTGCATCCGCAGCACCTTTCATCTCACGCGGCCTGTCCAAATCTTCCATGCGAACCAACCATAGACCCTGATTAGCTTTTGCCTCGCAGTAGCTCGCAACGGCAGCTACCAGCGAACCAAAGTGCAAGGGGCCAGTGGGTGAGGGGGCAAAGCGACCAACGTACATAGTAATGCGGTTAATTAACAGGTTGCAGGTACGGTGGGATATGCCAATTACCTAGCTGGTTACCTAATAACATAAGGTGGCAATGCAAGCGGTCATTGCCACTAGCACTTACATCAAACTCGTAAGTGCGTAACAGTTGTACATGACCACGTCGATTGCGCCCCAGCCATATTCTGCTGCAAGCAACTGATTCATCCAGTAGTTGTAAGTTCAATCTGGCTGCAAGTTCGCTCCCCAATAATATTGCGCGTTCACGTTTATTTAAACTATCGATCCAAAACCAACCGATGCCTAACAATATAACAATTAAAATGGTTTCCATTAATGCATGCTCATTCTATAAAGGTTCTGATTCTGATTCTTTTGGTTCATCTTGATGTAACGATAGGCTGTCAAAATTTGATGAATTGTTTGTAGTCCCTGCGTTCTTACCATGTAATTTGAATCGAAGTCTTAATTCATTGATGGAGTCTGCATTGCGCAGGGCATCATCTTGAGTAATGCGGCCTTCTTCGCATAAATTAAAGAGGGCTTGGTCAAATGTTTGCATCCCAAGTTCTGTCGATTTAGCCATGACTTCTTTAATCATGTTTGTCTCACCTTTTAGGATAAGGTCAGAGATTAACGGAGAGTTAAGTAAAATCTCTATGGCAGCACAACGGCCGCCACCTGTTCTTGAAACCAAACGTTGTGAAACAAATGCGCGCAGATTAAGTGATAAATCCATGTGTAATTGTGCGTGACGCTCTTCTGGGAAGAAGTTAATGATGCGGTCAATCGCTTGATTGGCGCTGTTTGCGTGTAGGGTTGCCATGCAAAGATGGCCTGTTTCTGCAAACGCTAAAGCAAACTCCATGGTTTCTCTATCGCGAATCTCACCAATTAAAATCACATCAGGCGCTTGGCGTAGTGTGTTTTTGAGGGCATTAAACCATCCGTTGGTATCTCTGCCAACTTCTCGGTGTGTGATTAAGCAGTTTTTACTTTGGTGCACATATTCGACTGGGTCTTCTACGGTAATAATATGCCCATAACTATTTTCATTTCGATAATCAATCAGCGCAGCCAGTGTAGTTGATTTGCCTGAGCCAGTACCCCCAACAAGAATCACCAAGCCACGTTTAGTTAACATGACCTCTTTTAAAGTACTGGGTAATCCTAAATCATCAAATTTGGGGATATCAGTTGTAATGGTGCGTAGCACCATGCCTACTTTTTCTTGTTGTACAAATACATTGACACGAAAGCGACCAATCTCTTTAGGCCAAATAGCAAAATTACATTCTTTTTCAGTAGCAAAGTCTGTCCGTTGCTTCTCATTCATCAATGCATCAGCAAATGCTTTGGTGTGCTCGCCTGTTAGCTTCTGTTGCGTCACTGGCGTCAGTTTCCCATCAATTTTCATCGCAGGTGGAAAGTCAGCGGAAATGAATAAATCGGAGGCTTTTTTATCAAGCATGCCACGTAGAAGATTGTGCATGTAATTAAGCGCTTGTTCGTTTGTCATTCAATAAACCTTATCTATTGGGGTTACAATATGGCACGAGATAATCCATAATTAAACAAGTATTCAAGACCAATTAATTTTAATTATTGAGCCAATTGTGTTTAGCTCAATTGTAAGCGAACATTCGTATCATCTTCCATTGTTTCACACGATTAATGATAAGAGCCACCACTGAATGAATGAAATACGTGAAAAAGAAGCAATCGATGCTTATCTGAAGTTGTTGCAGACTAAAGGTGCTAGCAATGAATTGCTGCATAAACGATCATTATTTTTAGATCAGTTGGCAGCAAGTCTTATCGGCCAGGCGCCAGATGGGGAGACTTATCGAGATGTTGTTGAAAAGGTGATGGCGTCTGTTCCCGTTGATTGCTGGCATGATAGCCTCACCACTGCTCGTGAATTTTATCCGTTTTGGGTGAAAGATTTTAAAGCGATAGCAACTATCAACATTAACCCTGGTTTTGAGGTTAAGCCAATTGATTGGAGGCCTGTTCAAGTTACACTTAAGAAGTTATCAGAAAGCTTAGAAACAGAAAAATTTGAAGCTTCAGAAAATTGGCCTTTAAAAGCCTACACCCAAGCCTTGCGCTTTGAAGGTGCAGAGCAGTCATTAGTAGATACCCGTGTTAAGTTGGCAAAAATTTTATTAATTCGTTTACGTACTGCGCCAGATAAAGACAGTAAATCGTATCGCGTAGCGGTTGATCTTACCTTACCATTATTTACAATTAATGATAGCCGTCGTTTATTTTTAGTGGTGGTACGTGAGTTCTATCACTTTTGGTCTGGTAACCCTAACGCTGCCAGTATGGTGCTTAAAGAAGGCAGTGGTAACACGTTAATATAATTCGTATATTCCCACCCCAATTATTCCCCTCCTTAATGTCATTTTGCCCAAAGTTGGTGCAATGCACTTATGCTGGCACATTTTGGGTGCAAAATCTTCTACACGTATAATCTGATGCCTATACAAAACAATAAGTTATGATTTGGCGCGATATTTGCTTAATCTGCGGGGCTTAAAATATTAATAGGTGATTGAAATGGAAGCATTAGTCTCAGCAAATGATGTTTTATTTGTATTGTTAGGTGCCATTATGGTGCTTGCGATGCATGCAGGTTTTGCCTTTTTAGAAGTAGGTACCGTCAGGCATAAAAATCAAGTCAATGCACTAGTAAAGATCATGGTAGATTTTTCAGTATCGACCATTGCATACTTTTTTATTGGCTATAGCATTGCTTATGGCGTAGATTTTTTTAGCGGCGCCGAAGTATTAGCTGCTAAAAATGGTTTTGATTTAGTTAAGTTTTTCTTCCTACTGACATTTGCAGCGGCGATTCCAGCCATTATTTCTGGCGGTATTGCAGAGCGCGCGAAGTTTAACCCTCAAATGTTTGCCACATTTGCCCTTGTTGGATTTGTTTACCCGTTTTTTGAAGGCATTGCTTGGAATAATCATTACGGATTGCAAGATTGGTTAAGCGCGACAACAGGCGCCTCATTTCATGACTTTGCTGGTTCTGTCGTTGTACATGCGATGGGCGGGTGGATTGCACTCACGGCAGTTATCTTGCTAGGGGCACGTAGCGGTCGTTATAGTAAAGATGGACGATTACAAGCTTATCCACCGTCAAATATTCCATTTTTAGCGCTCGGTGCGTGGATACTGACGGTTGGTTGGTTTGGCTTTAATGTAATGTCAGCGCAATCTATTCAAGGCATTACTGGCCTAGTGGCAGTGAACTCACTAATGGCCATGGTGGGCGGTACATTAGCTGCCTTGTTTATGGGTAAGAATGACCCTGGTTTTGTACATAATGGCCCATTAGCTGGGTTAGTGGCAGTATGTGCTGGTTCAGATTTAATGCACCCACTAGGCGCATTAGTGACTGGCGCAATTGCTGGCGTGTTATTTGTTTGGACATTTACATTAACGCAGCAACGCTGGAAAATTGACGATGTATTGGGTGTTTGGCCACTACATGGACTATGTGGCGCATGGGGTGGCATTGCCGCTGGCATTTTTGGCATGAAAGCATTAGGCGGTATTGGTGGTGTCAGTTTGATGTCTCAGATAATTGGCACAGCGATAGGTGTCAGTGTTGCGCTAATTGGTGGCTTTGTTATATATGGCTTATTGAGAAAGTTCGTCGGTATTCGCCTGACGGCGGAAGAAGAATATGATGGTGCAGATTTGACGATTCATAAGATTCCATCTACAACAAATGACTGATGTTAATTAAATAGTGATGGTGATAAATAGACAGACTCTGAATTAAGCAGTGGCTTGCTTAAGGGCTGTCTGATTCAGATAAAAGTGTTTATAATTTTACAAATGCAAAGTTGGTTAACAATAGGTATTAAGAGTAACTTTGGCGCTGGATATATTTCTCTATGTCATTTTTTCCATATAAAACAGAAAATTATCGTTCGCTTTATGTTGTAATTGAATATAGATTGAGTTTAATGAAACCTTTGCATCAATTGCCATGGATGGTGTTGGCCTTGCTAATCTATAGCAACCAAGTTTTTGCGATAGATTTACAACCAGGGGAGATTCGCGCTCCCAAGCCTGATAGTAACTTACTCATGCTCTCTTACCAGCAAAGTGAGCGAGGTGACCGTTATTTGGATGGCAATAAGCAAATGGGTGACCCTGAAATTCAAATATCACAATTGCAAGTACGTGTAGGGCGCTCGTTTGAGGTGGCCGAGCATCCTGCTTTTTTGTATGTGCAAACACCAATAGGATACATCCATCCAGAAGGCTCACTATCAAAACAGGAAGGGGATAGTGGTGTTGGTGATACAACATTTCTTCTGGCTTTTTGGCCTTATGTTAATCACGAAGCAAAAACATATTTTGCGACAGGCGTCTACCTGACAATTCCTACTGGCAGTTATGATTGTGAACGTACTTTTAATACTGGCCAGAATAGATATAACGCAGCGTTACAGGCAGCTTATCAAGCGCCGCTAATCGGTGATTTTAATTGGACTGCAGCATTTGATACCGTTTGGTTCGGCGATAATGATGCGTTTGGATTGCAGCGCAAAACACTTTCACAAAAGCCTTTACATACAAGCCAAGTAGGTCTGCAGTACATACTTAATCCTCGATATTCAGTTGGTGCAACTTACTTTTATACGGCAGGTGGCGAAACTAGTATTGATGGAGTCAGGCGCGACGATATCACACAGTTGCAACGTTATCAGATGACTGCAGCGGCTAATTTCTCTTTTGGACGTATCACCTTGCAATATGGCGCTGACCTTAAGACTAAGAGCGGTTTTATTGAAGATAGTCGTTATATATTAAGGTATACCAAAGTTTTTTAGTGCCATTAATGTGCTGTGCCCGAGCTTTATTTTCCAAATCAATAAGACGAGCATGTTAAAATCTGTGAATGATTTTTAAATTGTTCACAGATTAATATGGCGCGCTTTCACATCGTTATCCCAGCTGCTGGTATTGGTAATAGAATGGAAACCGCTATTCCAAAACAGTATTTACCACTGTCTGGTAAGCCTATGATTTCTTATAGTATCCAGACATTCTTTGCCTCTCCGCGCATTGCCAGTATTAACCTGGCACTCAGCCCAGAAGATTACTTTTGGCGTAATTTAGATTTGGTAGCTAATAGCCGATTGCAGCTACATTACACAGGTGGTGAAACGCGCGCGCAGACGGTGTTGAACACGCTATATGCTTTAAAGTCGCAAGTTGATGCAGAAGATTGGATACTTGTGCATGATGCAGCTAGGCCAGGGTTAACATTGCCGTTGTTAGATACATTACTTGATAGCTTAGAAAGTGACGCGGTTGGTGGGCTGCTTGCGTTACCGCTAGCTGACACATTAAAGCAATCCAATGCTGATGTTCGTGTAAAAAGCACGATCCCTCGTGATGATTTGTGGCAAGCGCAAACGCCGCAAATGTTCCGCTATCGCTTATTAACCAATGCATTAGAAAATTTTGATGGGACTCCTACTGATGAAGCTCAGGCGGTAGAAGCACTGGGTTTGGAACCTAAGCTAGTGACTGGCTCACTAAGAAACAT
This sequence comes from Methylotenera sp., assembly GCF_030653755.1. GTDB lineage: Bacteria > Pseudomonadota > Gammaproteobacteria > Burkholderiales > Methylophilaceae > Methylotenera. Next base: position 9,013 of record NZ_JAURYU010000048.1, read on the forward strand.
GAAAGTGACTTATCCCCAAGATATGGCATTGATGGAGCTATTCATACAAAAGGAAATAGTATGATGAGAATTGGTCATGGGTTTGATGTACATGCTTTGGTTGTGGGGCGAAAGTGCATCATTGGCGGTGTGGATATTCCCTTTGAAAAAGGCTTGGATGGGCACTCAGATGCAGATGTGTTGCTACATGCAATTTGTGATGCATTACTGGGCGCTTTAGCGCTTGGTGATATTGGTAAACACTTTCCGCCTACAGATATGCGTTATAAAGGCATTGATTCGCGTCAGTTACTTAAGCATGTGGTGAACTTGGTTAAAGATAGTGGTTATGTAGTGAGCAATATTGATGCTACTGTGATGTGTGAAGCACCTAAATTAGGGCCGCATACTGCATTGATGTGTACAAATATTGCCGCAGATTGTGATGTTGAAATCTCACAAATCAACGTTAAAGCCACCACGACAGAAAAGCTTGGCTTTACTGGGCGTGGTGAAGGGATTGCAGCTGAAGCAGTATGTTTGTTGCAATCTATTTAAACGCAGACTGAAAAGAATCCTATGCTGCGCTGGTTTGAAAATCTATTAAATCCTTTCCCTACTAACGAAATCGCACCGCCACCTAATGCGCTATGGCCATTTTTATGGGCCTGCACTAAAGGTTCGCGGTTATTTATTCTGGTGATGACATGCTTCACTGCCATGATTGGTGGCTTTGAGGCGCTGCTGTTTGCGGTGATGGGTAAGGTGGTAGATTGGTTAAGTAAAACATCACCAGAGCTACTATGGCAAACTGAGAAACATCGCCTAATGTTTTTAGCTGGTTTGTTAATGTTCAGTGCCATATTAATTGCCGTGCAAACGTTGATTAAGCATCAAACATTGGCGGGGAATTTTCCTATGCGTTTACGTTGGAACTTTCATCGTTTAATGCTGGGCCAAAGCATGAGTTTTTATCAAGACGAATTTGCTGGACGAGTGTCTGCAAAAGTCATGCAAACAGCCTTGGCGGTACGTGATGTGTGGTTTATTGTTGCGGATATTTTAGTGTTTGTTGTGATTTATTTTGTCACGATGGTGGCGGTCGTCGGGCACTTTAATGCCGTTGTCGTCTTGCCATTTTTGGTATGGGTGGTTTGCTATGTGATTTCACTTAGCTATTTTGTACCACGCTTAGCTAAGGTTTCTCAACATCAGGCGGATGCGCGCTCGTTAATGACTGGGCGCATTACTGACGCATACACCAATATCAGCACTGTTAAATTGTTTTCACATGCAGGGCGTGAAGCCCATTATGCCAAATCTGCCATGAGTGAGTTTTTAGGCACTGTACACAAACAAATGCGTTATGTGTCGGGCGTAGAGTTTACCAATCATATTTTGAATATGTTGTTGGTGATTGCAACCTCTGGTGTTGCATTATGGTTGTGGACGCAAGGAGAGGTGAGTGTAGGTGGTGTTGCTGCGGCAACTGCCATGGCATTGCGCTTAAATGGTATTTCACATTGGGTCATGTGGGAGCTTACTTCTCTTTACGAGCATATTGGTACTGCGCAAGATGGCGTGAATACGCTCTCATTAACTCAACAGATTATCGATAAGCCTGATGCAGAAATATTAAAAATCAGTACGGGTGAAATTATATTTGATCAGGTAGATTTTGCGTATGGTATGCAGAAGTCTGTTTTAAGAACGCTGAATCTAGCTATCAAGCCTGGCGAGAAAGTGGGTTTGGTCGGGCGTTCTGGTGCGGGAAAATCGACCATTGTTAATTTGTTATTACGTTTTTATGATGTAGAGCATGGTCGCGTATTGATTGATGGGCAAAATGTTCGCGATGTGACGCAAAATAGCTTGCGTAGTCAAATTGCGATGGTGACACAAGACACCTCGTTACTGCACCGTAGTGTACGCGATAACATCTTGTATGGGCGCCCAGATGCGACAGAAGAAGAGATGATCAATGCAGCTAAACGCGCAGAAGCCCATGCATTTATTTTAGGTTTGTGTGACGCTAAAGGGCGCACTGGATACGACGCACATGTTGGCGAGCGAGGCGTGAAGCTTTCAGGCGGCCAGCGCCAGCGTATTGCAATTGCCCGCGTGATACTAAAAGACGCCCCAATTTTACTGCTAGATGAAGCAACCAGCGCACTGGATTCAGAAGTCGAGCAGGCTATTCAAGCCAGCTTGTATGATTTGATGCAAGGGAAAACTGTCGTCGCAATCGCGCATCGCCTATCTACTATCGCAGCAATGGATAGATTGATAGTGCTTGATGAAGGCAGAATTGTAGAAGAGGGCGATCATCAGGCGCTGATTAAGCAAGGGGGCCTGTATGCGACTTTATGGGCACATCAAAGCGGTGGTTTCTTGGGAGAGTAACTTGGGAGTAGCTGGCTGAGTAATACTTTTCGGTGAGTGATATTATTGACCGAGCATTTGCAATCAATATTGTTACGACATGCAAATGCTCATTTCAATAGGCGCTGTATAACTAAGGCGCCTAACTTGATAAAGAGATAGTCTTATTAAGCCTGTTCTCTTACTACTAAACCCTGAAGTCTGCCTAGGGTTTTTGAAAAAGCTAACACCTCTTCATTAGGAATCTGCCTAATGGTTTTTTGCGTAGCGGTATCAATCACTTTTACAATCATACGGCCTGCTTCATCATCCATCGAGAATTGAACCGTTTGTAATGCAGGTGCCACTAGCTCATTCAGTTTGTTCACTGCCGCAGTTAACATCGCTTTATTCGCTTCGGTAGAAGTTCTATTTTCTGTCGTTTCAACTGACTTTAGTGCAGGGCGATTAGCGCTACCACTTTGGGCAACGGCTCTAGCCTCTGAAGTTTGTTGAGGTGCGATTGGCATTTTAATGCCGCCGTAACCATCTAATGAAGAATTGAACATGGGTTAGCCCTTAATATTGCGTCTTAAATTTTTATTGGTTAATAAATTAAGTTAAATCTTGCCGTATCTCATAGGTCTTTATCGGCAGCGAATTTGGATAATTTAGGGTAAATGCAAAAAATAATTAATATAATTTCAATATTTTTTAATTTACTTAAAAATCAATTGGTTATGCGTGTAATATTTTTCATTTTATTTCGTATTTATATAATTTATTTGATGAAAAGTGGTTGAAACGCTATAATTTGACATAGAAATTACAATAATTACTTCGGAATCTACCCTTGTAAACTTCAGATATCCTCTCTTGGTTTTTTAAAATCTTAGTTTTTAAAAACTTCAATACGTATAGTTGTACTTAGCTAAAAGTTAAGCACAACTTCGAACAAACTCGCTTTATCACGGAATAAAATATGAATTCATTACGTCAGGACTGGTTTTCCAATGTCCGAAACGATCTGCTTGCAGGTCTTGTTGTTGCGCTTGCGCTTATTCCAGAAGCAATTGCATTTTCAATCATTGCGGGAGTTGACCCAAAGGTAGGGCTTTATGCCTCCTTCTCTATTGCTACGGTAATTGCTTTTGTCGGCGGTAGGCCAGGGATGATTTCGGCAGCCACAGGTGCAATGGCACTTGTGATGGTGCTACTAGTGAAAGAGCATGGCTTGCAATATTTGCTGGCCGCTACAGTACTGACTGGAATGCTACAAATTTTAGCTGGCTGGTTCAAGCTCGGTTCATTAATGCGCTTTGTTGGGCGTGCTGTGATTGTTGGGTTTGTGAACGCACTGGCAATATTAATTTTTATGGCACAGTTGCCAGAGCTTAGTAATGTAAGTTGGGTGGTTTATGCCATGGTGGCTGGCGGGTTAGGCATTATTTATTTGTTTCCATATATCACTAAGGCAATTCCATCACCTTTGGTGACGATTGTTGTGTTGACCGCAATCTCATTAATGATGGGTTTAGATATTCGTACCGTGGGCGACATGGGGCAATTGCCAGATAGCTTACCGATCTTTTTAATTCCTGATATTCCATTAAATTGGGAAACATTGCGGATTATCTTTCCTTATTCTGCAACATTGGCAGTGGTTGGCTTGCTTGAGTCTTTAATGACGGCTTCTATCGTGGATGATTTAACCGATACTTCAAGTAATAAAAACCGTGAGTGTGTGGGGCAAGGGGTTGCCAATATTGCCACTGGGTTTCTTGGTGGGATGGCAGGTTGCGCTATGATTGGTCAATCTGTGATTAATGTAAAATCTGGTGGTCGTGGTCGACTTTCTACGTTAGCAGCGGGTGTGTTTTTACTGTTGATGGTTGTGTTTGTTGGTGATTGGGTGGCACGTATTCCAATGGCTGCATTGGTGGCTGTGATGATTATGGTATCTATTGGCACTTTCAATTGGGCTTCAATAAGAGATCTGCGTGATAACCCTAGAAGCTTCAGTGTGGTCATGTTGGCAACGGTTGCGGTGGTTGTGGCAACGCACGATTTGGCGCAAGGTGTGTTAGTTGGTGTTTTACTCTCAGGTTTCTTTTTTGCTAACAATATTTCAAAAGTTTTACATATTGGATCAGTACTAGAAGACCAAGGTCGCTTCCGTAGCTATAAAATCACTGGGCAGGTGTTTTTTGCTTCAGCAGACCGATTTATTAATGCATTTGACTATAAAGAGGTAATTGAGAAAGTACGCATTGACGTGAGTCGTGCACATTTTTGGGATGTCACAGCCGTCAGTGCGCTAGATAAAGTGGTAATTAAGTTTAGGCGAGAAAATGTTCAGGTTGAAGTGATTGGCTTGAATGAAGCGAGTGCCACGATGGTTGATCGATTTGCTGTGCATGATAAACCTGAAGCTGTTGAACAGTTAATGGGACACTAAATATAGTATATTTAGTTAAGATAATATTTGTTATCTTGATTTTATCACTAGGAAGCTATGAAACTTTACGAGCTACTTGCCAACTCAATTGCTCAATCGATTCAGGAGGGAGTGCTTTGTCGTGGAGATAAACTTCCTTCTGTGCGGCAAGCCAGTGCAAGTCGCAACGTGAGTGCTGCTACTGTATTAGAGGCTTATTATCTTTTAGAAGCACGAGGCTTGATTACGGCCCGTGATCGCTCTGGATATTTTGTCACTAGCGGCACTATTAATATCCCATCTTCGCCAGCGCCCGCTATTCTGAATCAACTAGAGTCAACGCAAGTCGATGTGAGCGAGCTGGTATTTGAAGTGCTGGAATCCATTCGGCTTAAAAGTGTTGTGCCTTTAGGGTCGGCATTTCCTAGCCCGTTATTATTTCCGAGGGCTAATTTGGCCAAAACCATGGCGTCAAGTGTTCAGATAATGGATCCTTGGGCAAGTGTAGATAACTTAAGTGCTGGTGATGTTAATCTTAGGCGTCAGATAGCATTGCGCTACATGATTGATGGTCTGCATGTGACAACTGACGATATTGTGGTAACTAATGGTGCATTAGAAGCATTGAATCTATGTTTGATGGCAGTTACACGCCCTGGTGATACGGTTCTGATTGAGTCCCCCACTTTTTACGCAGCGTTGCAATCTATAGAGCGTATTGGCTTGCGTGCTGTAGCAATCCCTAGTCATCCCAAGGATGGGATTGATTTAGGGGCTATGGAGCGTGCTATTCAGCAGCATCAACCTAAAGCCTGTTGGTTGATGACTAACTTTCAGAATCCATTGGGAAGTTTGCTTTCAAATGAGAAAAAAAAGGCATTGGTCGCACTTATCACAAAATACCAAATTCCCTTGATTGAGGATGATGTGTATGGCGAGTTATATTTTGGAGACAAACGTCCCATGCAAGCCAAGGCGTTTGATACAGAAGGTTTGGTGATGCATTGCTCCTCATTTTCTAAATGCCTTGCGCCTGGCTATCGCGTTGGCTGGGTTGTGCCAGGCAGGTATACAAAAGCGGTCGCGCGGCTTAAATTAACCACAACCATCTCTGCTTCCGTACCAGCACAAGTGGCAATTGCTAAGTATCTGCAAAAAGGTGGATATGACAAGCATTTGCGCAATTTACGCCATACCTTAGTAGTGAATCAAATCAAATTTGTAGAAGCAATTGAGCGTTACTTCCCTGAGGGGACATGCTTAACGCTACCTCAGGGTGGATATTTCTTATGGGTGAAGTTGCCAGATGAAGTGAATGCACTCGAGTTGCATAAGCTTGCGCTTAATAACGGTATTAGTATTGCACCAGGCCCGATATTTTCTGCACAAAAACAATTTACTAGTTACATTAGGTTAAATTATGGGCACATTTGGGATGCTCGAATTGACGAGGCACTTTCAATCCTAGGTACTTTAGTGTTCGGGCTGATCAGCTCGTCGTCTTAATAGTGTCACAGGCCATCTGTTATGCTTTTTTTCTCTGCATCTGTCTCTGTTATTTATTGATACCAAACCTTAAGCTTTAGTCACTGTTAAAAATAATCATTTGGCGGTTTATCAGCGCTAAATTTTTAAGGTGATTAAATGTATATCTATGATGAAATAGATCAGAAGTTGGTGGAGCAACGTGTTGCCCAGTTTAGAGGACAGACGCAACGATTCCTCGATGGCCAGCTTACTGAAGATGAGTTCCGTATTTTGCGTTTGCAAAATGGTTTGTATATTCAACGACATGCGCCAATGCTACGCGTCGCGATTCCCTACGGCATGCTCACCTCAAAACAACTGCGTGCTTTAGCGTATGTTGCTCGGCGTTGGGATAGAGGTTATGCCCACTTAACAACCAGACAAAACATTCAGTTCAATTGGCCTAGGCTAGAAGATGCGCCAGATATTCTGGCTAAGCTTGCCACTGTGCAGATGCATGCGATCCAAACCAGTGGTAATTGTATTCGCAATACGACAACCGACCATTTTGCTGGTGTTGCGCCCGACGAAATTGTTAACCCGCTCATTTGGTGTGAAATCATTCGGCAATGGTCAATGTTGCATCCAGAGTTTGCATTTTTACCACGTAAATTCAAAATTGCAGTAAGTGGTGCAAAGGTAGATAGAGCGGCAATTGGTGTGCATGACATAGGGCTGCAAGCAATTGAGCAAGATGGTGTCTTTGGGTTTATGTGCTTTGTCGGTGGTGGATTAGGTAGAACACCTATCGTGGGCAAACTCATTAATTCATTTGTTGCTTGGTATGATTTGTTAACTTATTTGCAAGCAACACTGCGTGTGTACAATTTACATGGCAGGCGAGATAATAAATATAAAGCACGTATCAAAATTCTTGTAAAAGACCTCACACCTGAAGTTTTCTCTCAGCAAGTAAATGAGCAGTGGGCAAGGATTAAAGGTGGTTCTGATACCGTGACTGAGGCATTTGTCAGCGATATTGCAAGGAAATTTACGTGGCCAGATTATGAGGTGATTCATGAAAATGATCATGCTTCAATAGACCTTCATTTGGCGACTAATCCTGTATTTGCAAGATGGTCTCGCACCAATGTGCATCCGCATAAAGCTTTAGGTTACTCCGCTGTCACGGTATCACTAAAAGCAACAGGCTCTCCCCCTGGTGATATTACTGCTGACCAAATGGAAGTACTTGCTGAAATGGCTGATAGTTACGGGTTTGGTGAGCTACGTGTATCTCACGAACAGAATTTTATTCTGCCAGATGTGAAAACAGACTCTCTTTATCGACTATGGCAAGCGCTTAACGTGCTTAATCTTGCAACGCCAAATGTTGGGCTAATTACCAATATTATTGCTTGCCCAGGCGGTGATTATTGCAGTTTGGCTAATGCCGTTTCTATTCCAGTTGCAACTGCGATTCAACAAAGATTTGATGATTTAGATTATGTGCACGATATCGGTGAGCTTGACCTTAATTTATCTGGTTGCATGAATTCATGTGGACATCATCATGTTGGCCATATTGGGATTTTGGGCGTGGATAAAGCAGGTGAGGAGTGGTACCAAATTACCATCGGCGGTAGGCAATCTGGTGCACTCCATTTAGACACTAAAACCAATAAAGACAACGATGAAAACTCAAGATATGGCGCAAGTGCAGCCATTGGTCGGGTGATTGGCCCTTCATTTGCTCGTGAGCAAGTACCTGACGTAATTGCACGTTTAATTCAAACATATTTATCGCTAAGAGCGTGTGATGCTGAGCGATTTATCGATGTGGTCGATCGAGTTGGTATTGAGCCTTTTAAAAAAGAGGTATATGGAGACCCTTTACTTTCGAAGCATTCAAACTTAGTGAGGGAATCTAATGTCTGAGCGTAACATGAACCTAATACGTGGTGGCCAACTTGAAGTGAGTCATGTGCAATGCTTTGATGTTGCAAATGAGAAAGCATTGTCAGTTCCTGCTGATGAGTCAAACTGGATGGTGACATTAGATACTTGGTTTGAGCATCAGTTGTCATTGTCTAATCGTCAATTTCCTATCGCTATATTAATCCCATCAGATGCTGATCTTGATGATGACGCTAATCAGCAGATAAAAGCGTTATGCCAAGCAAATATAGCGTTTATTGCGATAGATTTCCCTACTTATACAGATGGACGTGGATATTCATTGGCGCAGTTATTAAGAAATGTCTATGGATGGACTGGTGAGTTAAGAGCTGTGGGTGATGTGATGATTGATACTGTCTACTACTTGGCCAGGTGCGGTTTTGATAGCTTTCTGGTGAAGCAAGGACACAATGCTCAATTGGCATTAGAAGCTTTAAGCACATTTACCGATACCTATCAAAAATCATACCGTCAACCGATTCAGAAGTTAAGTTAGCGAAATTAAGCAGTTATTGCCAAGTAACCTTGAAAATAACTCTTGATAATTTAAACGTGAGTCATTTAATTATAAGCAAGGACCTCAAATGACAGATGCTAGAACCACATCTAAAAAAATAATCCCCATTGTCAGTGACCCTGCAAAAGGTGGGTTTATGCCGATGTATGAAGCGCAAGCTAAGATATACCCACGCAATACTTTTGGGTTCTTCAAGAACTGGCGCTGGGTGATGATTTGGATCACACAAATTGTGTTTTATGGTGTGCCATGGTTGCAGTGGGGTGAGCGACAGGCGATGTTGTTAGATATTAGTACGCATCGTTTTTACATTTTTGGCTTGGTCTTATACCCGCAAGACTTGATTTACTTAGTCGTCATCTTAATTATTTCTGCATTAGCTTTATTCTTATTTACAGCGGTTGCAGGCCGGCTTTGGTGTGGGTTCTCTTGTCCTCAGTCAGTGTATACGGAGATATTCTTATGGATGGAACGTAAAATTGAAGGGGATAGAGCTGCTCGTATACGTTTGGATGGTATGAAGTTTGGCTTTAAAAAACTTTACATAAAGTCCCTAAAACATTTTGCTTGGATCAGTTTCTCAATGGTGACTGGGTTTACGTTTTTGGGCTACTTTTCACCCATCCGTGATTTGTTCGATAGCATTATTCAGATTCGTCTGAGCCCTTGGGAAACATTCTGGATTTTCTTTTATGGTTTAGCAACTTATGGCAACGCAGGTTTTTTGCGTGAGCAGGTATGCAAGCATATGTGTCCATACGCACGTTTTCAGAGTGCGATGTTTGATAATGACACGCTAATTGTCACTTATGATCAGGAGCGCGGGGAGCCACGTAGTGGTCGCTCTAGAAAAGTAGATGCAAAACAAGAAGGTTTGGGCGATTGTATTGATTGCAACTTCTGCGTGCAAGTATGCCCAGTAGGTATCGATATCCGTAATGGTTTGCAATATGAGTGCATCAGTTGTGGGCTATGTGTAGATGCATGCAACAGCATTATGGATAAGATGAACTATCCACGTGGTCTGATTCGTTTCACTACTCAAAACGGGATTGCTCAGCATTGGACAAAACATCAAGTCATACAAAAGATACTGCGTCCAAGAGTGCTTATCTATAGTGCGCTGTTGTTATTGCTTTCTGCTGGGTTGGTAGCATCATTAGCCATGCGACCCGCGTTTAAGGTGGATGTCAACCGCGATCGTGGTGTGATGTCTAGGCTGGTTGCTGGCGGTAAGATAGAGAACGTCTATCAATTACAAATCACTAATGTTACAGAAGTGACTGAATCTTATCATGTCACTGTGAGTGGTTTAGATGGTCTGACAATGGTATCAAAAAATCAATTCACCGTAGACCCTGCCAATGAGCGATTGGTGGCAGTGAGCTTACAATTACCCGATGGTGCGGTACGTAGCGGTACACATCCTATTGTGTTTGAAATTGAAGCGTTAGGTAGTAAAGAGCGAGTCACGCAAAAGTCTATTTTCTATATGCCGAGATAGGGATAGGTTTTAGATTGAAATCAAGAGGCAGTTTAGTGCCTCTTGGTTATTGCGCAGTTTGAATGCCATTGGTGTATTTAAACTGTTTTCACTATTTGTAATACGGTTTAATTTATAATTCTTTTAGGCTTTTAACAGCACAATCACTGCACCACTACCGCCATCTTGTCGGCGCGCTTCTGCATAGGCAATCACCTCATCACGCTGCATTAGCCATCCTCGCAATTTATGTTTAAGTACAGGCTCACGGTTGCGAGAGCCTAAGCCTTTGCCATGCACAATACGCACACAACGGATGCCACGTTTTTTGCAGTCGTTTAAAAAAGTGGCAACGTAAAGCCTTGCTTCGTCACTGATTAAGCCATGCAGGTCAATGGCTGCTTGTATTACCCAATGGCCGCGTCGTAACTTGCTTAAAATGTCAGGAGCATGGCCATCACGTAGGTAAAGTAACTCCTCACCAGTTTCTAAATCATGCGCTGGGATATAGTAGTCACTTAACGAGTCAGCCAGTGCTTGTTGTTCGTCGCGAATGAATTGTTTGGGGATCGGTTTAGGACGTAGTGGCGCGTGATGGACGCGTTTCGGTTTAAGTGGACGTGCGTCTTTAACTGCTTCTAAAAACAGTTCAACTTCGTTGTCGTTTGCATCTTCCACCATGTTGATGGCTCTATTGAGTCAATGAGAGCGGTAGGGTTACCGCCCTCATCATACTTATTTTAAATAATCACTTATTTCGCGTGATCTAAATAACGCTCTGCATCAAGTGCCGCCATGCAGCCTGTCCCTGCGCTAGTCACTGCTTGGCGATAAATATGGTCTTGCACATCGCCTGCGGCAAAAACACCTGGTACGCTCGTTGCTGTTGCGTTACCTGCACGGCCCATTTGCGTCACAATGTATCCACCTTCCATTTCGAGTTGGCCTGCAAAGATATCGGTGTTTGGTTTATGACCAATCGCAATAAATACGCCCTGTAGTGCAATGTCTTTAGTACTACCGTCATTCACATTTTTAATACGCATGCCAGTCACGCCAGTATTGTCACCAAGTACTTCATCTAGTGTGGCAAATGTCTCTAGTACGATTTTACCTTCAGCCACGCGCGCCATCAGTTTGTCGACTAAAATGGCTTCTGCTTTAAATTTATCGCGGCGGTGTACCAGGGTCACTTTGCTTGCAATATTGGCTAGGTATAAAGCCTCTTCAACCGCAGTATTGCCGCCACCAATCACAGCGACTTCTTGGTTTCTGTAGAAGAAACCATCGCAAGTTGCACAGGCAGAAACACCTTTACCTGAGAATGCCTCTTCACTTGGTAAGCCTAGGTATTTGGCTGAGGCACCTGTTGCAATAATGAGCGCATCACATGTGTATTCGCCACTATCACCCACTAAACGAATTGGTTTTTCGGTTAAGTGAGTGGTATGAATATGATCAAAAATCATTTCAGTGTTAAAACGCTCTGCGTGTTTTTGAAAGCGCGCCATCAGCTCTGGGCCTTGCACACCATCTGCGTCAGCTGGCCAGTTATCAACCTCAGTTGTGGTCATCAGTTGTCCACCTTGTGCAATGCCAGTAATTAATACTGGTTTCAGGTTAGCGCGTGCAGCATAAACGGCGGCTGAGTAACCTGCAGGACCTGAGCCTAAAATAAGTAGTTTGGCGTGACGTGTTGCCATAATGTATTACTTTCTTGATTAATATTGAATTTTATACGTTGGGTGTGATGGTTTGTTTTTCAAGTAAACAGTGCAATATCTAAACATTTTTTGGAGATTACTCGTACCAAATAGTTAACGTTTTGCTACTTGGTTTGAGCCTATGTCCAAAAAATGCTTTGTTATTTTTCTAACAGGCTACGCAACATCCAAGCAGTTTTCTCATGTACCTGTAAACGTTGCGTGAGTAAATCTGCAGTTGCTTCATCTGATGCTGCATCCGCACTTGGGAAAACTGTGCGTGCTGTGCGGCACACCGCTTCGTGACCAGCCACTAATTCTGCAATCATATCTTGTGCTTTAGGCACTGAGTCAGACTCTTTAATAGAGCTTAATTTTGCAAAGTCACGGTAAGTGCCTGGTGCATATACATCTAAAGCACGAATACGCTCAGCCACTAAATCCACAGCGAGAGCTAGTTCGGTATATTGTGTTTCGAACATTAAGTGTAGCGTGTTAAACATTGGCCCAGTAACGTTCCAATGGAAGTAATGGGTTTTTAAATATAAGGTGTAAGTATCTGCTAAAAGATGTGAAAGGCCTTGGGCGATATTTTTTCTATCTTCTTCTTTGATGCCAATATCCATAGTGAACTCCTGATGTGACCTTTGCAAGGTCTTACAACGTTTTATGATTCGAATCTAGAATGATATTCTAATCCCTACGCAGCGACTTTGATACTGCTATAATTAAATCTGACACTTAAAATACGTTAAAGGTTTATCTTGTTTTTCAAAAAATCTAAACCAGTTAATGCTCGCCGTGAAGCCGAAGTCATTAAATCTAATGCCCTAGCTAATACGCTCATTAAAGAAGCTTGGTGGTTGGGTTTAGTGCTGATTGGGCTTTATATTACCGTCATACTTTTTACTTATAACCCTAATGATTCTTCTTGGTCGCACATCGCACCAGATGGCGCTGCTATCCAAAATAGCGGCGGTAGTGTTGGGGCGTGGATTTCAGACTTATTACTCTATGTATTTGGCTTTTCAGCCTGGTGGTGGGCTGTCTTAGCTTTTTATGCCATGTGGTTTGTCTATTTGGCATTAGAGGCTGTAGATCAGAGTGAAAAGCCCTTTCTGTTGTTTAATTTTTTCGGCTTTGCTTTGTTGCTTGTTGCCTCAAGCGCTTTGGAGGCAGGACACTTGATTAAACTGCCTGCATTATTGCCTGATAACGCTGGTGGGATGTTGGGCGTTGCCGTAGATGCTGGCTTGCGTAGCTTATTTGGCTATACAGGTTCTAGCATGTTGTTATTGCTCATGTTTGTAGTTGGGTTTAGTTTGTTCACTGGCTGGTCTTGGATCATGATTACCGAGAAGTTTGGTGCATTTTTGATTACTAGCTATGAGTTTATCAAACTTAAATGGCAAGATTGGCAAGATAGAAAAGCGGGTAAGGCCGTGGAGCAGGAGCGTGCGGAGTACGTAAAAAGCGAACGTAAACGTGTTGTGGACCGTGAGCCTGTGCAAATTGAAACACCAGTGCTTGAAATCGCACAGAGCGCTCGCGTGCAAAAAGAAAAACAGGTGCCATTGTTTGATACACATCCAGATACACCTTTGCCACCGATACACTTGTTGGATGAGCCATCTGGTACGGTCGAACTGCCATCTGCCGAAACCTTAGATTTTACCTCGCGCTTAATCGAACGTAAGTTGATGGACTTTGGCATTGAAGTGAAAGTGTTAACAGCCTTGCCAGGCCCAGTGATTACACGCTACGAACTAGAGCCCGCAGCTGGGGTTAAGGGTAGTCAAGTGACCAATCTGGTGAAAGACTTGGCACGTGCGTTATCTGTGGTCAGCGTACGTGTAGTTGAGACGATACCAGGCAAAACCTGTATGGGCTTGGAGATACCTAACCCTAAACGCCAAATTGTGTATTTATCTGAAATTATGGGCAGTCAGGCGTATGCAGATGTACATTCACCGTTGGCTATTTCTTTAGGTAAAGACATTGGCGGTAAACCCGCTGTGGCTGACTTAGCTAAAATGCCGCATGTGCTGGTGGCGGGTACCACTGGCTCTGGTAAGTCTGTGGCGATTAACGCACTGATTTTAAGTTTGCTATATAAAGCAGATGCTAGCCAAGTGCGTATGATTTTAATTGACCCTAAAATGTTGGAATTATCAGTGTATGAAGGCATTCCACATTTATTAGCGCCTGTGGTGACCGATATGCGCCAAGCGGCGAATGCTTTAAATTGGTGTGTGGCTGAGATGGAGCGGCGCTATAAATTGATGTCTATGCTAGGTGTGCGTAACCTTGCTGGCTACAACCAAAAGATTAAAGAAGCCGATAAAGCTGGGCAGAAAATCCCACATCCATTTAGTTTAACGCCAGATGAGCCTGAGCCGTTAGAAGAAATGCCATTAATTGTTGTGGTGATTGATGAGTTGGCTGACTTAATGATGGTGGTTGGTAAAAAAGTAGAGGAACTGATTGCACGTTTAGCACAAAAAGCTCGCGCTTCAGGCATCCACTTGGTGTTGGCAACACAACGCCCATCGGTTGACGTGATTACAGGCTTGATTAAAGCTAACGTGCCAACGCGAATTTCTTTCCAAGTGTCTAGCAAAATCGATTCACGCACGATTCTGGATCAAATGGGAGCCGAAGCCTTATTGGGCCAAGGGGATATGTTATATATGCCACCAGGTACAGGTTACCCAACGCGTATTCATGGGGCTTTTGTATCCGACCAAGAAGTGCATAAAGTGGTTGATTATCTTAAAGCCCAAGGTGAACCGAATTACATTGATGGCATTCTAACCAATGAAACTGAAGAAGGTGGTGCTGACTTTGTGGCTGGTACTTCAGGTAATAGTGGCGCAGAGGTTGACCCACTTTATGATGAAGCTGTTGGTATTGTGCTTAAATCGCGCCGCGCCAGTATTTCATCTGTTCAGCGTCAGTTGCGCATTGGCTATAACCGTGCGGCACGTTTAATTGAAGATATGGAGCGCGCTGGTTTGGTTTCTGCCATGCAGAGTAATGGTAATCGCGAAGTATTAGCGCCGCACCATGATGCTTAATAATTGAGTCTTAATCACAATTAGACCACGCTTAGCTTTAACTACTATTAGCTTTAACTACTGTGGGTCTTAATTTTTAAAGAAAAAACACACTAAATTTAATGAATATGATCAAAACCCCAAAACGTACTTCTGTGTACTTCAAGCTGATAAAAAGCCTGCTTGTCTTGCCTGTTTTGTTAACCGTGCAAACTGCACAGGCAGATGGCATGGATAGTGTGAAGATGTTCTATGAGAAAACGCAGGCAGTCCGTGCAAATTTTCATCAAACAGTGACGGATAGGCAAGGGCGTAAGGTACAGGAAGTGCATGGCATCATGCAACTTAAGCGACCCAATAAATTCAGGTGGGATTACAATAAACCTTACGAGCAGCAGATTATCAGCGATGGTAAGCAAGTATGGCTTTATGACACTGAGTTAGCGCAAGTGACCGTTCGTGATACGACCAAAGCGCTAGGTTCTAGCCCTGCGGCATTATTGGCTGGCGGAAAGGCGATTGAAGAGAGCTTTACACTGAGCAACACAGATAATAAAGACAGTTTGGATTGGGTGAGTGCGAAACCTAAAGATAAAGAGTCTGGTTTCGAGAAAATATTGTTAGGGTTTAAAGACAATCAAATTCAAGAAATGAGCTTGGTCGATAGTTTTGGTCACCACACAAAAATTGTCTTTACCAACGTGGAAGTGAATCCCTCACTCAATGAAAAATCATTTTTGTTTAAAGCACCTAAAGGTGTTGATGTAGTGGGCGAGTAAGACGTGGTGAAAGATGCCAATTTATTTTGAATAGTTTATTTACACCTAACACACCAGAGGCGCCGCTTGCTGAGCGACTGCGCCCTAAAGCCTTAGATGAGGTTGTTGGGCAATCACATCTGCTTGGCATAGGTAAGCCCTTACGTTTAGCGTTTCAGTCTGGTAAGTTGCCCTCTATGATTTTGTGGGGGCCGCCAGGGGTGGGTAAAACCACTTTGGCGCGTTTAATTGCCAATACCGCAGATGCTGAGTTTATTCCAATTTCTGCCGTGTTATCTGGTATTAAAGATATTCGCGAGGCCGTAGAGCGTGCCGAGCTAACCTTGCAACAGCATGGGCGTAAGACCATACTTTTTGTAGATGAAGTACATCGCTTTAATAAAGGTCAGCAAGATGCATTTTTACCATTTGTTGAAAGTGGCCTGATAACGTTTATAGGCGCTACCACTGAGAACCCATCTTTTGAGGTGAATAGTGCGCTATTAAGCCGAGCACAAGTGTTTGTGCTTAACTCTCTGTCTGAAGTGGAGTTGTCCTTATTGCTAGATCGTGCGCAACAGTTAGTAGCAGCAGATTTGGCTATTACACCAGAAGTCCGTGAACAAGTATTAGCTTATGCTGATGGCGATGCAAGGCGATTGCTCAACTTTGCAGAGGGCTTGTTTAATGCAGCTCAGGGTGCAGGCATCTCTGAAATAGATGAGGCATTTTTGCAAACCACGATGGCAAGTAAGCTACGTCGGTTTGATAAGGGCGGTGAAGCATTTTACGACCAAATTTCTGCATTGCATAAATCGGTACGTGGCTCTAATCCAGATGCCGCTTTATATTGGTTTTTACGTATGATTGATGGCGGTGCAGACCCGCTTTATCTTGGGCGCCGTATTGTACGGATGGCGGTTGAAGATATTGGGATTGCCGATCCGCGTGCACAGACCATGGCGCTAGAAGCTTGTCAGATTTATGAGCGTCTTGGTTCGCCAGAGGGTGAGCTGGCATTGTCAAATGCTGTCATTTACTTGGCAGTTGCGGCCAAAAGTAATGCGGCTTACATGGCTTATAACCAAGCTAAAGCCTTTGTTGCACAGGATAAATCTCGCCCAGTGCCACTGCATTTAAGAAATGCGCCCACTAAGCTGATGAAAGCATTAGATTACGGTAAAGAGTATCGTTATGCTCACAATGAACCAGATGCGTATGCTGCTGGGGAGAGTTACTTTCCCGATGATTTACCACCGCAACAGTTTTACTCTCCCACGCCACGTGGTCTTGAGGGTAAAATAGCGGAAAAATTAGCGCACTTACGTGAGCTTGATAAAAAAGCAAAAAATAAGCAGTGATAAGGCCATTATCTTAGCCAAAGGTTGTTAGCTAACAATTCTTAGCTAACGATTTTAGGTTGAGCCTTTTGATTGTCATTATTCAAAAGCGTTTTACATAATGCCTTTTCAGCATGCAATAGTATAAATAAGGGATTTAAATGTTAGACATTCAAGCATTAAGAAATGATTTAGATGGCGTAGTGCGCCAATTACAAGCGCGTGGTTTTGAGTTTGATGCAGCTAAGTTCAGTGCATTAGAACAGGAACGTAAAACCGTTCAGACCAATACGCAAGATTTACAAGCAAAGCGCAATAACGCATCTAAGCAAATTGGTTTTGCAAAGTCTAAAGGCGAGGATGTTAGCGCTATCATGGCCGAAGTGGCGGGCTTGGGTGAACAGTTAAAAGCGGGAGAAGCGCGTTTGACTGAGTTGCAGGCTGAACTACAAGGCATGTTGCTGAATGTGCCAAACTTACCACATTCAAGCGTTCCTGTAGGTAAGTCTGAAGCTGATAACGTAGAAGTACGCAAAGTAGGGTCACCAAGGTCTTTTGATTTTGAAGTTAAAGACCACACCGATGTTGGTATGCCACTTGGCTTGGATTTTGATACTGGCGCTAAATTATCAGGCGCACGCTTTACGTTAATGCGTGGACAGATTGCCAAAATGCATCGTGCGCTTGCGCAGTTTATGCTGGATACACAAACCGAGCAACATGGTTACGAAGAGTGTTATACCCCTTACTTAGTGAATGCTGAAACTTTGACTGGTACAGGTCAATTGCCGAAGTTCGAAGAAGATCTGTTCTCTTTGGCACATAATGACAGCAAGTTGTATCTAATTCCAACCTCTGAAGTGACGCTCACCAACACGGTACGCGATGAAATCGTGCCGTTCGAATCTTTGCCGATTAAGCTTAC
Organism: Methylotenera sp.; assembly: GCF_030653755.1. GTDB lineage: Bacteria > Pseudomonadota > Gammaproteobacteria > Burkholderiales > Methylophilaceae > Methylotenera. The sequence continues at coordinate 26,998 of NZ_JAURYU010000048.1, forward strand.
TGCACATACACCTTGCTTCCGCTCTGAGGCTGGTTCATATGGGCGCGATACCAAGGGGATGATACGTCAGCACCAGTTTGATAAAGTTGAAATGGTGCAAATCGTGCATCCTGAAACAAGCTATGGCGCTTTAGAGGAGATGGTAGGACATGCCGAGAACATCTTAAAAGCCTTAGGCTTACCTTACCGTGTGGTGTCGTTGTGCACAGGTGATATGGGCTTTGGTGCGGCTAAAACCTATGATTTAGAAGTATGGCTACCAGCGCAAAACACCTATCGTGAAATTTCATCTGTGTCTAATTGTGAGGCTTTTCAGGCGCGCCGTTTACAAGCAAGATTCCGTAATGAAAGCGGTAAGCCTGAACTAGTGCATACCTTAAATGGCTCTGGCTTGGCTGTAGGTCGTACGCTGGTGGCTGTATTGGAAAATTACCAAAATGCAGATGGCAGTGTCACCGTGCCCGAAGTGTTAAGGCCATACATGAATAATCTTACTGTGATTAAAGCCTAAGTTTGGCTAAATGTTAGCCCATACCTTAGTGCTTATACAGTAGTTCCAACACTAATCTAATACAGTTCTTAAGTGGAAATCGTTTACGTATGTGGACGCCTGATATTTTCTCTGGCGTCCAATGTCTATCAAAAAAAGCTATCTCATCATGGTTTGCATCCGTTTTATATCGTTGCATGCACTTATTTTATCCTTAGTCTGTTAGCCGCGCCTTTTCTTGGTGTGGTTGAAGTTGGTCATTTAACCAATAGTTTTTGGGTGAATGTGTCGCTAGCCTCGTTGTTTGATGTTGCTGGTTGGATGTTTTTGGTGCTATCACTCTCTAAAACTGACCTTTCGGTTTTTGGGCCATTAAACGCCTACAAAGTAATTGTTTCTATGTTGTTGGCTGTGCTGTTTCTCAATGAAGTACCTAGCGCACAAGGCTTTATTGGCGTGCTGATTATAGTCATCGGTAGTTTCTTCTTGATGCCGCCAGCATGTACCCACCAAGCACGTAGTCTCTTTGGTTTGTTCTTAGACAAAGGCGTTCAGGCGCGTTTTTTATCTATTATCTTATTCTCAGTTGGTACGGTTTTTTTGAAGAAATCGGTGGGTGATGGCGGCGTGCTTGAAACCATGATTTTTTGGTCTTTGATAGGTCTGCCACTTATATTAATAGGTAACTATTTCTTTCTACCTCATCATATTCAACATGAAATAAAAGCTACTAAGCCGCATCTGCATACGATTGCGTTAATCGGTGTCATGGTATTTTTAATGCAATATCTTACGTTATTGTTACTTGCCAACATGCTGGTGGCTTATGCCTTGGCTCTGTTTCAGCTTGGCATGGTGCTACAGGTATTCATTGGCTATCAAGTATTTAATGAAAAAAATATCGGTAGAAAATTACTTGCGAGTTTAGTCATGATGTTTGGTAGTGTTCTGGTGTTGATGAATTAAGTGGTGACAATAAGCATTTATTTTCCTAGCGTGCTTATTTGTATGGCTTAAAGTGAGCTATAGCAAAAAATTTTTCAAAATAACGTGAAATTGGTTTCTTGTAGGAGCGGTCAGTGACCGCGAACAATCTCTTTCGCGGTCACTGAC